>CAWHPS010000030.1:0-59015 GCA_963831235.1 uncultured Fibrobacterota bacterium
CCGGCAACCAGGCAGGCTTATCTTAAGTGGCTCTCCGGAACATCACCTAGAACGCCCTGTCCTATCCTTGGGCTGTATGATTTTGTTCTGGTGAACAACCGGTTAATAGCCGGGCTGCCCACGACTGAGGCGCTGATGACCCAGATCATGGCGGAACTGGATATCCATGTTTTTTCCGGCAAATGTGACTGGACGACCACGGATACCTACGCCCGTAATCAGTACACCCTGGTATTTGAAGCGCCGGACAGGCGGGTGAGCTTTACCGAAAGTGAGCAGCTGATTTACTTAATACGTTCAATCTTAAAGGGCACTGGATTCACCCAAAACCAAGGGAGGGAAGATGCCGATGATCATCAACACCGGCGATGAAGCAAAATGCCGGCAGATTAATCTTATTGAATGTCCTGCTTGCGGAGAGGCATTCGAACTTATGGACGGCCCATTTGTGTTTTCGACCGTTGTGGGGCTGGAGCTTAAGGTCTGTCCAGCGCATGTGGCGCAGGAGAGGCTTACCGAATCAGAAGAAGCATCTGTTAAACAGGCTTTTGATCGGGCGGTGGCGCATCCGCGTGGGCGTCTGCAGGTTGATTGCAAGCTCATCAAGGTTCCTGCGATATTTCCGCCAATCAAGTGCAATGTCAAGACACTTGAACAACTTCGGATGTGGAAAAGCCGCAGGCGCATCCGTTAGCGGGTGGACTGGGTGGAGGGTGGGGTATCACCAGCTCTTTTCTATATAAAGAATACATTATATAAAAAGCATTGTATTAGTCCACCCTCCACCCTGTGGTAGATGATTAATGAATGGCCTGATTGACAGGGAGAGAGCGAGCGGGTGTTTTAAGATGGGAGGACGGGCGCATGGTAGGTTTTGCTAATACCGGAAGCGTGACCATCCCCAAGCCGGCGCTGCCTGTTGGAGACCAGATAACAACCCTGGTAGAGCGGTTTTTCAGTGATCGCGCGAACCTCGGACGGCTGTCTCCGAAGAGCATCAGGGTTATGCGTCATGACCTTCTTGGAGCGCTTAGCCCGGGGTTTAGCGAGCGTCAAGCAGGGTTTTTGCCCTGGCTAAACCGTCAGGGTGTTGCCGACATCAACTTAACTACAATCAGGCACATTAGCGGGTACTCCAATTACCTGGTGCAGAATCGGGGCATAAGCCAGGCCTCGCATATCCGTATACTCTCGACCTTGCGGTCGTTTCTTAAGTGGGCTTATCGAATGGACTACCTGTGCCATGATCTGGCGGAGAAGCTGGAACTGCCGCGCCGGCGGAAGCTCCTGACTACCTCGCCCTTGTCCGAGGAACAGGTTGTGAACCTTCGCCGGCGGATGGGCATGGGCGGTACATCATTGCCAACAACACCCATAGCCACGTTAAAGCGCAGGGCGGTGCTTGCCCTGCTGTGTTCGGGCTTAAGGGTAGGGGAGATTGCCGGTCTTCGCTTGGATGGGCTTGTGGATGGTCATAACGGTGCTACCATGGTAAAGGTCAATGGCAAGACAGGGGATAGGCTAGTCCCAATCGCCGGCGCTGATACGGCCATCCTCAAAGCGTTTGCTGATGCGGTAAAGGCCAAGTCCGCTACGACTGGCTCCCCATATCTGTTCAGGGGCAGCGACGGTGCGTCAGTTACGGTCAGGGCGCTTGAGCGGCTGGTCAAGCGGATGGTTGGACTAGCGGGCTTTTGCGCCTGCCCAAGGACTTTCGGGTGTATTCGGTGAACCGCGACATCTCAGGCAGGGACGTCGAGATGTTGAACGCCATTGCGCTGAAACACGGGCATGCGCCGGCAACCTGCCTCAAGTACTACGCAAGGCTTACGGAGAACCGCTATGGGGAGCTGATGTTGAGGCTTGGGGTTTAACATGCTGCAGGATGTTCGTCAAAAGGGTGAATGACGAACATTTATAGCTGAATTTAACCTAAAAACGGAGGGTGAAATGATAATAGTTGCTGTTGCAGACAACGACCATATGGTCGGTCTAAACTGCGGTTTAAAGCAGATGTTGTGCTTGCCTGTGGTGACATTGGTGATCAGGCAATTCTTAAGGTAGCTGACGCTTATACCCCTGATGCGGTCTACGCCGTGCGTGGTAATCATGATACGTTAAAACCATTTCCATCGGGGGTTGTGGATCTGCATCTGAAGGTCGTGACATTCCGGGGGCTGCGGTTTGGTGGGTTTGCCGGGAGCTGGCGCTATAAACCCGAAGGGCATTTTCTGTACCGCCAGGAGGATGTTGATGCGGCAATGGCGGACTTTCCGCCAGTCGATGTCTTTATCGCCCACAATGCTCCGGCAGGGATTCATGAGGCTGATGCGCACGTTCACCAGGGATTCAGGGCGTTCAACGGCTACATCGAACGGGCAAAACCCCGGTATTTTATTCATGGCCATCATCATGTTGACGCCATGACCATGGTTGGCGCGACCGCTGTTGTTGGGGTATACGGGGAGAAGGTAATTGAGATCAAAAATTAAAATAGGAGGGGAAAGCAAATGAAACCAAAACCAAAGCGCGCGGGATACCTCAGTATTGAGCGGGTAAAGTCAGTGGTGGAAGCCCAAATCCGTGCTTCAATGATTCAGCTTATGGAACATGCGGGAAGCCTTGGATATCCGAGAACAGCCGGAGGTGTGAAGCGACTTGTAAAGCAAGTCACTCATGATTCGGCAGATTACTGCAATCTCATGGTTGATGGCTACCTAATATCGAGCTACTTGAACACCTCAAGGACACTGGGCTTGCAGTTGAACAATAAACTTGAAAACGATGCAGGGGCTTTCGCTAAAATATTCTGAGATGCAAAATTCGGCTCAGCGATTTGTCTTAGAAGGCTGTTTGCAATAGTCATCACGATAGCTTAAAAAGATTGGTTGCCCCTCATTTGCTAACAGTTCTTATTGCCTCAACACCACCCATGAGATGGTTTTTTCCGACCGTGTATAGCCGTTTTACCTTGGGATCAGCATTCTCATGCGCTGACATGACTTTACCGATTACCAGAGGACAGTCACCAGGACGATAGATGTCCACCAGCTGGCATTCAAAGTTGGCAACGGCATCTGCAAGGAGCGGGGCTTTGACTTTATCTGCCTCTTGTATTACCAGTTTTGATTCTGCGATTTTATCACGAATATCTCCATGACAGCTTCCTGCCAATAAAACTTCTTTGCCCATAGCCTCACTCGGAAAAACCACAACGAATTCCCGTGTTTCATTGATGAGTCGGAAAGTATGCGCCTCATCGTCTATCCCCAGAACAAACATCAGACGGATCGCCTGATGCGATTGCTACCCAGCCCACGGCCATGACATTTGTTTTTCCGTCTTTGCTTCTTGTAGTCACCAGCACCACCTGCTCAGGATATTTTCTTAACAGCGCAGTCTTGATATCACATTTGTTTTGCATTGGTTATTCCTTTTATTGATTGTCCACTATTTTTAGCCAAACTGAAAATTACGGCATCAAAGGTCAATGCGTTTCAACAGCTCCCGAATTTTGCTGAATCCCTGCTTTGACCGTAATCGCGCCTCGGTTTCGGAAATCATTCCCCAGTATTCACCGCCATAGCCACTCATTGACTGACCTATGTCGCCCAAGGCGTTTCCGGTTTTAAGGTTGATATCCACAGTCATGTATGTAGGGTGCTTATCGAAGTCCCGGGGTACAACCGGACGGCAGTAACGGCTGATCTCGCTGAAGTCGCAGGCGCTAAACTCCTCAAGCGCCGCAAGCAGCAACTGCCGTTCATTCTCGTAGGTGGATTTGGTGGCGCCTGCCCGTATTTTATTTTCAATATAGCGGATGGTGTGACGGACATAGTCTAAATCGGGTTTGGCCAAACCGTTTTGCAGCATAAGCGCAACCTTCAGGAATCGCCCTTCATCACGCAGCTCAAATTTGTGGTGGGGGAGTAGTTTTGACACCTCCGCCAGCCATACCGCCACCAGGAATGCATTGTATTCATTACCAGCGACCTTGGTAGAGCCGAGGGCAGACTGGAGGTCAAGACCGTTAGCCCCATCGTAGTCTATCAGCTTCTGGCGGTGGAGCCGGCGGATGATTTTGAGTCTGGACAACCCCTTCTGCTTTAACTCCTCATAAGCGGCATTCACAAATTCCCAGCCCTTTTGATCGCTTGGGAGCCTGGAATCAGGGAACCACTCGCGCCAGCGCGGGTGAAAATCGAGGGTGTAGAAGCCCACGGTCTCGCAGCTCCAGCGAAATTTGGTGCGGAAGCAGGTGGTGAGTTTGTCTATGCGCTCCCAATCGCCGTCTGTGACCTTGATGGCCGGGTTGCGATGAAGTTTGTAAAACAAGGTTCTGCCCATGGGCTTTTGTAGAGTTGAGTGGACGATAAATATTCATTTTGTACAGGCGTGGAACAAGGGAAAATAAATTTACACAGAACTATAAAATACTGAAACACCGATAAAATGACAGAATGGATAGTTGCTATATATTCGTTACGGAGTGTTGAATCTACAGAAAAACTAAAACCGTTAAAAAAAACAGGACAAGGTTTTTGAAAGGTTATATTGTTAGTGCATCCGCAGCTTCTTTCAGGGACTTATTGGCTAGATGCGCATATATCTCTGTTTCTTTAACTGACTTGTGTCTTAGATATTTCGAGACAGTGTATATGGGGACTCCTTTATAACCATGTGGCTTGCAGTAGTATGCCTGAACGTATGTGGACTTGCATTTGGAATCTTTAGTTCATCGAGAGTACGCTTTAAGTTACGATAAATGTTTTCATTGTCCAATTGATCTGCGATTCCATTCGTGAAAATATGTTGAGGGTTATCATGGGCTTCCTTCCTGTGCTTGATGATTTCCTCGGCAGCTTGATTTAAAGGAAGGATACACTCCCTCTTTGTTTTATTACCTGATATAGCACGGATAATGATTTCGCTACGTTCATTATTATAGTCCGTCCATTGAAGGTTTCTAATCTCACCAGCTCTAAGACCTGTCAGATATAAAAACTTGAAGATGTCCAGGTATGGAGGTTTCGCAGCTTCAAATATCTTTTTAAGTTCTTCATTGCTGAAATACCGTGGTGCTTTTTGTGTCTTGGGAGGCTTCTTAACATTTTTTGCGGGGTTTTCCATGCAATAACCTCGCTCAATGGCGAACTTAAAGAATTTTGTAATTACCCTCAATTCTTCGCGTATTGTTTTTGGTTTTCTTCCGATGCTTTGACGAGCAATCTTGAATTCCTCGATTGTCTCTTCTGTAATGTCTTTGAATTGGGTTAATAAATTCTTTGAGAAATACGCTATCCAAGTGTTAATAACGGATTGTTCTCGGTTTGCAGAACTGGGTTCTTTATCTCTTAGTATAACTACATCTCTAAAGGTGATAAGCGCATTGCTGATGGGTTCATTCACCATTTTCACCTGAACCTTGTGGTGGTTGTTAATCTCCCGTGCGGAGTAGGTGTTTGCCAAAAAGATTGCTTCGACCTTTGATGTTCCTTTCTTGCAGGATTTCATCTGCCATGTACCAGAAGGGGCTTTATAGCGTATATACCACCTTTCATATTTTCCTTCAATGGAGCGTTTAAAGATATGTGCCATATGTTTTCTTTCTGTAAATAAAAATAGTCCAACTGCAACAAAACTGCAACAAGAGGATCGAGTAAAGTTGGGAAATTGTAAGAAGAATTGAGTAGGAAAAGCAATATGCAAATGTGTCAGAACAGATTGAAAAACAACGAAATACAAATAAAAAAGGCTGTTCCGCGCAGGATTCGCAAAACAGCCTTAAATCTGAATCGGAGGATGAGGGACTTGAACCCCCAAGTCCTTTCGGACGCCGGTTTTCAAGACCGGTGACTTACCAATTAGCCTAATCCTCCAAGTATATCCTTAAATATTGTGGATAAAATAAGTTTTATCAGTTCCTGCGCACAATGCGAAATCCTGCGGCAGGATCCATACGATTTGGTAGCGCGTATGACCGGAACGTGGTCCGTAAAACCGAGGCATCGTCTTCAAAGCTTCCACCCCGAAGCACCCTTAAACTGTCAATTGCCAGGGTATTACTATTATAATCTGGTTTGTATAGATCTCCGCACCATTCCCATACGTTTCCTGCCATATCGTAAAGTCCATAAGGGTTGGCCGGATAAACTCCCACATATCCTAAAACGGTAGGGAGGTTGGGGATTCTGTAATTGGCCATGAAAAAGTTGATTGTCCGGCCAGTAGGGAAATAGGATTCAAAATAGCCCAGACCACTTCGAGCAGCCCATTCCCACTCGGCTTCAGATGGCAGGCGATATCCTGGTTTTGTTGAATCCAAAGTCCAATCTGATGTGTTATAACATTTTCCATTAAATGATAGAGAATCACTTTTAAAATTACAGAAAAGTGCCGCCCCGTACCAGCTTACCTGTGTCACGGGCTTGTTCCTTTCAATATCAACAGGGTTGAAAAGAACTGACGTTGTGCACAGATATATGCTGCCATTTGTGTCTTTAGAAGAAACTATTTTGCTGAAGGTGACATGTGTTGAATCAAGATGCCAGATAGGAACAGTATCAAGGGATGAATTAGTAAAATACAGTGTATCACCATGAGTATAGAGACCCTTATCCAT
Organism: uncultured Fibrobacterota bacterium; assembly: GCA_963831235.1. Classification (GTDB taxonomy): domain Bacteria; phylum Fibrobacterota; class OXYB2-FULL-49-7; order OXYB2-FULL-49-7; family JAEUSG01; genus CAWHPS01. The sequence goes on from CAWHPS010000030.1 coordinate 6,623, forward strand.
GTATGTCCGTGTTATGAAAGTATCTTTGGATGACGAATCTTTCCTTAGCAATGTGTCTAGATAAGGCGGATTTGTTGAAGGTAATGATTTAAAGCCATAGCTGATATTCGCCGCGAAATCATTTATTGTAATCTCGAATTGTGACATGTTAAAAGGAGCAATGGCCACAGAGTGCTGAGGTCTTTCATTGTCAAGTGAGGCAGAATCCCAAACAAAGTCAAGAGCGCCTATCTTAGCAGTGTCGTTGCCTGGTATTGCAACATCGTTATTTATTTTAGCAGGGGTTGTTGTTGTGCTGACGGAGCCTGTTGAAAAAGGGCTGCTGCTGTTGGTGGTGCATGCGGAAAATATTGATATAACCGCACAAATTAACAAGGTTTTAATTTTCATGGTTTGAAAATATACTTATAATGACATTCATCTGAAAAGGGAAGACTTAAAAATGTTTTAAATATGTCTGCTTGTTCGATTTCGTTCATTAAATAGTTTGTCGCGCTGTCAAACCTTCTTTGCAATCGCCTCGCCAAGTTTTATTCGAGCATCGTCCCAGGCTGCGATGTTGGTGTTCCAGGGTTCAATGTTGCCCATTGATTTGCTCCCAAGAGGGCTGTCTATTATTGAGTCAACTATTTCAGCAGGGTTGCCCCCGAGGTCTTTCAATAGTTTCAGATACTCATATTCCTGAGCGCCGCTTCTGCCGGCCTTGAAACGAATGCTTACGCATGGATCGGGCAGATCCATAACTTCGCCATCGTAAAGCAGCATGCCGTTTCCGTTGTAGAGCCTAAATTGTTCAAGAGAGTTGTTCTTGAAGTTTTCAGGATTATACCACGCCTGCTTATTTCCGAACATGAATTCCCATTGGCACCATGATTCAGTATTGTATTTATAGCAAGCCCATGAAAGGCCGCGCATAGTCAATAGATCAAGATCAATGAAAGTTGAAGCTCCTGTGAGTTCGTTTGTTTTGGATTCATAAACCATTGGACCGTAAATCCAGTCCCTGACACCTTTTTTTCTGAATTTCTCGACTAATGGCATATTATAGGCTACTGTGTGAAAAATGCATAAATCAACATACCCAGACAGGAACTCCATTGTTTCATCATCATAACCACCGTCAATTCGAAATGATGCCTCGGGAAAATGCTTCTTCATGAAGCTTGACCACATTATCATGCGTTCATGGTCTTCCCGTTTGAGGCATTCATCCAAGGCATTGAAGAATATTTGAACGTTTGTTTTTGGAGTCAGTCGTCTTTCTTCAAAAAGGTGCTTTCGCACTTCGCGAGCCGTCTTTTCCCAGATGCGCCAGAAATGCTCGTCCTTTTGTCCGGTTGTATCTGTTGGCCAGCCGACCGCCCCTTTTTTGCCACTGCAATTGAAGGGAAGGAGAAAGTATTCAAGTGGTTCGCCGTAGCCAGGTCCTGTGTATCCGAATTTGTCCGTGAAAGCTGAACCATCAAAGTATTTTTCGAGTCTTGCATCGAATTCCGACCAGTCAAGGTGAGGCTCGTGATCAACGATTGTGAGGTCAGGCCTATAATAGCATTGATGGTTAGCCAGTCTGTGTTTTTTAAACACCTGCTGATATCGCAGCTCTCTTCCAAAAGACATCCGGCGAAAAGAATTTGTATATATATTGCCTTTAAGCGAATTTGTATTGGGAAGGCTAAAAGGCCAGACAACAAGTTCAAGTGGGATTTCTATTGTGGAAAAGTCCGGAGATGTTATTGAAATCCTTGCGTTATAAGTGCCAGGTTTCTGATCTTCGGGAATATAAATGTCAGCCCATATTGCAGTTGCTTTCTGTCCCTTGATTCGGTTCCAGTAATCCGGAAAATAAAATGGCGCGCCATAATACTTTGGTTTTGCGGAAAAGGGGATAAGCGCATCAGGATACCATCCTGAACCCAATGTTGTTTTCTCGTAACCTGATGAAGGAACCTGTACTTCAACAAACCATTCCTTGAAAAATTCAATGCTGTCTTGAGGAATGGTAGAAGGACCATTGAGTTCGCTTAATGATATATTGATGTCTTTGCATTCTTTATCAGACATAAGAACAATTTGGAATGCAATGGTTTCCCTTCCTGCGGCTTTGAGTTTGATGGTTTTATCGCGGTTGTTCCATACAGAGTTGTTATTAATAAAATCATGCGGTAAGGTCTTTTTATAAAGTTTTGGCTGATATTCATAGATACGGACATTTACCGGATCTATTCTTACGCTATCGGGAATTATTGAGTATTGCATAAAAGTGGTAAAACAATAATAAATGGCCGGAAAGAGTGTCAATGACAATACAATTCTGAGGCAAAATATCTTGTATCCTTAACCCTGAAGGATAACATAATTTATATTTTCAAAATGGTTGAATTAATACCGGATGAATTTATCGCACTTGATATTGAGACAACGGGACTCGATCCGTCAAGGGATGAAATAATCGAATTAGGGTGTGTCCTTTTCTCGTCAGGAAAGCCTGTCCAAACTTTCACATCTTTAATACATACCAAGCGTGCACTTTCATCTTTTATTATAGGTCTAACTGGTATTACTCAAAAGGATGTTGAAGGCGGAAAAGATTTGGGTGATACATTAAAAGAGTTCATAAATTTCATCGGTGACAGACCTCTGGTTGCTCATAATAGCGGTTTTGATTTGGCCTTTATCCAGGCAAAGCTCAAAACAAAAAAAATACAGGAGATTCGAAACCCTGTTTATGATTCGCTTCTTATTTCAAGATTATCTCTTCCAGGTCAGAATAATTATAAACTTGAAACATTAAAGGAAAGCCTGGGGCTTTGCGAAGGCCGAAGTCACCGCGCAGAAGCTGACGCTCTTGCATGTGGGAGGCTTTTTGTAATCTCCCTTACGACCCTTTCTGAAATGCCTGAAGTAAAACGGTCATCGTTATCGAGGCTTGTAAAGTCACGTTCAACTGACACACTTAGATTGTTATGTGTCGCTGTACCAGAGCAGGAAAAGCCGGTAAAAAGGAAAAAACCAGAGCCCTTGCCCCAGCCGCTTGTTGAACCGGAAAAAGCCAACGAAGTTGACCTGAAAGAAATGGGAGGTGTTTTTGACATAGGAGGGGTTTTATCTGAAAAACTTGATGGATATGAATTTCGTAAAGGACAACTTGAAATGGCACAAGCTGTATGCAGTGCCCTTAATAACAAAGAGCTGCTTGCTGTCGAAGCCGGGACCGGAACCGGAAAATCCCTGGCCTACCTTGCAGCATCTGTCAGGTATGCATCAATCAATAATGTACGCGTAATAATTTCAACACGTACAAAGGCGCTCCAGGACCAGATTTTCAAAAAAGAAATACCATTTCTGCGCGAAACCCTTGGATGGGAATTTCGTGCCTCAATTTTAAAAGGCCGTTCCAATTATCTCTGCCTTCGTAAATGGGAGGACACATTAAACGCCTCGGCCATGCTGCTTCGCGGGTGGGAGGCGGACGCTCTCCTGCCGCTTGTACCATGGGCTGAAACAACGGATAGCGGCGACATCTCGGAATGCCTTGCATTTAATGAAAAAGAGAACCGGATACTGTGGACGCGTATCTCATCAGATGCTGAAACCTGCCGTGGTTCCAGGTGCTCTTATTTCCATGAGTGCTTTTTGATGCGTAAAAGGAGAGAGGCCCAATCCTCACAAATAGTCCTTGTGAATCATTCGCTGTTTTTCACAGACTTAAAGGGTGATGGCGCTCTGCTCGGCAAAACCTCGCGTGTGATATTTGACGAAGCGCACGCGCTTGAGGATATTGGCCGCAAGCATCTTGGGGATGAAATTACCCATCTTATGTTTTCAGTGACTCTGCAAAAACTGTATAAGGGCGATGAAGGAGGCAGGGGATTGTTACGATACCTGGAGCTGCTTTTAATGAAGGAAAAGGGGGATGCTGCTTTTGGTCGCATTAATACATTGACAGCACTTGCAAGGGATGTTTCATCTGCGGAACATGATTCGGTTCGGTTTTTCAGAAGTCTTGGAAGTCAGCTAAAGAAAGAAAAACAGGTTGATAAACTGCGTTATACGGATACGTTGGCAAGTGTTATTGAATTCAAAGAACCGGTGCCGGAAATAGAGGCTCTTGTCGCTAAATTGGCATCCTTTATTGATTCAATGGCCCTTGAATACGATGATGTTCCTGAGATAAAAAGTTTGATAATCGACATCAGGGGCGTTTTAAGGGAGCTTGAAGGAAGGGTTATAGTGCTTGATAAACTGCTTCAGGCCAATAATCCATTATTTGTATTCTGGGCTGAGGGTAGTTCAAACCCTCTTAATGTAAAACTTATTGGTGTGCCACTTGAAATACGAAATATTTTCAAGTCGAATTTTCTTGATACCGCGTTAGCCGTGGTTTTTACATCCGCAACACTTGCAATAAGAAACAATCTGGATTATTTTTGTAACCGGTTGGGATTGACCGGGGATATTGAAGGCCGTATTGTAAAACAGATTATCCCGTCTCCCTATTGTTTTAAGCAGCAGCTTCATTGCGCCCTTGTTTCAGACACGCTTCCTATTGATAATGCAAGTTTTGTTGCGGAAACAGCTGATACGGTATTTGCGCTGTCCTCATTATTGAATAAACGTATGCTCCTTCTTTTTACATCACGCGAAATGCTTAAAAATGTTTATGAGTCGCTTTCACCGCGCTTTGCAGGAATAAACAGGCCACTTTTCGCACAGGACATCAACGGCTCCGGCTGGCAGCTCCTGGAGGAAATGCGTAAGAACCCAGGGGCCGTACTTCTTGGAACAGACTCATTCTGGGAGGGGGTTGATCTTCCCGGCGACCATCTTGAGATTCTTTTTCTTTTGCGGCTTCCTTTCAGCGTGCCCACAGATCCAGTTGTTGAAGCCAGGGCAAGGGCTTGTGAAGAAAAGGATGAAAATGCCTTTCACTCATTCTACATGCCTGAAGCCATAATTAAGTTTCGTCAGGGAGTGGGCCGTTTAATCCGCAGGCATGATGACAGAGGTGTGTTGATTATTCTGGATCGTCGCATAATGGACAAGCCTTATGGTAAAGTCTTTTTGAATTCAATAGAGGCAGATAAGGCTGTGTATGCCAACCGGGATGCGCTTCTTTCAGGCGTGCAGGCTTTTTTTGGAGAAGGTGCTTGATGGAACAGGAAGAGAAAAAAAAGGAGCGTAAATTCATTGGTGTTAATTTCAAGTGCTGCAATATCTACCAGCGTGTGTATATAAACAGTACTGGAACCGGTTACTGGGGAGCCTGTCCAAAATGTGCCAGGCAGGTTAAGTTTACCATAGGTTCTGGCGGCTCTGAATCCCGTTTTTTCGATGCGCAATAAAGTTAAATTAAAAGGATTACATAATGGCATTAATGGATAAAATCAATATGCGGCTTTACGCAAACAGCGCGGATCGCGGGCGAATAATGGAAATTTTCCGAGGGGATGATGAATTTGTATCCATACTTGGTTGCGTAAAACAGGTTACGCTTGTAAATCTGATGCCAGGGGACAAGGCAGGCGGGCATATACACTCTGTCAAAAATGAGATTCTTTATGTTATGAATGGATGGGTGAAAGGGTATTTTTGCGATCGAGCAACAGGGGAAAAGCTGTCGCTTCATATAGGCTGCGGCCATAAGGTTAATCTTTTGCCCGGCATTGAGCATGTGTTCTTGAATGAGTCTAATGAGGATGTGACGCTGATTGAATTTTCAAGTCTGGCGTTTGATGTAAACAATCAGGATGCGGAGAAAGTCGAGAACCTCACTCCTTTTTCCCCTCTCCAGTGAGACACTAAACGAGAAGTCAAGGCGCACTGGAGAGGGGAAAATGCTTGTTAACAGGATTAATGATTTCAGGAAAGAGCTGTTATGCATGGTGAGCAAGGATAATAATCCGGAAAGCGTTTATCAAATTAATTTTCAGGTATTCCCCTTAACCAAACTACCATCAAAGGAAAAAAATGAAAAATCTTAAAAAGCCTCCTTTAATCATCATTGGATTATTGCTGCCATGTATAATTCCCATTATCGCAACTGCTTATCCAAGCCTGGATTTATATTGCAAGTGCGGGACCATTTCAAGTTATGAGGTTGTTTCAATTTCAAAGATCACATTTAATGAAAATGAAATGATAATTTCAGGTCCATCTGAAACCAAACAATTGGCAGATCTGCGTAAAATTGCATTCAGCTATGAGTTGCTTAATGGTGAAAAGCAGTTGGTAACAGGGCCTTTGATAAGTCATGTTTACCCTAACCCATTCAATCCTTTTGTTTCTGTGGATGTTAACCTGCCTGTAAAAGGAAATTTGAATGCCTGCGTATATAACTGTACAGGCCAGAAGGTAAAAGTTCTTTTTGCTGGAAAATCAGAACCAGGACACATCAAGCTTTGCTGGGATGGGAAAAATGCAGATGGCAGGGAATTGGCAGGCGGTGCTTATGTGTTACGCTTGGATTATAATGGAAAATCATTAACCCGTAAAATCATTTACGCAAAATAAAAGGGGAGGAAATTCGTATGAAAGTATTATCAATCATTATGCTGGTATTGTTGATGACAGGATTTGTTTGTGCTGAAAAGTATATGGCTTTGAGTAAAAAGGGCGCAATGGCGTATGTCAGGCTTACGGATATTGACAGTATAATTTTCATTGATTCCGCAGCCCCTATACAGGGGACAATACTGTACACCAAGCCATTTTTCCATAGGGTGGATGAGTTTAACACAGATGGGATAGGAGGGGTACCAGAATCAGATAATGATATTGGTATAAATGGTGGAGTTTGTAGTGGCCGAGTTGGTTTTGGAAGTATAAGCACAGACTATTCAGCACTAAATAGTGTTCTTTTAACCAGCCTTTATAATGCATCAGGTCAAAACCTTGGTATAAAAACCGGTGACACATTACTTGTTCAAGCATCCATTAGAGATAATATGGGGCTAAAAGAAACTCGAACTGGTGAATTTGTTGTTATTGACAACCCCTATATGGCTGGTCCAGGAGAAAGTTCCATAATCTATAGAGTTGCCACGCTTGCCCAATTCCTATTAGCAATCCCGAATTTCCTATCACAAAATGCCTGGAACATGGGTGCTGGTTCCAATGCGGCAGGTGTAAAGATTGGCATTGTGCCTGATGGAGAAATAAGGATAGATAACAGAGGTAGTGCTGCAAGTATAGAAGACCTTTTTATCACAAGCACAAATACCCTCAGTAGTGTATTGGTTTCCACGGCTTTCTACTTTAATCAGAACATTGCAGCCAATGGATTTTCCGATACACCAGAAAGGATGCTTAGGCCAGCAATAGGAGAGGACCAAATTTTCAATCCGCTCTATTATGATGCCTTGGGAGCCCCTCTGCCTTCAGGAAGCAGTGGGGTACAACAGATTTTTTGTTCTGACGGTGAGGCTTTGGATATTCAGGATGGAGACACTATTGCTATAAGTTCTCTTGTTGGTTTCGCATCAAAGAGTTCAAGCAACCTTTTCATTAAGGAGGGGGTTACGCTGAATGATCCTTCAACAACTACACTCCAGAATATTCTTGATAAAATCCGTAATACATTAAACCTGCCTGTGTATGATAATAGCCCATCCAATAATCCATCAGTGTCAATTGCTGATGGGAAAAACGCCATACTTATGCCTGCCGGGGCTATGGTAATCAGGGGGCAACCGGGAATAGGATTTGAAATCACTAATTTTTCATTAACAGCAAAATCTGCAACAGGTAGTCCAGTGGCAAAGTTCAATCAGAACTGTACTGTTACGGAGTATTAATGCTGTTGTTTGGAAAATAAAGCATGGTAAGGAAGTATTATCGCTGAAAAAGACAGTCTATCATACATTTCTACAGAACCGGAACCACCACACCTTCACGCCGGGCAATTTCGAGAATCGGCCTGCCCGTATCTGTCTGCCATTCTATAAGACCGACAGGCAACGGCACAATCCTTGAATCAGCAAAAAGTGTGTTACGCCACAAAAGAGAAACATCTTCTCTATTTTTCTTCCCGTCAAACCTTGGCGAAACAACCAACAAATCAATATCACTTTCAGATCTCGACGTACCTTTGGCAAAGGAACCAAAAAGAACACCAAAAGAAACAGGCATGCCTTTTTCCTTCAGTATTTAAAAATATCGTTGAATTATTTCAATAATTGTTTTTTCAGGCATTCAAATATCCCATCTGCTTTTAAAATAATACAATCGTAGAATCGTATACTCGCAAATCCCAAATTATTTATATTATACCCATTATGAAGAAAAAGTTATACATTGAAACTTCCGTTTGGAATCAAATGGAACATGATGATCGCCCTGAGTGGCTGGAAACGGCCAGGAAGTTTAAAGCTGTACTGCGGGAAGGACAGTATGACGCATATATATCCGCTGTAGTCATTGATGAAATAAAGGCAACAAAGGATAAGATTAAACAAGATAAACTGGTCAAACATATCAACGATGTAGGGCCCACATTTCTGCCATTCGATGAAGAAGCCTTTGTGTTTGCAGAACAGTATATAGCCATCGAATTTGTTGGCAGTCGCTCTCAGGGTGTGTATAATGATTGTCGTCACGTTGCTGTAGCTACAGTCAATGGAATCGCACATATCGTTAGTTTTAACTGCAAACATCTTGTCAACGACCATCGTATTGACGGTTTCAACGCAATCAATTTCAAGAGTGGTCACGATCAGATCATCGATATCAGCATGCCCCACAAATACCTTAACGAATCCAATGAGGTTAAGTCATGAACTACGGTAAAGCAGTTGAGGAAGTTTTTGAATGGCGGGAAGCCTTTGAAAAAGAGCTGAACAAAGTTCCCAAAGACAAACAGGTCAAATATATCAACGAGTCTGCGCAGGAGGCATGTCGAACGCTTGGGATCAAATGCCGAATGATTCAAAAGGAACTCGTTCGCATCTAAAAGAACTTCTGCCTGCACTGGTGCAATAATCACTCTAAAAGACAGCCTGTCATTAAAAATTAGGAATCAAAACAGGAAATCAGGGTTGGTTTTAAACGATTGTCCAAGTTAGGTTTGAGCGTGGGTGCTTGCATGAAATAAAGAAATTGACTTTAGAATTTATTTATATTCATTCTATGCCAGAAGAAAGTTTGAAATATAACAAACCGTTTTTTAATTGTTATTGAAAGGTTCCCACCAGAAATTAAAAAAGGGCATAAGGAGGAGAATAATCATGAAACGCGACACATTTACCGCGGTCATTCACAAAGAAGAAGACTTATACGTTGCAGAGTGTCCTGAAGTTGGGACCTTCAGTCAGGGTAGCAATATTGAGGATGCGTTAAGCAATCTCAAGGAAGCGACTGAGTTATATCTTGAAGAATTCCCAATGGGAAAAATTGACCGCACTTTCATGACGACATTTGAGGCTGAACATGCCTAAAATGCCAAGACTTTCCGGAAACGAAATTGTTAGAGCCCTTGAACGAATGGGGTTTTATCAGGCACGGCAGCGCGGAAGCCATGTGGTAATGAAAAAGCTATTACCCCAAGGCGCTATTGGTTGTGTGGTACCAATGCACAAGGAGGTAGCCACAGGCACACTGCACGGACTTCTTAAACAGGCGAATGTTACACCTGGTGATTTTATAACATATTTGTAAGTACCTTTTATTATCCTGACCATTCCCTGACATATTAGTAACACAAACAATTCAGGGAATAAAAGCAGAATCTCAAAATTCCTTGGCACTGTTTCCTACTCAATTTATATTTTATTCATACAATAACATTATTGCAACTGTTCAACATCAGGAAAAATTATGGCAAACACCAAAGCTGAAATGAAAAGTTTAATGGGCCTTTGCAAGAGGCGCGGCTTTATCTTTCCGGGATCGGAAATTTATGGAGGGCTTGCAAATACCTGGGACTACGGACCCTATGGAGTTGAGCTTAAGAACAATATAAAAAAGGAATGGTGGCGCGCTTTTATCACATCACGAGATGATATTGTAGGTCTCGATTCAGCAATACTGCTTAATCCAAAAACATGGGAGGCATCCGGCCATCTTAAGTCATTTGCTGATCCTTTAATGGACTGCAAAGACTGCAAGGAAAGGGTAAGGGGCGACCAACTGCTTGACTCCAAACTCGGCGATGGTGCGTCGCGCGGGCTTGATTTTAAGGCAATATACGATAAGATAAACGAAAACGACATCAAATGCCCGCGCTGCGGCAAACGCAACTTTACCGAACCACGTGCATTTAACCTGATGTTCAAGACCTTTCAGGGTGTTATCGAAGACGCTGCGGCTACTGTTTACCTTAGGCCAGAGACTGCCCAGGGTATTTTCCTTGAATTCAAGAACGTTGTTAATACCTGTCGTGTCAAAATCCCGTTCGGCATTGGCCAGATAGGCAAGTCTTTTCGCAATGAAATTACACCTGGAAACTTTATTTTCAGAACACGGGAATTTGAGCAAATGGAAATGGAGTTTTTCTGCAAGCCTGGGACGGAGCTTGAATGGTACGATTACTGGAAAAACTATTGCCGCGAATGGCTACTCTCTCTTGGCTTAAAGCCTGAAAACATGCGCATGCGCGATCATGCGAAAGAGGAACTTTCCCATTACAGCAATGCAACATGCGACATCGAATATGAGTATCCATTCGGCTGGGGCGAACTTTGGGGCATTGCAAGCCGCACGGACTTTGATCTTAAAGCACACGAGGCTCATTCCGGTGAGGATCTCAAGTATTTTGACCAGCAGGCGAATACACGATTCATTCCTTATGTTGTGGAGCCCGCACTTGGAGTTGACAGGGTGCTTCTCACGTTCCTTGTTGATGCTTATGACGAAGACGAAATAGGCGGGGAAAAACGCACGGTACTGCATTTTCACCCTCGCCTGGCTCCGGTAAAGGCAGCTATACTGCCGTTAATCAAGAAAGAGCCTTTGATGGCCCTTGCTGAGAAGATTTACAAGGGGCTCAAGAAGAACGGTCAGGTGATGGTTGAAATGGACGAGTCCAGCTCCATTGGAAGGCGCTATCGCCGCCAGGACGAACTTGGAACGCCATTTTGTTTTACGATTGACTTTGACAGCGTTGAAAAAGACAACAAGGTCACGCTGCGCGATCGGGATACAACAAAGCAGGAAAGGGTGGAGGTTGATAGGGTCGAGGATATACTAAAGGAAAAGCTCGCTTCTTAAAACATAAAAAATCATGGATCAAATAAAAGTAGCAGTAATAATGGGCGGTAAATCAGGCGAACATGAAGTCTCGCTTAAGTCCGGGGCCGGTGTTATAAATAATCTTAATCCAACAGAGTATATTTCCTGTCCTGTTATCATTTCAAAAGATGGTAAATGGATAGCTGATAGCGGTTATGGCGGATTCAGTCTTGAATTGCCATTCAATGCAGAGGCTTTTCTTACTATTAATACGAATGGTTCTGATACAATCCCGGCTTTTATGCTTAATCCTGAGACAAAGCCAGATATTGTCTTTCCAATCATCCATGGCAAATTCGGGGAGGATGGAACGCTCCAGGGTATGCTCGAAATGCACGGCCTTAAATATACAGGCTCCGGAGTATTGGGTAGTTCACTTGCCATGCATAAGAGAATGGCAAAGGAGATGTATCAGTTCCACAAACTTAACACACCGGAATATTCATATTATTCAAAACGTAAATGGGAGAGCGGCGGTGCAGCAATAATCGCCCATATTGTCGAAAAACTCAAGCTGCCTCTGTTCATCAAGAACCCGGAAGGTGGCTCCAGCATCGGCATGGGCATGGCCAAGACAAAGGAAGAGGTCAAATCAATTGCGGATAATCTTTTTGAAGATTCGAATGAACTCATTTTTGAGACAGCGATTAAAGGCACCGAGGTTTCTTGCGGTGTGCTTGAAAATACAAAGGGTGATTGCGAACCGCTTTTGCCAACTGAAATAGTTCCTGTATCATCTGCTTTCTTTGATTTTAAGGCCAAATACGAAGCTAATGCCAGCCGTGAAATCACACCCGCAAGGCTTTTTCCGCCTGTCACCGAAGCTGTGCAGAAGGCTGCTGTCAAGGCACACAATGCGCTGCACTGCAAAGGGTTTTCCCGTACGGACATGATCATAAGCAATAATACGCCGTATATTCTTGAAACAAACACCCTTCCAGGTTTTACGGAAACATCTCTTTTGCCCCAAGGCGCAAAGGCTTGCGGCATTTCATATCCCGAGTTGCTTGATAGAATCATCCAGTGTGCAATGTAAGGTCTCAAATACAATCATGATAAAAGACGCACCATTTCTAGTGCTCAATACGGCTGTGCTCCCGAATTTCGCCTGTATTGCTAAAAATGGCAAACCAATTGCAATCCGATTTGCCAGCCTTGAAAAAAGCTTCTCTATAGAAGGAATGAATATGCTTTCATCTGTTCTGGATGAAGCTGATGTGACGCTTGATTTCATAGCGGGTTTTATTTTCATGGTCGGTCCGGGCTCATTTACAGGTATCCGCACAGGACTTTCAATGCTAAAGGGAATGGCATTTGGAAGATCTACAAGTGGTGTGGAACTCTCGTCACTTCGTGTTTTGTCAGCGCCTTTTTTCGGGTTGAATAAAAAAGTATGTCCAATACTTGATGCCAGAATGAATCAGATATATACAGCGCTATTTGACAGTAGCGGTAGAATGTTGCAGCCGGATCATGCTGCTTTTCCAGGGGAATTCAGTGAGTGTCTTGATGGCGACATCATTTTAGTTGGCAATGATGCGCCGAACTTTGAAAAATCCATGATAACTGGAAAAGTAACATCATTCGAATATAAAAGCCCCACCTCGGAACAGATTATAGAACACAGCATAATAGAAGGAACAGCTATGTTTGAGAAAGGGGGATTTATTCCTGTTTCAGAGATGAAACCGCTTTATTTGCGGAAATCCTACGCTGAAATTAAATCAAGCATTACGGCTTGATGAACCTCTGCCAGTGAGTACCCTTTTTAGCAACCAACCTGAAACCTATTGAGCCTCTGCTTGTTGAATCAGGAAGGGCTGAATAATCCACGCTGATTCTAAGGAAACTGTCGGCCTCGCTGTTTTTAAAACTGCCGCCTTTGACGATTATCAAGGGTATCTGGTCTGTCTTGGGAATTCCCTCTACAATGTACTCACCGAAATTATTCCACCAATCACTTGTCCATTCAGCAAGGTTCCCTGTAATGTCGTATATTCCCCACGGATTAGGTTTTATCGATCCAACAACTGCTTTTTCTGGTTTGCCATAAACAGCTCCAAGAGAGGATAATTTTCCATTATAAGTACTGTAGTCGATTATTTGACCGCATCGGGCTATGCATTCCCATTCAGAGGCTGTGGGCAGCCTGAACCCTGCCTTGCTTGTTTTTGTTTCCCATGTCCTTGAAGTGTAAACATGGGGATAGTCTTTTATCGCATCCGGTGAAGGATAAGCATACGCCCAGGTAAAAGAGACTTTTAGCAATGATTCAGGAGGTGTTGAAAAAAAGTAAACAAGGTGGCCTGATGTTGATGTCGAATCGAGTTTTAAGGTTACGGTGTTAATTGCTGGATCACTGAAACCTGGTGCCAAAGGTGAATTGTAGATTGTATTGTTTCTCATTCTGAATGAATGTTTGAAGGCCTTTATTTCGCTCCCGATTTTTGCAGATGAATCAAGAACAAACAAAACCTTATCTATTCCAAGCTTGTGGGGACTTAATTTAATTGAGGAAAGAACTCCAGCATTATTGATGGAAATGGAGTCCGGATTAAGGGATACGACATTATTGAAGATCGCTGATTTTCGTGCTGGTATTGTATCTTGTGAGCTTATTGTTAAGCTGCATACCTGGTTATTGAAAATCATAACAGAATCAAATGAGCCTTGGTATGCAAATGTGTCTGAATAGTTTTTAAGAGAATCAGATGTCAAACAGATGAAGCCTGATGTGCGGACACGGGGAGGAGTAAATGTTCTGATGGAATCCTTTATTTCGTAAACAGTATCTAGTGAAAGTCCGGAATCAGAGTTTACGCGATGTGTGATCTTGTTGGCAAAAAGTGCAGCATTGAACCAATTGACAGAGACAGGGTAGTCGTCTATTGGTGCAATGGAATCCATAATTTTAGCATACTGCTTTTGTGTGATTTCAGTTGTGCTAACCCAAAGGCTTTCTCCACTGGCAATGGGGAGTAGTTTAAATGTAAACTTAACGGAATCTATTGTAATTATACTGGTTGAAAATGTTGCGGGTGGGATTGTATCATCTATTGCGGGTGAGTTCGTGGCTTTATTGGAACAGTTCGGCAGAAGTAAAAGCAGGCCCAATAAAGAAATTAAAATGATTTTTGTTTTCATGCTTTCCTTATAAGATTTATGGTTTTGTTTCATAAAGCAAGACTTTCGATTTGATAAAATAGAATATAGGAGGAAAATCGGGCAAGTAAAGAATTGCGATTCAGACAGTGGGGAGAGGTTTTTGCCTTGTGCGGATAATATAGGTTGCATTAACTGGCAAAAAATTGGTTAGCTGAGGTTCCACAATAAGCGAGTCATGAACAAATTGGCCAGTCAGGATATGTCAATACATCTGAAGCTACAAACGATCTTACCAGCCAGGAATAAAATCCCACTGCAACAAAGTGCGGATTCTCTGGAACGAATTATTGAATAGACGTGCGGTGTTTCTCATTTGCCGCTGAATCATGTCGGGCGTGGACTACCCATCAGTTCAGGTAGTTCACGGCGCAGACGACGACACTTTTCGCCGATTTTCTTTCGCGCTTCTTCCTTTATCCCGATGGTCAGCAGTTGCATCAACTCCAGAGGAGCAAACAGTCCAAAATAATTTTCTTTGAAGATAATGAAGTGATTAGCCGCTGGCAACAGTTCCCGTCTTATGCTTAAAGGTGTTTTTGCGTTGAACTCCTCCCGTCCTATACGGAAAAGATACAGTTGAAGCAGGTTGTAGGCCAGGAATGTAAAGACGATTTGATTGACAACAAGTGACAGATTGCGGGAAGTAAAACTTGCCAAATCGCTGAAGCACTTTAGCTGCCGGTATCTTTCTTCAATTGATGTACGCAAATGATATCTTCGCCCAGCCACGGGAGGATCGTTTATCTGCTTTGTACTGATCAGTAACCATGTATTTTCGTGTCCATCAGCATAATGCTCCTTATTGGCGATGACAGTCAATGGCACGGTGCAGGTGGACCAACTGGTAAAGTTGCCGATAGCCGCAGCCTCTTTCTTTACAATGACGGTATCGGGCGGTGGAGCCGGTTGTTCTGCTTTATTCTTTTCCAAGGTTTCCTGTCTTTTTTGTTCCCTCTTTCTTATAACCATGGGCTTCAACCGTATCGGACGTGGCGTCTCTTTTTCTTCCTTTGGTTCCTCGCAAACAACCCACTTGACATCGGGTCGTTCGAATAACGGCATTGCGTCGGTATATACGTCCATATTTTTGCGTACCGGAATGAGTGTGTCGATAGCATACTCCTTCTTGTTTCGTGAGATTTCCTCCCCATCAAGGAAGCCACGATCAAGAATCAATTCTTTCACAACGCCTTTTCCTACGGCTTTGATAAATTCCCTTAAAAGTTCGTAGAATAATGGGCATTCATGCTCTTCACCAGAGACCACCCTGACGCCCACGAGAAGAAAATATTCCATCTTTGCATTAGTATGCATCAGTGTGACCATTTTATAGCACCGTTTCCACTGACAACGCGCCTTGCGCTCGTCAGACATTTTATGGAAGTCTTCCTGTTTGACAGGGTGGTTGTTTTCATCAAAAAGCAAAAGTTTGGAACCTTCATAATTGGGATTGTCCGGGACAAACAGGTAGGAGGCGTCTCCGATGAAAATACCTTCCTTGTCAAAGGCACGCTGTGAGCGTAAAATACGAGCAATATCGTTGTTAAACCACTGTGTCAATGCTTCCGCACTGGTACCTTTGGCAAGCTTGCGAAGAAAATCCTGATCACAGGGTGTCTCGCGATCATATTCATTCTTATTATTGAACCCCTCGCAGGCCAGTGTGATATCTTTGGTGTCCGGATGGACTACAGGCTGGGCATTCTTTGGAAAAAAGGCATTGAGCATGCCCCCTGTCCGCACCACCATGGGGTAGCCATGAAAACTGTGTACGCCATGTAACCGCATCGTCAACTCGCTGGCAATATAGAGCCACAGGGGAACCTCTTCCTTCTTTCGGGGCGTTGGATAAGTCTGCGCGGCCTGCTCAAGAATCTTTTTGGCTCCAATGTGCTTGAAAAAATCGGTCTCGAAAGCCTCGTTGGCCGCCTCAATATAATCAAACTCTCCCTCTTTCAATGCTTGCAAGACCATGGTTTTGTTTTCTTCGAATACAACCAAATCCATATCAGCCCCTTCCTTTCCGCTTTTTGCGGTTTGTACCAGCGGTTCTTTTCTTCTTATTAACAATGGATGTCGTGGTTTGAAGCATTTCCTGTAAGCGATCAATGTGTTGCAACGATTGCCGGGCTAGTTTAACCAAAGTAGCCCGGTTTTTACTAAAACGGCGGTAGCTGCGGGCTTGCTGGGCTACTGTCTTTAAACAAATGGCGGAGAGATAAACCATCCTGGTTTTGCCGCTTTGCTTTGTGGACAAGTAGGTAGCGGAATGTCCTTCACCGGTGGCGCACCGGCAGTTAGGTTTGCCACACTTGCGCCGGATGGTAACCAAGGAGCCGCTGCGCAGAGGTCCTTGCTCTTGCAAAATGTCTTGCACATAAGCCAAACGGGATTCCTCGAATTCTCGAATTAATTGCTTGAGGCGGCTTGCATCTGGTTTCATCTGGTATGCTAATATACTATTATACATACCAGACAAGCAAGAAAATATCGCATAAAATGACATCCCTTAAAAATAATCCGCTTTTTGATTAATGGTCAGATGGAAAACTACGTTGGACAGGGACTGATTACAGAGATAAACGGGTGTTTGGGAGTATTGTTACCCCGGTATGGCGTTTTTTACTGTCTGAATCGCAGAGTAAAGAAGATTAAAAGGGCAAGACAATGTTTGCAATCTTTTTGTAGAGGTGTAGCCTGCTACGCCTCTACAAAAATATACCTCCAAAATACAAAAAAGAGATTGATTAGGCGGCGGCCTCAGTGCCGCCGCAAAAAATCTATAGAAACCTGGCGAACCCCCAGATTAAAATCATTTGTCGTGGGGCTCGGTGAAAATAGAAGTTAATACTATGATTCAACGACCCCTTAGAGCCTGTTTGAAAAGCCTTCCTGGCTTCAACCGGCTGCGAAAAGGACTGGCGGCGTTGCGCTCATTCGCCGTATCACAGAAGGATACGCCTCATTCGCGCGCCTTGCCATTCCTTTTCTCGCTCGTTCTCGGGCCTACGGAATACTTTTCAAACAGGCTCTTAGACATTTGACCTAAATCATCATTGACAAAACCTGCCTGATTATTATATTTACCTTTACATAACTGTGAATATCACAATGAATGACAACAAGTTACCAATCGTTGCAATAGTCGGCCGGCCAAATGTCGGCAAATCCACCCTTTTTAATAGGTTACTATCAAAAAAGCTTGCTGTTGCCCATGAAACAAGCGGAGTTACTCGGGACCGTAATTATCATCCCCTTGATTGGAACGGTAAGAGTTTCGTTCTTGTTGATACAGGCGGACTTACTGTACTGGCAACAGATGAGAAATTGAGCCGATCCATTAGAAGGCAGGTTGACGAAGCTGTGATAGAATCTGATCTTATTCTTTTTATGGTTGACAGCCACGTAGGAATCACAACCGAAGACATTGCCATTGCCCGCGACTTGAAACGTAATTCTCAAAAGGTAATTCTTGTTGCAAACAAAGCCGATACTTCAGTTTTTGAAAATAACTTATACGAATTCATGCCCCTTGGATTTGGTGAACCTGTCCCGATTTCAGCAATACACGGAAGGCGGAGCGGGGACTTGCTTGACATCATTACAAACAAACTTGGAGATACCGGGGCCCACAGCAAGGTTGATGAAAGCATTAAACTTGCGGTCATTGGCCGTCCTAATGTCGGCAAATCAACGTTGATAAATAAGATCCTCGGCTCTGAGCGAATGATAACGGATGATTCTCCGGGTACCACACGCGACTCCATTGACTCAAACATTGAATGGAATAGTCATAAGTTTACGATAATTGATACTGCAGGGCTTCGCAAGCGCTCTCATGTGAGCGAACCAATTGAATACATGTCAACCCTTCATACAAGGCAGAGCATTGAACGGTGCGATGTTGCCCTGGTATTGGTTGAGGCGGCCCCACAGATTGACGAACAGGATGTCAAGATAATCCAGGAGGTAAGGGACAATGGCAAGGGGCTTTTCATTGGAATGAACAAATGGGATTTGAAAGAAAAGGAATCAAAGACCTTTGACACTCTGGTAAAGCGTCTTAAAGATCGTTTCGCATGCACGAATAACCTTCCGGTTTTATCGTTATCCGCCAAAACCGGACAGCGTGTTGATAAAGTTCTCGAGACTGCGCACAAAATCTATAAAAATTTTGACAAACCTTATGCACCTCAGGATTTCAAGGAGTTCCTGCTTGGATTAACCGCGAATCATCACCATCCGGCTGTAAACGGCAAGCGTATTGTTTTTTACAGTATGACATTGACTTCAAGAAGGCCGCTTGTTTTTGAAATAAGGGCGAACCATCCCCTGGATATCAGGGATTCTTATGTCAGGTATATCGAAAACCAGTTTTATGAGCGCTTTGACATTCAGGGAATTCCCATGCACTTTAAGTTCCTTAAGAAAACAAGGTAAACATGTACTGGAAACTTTCAATTGCATTTGCTGCGGCTTATCTTGTGGGTTCAATTCCAACAAGCATAATTGTTTGCCGTAAACTAAAAGGTATAGATATACGGCAGCATGGTTCTGGAAATGCCGGTGCGACCAATGTTTACAGAGTTATGGGGCTTAAAGTAGCTGCCTTTGTCCTTGTAATGGATGCATTAAAAGGTGTCTTCGGGGTCTTTATACCTCTCCTTCTTGTTCCATCAGCAGGATTATGGATAAAGATTCTCGGCGGACTTTTTGCAATCGTCGGTCATATCTGGACCATATTCGCACAATTTAAAGGTGGTAAAGGCATTGGCACTTCACTCGGTGTTTTTATTTCCCTCACGCCATTGCCAGCTCTGGCAGCATTTATTGCCTGGGTAATTACAGTGTCAATTACAAAGATTGTGTCCATATCTTCGATTATAGCGGGAGTTGTTCTTGCATTGTCAACCTGGGTGTTTTATAAGAAAGGCATTGGAGGAATATCATTTCCTTTGGTTTATTTCACGGCGCTTATTGCCATACTCATAATTATAACCCACAGAAAAAACATCCGTCGTTTATTGAATGGGACCGAAAAGAAGATATCATCCGGAAAGACCCAAAATGAAACAGAAAATCATCAATAAAAAAATAACTGTAATCGGAGCGGGCGGTTGGGGGATTACACTAGCCATTGTTCTTGATGTAAATGGATGCAATGTTACTCTCTATGAGGCCTTGCCGGCCCTTTATAAAAATCTGATAAATAACCGGGAGGACAAGGATAAACTTCCAGGAATAATTATTCCGCAAAGCATATCTTTAAGCGACAATCTTAAAAATTCTCTTGATGCCACTGATATGGTGGTTTTTGCGGTTCCATCACAATATTTGCGTTCTGTGATTCGTTCAATTCAAGGGTATGACTATTCCAATTGCATTATTGTTAATGTTGCAAAAGGCATAGAAAACACATCATTAAAAAGAATGTCAGAAGTTTTATTTGAAGAAAATAAAACAATTACTCATGGTAATTATGTAATCCTCTCAGGCCCGAGCCATGCAGAAGAGGTTGCGAGGAAAATGCCCACTACCATTGTTGCAGCCTCTAATAATATGAAAGCAGCTGTTATGGTCCAGGAGCTATTTAATACATCATACCTGCGTGTATATACCAGCGATGATGTAATCGGGGTGGAACTTGCGGGTTCGCTCAAGAACATTATTGCCATAGCTGCTGGAATATTAGATGGCCTTGGATTTGGAGATAACATTAAGGGTGCGCTGCTTACTCGGGGAATGACCGAAATGACTAGACTTGGGGCAGCACTTGGCGCAAAAAAAGAAACATTCTTCGGGCTTACAGGGATTGGAGATTTGATAACAACTTGTATGAGCAGGCACAGCAGAAACAGATTTGTCGGAGAACATCTTGGCAAAGGAGAATCAATTACTGAAATCCTGAAGAACATGAAAATGGTTGCAGAGGGCGTGGAGACTACCAGATCGGCATATCAATTGTCCTTAAAAGTCGGAGTGGAAATGCCGATAACTGAAAAGATGTACCGGGTTCTTTTTGAAAACATGTCTCCGACCCAGGCAGTTAAGGAATTAATGGAAAGGGATTTGAAGCCGGAGGTAATATGAGTAGTTTGAATACCGGAAAAACCTATTATTCCATCAGCGAGGTATGCGAAGAAACTGATTTGGAACAACATGTATTACGCTACTGGGAAACAGAGTTTCCCATGTTGCGGCCCAAGAAAAATAGGGCAGGTAATCGTGCATATCGCAAAAAAGAGATTGAATTAGTGAAATATATAAAATTTCTATTGTACGACAAAAAATATACAATTCAAGGTGCTAAAAAGGTTCTTTCAGATCAAAGAGGTGAGGTGCCTGAAGTTACAAAGAATGATGATGAAGCTGGTAACCCGATTGATATCAAAACAATAAAGGATGAGCTTAAAACAGTTAAATCAGAACTGGATGAAATTATTGCAAATTTTATAAAATAATTTATTTGGTTTTATTTGTTGATTAATATATATTAACTTATCATTTAGCTTAATGAAACTAACAACGATTAAGAAAAATCAATGCAAGTGAGTTTGAACAGAGCTAAAAAGCATTTTTGTAAGTGGGGAGTCACCCGACTTTCTTCATTATTTTGTTGTGTGCTAGTACTCTTTTCTTTGTTTTCAGAATCATTCTGTGCTCAGAAAACAGAATATGTATTACGGCCCGGAGACGTGCTTTCAATAAGGGTTGTGGAACACGAGGAATTCTCGCAGAAAGCCCGTATTCGTCCGGACGGTATGGTAAACTACCCTGTTATCGGAGAAATTGAAGTTGGTGGTTTAACAACACAGCAGCTTGTAAAAATAATGGAAGAAAAGCTGGCACCTTATGTTAACAATGTTGTTGTTTCAATTGCCATTGAAGAATATTTTTCCAACAAAGTATTTGTTATTGGTGCTGTTGGTCGTTCTGGTGAAATTCAAATTTACGAGCCAACGGATGTGCTCAAAATTATTTCCATGGCCGGGGGGTTTCAAAATCCCAAGACACGCTATATAAAGATTGTAAGGGCCAATGGAGATATTACGCAAGTTGATATGCAGGTCCTTCTTGAAAAAAAGGGAGCCAATCAGGAAGAGGTTTTCCTTTTATATCCTGGTGACACCATGTTTGTTCCGGAAAAAGCAGAAATACCCTGGGGTTTAATCAGTACTGTAATTTCAGTAATCGGTGGGTCAATTTCCCTGACATTGCTTATAATTAATCTTGGTGGCTGAGCGCCATGGAAAGCGGTCGTTCCGTAGTTCCTCCAAGTGCCCGCATAATAACAGTGGGAGGGGGCAAAGGCGGTGTTGGAAAGAGCACCATTGCCGCGGGCATTGCTTGTCAGTTATCCTGTCAGAACAAACAGGTTGTGCTGGTCGATGCTGACCTGCGCGGTGCAAATCTTCACCTTTGCATTGGAATAAGATACCCTGAAAAGGGACTACACGATTTTCTATCCGGCAATGTTGCTAATATTCAAGATATTTTAATAAACACTTCCATTACCGGTGTTAATCTTATTTCCGGTGCGGGCAGCATGCATGAAATCACTGATCCTCGCTTTGGTGAAAAACAGAAACTGCTTAAAGCATTCAGTAACTTGAAGGCTGATTATGTTGTGATAGATGTCGGCGCCGGGGCGGATGAGGATAACACTGATTTCTTTTCTTTGTCAAGTTATGGTGTTGTGATCTTGACAAATGAACCGTCTTCGGTTGAAAATGCCTATAGCTTTATTAAAAACAGTATGATACGAAAGTTCATTAAAATGTTTCCTGATAATGATGTTGTGCAGAGTGCAATTAAGGCATATTCCAACCCCAAAGATAAAAGTGTGCGGCGGATCGATGAATTAATTTCCAGGGTGGGTGACGCTGACCCTGAATCTGCTCGTGCACTTTCACTTGCCCATACATCATTTCGGCCATGCCTGGTCATCAATATGGTCCGATCAAAACTGGATGTGCAGGTCGAGGCAAGTTTCAGGTCCATAGTAAATAAATTCCTTGGAATACACATTACATATATAGGATACGTTGTTTACGATGACGCGGTGCCTGCAAGCATAAAAAAGATATCTCCTCTTGCTTCATTTGCTGATGCGCCATCTGTCAGGTGTTTAAAAGCCATTACTGAGAATCTTATTGCATTAGGGCGGCCAAATGGATGAAATAAAAGACCTTCCGCCACAGCCTGAATTCGATGGTGAAAAGATCCATGAGGAGATAAACTATAACAGCGCTGATATTTCTCAGGCTACTCCGGTTACTCCAAGTAAGATAAGCCAGCCAATTGCGCAACAGTCGGATACTGTCCACAAGGAAAAGCCCGCACAACAACCAAAAAAGCAGTTTACACCACAGAAAAAGGGTGCTGATGAAATCGATCTAATCAAATATCTTTCTGTTATTCTCCGCCGCAAAAGGATTATTGCTATAAGTATCCTTGCTTTCACATTCCTGGGGTTCCTTAAGAATATAGGTAAAGTTGACATCTACGAAGCTGAAACAAAACTTCTGGTACAACTCCGTCAGCAAAACCCGGTTGGGCAATTTGATCCCGGCTATTTCTGGGATCGCCAGACCAAAATAAACACCATTCTTAACACCATAAAATCCCGTGAAGTAATGCGCCGTATTCTTGATAAGCTTCACATGAAAACAAGCATCCCCAGCATTACTGGTCGAATTAATGTGATCCGTATCCAGGAGACGAATATTATCCGATTGAGTGCGACATCGCCAAACCCCGATGAGGCGGCGCTTCTTGCCAATACCCTTGCCGACGTTTATATAGACTTTAATAATGAAATAGACAGGAAAGATATTTCCGACGGGCTTTCGTATATTCAAAAACAGATTTCCAAAACCGAAAAAGAACTAAAAGTAAAAGAGGAGGCCTTAAAAACCTTTCAGGAACATAATAAGATAGTTGAGGTGGCAGAAGCATCGAATGCTGAAATGGAAAAACTTGGAGACCTGGAAGGAGCATTACAGAATACCTCTCTTCAGATTGTTGAAAATGATGAGAAGATTAACCAGATGAAAAGGCTTTTAAAAGAGCTCAAGGTATATGTCGAGGAATCATTCACCTTTGATAACAGTCTTGAATCCAAGCTGATACAGCTCAATATCGAGCTCGCCCAGGCTCAGGCGCAATTCGGCGAAAACACCTGGAAGGTAAAAAATCTCAAGGAAAGCATAAAGCAGGTAACGGATCTGGTCAAGAAAAACCGAGAAGGCTCAATGAAGATAACCTCAACAAAGAGCCTGAACCAGGACCGTTCAAATATTGTTCAGGAGTTCAATAACCTTGTTGTTGAAAACAATGCTTTGAAATCAAAAAAAATTGCCTACGATCGTGTTATTGACCAAATGAATAAAAAGATTACAGAGATCCCGACCATGCAGCTTCAATTCAGACGCATAAAACGGGATAAGGAAAATATCGAGGCTATTTATCAGCTTCTTCAGACAAAATATCAGGAACAGCGCATCCGGTTTGAAATGCAGACAGCTCGATATTGTTCAATGGGAAGCGGCGGTCCCTCCAAAAGTTCCGATTCAGCAAGGATCACGTTTCGGTCTTCTTCTAATCGCTTTTCTTGGGTTGTCCGTTGGCATCGGACTTGCATTCATCATTGAGTTCTTTGATCAAACAGTAAAGAGTCCACAGGGAGTCGAGGAAGAATTGGGACTTCCTCTTCTTGGTATTATTCCGCTTATGGAAGAAGACAGTAAAGTAATCGATACTGAAAGCAAATCCAGCATACTTGAACCCTATCGGTCTTTACGCACAAATATACGTTATACCAATGTTGGTACCCAGAAACGTTCATTGCTTATCACAAGTGCCATACAGGGTGATGGAAAAACTACAAAGGTATGCAATCTTGCCATCTCCTTTGCCATGGAAGGAAAGAGGGTCATGGTCATTGACGGTGACCTTCGCCGCGCATCACTTCACAAGATCATGGGGGTTCCAAAGGAAATGGGCCTTTCTGAATATCTGACAGGACAGGCCACACTTGCCGATATTTCTAAAACTGTTTTTCAGGGCATGATAACTGTAATCACATCCGGCAAGCGTCCTCCAAACCCGGCGGAAATCCTGGGTAGTCCGCGATTTGTTGACATAATAAGGGAAGGATTTGAAAGTCATGATATCGTGCTTGTGGATTCACCGGCGCTTGTTCCGGTGTCTGATGCGCTTCTTCTTGCGCCCCATGTTGACTCAACAATTATAATCGCGCGCGCGCATAAAACTCCACTAAAAGCCATGCTCTTCACAAAAAATTCACTTGTAAGAGCCGGCGCTAACATAATTGGGATAATCTTCAATGGTATTGAACAGCGGAAGGGTTACTATCCGTATTATTACCACTATTACAGCTATTACAGTTACTATAAAAGCAAATACTATTACTATGAAGATGATGATGAAATGGATAAACTGCCAAAGAATTTCAGGGAATTTGTCAGTTTCAGCCTGAAAAATATGTGGATTGAATCCAGGGAATATGTTCGTATAATCAGGGAGCGGGCAATAAAAATGGTTGATTCGATCGGATTTATTTCACGTAACAGGAAAAAGCTGCTCGCGTCATTTATAATTATGTTATGGCTTGTAATCGGTTTTATGATATATCGAACAATATTTCAAAGGCGGATATCAGAGGGCGTTTCAACTGGCAATTTCCGGTACATTCCTTACACTATCAGCGGGCATAATGATAAAGACAATTCAAGTGTTTCAAATGTTCCGGATTCACCGAAACTATCACAATTGGACACTGTTAAGGTGGAAGAAGAAATCAACCGCCAAA
Source organism: uncultured Fibrobacterota bacterium (assembly GCA_963831235.1). Taxonomy (GTDB): domain Bacteria; phylum Fibrobacterota; class OXYB2-FULL-49-7; order OXYB2-FULL-49-7; family JAEUSG01; genus CAWHPS01. The sequence goes on from CAWHPS010000030.1 coordinate 31,845, forward strand.
TGGAAGAATGGATAGCTTCCTGGCAGGCAAGGGATCTGTTCAGGTTTCAGAAATGCTATTCTCTGCAGGGCTTCCAATATAAATACGGCGGGTTTAACGAATGGGTTGCCTATAAAGACAGTCTGTTCAAGGCTGATACAAGTTCGATTGTTAAAATGGATTCGCTTAAAGTCACGGCTTTAAGTCAATCAGAAGCAACTGTTTTATTCAGGCAGGAATATGCTCCGGACCCTCTTACGCTTCCGGTAATTATGACAAAGGAAATAAAGCTGCAGAGGGAGGGCGAGAACTGGAAAATAACAAGGGAAGGAAGGGCGGAATGAGCATGGAAAAGAAACTCACAATAGCACTTTTAATTACAGTTGGTATTGCAGCAATCCTGATACTTTATCATAGATTTTCCGGGTCAGGTCAGGAAGTAAGAGAAATTGCAGTCACAATTGAGGGTAATATCAAGAAACCCGGGACTTATTATGTTCCTTATGGGACCACCAAATTTGAAATATTGCGGGTGGCGGGAATTACCCAAAGCTCTGATCTTAAAAACCTGGATATATACGCAGAGGCATCAGAAGGGGAGAACATGAATGTCGGGACCCTGGATAAGGATGTAAGCCTGAAAAGTGTTTCAACAACCGCAAAACCCTGTGTTGTGAATTTTTTTGTTGGAGACGTAAGCATTTCCGGTAAATACGGCAGCAGAAAACCGGATCGCGATGTGCCTGTTTTCGAGGGGGATAAGATAAAATGCGGCGCTCAGGGTACGGTAGAGCTGCGTCTTGGAGACGAGTCTTTAATTGATTTAAAAAGTCAAGCGGAGCTGAGCGTTCTTTCTCTTTACACAGCAGACCAGACCGGTTTGATGAATGTCAATCTGCAGGTGGATAAAGGCAAGATTTGGGCTTATATCAAACCCCAGCCTCAGAATGTTCGTTTTGTATTCTCCACATCCCGAATGGTTGTTGAAATCAAGGGTACGGAGGTTGAAATAGAAACCGACAGTTCAATGAGCGCGCTTTATCTCACAAAAGGAACGGTAAGTGTAGGAAAAGTCGGAAGCGACCGGCGTATCACCCTTGCTGAAGGGCAAAAGGTGATTGTTGACAACAATCCTGATAATGAACTTGTTGCAGGTAATATTACTGATGAAGAAAAGGGCACGGATTCCGAGCTTAAGGCATTCCGAGAAGAAAAGGACAAATCACTTTCAGGCAACACCGTGGAGCGAATACTTTTTCTGGCGCTTCCTGATTTCTATATCCTAAGCGACATGGACGCCTCCAAATCCCAGATCACTGTGTCCCGTATTTTCCCAACCTCTGATGTAAGTGAATACATTGACGGGGTTGATGAACTCGGGAAGGTTTATCTGTATGGCGGAATCCGTCTTACAACAAGCATTGTTGAACGTATGACAAAGAAAAAGCTTGAGCATTATGGCGTAATGAGCAGGGAAAACGTAATTGAAATAATAAACAAACTGGGCGGGGTCATGATTGATGTGGATTATATTTCAGCAGGCATCATGGAGGTAAAGCCGGGAATGCAGAAACTGGATGGGTACAAAGCAATAAAATATGTGGCTGCCGGCATAAGAAGCGGTTCACAAAGCGCCGGTTCGGCAGATGAAATCATATCACGTCAAAACAAACTGCTCCGTGCTGTTTACGAAGCGTCGCTTGCCAATAAAATCGGCTTTTCAACCATACTTTTTACCCAGATATTAAAGAATATGGAAACAAACATGGATGCGAATTATGCAGCAGAATATTATAAGGTTTTCAAGTCAAAGACGGATTGGAAGATTAATTTCGGGACTTTGGCACTGTAAATATTATTTTAGGATATATTATTTTTAAGGAGTTCAAATATGCTTAAACAGTCCGAGATTCTGGAAATATTCAATAAAAGCGGGGCCTATCTTTCCGGTCATTTTCTTCTTACATCAGGGCTCCATAGCCCCAATTATTTTCAATGTGCAAAGGTGCTTCAATATCCCAGGTACATGACTCTTTTATGCATGGATATTTCCCGAAAGCTTGAGAAAAAAGAAATAGACGTTGTTGTGGGACCCGCCATAGGCGGGATTGTTCCGGCCCAGGAAGTGGGGCGTATTCTGGATAAACGTACAATATTCACGGAAAGGGAGAATGGCATCATGACCCTTCGTCGCGGCTTCGAGCTTAATAAAGGGGAGAGGGTTGTTATTGTCGAAGATGTGCTCACAACCGGAAAATCCATAAGCGAGGTTCGTAAGCTTTTAAATGATTCAGAGGCAATTCTTGTTGCTGCTGCGGTTATCGTGGATCGCAGCAATGGTTCGGTTGATTGCGGTATTCCGGTTGAATCGTTAATGCCCATGGAGGTTACAACCTATCAGGCTGATGCATGTCCTTTATGTAAACAAGGAATCAAACTTGTGAAGCCGGGCAGTCGTAATTTACAGGTATAATTTAATATTAATAATTTAAAAGGATGGGACAATGCAGCAGATTGAAGGAGTAGCCGTTAAAAAGCTCAAGGTAATGCCAGATGAAAGAGGCAGGTTAATGGAGATTATGCGCTGTGATGATCCGATATACGAGAAATTCGGGCAGGTTTACATGACCACGAATTACCCCTGTGTGGTAAAAGCGTGGCATTATCACAAAATACAGAGTGATCATGTTTGCTGTATTTCCGGCATGATAAAACTTGTCATATACGATTCTCGGGAAAAATCAGCCACGCATGGCATTATCAATGAGTTTTTTATTGGAACACACAATCCGTGCTTAGTTAAAATTCCCGCTAACTGCTACCACGGCTGGAAATGCATTTCCGAGAATGAGGCTTTGGTTGTAAGCATACCCACAGAACCTTATGACTATAAAAACCCTGATGAATATCGTCTTCCAGCCCACGGCAGCGTTATTCAATACGATTGGACCCGAAAAGACGGTTAATTTAATTTATATCGGATAAATGATTATGGTACGGAGAGCTAAAAAACTGGTCATTCATATAGAGGATGATGCTGATCAGCGTTTGATGCTAGAGAAAAAGCTGTTGCCGAAATGCGATTACCTCGGGTTTGAAAGTGCTGAGGAAGCCGAAAAGCATCTCTCAGACAAAAACCTTTGTGTTATAATCCTGGATCTGGCTCTGCCCCTAATGAATGGTTTTGAATTTTTAAAGAAAAATAAGCGTCAGATTTCAGAGAGAAAGATATCCGTAATTGTTACAACCGGGCTTGAGGGTGCCGGCATTGAACCCCTTGCCAATGAATATCATTGTGCGGCACTGTATAAAAAGCCCATAGAACAACATGATATCGTAGATAAAATCAAAGAGATCATGGGCGCATAATACTGAATTCATCAGATATCTAAAAAAGGACGGTTGATGGAAAATGTGTATCTGAGGCGTCCTTACAGTCTAAAGCACGAAGAACTTGATTTCCACCTAAGAAATCCTGAGACCGGAATAATCATCGGTGCAGAGCCATTTTATTTTCAAGGCACAGAGCGTAATGAATCTGTTCTAATGCTTCATGGATATACCAGCACTCCACGAGATCTCCGTGGCCTGGGTGAAAAAATAAACGGATTAGGTTATACTGTAAGTGGTATTTTGCTTCCGGGCCACGGAACAAAGCCCACGGATCTTGATAAAATCAAATGGGAGGAATGGTTTGCTGCTGTTAAAGAAGAATATGAGCGGTTACGAAAAAAGACCCCAGTCGTACATGTGGTCGGCTTTTCAATGGGTGGGGCCCTTGGCTTGCATCTGGCTGCAAACTATTCCATTGGCAAGGTTGTACTTTTAAGCCCTTTTTTTAAAACAGCATATAATAAATGGCATTTGGTTCCGGAGGAATGGTTGGTTAATACAATAGGGAGATTGCTTCGCCATTTGAAAAAGAAGCATTCAGGAAACTGCAATGATCCTGAAGCACGTAAAAAGCATATTGCATATTACCATTATGCCCTTTCATCGATAAATCAGGCGTTAAAACTTGTAAAAGAGGTAAGGTTTGAACTTCCGCTTATTAAAAACAGAATATTAATAATCCATGCAAAAGGGGATAAAACAACCAGTCCATCAACAAGTAGGAAGATATTCAATTTATTGCCATCTCAAATAAAAAGATTTGTCTGGCTTCACCATTCCAACCACATAATAACCCATGATTATGACAAAGAAATCGTCTTTAGGGAAACATTAAGGTTTCTCTCTTAATGCTAATAAAAACAAGCTGTTATCATGGTCTGCTTTGCAAACTATCGAAAATTTATTAAATTAGTCTTGGCTCAAGTATTTTAACTTAATACTATTAAACAGTATAAAGGTAAGCAATAATTCAGCCGATATACTTAATAGAGAAAAGGAAGAAAACCTTAAATCAAAACCTGAAGGAGGTGATTAATGTATGGAGATATCAATAATAAACAAAGTAGCACAACTTATAACCAACCATAAAGTTGATGCTGCATTGGGATACAAAAGGTCCCAACCTGATAAAATTAAAAAGGATTCGTTTGATTTCTCCAATGCCGGTTCAGAGGCTGGTATGATTAAAGAGAGGATAAATGCACTTACAGAACAGGAACCGGGCCGGCAGGAAAAATTAGCGAAATTAAAGGCGGCGGTGGAAACAAAACAGTATCATCTTTCTGAAGATATGGTAAATATAATTGCCGAAAGAATCGCGCAAACATTAATATAATACCGGAGGGCCGCTTGATGCATGGACACAAATCGGGTTGTGATTGAAACCCGCATCATAATACAATGATGCGGGTTTTTTATTATTTGCCGTTAAAATAACTCTTAAACAGATTTCTTGACATAAAGGCGTTGTTATGTTATCTTAAAATATGCCGCACTTGTTTACCGTCATAATTCTCATTGCACTTTTCCTGGTTTTTTTCATTTTCCACATATATTTGATAAAACGTCGTGAAAAATCAAAAATATTGAAATCAGTGCTTCAGGAAACCGAATCCATTAACCAGAAGCTTAAGGTAAATGAACAGCTCCTCAAGGAATCCAATAACGCACTGCTTGAAAAAGAGATGGTCCTTAAAACATCCGAAATGCGTTACCAAATGATATTGGAGCATATGGACAGTGGGATGGCCCTTTACGAGACTGTGGATAATGGAAATGACTTTGTTTTCAAAGAATTCAATTCAGCTGCGGAAAAGATGACGAAAATAAGCAGAAAGCAGCTTCTTGGCAAAAGAGTGACAGAAGTCTTTCCCGGTATAAATGAAATGGGGCTCCTTGATGTATTGCGTCGCGTGTCACGTACCGGACAGCCTGAGCTCTTCCCAACCTCGTATTACAGTGATGCGAATCTTAAGGCATGGCATTCAAATTATGTTTATAAGTTGGGCAAAAATGAGATTGTCGCTCTTTTCAGTGATGAGTCACGTATTAAAATAGCAGAAAGTGAGCTTATTTCTCTTACCCGAAGACTTAGCAGCGCCAATGCAGAATTGGAAGAGGCGAACCGCAGGTTAACCGAGACGAACGAACATCTTTTAATGAAAGAAAAGATGCTTCTTGAAAAGGAGTCACAGTTTCGTCTTATGTCCGAACAGATCAACATCGGCATTGTTTTTATCCAGAATGGCAGGGTTGCATTCGCCAACCAGGGGCTGGCTGATCTCTGCGGTTATACCATTGAGGAAATGATGGCCTGGCCGGCCCGTGGATTCGCCAAGGTAATTCATCCTGATTATTTAAGCTGGGTAATTGAGTTTAACGAGCGCCGTGAAAAAGGTGAATATGACATTACTTCCAGGAAAGAAGTGAAGATAATCACCAGTGAAGGACGCATCAGGCCTCTGGAGGTTTTCTCGCGTACGGTTATATTCAACGGCAAGCATGCAAATCTTATCGCGCTTATCGACATCGAGGCACGAAAGAATGCCGAAGAGAACTTAAGTCGTCTTAATATTGAACTTGAAACACGGATTAAAGAGCGTACCTTGCAATTGGAAAATGCCAACCGCGATCTTTCAACATTCGCTTATTCGGTGTCTCATGACCTGCGCGCTCCCCTGCGCAGCATCAATGGATATGCTGAAATTCTTGACGATGAATTTGCCGAATCCTTTTCCGAAAAAGGGAGGGATTATATTAAACGGTTGCGTAATTCGGGTAAATATATGAATAGGCTTATTGAGGATTTTCTTAAACTTTCCCAGGTCACAAGGTCTGACCTTCGGCCTCAGGATGTTGACTTAAGCGTAATTGTCAGGAAAATATCCACTGATCTGAAGACAGGAAGTCCTTCAAGACAGGTTGAGTTTCTTATCCAGGACGGAATTCATGTTAATGGTGATCCATCCCTTCTTGAAATCGCACTTAGCAACCTTATCGAGAATTCATGGAAATACACTTCAAAGCATACAACTGCTATAATCTCGTTCGGCATGAACAAAACCGGGGATAAAACCGAATATTATGTTAAAGACGATGGTGCGGGTTTCGACATGGTAAATGCGGGAAGGCTTTTCGGCCCGTTCCAGCGCCTCCATTCGGAAAATGATTTTGAGGGGACCGGCATCGGCCTTGCAATAGTCAAAGCAGTAATGAGCCGCCACAACGGCAGGATAAGGGCTGTAGGCGCAATCGAAAAAGGCGCGGCCTTTTATTTTGAACTGGGGTGATTTTAATGGAAGAAAAAGGGATTCCCGTATTGGGAAAGGAAACAATTTCCCGATTGCTTCGTGTGCTCGTTATAGAGGATTCTGAGGATGATGCGTTTTTTATCGTGAAGGCTCTTCAGGAAAATGGCCAGGAAATAGAGCACGAGCGGGTTTATACGATTACAGCTTTAACCGAAGCTCTGAATAATAGAAAATGGGACATAATCATATCCGATTATTCATTGCCGAATTTTACAGGTCTCGAAGCGATTTCAATCTACAAATCGCTTAAACTCGATATACCGTTTCTGATTGTCTCGGGCGCAATAGGCGAAGCCATGGCTGTTGAGGCCATGAAGAGCGGCGCGCATGATTACATCATGAAAGACAACCTCACACGGCTTCTTCCAGCGGTGGAGCGCGAGCTCAAGCAGTCACGCGGGCGTGCAGCTAGGCGCAGGGCGGTGGAAACCATTAAACGCATGAACGAGATGCTGCTCAATGCCAATGAAAAATTAAAGGACATGGATGCAATAAAAAACCAGCTGCTTTCCAACGTATCTCATGAGCTCCGCACCCCTCTTGTTGCAATAAGAGGATACACGGAACTTATACGTTCAGGCGAATCAGGGCCTCTAAGTCCTCTGCAGGAAAAGCAGCTTGATATATCACTTCGCAATATAGACAAGCTTATATCACTGATAAATAATCTGCTTGATTTCTCACGCATGCAATTCGACAGGGAAACATGGAACATAAATTCCTTTGACCTGCAGGAACTTCTTATGGAATGTATCAGGTTTCATGGTCCTGCAATGGCTGCAAAGAATATTAATATACATACCGAGTATCCGGAAAATAAGATATCCATGAAGTCTGACCGCGATAAGCTTTACAGGGTTTTTAATAACCTAATCGACAATGCGGTCAAGTTTACACTCAAGGGCGGTGACATAAGAATAACACTTGAAATGCAAGGGGATAAGGCGGCAATAAATATATCTGACACAGGGCCTGGAATACCGGTTGACGAACAGAGGAAAATATTTGAACGTTTTTATCAGGGAGATGCCTCGTCAACAAGACGCTATGGAGGTGTGGGGCTGGGGCTTTCTCTTTGTCACGAGGTTGTGGAATATCTTGGCGGCGAAATAATGCTTGTGTCGAGCGGGAGCCATGGTTCGGTTTTCAGGGTCGTATTGCCTGTGATTTTTTCAGCTTGATCCTGAAAAGGGTGGGGGCAAAAGTCATAAGCGCTAACATAATTGCCGCCCGCCGCACAGAGGCGGCGGGACTGAATCATGGGATCATTTAAGTTTGATGGTGGGGTCAGAGACGACCCTTCCCCGAAATCCACATCCCGAGCCGTCTCTGGCTCGGGCACAAACAATACAAAAACAAAACAGTCCCGCCGCCTCCGTGCGGCGGGATGATAAGTTAGCACATTCGGGGTCAAAAGTCTTTGAACTTAACAGAATGCAATAAAGTCTCTAATTGGTGATAAGCCTTGCCCTGTAAGGGTTTTTTCAGCCGTATCCCGTCCGGTTCTTGCGGCAGTGGCAAGGACAAAGAATGAATTGCAAAATTCAGTGCTTTTCTTCACTGGTTTTCCGTAAAGAAATTTCTCCCTGATGAATTCAGGGCTTGCTGTAAACCCCTGCACATTTATTCCTGCTTTTATAAGTGCCTTATAAAGGGCTTTGCCGTTTTTGCCGATTCCCCATATTATGATGTTTTTGCCATCATAAGGACGGATTTTGGCAAAGTAATTCGCTTTGATCTCAAAGAAACGCTGACACCTAAGTTCCGGAGCAGTCCTTGAAAGCCTTTTTCCATGGTCGCGCCATTGGAGCAACATTTCCTCATGTTTGCCGAAACGTAGTCCTTTATGGAAGGCCTTAAGGGTAAGATTGTAATCATCTGGATACACACCCTCATCATATCCTCCGAGACCGCGTATTGTGGATAGTTTCATGAAGATTGTAGGTGAAGGGATTGGGTCTTCTATAAAAATATTTCTTATAATTTCTTCATGCCGTACAAGACCGTTTATCCATTTCTCGTAATTTTTATGTCCTGGTATCTGCATGCCTTCGCAATTGAATATTTCCACGCATGTCCCTGCAATGTCAATATCAGATTCTGTCAAGAGTTCCAATTCCAGTTTAATCCGATCCGGGTGAGAAATATCATCCGCATCCATTCGCGCAAAGAATTTACCTTGGGCCGCCTTTATCCCATGGTTCATTGCAGTAAATACGCCTGAATGGGGGATATGTATTATTTGCAGGCGGAAATCGTTGAATTGTTCGAGTATGGAGGCGGAACCATCTGTTGAGCCGTCGTTTACAGCGATTAGCTCAAGGTCGTCCATTGTCTGGGACAGGATACTTTGCACCGCCTCTTTTAAAAATGGAGCCGCATTGAAAACGGGCATTATGACTGAAACAGGAATCATAATCTACGAATAAATTCAAAATTGCACAACCTGACATCAGGCAGCCCTTCCTTGTCCATTATCAGACTTCCGTCGGCGTTAACGGACAGGAGCAGATGGTCTCCCTTCATTTTGAGGTCTTCAAAGCCCGCTCTTGCCAAAAGGCGCTTTTTACGGTCCAATAATTGTGTGAACACCTCATCATCAATAAGTCCTGCTTTCAGACCGTCAATAAGGTTCACGCCCTTTTTGTAGATTTCATCGGTACGCTCAGCATTGCATATGGGGCCAACCCAGTATCCCCAGACAGTAATGTAATTGTGGTCACGGCTTAATACCGGAATACCATCGTGCATGAAAATGCTTGAGTGTGATTCGAATCTGCTGTTGTCCTGGGGAGCGCTTTCATCCGAACGCTTGTGCCCGGTCATGTAAATGGCCCGCGGAAATATCGTCCGGAGGCCCATATTGGACAGTTCGAGGGCGATTGCGAATTCCTCGAACGGGCTGTTGTACCCGAATTTACGGACCTCCCTGTCTTCAGGAGGGTCTCCTACGCTGCTAACCCTCCATACCAGATGGACTTTGTCCTTGGTCCGTGTATGGTAGATTTCCCTTGTTGCCGATAATTTTGTCCGCGGGGTGCGCCTCCATCGCTCTGGCAGAAAGAAATCAAATAGATCAGGATCATTCCCAACTACCCACACTATACCATTCGTGCTTTCCGTTGAACCGTACACATAATCCACTCCGAATATATTGATGTGGTTAAGGTGGGCCGGAAAGGAGTCCTGTCTGGTCATGAAGAAACGGTCGGATTGGCGTTTCAGGTAGTCAGCGCGCCTGCGGGCCCTGGTCTTTTCTTCGTTCTCAGGCGTCCGCTCAAGGAGTTCGAAATCAACCAGGGCATATTCGATATTCTGCCTCCGGTTGCGTATTATACGGCCGTTCTGATCTCTTCTTACTATGATATGTTGTGGCTTCATATCAAGAATGCGGTAACCGCTTTGTTCGAGCCGCTTGTTGACATCTTCCGTAACTGATAAAAGGTTGGCCGGAAGTTCATTTTCAGGTAAGGTATCTTTGAATGCTTCCACAATTGAAACGCCTTTGACCCATTCATAGATCATTATATACTGACGGCAGATGTCAAGTTCCACGTCCCTGAATTTGGCTTTCTTTCTTTCGATTATGGATGTTGACCGTCCTGTCTGCCACAGCAGCAGGCGGTCAGGGGGCACATATATACCAAGGGGTTTGTGCGTGCGGATTATTCCATGCGTCCTGTTCTCCCTCATCTCCATGACAAGGGAAAATTCCTCATAGGGCGTGTTGAATTCGGCATTCACGAATTTATTCAGCATGAAAGTGTTGCCCGGAACATCCTCGCCCACCCGGCACCACTTGACAACCACGTCTTTCTGGATGTTTTTTATAGGTTTTGTTTTGACCTTGTAAACGGTACTTGTTCCTTCAAGTTTTTCACGGTTGTTATGGAACCATTCTCCGGCGTGCCAGTTTTCCGGTCTTAGACTGTCAAGAAACGGCACTCCATAACGGGTAAGGTAAAGATCCCCTCCATCCGATATCTTGACGTGAAGATAATCAACACCCAGTAGTTTTACAACATCGGTGCCATAAGGGACCTCGGTCCCGTAAAACAGCTGATATGATCCCGGTGCGGCCTGGGACATGGTTGTGTTAATTGGTGAGTTTGCCCTGATAGGCGAGGAGTTCTTCGTCACTGTTGAAGATATTCAATATGTTGTGCAGGTTGGCAATCCGAATGACGTCGTTTACCTCGCGATTTGGTTCAAGAAGACAGATTTCGCCCTTCTTGTTCCTTATCTTTTTGATGTTCTTCAGAAGTACACTTATGGCACCGCTGTAGATATAAGAGATTTTTTCAAAACGAAGGGCTATAAAGAGGTGCCCCTGGTTTATTAGTCCATCAATGAAAATATCAAGTTCCTGCAGGTCCGCAATCACGGTGAATTCATCTGAAATGTCGATCACCATGAACTTATCGACTTTGTGTCTTTTGTTTATCATAATCATATTTCGGCTGTATGGTTTAATTCAGGGTATTGAACGTTTTCATACCCCTGGCTTCTTATAGCATCTTTTAACGTTAGTACCTCTTCAGGTTCGCCATGTACCAGGAATATGCTCTTTAGTTTTTCAGGTGGTGTGGCTTTTATATAGTCAAGTATATCCCTGCGGTCTGCGTGAGCGCTGAAGTTGTCCATGATTCTTATGCGGCATTTGATATGATGGGGTTCACCCAGGATTTTAACATCTTTTTCTCCGTCCATTATTTTGCGGGCAAGAGTATGTTTTGCAGCGTAACCGATGAAAAGCACCAGGGTGCTTTGTTTGTCAACACTGTTTCTTAAATGGTGGAGGATTCTGCCTCCTTCGCACATCCCTGATGCTGATATTATTATGTGTGGAAAGGCGAGGCTGTTCAGCTTTTTAGACTCCTCGGAATCCTGTATATAAGTGAGCCTTCGGAAAGAAAAAGGGTCTTCGTTTCCCTGAAGAAAAACGCGATCAGCTTCGAGATTAAATATTTCAGGGTGTGTCCTGTAAATGTCGGTAGCTTTACAAGAGAGCGGGCTGTCTACGAAAATAGGCACCTCGGGAATCCGGTTTTGATTAAACAGCTTATGCAGAAGATAAACGATTATCTGCGTCCTGCCGATTGCGAATGCCGGGATGATGAGCTTTCCACCGCTTGCAAAGGTTTCGCGAATGATTTTACAGAGTTCCTCTTCAACGATATCAAAGGCCCCGTGCTGGCGGCCTCCATAAGTGCTTTCAATAATAAGGGCATCCAGATCGTCCAGCACAACAGGATCTCTTGTTATGGGCATATTGGCTCGTCCTATATCTCCGGAGTATCCCACACGAAGTTTTCGCCCTTTGTCGTTTATCTCAAGAAGGATTCCAGCTGATCCTAAAATGTGGCCTGCGTCAGAAAATGTTGCCTCAACTCCTTGCATGGGGGAGAAGGACTTATTGTAATCCTTTTCAACGAAAAATTGATATGTTGCTTCGGCTTCCTCAATGGTGTAAAGAGGTTTTACTGGGGCTTGTCCATTCTTTTTCCGTATTTTATTTACCCATTCAAGATCATGCATCTGCAGAAACGCTGAATCACGCAGCATTATCCTGCAGAGCTCAATGGTACCAGGTGTTGCGTAAATGGGTCCTTTGAATCCCTGTTTAACGAGATTGGGCAGGTTTCCGCTGTGGTCCATGTGCGCGTGAGAGAGGATAACAGCCTGGACAGAGGAAGGAGAAAAGGGGAAATTCAGATTTCGGTTGTATGCTTCCTCACGCCTTCCCTGAAAAAGGCCGCAGTCAAGGAGGATGCTTTTACCGTTTATAGTAATCAAATGCTGTGAGCCTGTAACTGTTTGTGCGGCGCCGCAGAATTGAATTTTCATATATTGAAAGTCTTTCCAACATCGTTCATGTTCAGCACATGGCTTACAACATCATTGGCGTTTGTTATGCTGATGGTAATTCCTTTTTCCCCGCACATTTTGTGCAGGGAAAGAAGCAGGCCTACCGACATGGTATCCAGAACCTCGACCCTTTCAAAGTCCAGTACAATGGAATTCGCGCCCTGATTAATGGAGCTTTTTACATCTTCTATTAAAAGGCTTGTATTGGCGCCTTCAACAAAAGAACCCTGAAGGGTAAAAACGTGCTTAAGGTTGTCAATCGATTTGTAAATTTTAAGCTGTGGGTTTCTGTTAGATTGAGTCTCTTCGGTGTCAGGGGTATTGTTTCCGAAAATTGTATTGATCTCCTCTTCGGACCGGAATATGCTGAAGCGACCTATAATATTCACCATGGACAGGACTTTGATTATTGACTCCGGAACATTGACCAAAAATAGCCTGCCATTTTCATTCTCAACGGTCCTGAGGATTTTAACAAGACGGTTGATAAAAGACGAGGCTGCTTTTTTCACTTTCTTAAGGTCAAGTATGATTGTCTTGGATTGTGATGTGAGCAATTCCTCCACATAATCCTCTGTGAGATTGTCCATGTCAAAATCGAAATTGCCTGAATAACCAAGCATGAGCGCATTTCCGATTTTCTTAAGCCGGATTCTTAAATCTTCCATAATTCTTTTCCTTGTGATTGATTCAGCAGAACAGCTTGTTTTAAATATATAATATTGTCAGATCAGGTGGACAAAGAATAAAATTCTGAATTAATAAGCAGGGACGTTAAACCAGCGACTTCAGCTTGAGGTCTCTCATCTGTATGGGATCAATTGTTGATGGGCAACCATCGAGCAGTGAAGTGCCTGAGGCTGTCTTTGGAAACGCAATAACTTCGCGTATGTCGTTGAAACCGCATATCAGTGCGACAAGCCTGTCAAGCCCCGGGGCAATACCGCCGTGCGGGGGAGCCCCGTATTTAAAGGCGTCAAGGAGAAAGCCGAATTTACGTTTTGCATCCTCATCGGTTACTCCAATTACCTTCATTACTCTCTTCTGCACATCTGAATCGTGGATTCTTATGGAACCCGAACCTATTTCTATCCCGTTTAAAACAAGATCGTAGCTCCGGGCTGAAACCTTGAGAGGGTCCGTTTCAAGCAAATCCAAATGGTCCGCTTTCGGCGCTGTAAATATATGGTGTGCAGCAACAATCTGTTTTTCCTTTTCATCATAATCGAATAAGGGGAAATCGGTGACCCAGCAGAATTCGAATATGTCTTTTTTAATAAGGCCAAGATTTTTTCCGAGTTCATTGCGTAAACGGGAAATAACATCGTTTGTTGCTTTTGGTTTATCAGCAATGAACATGAGGGTGGAACCGGTTTCCGGTTTAATAGCGGCTATCAGCTTTTCCTGGATTGCTTTGCTGAAATATTTTACGATATTTGATTCCAGTCCGTTTTCCCTGACCCTCATCCATGCCATTCCCCTGGCACCGTTTTTCTTGGCAAATTCAATATAGTCTTCAAGATCTTTTTTTGAAAAATCTCCTTTGGGTGCAATGCACTTTACTATTCCGCCCTTATTTATAACATCAAGAAAAACCGTGAATTCGCTTTCTTTTACTATTGACGTTATGTCCTTTAGTTCAAGCCCAAACCGTAAATCGGGTTTGTCGCATCCATAGCGCTGCATGGATTCCGCGTATGTAAACCTGCGAAATGGTATGGTGATGTCCCGGTTTATAGCATGTTTCAGTATTCGTTTCATCATACGTTCTACAAGGTCGTAAAGAAATTCTTCCTTGATGAAACTTGCCTCAATATCTATTTGCGTGAATTCTGGCTGCCTATCGCTGCGCAGGTCTTCGTCGCGCATGCACCTTGCAATCTGAAAATAGCGATCCATACCGGATACCATAAGGAGCTGTTTGTAAAGCTGAGGGCTTTGGGGGAGGGCGTAAAACGTGCCCGGGTTGAGGCGGCTTGGAACCACGAAATCACGGGCGCCTTCAGGTGTGGAACGTACAAGCATGGGTGTTTCAATCTCAAGGAACCCTTCGTTATTAAGAAATTCGCGCGTTGCCATGGTTACCTTGTGCCTGACAATCAGATGGTCCCTCATTTCAGGGCGGCGAAGATCGATATATCTATATTTGAAACGTGTGGATTCGTTTGGATCGCTGTATTCATCGAGGGCAAAAGGCGGCACCTCGCTTTTGTTGAGTATTTCAAGATTGGATGAAACAACCTCTATTTCACCAGTGGAAATTTTCGGATTCACCATTTCTTTTTCACGCTTTCGAACCGTCCCGGTTATTCTTACCACCCACTCACGCCGCAACTGTTCGGCAAGGTCATGCGTCTCTTTATTAGATCCGGTTCAAAGACTATCTGGGTGATGCCATAACGATCACGCAGGTCAAAGAAAACTATCCCACCGTGGTCCCTTCGAGTGTGTATCCATCCGCAAAGGGTCACAGTTGAATGCTCATTTGCTGTTGTAAGTTCGCCGCAGGTATTGGTTCTGAGAATTTTTTCAAACATAAGTTAAAAAAGATAAACTATTGATTAAAATGGTGTCAAATCATATTTTTAAGAAATATTTTGATTTTGAAGCCTGAATAATCTATTTTATTACAAAAATGTAAGGATTATGGAAGATAAATTCGAAAAATATAAGCTCGATAAAATTGTAGGTTATAAGGGCTCCATGAGCGAGGTTCATGAAGCCATAGAGAAAATCATTAATACTGAAACAACCGTTATTGTACGCGGAGAAAGCGGGACCGGCAAGGAACTGGTTGCAAATATAATCCATTACAACAGCGCAAGGGCCCGCAGACCGTTTGTAAAGGTCAATCTTGCTGCTTTGCCGGAAAGCTTGATTGAAAGTGAACTTTTTGGTTATGAAAAAGGTGCGTTTACAGGTGCAAACATGGCAAAACCAGGCAGATTCGAACTTGCCAATACAGGCACCATTTTTTTGGATGAAATTGGTGATGCTCCTTTGTCAACCCAAGTACGCTTGTTAAGGGTATTGCAGGAAAGAGAAATAGAAAGGCTCGGTTCAATAAAAACCACGCAGATTGACGTACGGGTGATGGCCGCAACCCATAAAAATCTGGAAGAAATGGTAAAGGCCGGGGAATTCAGGTCTGATCTTTATTACAGGCTTAATGTTTATCCAATTTATCTTCCTCCTTTACGCGAAAGAAAAACTGATATTATTCCTCTTGCGGAAAGTTTTATAAGTGAATACTGCAGACAATACAGTAAATCAATTAAAAGGATTTCCACACCTGCAATTGATATGTTGATGAGTTATCACTGGCCCGGAAATGTCCGTGAGCTGCAGAACTGCATGGAGAGGGCAGTACTTCTTTCATCGGATAATGTTATACATGGATATCATCTTAACCCATCCCTTCAAACAGCAGAATTCTCTGGTACCCGTGAAAACAGGACATTGGAAGAAGCGGTAAATGCTTATGAAAAGGAACTGATCATTGATGCTCTCAAGACTACGCATGGAAATAAAGCAAAAGCAGCTCGCATGCTTGGTGCCACAGAACGAATCTTTGGGTACAAGTGTGATTATTATAAATTGGATTTTAAGACATTCAGGGTGAAACTGAATAAAGATACAAAAATGTTATGAAAAAATATCTTGGCTACAAAATTGTAATTTGACGTATTTAATCTACAAGCTTAAGTCTGTTGTTTTATTATCTTTAAAATAAACATGTTACGTCTTATGTTTATAGGTTGGCCTTATAGTTGTAGTATAGGCAATATCAAGAAATAAACATTAATAAAAGGAATTACAATGTCAAACACTCGTCTCAAAGCAGTACTCGACATGGTTGAAAGGAAAGCCCTTCAGACTTTGGATATAAAAGAAAAATTCTCTGAAAAATTTGGGGCAAACACTTTTGATCATGAGACAATGAGAAATTTCATGCCTGCTGATGTATATGTCAAATTTTTAAAAACCGTACACACAGGGGAACCTCTTGATTGCACTATTTCAAATGTTATTGCTCATGGCATGAAAGAATGGGCCATTGGAAAAGGTTGTACGCATTATACACACTGGTTCCAGCCAATGACAGGGCTTACTGCTGAAAAACATGATGCATTCATCCATACAACAAGTGACGGCAAAGTCCTGGAACGTTTTAGCGGCAAGGAACTTGTTCAGGGAGAACCGGACGCCTCAAGCTTTCCATCAGGGGGCCTCAGGGCCACTTTTGAGGCGCGTGGTTATACGATATGGGACCCTACATCACCGGCATTCATTATGGAAAGCGCCAATGGCAACACACTCTGCATACCATCAATCTTTATGTCTTATTCCGGTCATAGTTTAGGTCAAAAAGAGCCCCTGCTTAAATCAATAGTATCTCTCGAAAAATCCGTATTGCGTATGCTTAAACTTTTCGGAAGTTCAGCAAGGCGGGTCAAGGTAACAATCGGTGGTGAACAGGAGTACTTCCTAATAGACAAAACCCTTTACAACCTGCGTCCGGACCTGGTTCTTGCAGGTAGGACCCTTTTTGGCGCTCACCCTCCAAAGGGCCAACAGCTTGAAGATCATTACTTTGGTTCCATTAAAGCCAGGGTCTTGAGTTTCATGATGGAATCCGAGGATGAATTAATCAAGCTGGGTGTACCTATTAAAACGCGTCATAATGAAGTTGCTCCCAACCAGTTCGAGTTTGCGCCCATCTTTGAAGATGTTTCTATTGCAACAGACCATAATCAGCTTACAATGGAAGTGTTGCGCAAAGTTGCAACAAAACACAATCTTGCGCTCCTGCTTCACGAAAAGCCATTTACCGGCATAAACGGCTCAGGCAAACATAACAATTGGTCCATGTGCGATGATCTTGGAAACAACCTTTTGGAACCTGGGCAGACACCCCATGAAAATCTCCAGTTCCTTATTTTTATCCTGGCCTGTCTCCGTGCTTTGAAAATGTATGGTCATATTCTTCGTGCTTCCGTGGCTTATGCCGGCAACGACCACAGGCTTGGTGCAAATGAAGCCCCTCCGGCAATTATGTCGGCATTCATCGGCGAACAGATACTGGATATTTTCGATCAAATTGAGAATGAAACCCTGAAATCAAAGGTTAGAAGTGAGCTGTTTGAACATGGCTTCGCACAATTGCCGTCCATCAAGAAAGACGCCACGGATCGTAACCGCACTTCACCGTTCGCATTTACAGGAAACAAATTCGAGTTCAGAGCTGTTGGAAGTTCGGCGTCGCTTTCGACTCCCAACGTTGTGCTTAATACGATAATTGCCGAGTCAGTGGATATCCTATCAGGACGCATCGAAGCAAAATCACGCGGGGAAAAGGATTTCAAGAAAGCTGTGTTATCAGTCATACGCGAAACAATAACCGAGGTGCGCCCAGTTATTTTTAACGGGGATAATTATTCAGCAGAATGGCATGCTGAAGCTGTAAAACGGGGTCTGCACAATGATCATACAACCCCAGAGGCCCTAAAGCACATCGTGTCTAAAGAAAGCATCGAACTTTTCTCTAAATATAAAGTTCTTACTGAAGAAGAAATTCGTTCACGGTATCATATTTATCTTGAGGCTTATAACAAGACCATAAATATCGAAGCTGCACTCACAAAAGAAATCGCCCAGACACAGATAATTCCAACAGCCCTTAAGTATGTTTCAGAGATATCAAAAGGGATTGGTTCAATGGCAGGTTCATCAGGGTTGGAAGAGGGAAATCTTGCTGTTGTTACTGAAAGCGTGAACGAAGTGCTTGGGAATGTTGCAAAGATGAAAAAGGAGATTAAAAGTCTGGAGAAGGCCATGGAAAAGGCTGCTAAAACAGAAGGCGAGCAGGCAATGGCTGAGGAGTATTGCAGCAAGGTAATTCCTGCCATGGTAAAGGTTCGTGAATTCGGCGACAAGCTGGAAACAATTGTGGATGATGAAAGCTGGCCTTTGCCAAAATACAGGGAAATGCTTTTTCTGATATAAAAACCGGTACCCCGCCGCACGGCGGGACTGGGTTTGGTGATTATTTTATTGGTGAGCGGGGCCAGAGACGGCCCCGCATTTTCCCGAGCCGTCTCTGGCTCGGGTATAAACACAAAAAAATACAAATCAGTCCCGCCGCCTCAGTGCGGCGGGTTTATCTGATTGGGATTTTTAACACTCATTAGTTGTCTTTTTAGCCAACCTGGTTTCCACTTGTATTTCAATTTCAACATCACTTATGTTTTCAATGCAAGAAAAGAGACTATCACGCAACGGTAACGACGATTACGGCATGCCGGACTATGGCAGTGAGATTGTTGGCTTCCGGATTGGATACCGTCCCTAAAAGCCATTATGGCCTTAAAAAGCAATCAACAGCATATTACTGGAGCCCAACCCATAAGGGAATTCTTCAGCAATTTTAAATATCATTATGCAGTATTGTCACTTATTCCATTAATTGCCGGTATTGTCCTATTCAAGTTTTACCAGGAAAAATCTTTTTTCCTGGTAATTTCCGTTTTGTCATTGGTTTTATCCTTTTATCTTATTGGAACATACCTTGGTGAAATTACAAGAAGGGCTTTATTCTGGTTGTTAGCCATGTTCATTGGGGTATTGCTTTCCTGGCATACCGGCTACGTTGCAAATCATACTGGATACGAATCATTCTTTAATAAAGAAGAGACATCGCTGGAAGGTGTTGTTGTTACAGAACCTTTTATTCGTAACCAGATTTCAAACATGGAGCTTGGTGAAGTAACTATAAACCGGTTGCATATAAATGGCAACCTGATTGTAAAGCTTGCAATTGATTCCGGAACAGCAATTAATTATGGCGACAAACTTCAAATCCAGGGTCGCATCCGTAAACCACCTGGGGCAAGAAATCCAGGTGCCTTTAATTACGCCGAATATCTTGGCTGCCGCGGAATTTACGCCACCATGAACCAATATTCTGCTGATAAAATAAAAGTTCTTGCTCACGGATATGGCAATCCTGTGATGGATAAAATCATACTGCCATTAAGAAAATACATTAGGCAAACCGCAGATCAATTCATCGGCAATGAAAGCTACCTTGTTATCGGGATATTGTTAGGCGAGAAAAGAGATTTGCCTGAAAGCGTGCTTGATGACTTCAGGTCAACCGGGCTCATGCATTTATTAGCGGTATCAGGTCTTAATGTTGGAATGCTGATTTTGATTTTCTATCTTGTTTTTGGAATTCTGTTTGTCCCTTATCGGTCTAAGATACTGCTTACAATCTTGATGGTTTGGCTCTATGCGATTGTGACGGACCTTAGTCCTTCAGTTGTCCGCGCCTCCATCATGGGTAGTGTTATTCTTTTTGGGTGGATGTTTGAGCGAAAGGCCTTCATATACAACAGTCTCGCTTTTTCTGCCATCCTGATTCTTGTTGTTCAGC
Organism: uncultured Fibrobacterota bacterium; assembly: GCA_963831235.1. Classification (GTDB taxonomy): domain Bacteria; phylum Fibrobacterota; class OXYB2-FULL-49-7; order OXYB2-FULL-49-7; family JAEUSG01; genus CAWHPS01. Next base: position 51,831 of record CAWHPS010000030.1, read on the forward strand.
CCCTTTATCTTTATGACATAGGTTTTCAATTATCATATATCGCAACACTTGCAATCGTATATTTATACCCTCGTTTCAAGGAAATGATCCCATGGAAGCCGCGTAATATCATCCTTAAAAGTGCAATGGAGTCTCTTGTGCTGTCTGTTTCCGCAATGGCAGGGACAATACCCATCATTGCATATACTTTTAATAATATTGCGCCTGTTTCAATTGCAGCAAATTTGATTGCCGTTCCCATATCCTTTGCTTTGCTTGGACTTGGCCTTTTGGTAACGGCCTTTGGTTTTGTCCCGTTCATTGCATATTCTTTTGGGGCCTCTGCATATTACCTGACATTATTGCTTAATAAAAGTGCCTCTTTTTTTGCCAAAGTACCAGGCGGATATCTTGAGACGGCATCGCCCGATATAACTGCGATTATTTTCTTTTATGTTCTGCTTGTTTGTTTTGCTGAATTAAAGGAAAAGAAGTGGGCAAGAAAGGGTATTGTGTTTGCGCTTCTCATCATGACAGGGTTTTATGAGGTCAAGGCGTTTATTGTCGAAAAACCCATTGCCAAAATTACATTTCTAGATGTAGGACAGGGGGATTGCGCGGTAATTGAATTCGAGAATGGCAAGGTTTTTTTAATTGACGGAGGCGCAAAAGATCGATACGTTGATAATGGTTTACGTGTGATTGCCCCATACTTCAAGCATATTGGAATAAGACGCCTCGATGGAGTATTTTCCAGTCATCCGGATGACGATCACCTTGGAGGGCTTTTATATGTCATGGAACACATAAATATAGCTCAACTGTTTGACACTGGAACAGGTTGGGAAGGGCCGCTTTATGCAAAGTATATTGAACTTGTAAATACAAAAAATATACCTAGGAAAATATTAGAAGCCGGTGAACGGGTGCTTATAGACAAGGACATTTGGTTTGATGTTCTAAGCCCTCAAAAAGATGTCAAAGGTTTATCTGTAAACGAAATGTCAATGGTTTTGCGCCTAGATGCTGGAGGCCATTCAATTTTATTTACAGGAGATATTGGATTTGATGCGGAAAGAATCATTTCCTACAGTATAGATAGCCTTAAATCAGAAATTATAAAAGTAGCTCATCATGGGGCGAAAACCTCATCATCCGAGGATTTTATAGATAGAGTTGCCCCTCAAGAAGCAGTGATTTCAGTGGGTCAATATAACCGTTTCGGGCACCCTGATCCGGAAACGCTTGAAAGGTTCAGGGCAAGATCAATTTCAATATATAGAACGGATTTATCCGGTGCAATAGAAATCCGTATATATAAAAATCGCAATGAAATCAATACCATGTCTGATTCCTGATACGCGCAGGTTTGCTTTAAACCAGTTTGAAATATTAAATTTTATCGTCTTCAATAAAAAATAACTTAGAAGGAGATGATTAAAATGATGCGAACCGCCAATCCTGCACTCAACTCCAAAACCTTTGAAGGGTTTGGATATGTAAATCCAGCTGAATCCATGACACTCATGGGAACAGTTCATAAAACAGGGCTTTTGCTGCTATTTACACTTTTATCTGCAAGCTGGGTGTGGGGTAAGTTTTTTGAAGCCGTGTCAGTTGATCCCTTGTCAGGGGTTAGGGCAGTTACTGTTTGGACCATGGTCGGGGTGTTTGGCGGGCTTATTGCCGCGATTATAACTGCATTTAAAAAAGAATGGGCCGGCAAAACAGCGCCTGTTTATGCTTTGCTTGAGGGGCTTTTCCTTGGGGGAATATCAGCCATGATGGAAGCCCGCTTCCCTGGCATTGTAATTCAGGCGGTAGGTCTTACATTTGGCACGCTTTTCTGCCTTTTGCTGGCATATCGGTCAGGCCTTATCAAGCCAACCGAAAACTTCAAGCTCGGTATTTTTGCTGCGACCGGTGCAATCGGCGTCTTTTATCTTATCACATGGATTTTAAGCTTCTTCCACATTGGGACAGGTCTTGTAACAGGCAATAGCCCGCTTAGCATTGGAATCAGCGCTTTCATTGTTGTTATTGCGGCACTTAATCTTGTGCTTGATTTTGATTTCATTGAAAAAGGGGTGGAAGCCAATTCACCAAAATACATGGAATGGTACGCGGCATTTGGACTTCTGGTTACGCTTGTCTGGCTTTATGTGGAAATCCTGAGGCTTTTGTCAAAATTACGCAGCAGGAATTAATGAGTGATTTTAATTTTTTAAGCTTTTATTTTCACTACGAATTACCGGTCCCTGAGTGTCCGCCGCAGGCGGATGTATCGAAGGGCCGGTAATTCACTTTAGCATACGTTCGATTATTCTTCCTGGAAGGTTACGCCTGGCTGAAATTACACCTTTCGGGCAGATTTCCTGACAACATAAACATCGGATACATGTATTTCTGTTAATTGCGATCCTTTTATTTTTTATTTCCAGGCATTTAACCGGACAGATGTTCATACATTCCTTGCATAAATTGCATTTGTTGTGTTCCCAGTATGGGCGAACAGATAGGTTGTTTTTCAAAGGATTTATTATGAATGCCGGAATCCTGTTGAACCCGCGGCTGGTAACCGCAGGTCGAAAGTCATTAACCTTAACAGCTTCGATGGTTTCTCCCATCACTTCTATTTTATTTCGATCGCAAATTCCAATCGACAATTCCTCTGATGCTTTAAATATTGGAATCGCTTCTCTTTTGAAACTTATGATTTCAGAGGCAATAAGGTCGATTGCCATTGGGTCTGTTCCCGCCATCATTATGTGCAAAGGGTAAGGTGAACCACTGCCAGGGCCATTTCCATCCATAGCCATTATAGCATCAACCAAAGTGAGGGCTGGTTTTTTAATGTAGCATAATTCCACAAGCATCTTTGCAAAATCGAGGTTATCTGTGCCTGAAACAAGATGCATTTTTCCCTTTGAAAGCCCGGGCATTAGGCCGAACATGTTTTTTACAGAGCAAGTAAGATACATCTGGCCATGTGCTTTAAGTTTTGGCAGGTTGATTATAATATCATTTTCAATGGCTTCTTTTGAAAGCACCAGATTTCTTTCAGGTGTTCCCTTTGTCCTAACCATTATGGGAGTGCAGAAATCAATCTGCTGTACCGGCAAACCTTCGAGCACATCCATAAGCCCGCTTGCCTTAAGACAACGCACTGTTCCTGCAACAGCAGGGCTGTCACCGATTGATACTTTTGCCCCTGATTCAAGAGCAATCTCGGCAATGGCTCGAACAAATATGGGGTTTGTTGTTATCTGTTTTTCAGGGGGAGCAGGAAATAGAAGGTTTGGTTTTAAGAGAACTTTTTTTCCTGATAGTTCTTTTAGATTAAAATCAACAAGCCTGATGCACTGAAGCATCTCTTTTTTTAATTTATCTTTATCGTATTCAGCACACCTGGCTATTGCAACTTTTTGGGTAGGAGAGGAGTGTGTCACACGTTGAACCTTATATTCAGGATGTCACCGTCTTTTACAATATATTCCTTGCCTTCAAGACGATGTTTTCCGGCTGTCTTTGCCTCGCTCATGCCGCCGAATTCCTTGAAATCAGAATAGGCTACTGTCTCGGCCCTGATAAATCCTTTTTCAAGATCAGAATGAATCGCACCCGCTGCTTTCTGGGCATTTGTGCCATCCTTTATTGTCCATGCCCGGCATTCATCTTCACCTGATGTAAAGAAAGAAATCAGGCCGCAAAGTCTGTAGGACTCACGTATAAGTCTTGTAAGTGCGGCTTCACTTATTCCGAGGTCTTGCATGAAAATATCCGCATCCTCTTTTGATAGCACGGCGATTTCAGCCTCAATCTTTGCGGAAAGAGCTATGGCACCTGTATATGGGAATGCCTTGTATTCGCTAAACAAGGCGAGTATCTGCTCCTCGTCCTTCAGATCATCCTCGGAAATGTTAATGGCAATGAGCAGTGCTTTTTGTGTCAGGAATTTAAATCCACGTACAAGTCTTTCCTCTGACTCGGTCAATGTTTGAGACCGGATAGGTTTTCCTGATTCAAGCAATACCTTGAACTGTATTAAAAGCTGTTTCTCTCTTTCAAAATCCTTGTTTGCCGGGGCTTTCCTGATGTCTTTATCAACTCGTTCGATTCGTTTCTCAATTACGATGAGATCTGCAAGCATCATTTCGTCTATAAGCTTGGAGGCATCTCGTTTCGGGTCAATGGAGTCAAGCGGGTGTGGCACTGCCTCGTCTTTGAATTTGCGCACGACCATGACTATTGCATCCACTGAACGAAGCTGCGCAAGGAACTCAGCGTCGATGCTGTCAGCGTCAATGCCGCCTCGTCCCATTCCGCAAAGGTCAAGATAGGTTACTGTGGCAGGAGTTGTTTTCTTTGGGTTATAAACTTTTGCAAGATGCATGAGTCTTTCATCAGGCACTTTCACAACCGCCTGATTAATGTCTTTTGTCCCGCCGAGTCCTGTTGTAAGTGTACTTCCAGTTAACGCGTTAAAAACCGTGGTTTTTCCACTTTGTGGCATTCCTATTATTCCAATCTGCATGGTTCTCCCTTTTTATTTAAGTCATGAAAGATAATTATTCAGAGCGTTAAAGTTCCAAGCAGGAATTTTGTATAGCGAATAAACAATTAATTTATGTATTATTACGCTATGGAAATTGCTGAACTGAGGGGATTGTGATGAGAATAATTTTAAGTCTGGTTGTCTTGATGATCGGTTTCGTTTCAGCGGAAATGACGCCCTGGGGAGAATCACCTGTTTATCTATTTATCGATAATGTCCCGCGCTGGGCAGAGGGCCATATACGAATTCAGAATGCGTCTGACAGTCTTGATATTGGCATTGGCTATGCTCCCACCTTTTCCTATAATAAAGATCGAATCGCCTATATCAATTCCAAAGGCGATGTGATAGTCGTATCCCCCACCCAAAGTGACACGCTTCTTAGGACCCCTATCAGGGAAAATCGTCCAGCCATTTCCTGGGATTCTTCAGGGAACCTTTATTATGCACAGAAGCTTAGCATTATCAAACTGGATACGGCTACCAAAATCTCTGACACGGTATTCACTTTCAAGGCGTTTGATGTCCTGCAGTCGTGGGGATGGGAAGAAAAGTTAGTGGACTCGGTGGATTGGAAAAATAAATTAAATTTCATTGATGGCAATGTAGTGGATGGACGATATGCAGCTTTCACTCTTCAACTTGACGGGTTTAGTGCCACGATCTGGTATTGTGATTTAACCCACGATACCTGTTGGCCTGTGATGTATCAATATTCCGCCTGTCAGGCGGCTTTATCCTATGATAACAAATATGTGGGAGGCACATTTTTTACGCACCAGGTTTTATTTTTATATCCGGTTTCCCCTGTGGACACGGATACAATAGCGAATGAAACTGGCATGGTTTGGATTGCAAGGTTCTTTAAATTCGGTCCTGATTTAGTCGCCTGGCATGATGGCAATAATTGTCATTTATGGAATTATGTTAACAAACAATATCTATGGGCCCGTGGCCATGAAGCACAGCTTTTTGATTATATCCCCCTTTCACCCGATATAAAGACCGAAAAAAAGAAAATTGCCAGAACCACAGCTGCCCTTCCTGCGGTTATAAAAACCTATGATGTTTGCGGAAGAAAAGTTTTAAGCCCACGGATACCAGGGATTTATATCCAAAGGGCAGGCGACGTGATAAAGAAGTTTGTGATAATGCGATAGGCAAATGATGCGTGTTCCGCGATTGCTTTTTCCTTTATTTTTCAAGAATAATCTTCTTATAATAAGATTCCTTCCCCACTTCAGCTTTTACTACATAAGCACCAGCCGGTAGTACCGGAATATTCAAGACAATATGATCGTAATTGGAAGTCCATAGCAGTTTTCCGGATAAATTAAAGAGAGAGACGCGATCCATGTCTCCCTGAATTGCGATAATACCCCGAGTTGGATTTGGACTGATGAAGAAATGGTTGATCATTCGGGAGCGAATGGAGCCATTTTCTATCGGGACCGTAAAAACGGTTGAAGAATAAATTTGTACGTCATTTATTTTATTATAAAAGTCGATAATCTGAATAATAACCTGATCGGAATGTGTATAAACCATTACCGGCTTCATCCTGCTATTTATGGTTTTTAAGGAATCCGTAATTACCCAATCGAAGTTCCCCCAGTCTGCATCATTCGGGTTATGCCCTGTACCGTTATCTATAGTGTAAAAATGCATCCCATTATCAAAAGAAATCTCAATTTGGCAGCCAATACCTACAGTAGCGTCCAAACTCATCCAATGGAAATGTAGGGTGTCACCAATGTTATAATGAATCCCGGCAGTTGGAGATTGAATGGAAATATGTAGTGCCGCGGATATTGAACCAGCGAGGATAACTACGACCAGAAATAGTGCTCTTTTTAAAACGTAAATCATATTAAACCCCATTTTTGTTTTGAGTTATCTAAACTTTTCTTTAGCGCTTTAAATTTCTTTTTCGTTCATAGATACCATCCAGATGGTTGCCTTTCATTTTACATTTCGATGCCGTCCTCTAACGTTGCATTTTGGCAAAGGATTCTGCTTTTCATTCCGGCTAACCCGGAATAAATTTAAAATATTTCAGCAGGTAATGAAACAAATTCCTTCATACTTGGTGAACAGGATATAGAAGAAATATGGAATGGATAAAGTTAGAAGAATATTTTCACCCTGGACTCCAAAGGAAATCCTCAGGTCTTGGATGAGCAAAACAGATTCAAACCGTAGTTCAACATTGACAATGCGACATATTGCTTGTTGCAGCAGTACTAACAAACATCAGGTAGTGTTAAAAACGGCATAGATTAAAAATATACAAATACACCAACCTTGAATTGCAGAGCGTAAAATGCCATTTTATCCTCTATCATGAGTGAAAAAATGAATGTCTTTGTAAGTTCCGTTCAGCACGAGCTTGAGGACGAGCGTGTTATTGTCCAGAACGGGGGAGTGGTTTCCGGCGCATGCGTGACCAAATGCTCAATCACGGTTTGGAACAGCCTCTGCTGAGTACTGACACAGGCTATTTCCAGGTCACTTTCCCAGGGCCAGGTGAGAATGTAGAACGTATAAAAGTACCTGAAACCCGGTTTGCCGTGACTCCGGCCATTGAAGCACATTTGAACGAACGGCAACGAGAAATGTTGAAACGACTGGTCAGGGGAGATGAGCTTACT
>CAWHPS010000031.1:0-41475 GCA_963831235.1 uncultured Fibrobacterota bacterium
TTTTCGCCATACCGCTATTTTGTCAAGCATGGCTATCATTGCAAGCTTATTGCGACAAGTTCGATTGCGAAACCGCGGCAAGGAGCAGAAGACGGATCGGGATGACGCGATTGCAAATTTGGATTATTATATGGCGGGGTTACTTCGATTTGTTCATATTCCCGACGCGGCGGACGAAGATGCCCGCGAGTGTCTTCGTTATCGCTATGATCTGGCATGGTCAATAGGCAAGCAGAAACAGCGTATTCTTTCATTAGTGAAGCGTCAAGGGCAACAGTTTAGCGGTACGAAAACCAACTGGACGGTTCAACATCATCGGTGGCTCAAAGCGGTTGAACTTCCGATTTGTACGCGTATACGGTTGGACATGATGCTCACGGAATTGGAAACATTGAAGACCAAGACATCGGATTTGGATTTAAAGCTGACCGAACTCTTTTTAAAAAATGATCCTTATGGAAAACTTATGGCATTATATCAAACTCTACCGGGATTTGGGTTCGTCAGGATCAATGACGCTGATAGTCGAGGGACATGATCTTCATCGTTTTTCTAACAGGATCGTTTGATGAACTATGTTGGTTTGATTCCCAGGAAATATTCCTCCGGAACACACGATCCGGCCCGGGGGATTACAAAAGCAGGTAATTCCTATCTGCGACTTGCGTTTGTAGGAGCCGCTAAGTTTTATACGGATCGGCGGTTGATGCGTTCAGAGGCATCGCTTACGGATAGCCCTGTGCTATTACGCGAATTTATAATGCGTTGCCAAGACAGGCTATATAGCAGATATAAATACTTGCGAAATCAAGGCAAATGCAGCAACAAGGCAAAATGCGCCATTGCCCGTGAATTATGCGGATTCATTTGGGAGCTAATCGTCAAGGTTCAGCCACAGATAGAAAAATTAAATACGACCGTTAAGGCTGCTGCGTGAAAGCCAAAAACCGTGCCAACCTCCGCATCCGCGAGGGGTGCTCTGGTTGTCACGGTTTTTGCAGAATTCAAAAAGGAGCGTCACGTTTGCCATAAAGAAGAGAACAAGGAAAGCGCTGTGAAGCCCGCGTTGTCATGCATTGCAGAGTGTATTTATACATGGTCTGCGTTTGGGTGAAATAATATAGCGGATAACACAGAGTGAATTATATATCGTAGGGTAACCAGTCCCAGGATAACTGCTTTGACTCTGTCAGTCAAATTTCTGTTCTCTTCTTTTTGGTGTGACGAAACAAGAAAATGAAGTAAAGCCATATTTTCTTATTGACTGGGGAGTCTCTTATAACTGCATGACAGCTAATGTAGTCCAAAATGCAGTGACCCTGTAAAATCCGATCGACTTTCCGATTTTAATGAATTTAACGATAATATTTCTTGACATTGTCTTGTTATAATATTTTAATAAGGCTATGCAAAAGAATACTACCACCTACCTCAAAGCATCCATAGGACAAACCCACTTCAAGTGCGGTAAAAAGAACTGCCACTGCACGGAGAACAAGCTCCATTCAGCTTATTATTTATCCTACCGGAAATCAGGAAAGACTTGCACTGTACATATCCCGCAAGAACTGGTCAAAAACATTCAATTATTATGCAAACAATGGAAATTAATAAACAAGGAAATTGAATCTAACACACATAAAGCTATACAGGCGCTATTGAAGTCCTATCGTAACAAAAGGAGAAAAGGAAAGGAGTGAAAGAGAATGTCAAAGGTTACATCAACCGATTCGTGGGAAGAAATCCGGAACGAACTAATTCAAATGATGGATGGCATGTTGGATCGGATCAAACAAAAGACAGGGCTACAATCCAATGGGCATTTCCCGACTATTACAGGGAGGGAGGATTTGGTCGTTTCTTTAGGCAAGGAGATGGGAGAATATCTTCTGGAAAAGAGCATTCTAATGGATCCTGCATTAATCGAAATACTGCTTGCCAAAGAATACGACTGTCCCAAATGTCATACCCCCAGCAAGCGGAAAGAAGACGCAGAAAAGAAGGTAAAAGAAGAATCCGTTATGGTTAATACCAAAGTGGGGAAACTTCCGTTTGCGGCGCCAATATTCCGCTGTCATAAATGTCGGCGGGATTTTTCCCCCCTGGCGTCATTTATTGGAGTTTGATAGTGTTGATTACAGCCCCTCTCTGCTTAAGAAAATCAGTTGGGCCGGTGGCAATTTCAATTCCTATTCACAGGCAGAAGATGCTTTAGCCGAGATAGGGGATATTTTCATCAGTTATCGGCAAATAGCCAGAATCACACATAAAATCGGCCAAGAATTATTATCAGTCCGTGATCATAGCAAGCTTGTGGATCAGGCTGTTATCCCAGAAAAACCTCCGGCAGCGGTTGTTTCAGTCGATGGTGGACGCGTTCAAACCCGTGCCGAAAATGACCTACCCGGAGTACACAACCCCAGATGGAAAGAAAACAAGGTCGCCCATCTCCAGATAATGGAAGCGGACAGTCATGAGGTGGATCCACATCCAGAGGTTCCAACAGCCTTCATTGATAAAGATTCTGTTCATGGCCTGGTAACGGGCTTGGCCGGACATGCCAAAGCAACCGAAAAAGAAAAGGTCAATAATAAAGTTTCACCCCCCTTTCAACCGCATAAGCACAAGAAAGATAAAATCCTGCTGAAAAGCTGTGTAGCTAGCATGCTGGAAGCAGAAGGTTTTGCTCCATTGGTAAGAAATGAAGCCGAAAGACTGAATCTTAACGCAGCTCCGAAAAAACTATTTATCTCAGACGGAGGCTCGGGCAACTGGTTAGTCTATGAGAAATTCTTCAGTCACTGGTTAGCGCTCTTGGACTTTGTCCATCTCGTTGAGCATCTATTCGCCGTAGCTCAAGCCACGGTCAAGCCCAAGGAGCAGGCGTGGCTTTTCTATGTCACGTTGATTACTCATGCATGGAAAGGGGAAGTGGCACCTATATTAAACCTTTTATCACAAAAACAAACGGAAATTGGTTTGCCGCCGAAGCAAGCTTCAGATAATGACCCACGAATCATCCTGAGAAGAGCAATCCACTATATCAATGAAAATGCTTCCAGAATGGATTATCCACGTATCCGAAAGTTGGGGTTGCCGGTATCGAGTTGTCGGGTAGAGAATCTTATCAAGCAGGTCAATCAAAGAGTGAAAGCCTCTGATAAGTTCTGGAACAGAAAATAAAGTGGAGGCTGTTATGCAAATACGGGCAGATGTATTGTCAACTACCGAGCAATGGGACACTTTCTGGGACAAAAGAATGTTGTTCCTCTCGGAGGCAAACCGGGTTTTCTTGAGAAATGCCGCGTAGAGGCTATGCATTAGCGGTCATGCACCCAATTTGTTAAAGGCTGTATAAAGTAAAAATATTAAATCAATTTATCACGGTGATTCGTTTCAGAAATTTTCTGCTGTTAATGTGTACTGAAATAAAATAAACCCCGGATGGCACTCTGGCATTTGACCAGGTAATCGTGTTTTCCCTCAGGTTTGGCCATTGCTCAAGAGTCTGGCCTGCTGTATTATAAACATTCACACCCCATGTTGAGGCGGGTTCGGTCCGTGTTAAAACAACAGAGCCTGGCAGTATGTTAATTGTAAACGGTTCCTGTATGTTATTGCCATTCTTTTTTTCAACTGAACTGTCGATATTGCTTATGGTTATGATGTCTCCATCAAGTATTGCGGAAAAAGCTTCCAGGTCCAAAGATGCAGGACCGCCTGTGACCTTTCCCAGGTTGTTAAATGTTGAGCTATGGCATGGACAAACTGCAACGCCGTTTTTTGGGAGCCCTACCAGGCAGCCTTGATGTGTACAGCGGGAAGAAAAGGCGGTAACCTCCGTGGACGAGACGCGGACAATTATGAGCGGCAGGGAATCCTGGGGATTGGTGACATAAATTGCACCTCCTGTCTGAAGTAATGCAAAATTCGCTGAATCAGTCAAATTCAGAGTGATGTTACTTGATATTGGGACAGAGAAAATCTTTCCAGGTTTGATGAGATGAGCGGCACAGACAAATGCAAGTGATTTGCATGATTTATGGCAGAACTCTCTGCGTGTAAAATTGCTCTTTACAGACATCCTGAACCTCTCTCTTGTTGAAAAAATTACTGACTGGTGCTTTCAATTTTATCTATTCGTAAATCCGGATCGCGAAAGAATTGCGTCAGATACACCGGATCGCGAATAATTTTGCCTGAACATCTTTCTCGCACTCTCCGTGTTAAGAATATAGACCCTAAAACATTTAAAGTTCAAGGAAAAAGACCTGTCATAGTTAAGCATTTGAACTAGGATACTTGACCATGGATCGTATTGTAGGGATAAACAGAAAAGATGGTAATGCGTATATTCGTTTTTATGATTTTAACAATGATCCTGTGAATTTTAATATATTGATGTTTGCTGAAAAAGAGTCCGCGCCCAACTTCGTTATCATGGCAAAGCCAGAGAAATGCACTTAATGGTAAAAATGCTTTTCACAATATTTTTCCTGTTTTCTGTACCTCTACTGTTTTACTGTGGTAAAAAGCTTCCGATTGCACCGCTGTCGCAACAAACACTTTCAAATATTGCAAATCCTGATTCCATATGCTTTGAAAGACACATAGACCCTCTAATTATAAGATATTGCGGCCAATGCCATGTCCAGATCAATTCAGGCAATGCCTCTTTTAATGGTTATGATAATATCAAATCTCATATAGACAGGATTATTATAAGAACCGAAGAAGGCACAATGCCGGCATCCGGACCGAAACTTACGACAGAACAAATAGATACCCTAAAAGCATGGAGATCAAACGGTGAAAAACGTTGCAATCCTTAGTCTGACATATCTTGCCGTATTATTCTCTCTTATGCCGTTTGCTGAAACAACCATTGTAGAGCCTCCGCAATGCTGCAGGGCATTGTCAAATGACCCTGATGCGCACATATGCCAGGATCGCTGTCTTACTTTCTTTCTGCCACAGACAATACCGTATAAATCATTTCTTCTTACAATAGACCATCGCGGCAGCTCCCCTGCATTCGAAAATCCCTTCAGGGATTTCATGGGTTTTGATAATGGAGGACTTAAGATAAGCCTTGGCCTGCGTTATTCACCGATAGAAAAGCTTGATGTGGGCTTTCGACGTTCTAACAATGTTTATGAACCATGGGATACCTATGAATTTGACGGACGCTATAAAATTTTTGACGAAAGCACGCAGCTTGTTGACGGAGCGGCAATAGGCGGGTTTACATGGTTTTATCAGGACAATAGTCAGGATGCGTCAGGTTTTTATATGTCCGGACTTTTAGGAAAAAGCTTCAAGGATCTGTTTTATCTTTCATCAGGTATTATCATCCACACCAATTCCACCTACATGACCAAACAGCTTACGGATGATGCATCGACAACAGCTATTCCCATAACATTTATATTTTCACCCAAAGCAGGCTTAAGTTTGGAGGCTGAAATGGCTCTCCCTGTCCTGGGTTACAGAGCAAGTAACCCTTCATATTCAATCGGGGCAAAATATGCGACATGGCGTCACAGTTTTTCAATCCTTTTCACAACTTCGCAATATACCACCTTTGACGGTGTTGTAACCGGTGCTGGCCAGATGGACAAGCCTGTACTTGGTTTTCTGATAACACGCAGTTTCGGAGGGGAAAACTGATCGGCATTTTGATTTTACTCTTTTAGTAAATTCGGATTACAGAGAAATTGCTCCACAGGCTGATATTTTGACGGCAAAAGCCAGAATTATCCTGCCAATTATTGAAATTTGAAGATCATTTTCCGATATTCAAAGACTCCGTTTATGTTAATGTTGCTATGTTAAGTGGTTTTCTATAAAATGGAATATAAAAACCTTCCCTTTTTCATTCAAGAAAAAGGGAAGGGGATAGGTTTTTCCTTACCTTGTCAACACTACGCGCTTTTCCACTTGTCTGCTACCGCTCTGCAGGCGCACTATGTAAATGCCAGCTGACACTGGCCGGTTGTTCATGTTGACGCCTTTCCACAGGACATGACCGTCTGCCCTTCTTCACATGTGTTTGCCAAACCATCTTGCCGGCAATGTCGTAAAGCTGAACCTTGCCGTCCGCTAATGCCTGGTATGACAGGATAGTGGATGGTGTAAAAGGGTTTGGATAGGCTGAGATATGGCAGGAAACAGGCTTCCAGTCTGAGGTGCTCTCCATTTGGGTATCGTTTCCGACATATTTTCGATATTTAGTTCCATCCGTAATTGTTATATAAATATAATTCCCGGTAATTGACAATTCTGTAAAACCCGTCAATTCATCTGAAACATCATTCCAGGTATTGCCGCTATCCGCGGAAACAAGAAGACTTCCTTTACTAATTGCATATAGGTCTTTATTATACGAACAAATGGCATCAACACTATCAATACTATTGAGTTTTGTCCATTTTCCATTCTGGTAATTTAATTTATAGATGCTTGGCCCATAAAAACTGAAATAGGTTGTACTATCAGCCAGTCCGGTTTTATGCCCTAATATAGGAAAATATGCAGAAAAAGCAGAAAGAAAAGGCCCCCCCTTTATCCAGGTATTACCGCTATCAGTAGAAAAATAACGACTAATGCCGCAAATATATAAACCAAATTGTTTCCAAAGGATAAAAGGATCGTTAGCGTTTGGAACACACCCTGCTTCCACAGGTGTGGTAAATACCCAGGGCAATCGCATTAAAATTCGCCACTTTATTTCTTATTGTCAACGGTAATACGTGACACACGATCCGTTCTTGTTCTTGCAGTTACTTTGTTAGACTTGCCAGTTCTAATCATTTTCATGCACTTTACTGTTTCAACCTCCCATTCCACAATTTCGCGTTTCTTGAAATTCATCGCTTTTGCCAAAGCATTGGGAAAATTAACATACCACTGATTTCCTTTCTTCCGTGAGATGAGTTGAATCGTTGTTGGATAGCCCATGCCCAATTCCTTTCTATTTAAGTAGCTCTACGGATATCCGTAGAGCTATATTATAGTATAAAGAAGAGGCAATGTCCACATTTTATTTTACCTATAAGGGGGATTTATGATTTCAACGCCATGCACTTTTATCGAATACTTCCAAGACATACCGGACCCACGCATAGAACGTAAAAAACTCCACAAACTTATCGACATAATTGTTGTCTTGGTATGTGCTACCCTTTGCGGCGCCAAGTCATTCGAGGAAGTCGAATTATTTGGCAACGAGCGAATAGAGTGGCTTAAACAGTTTCTTGAACTCAAAAACGGCATTCCATCGCATGACACTTTTGGGCGGGCCAGTGCCTTGCTAAATCCGAAAGACTTTCAAGAATGCTTTATAAAATGGGTTGAGGCGTTACGATTGCCGAAACAAAATGAAGTAATTGCAGTCGATGGAAAAACCGCACGGCGTTCATTTGATACCAAGGCCGACCGAAATGCTATCCATGTCGTTAGTGCCTGGGCAGCAGAAAATAACTTGGTACTGGGGCAAATAAAGGTGAATGATAAATCCAACGAAATCACCGCTATCCCTGAATTGCTGAATATGCTCATGGTGAAAGGATGTATCGTCACTATCGATGCAATGGGTTGTCAAAAAGCTATTGCCGACAATATTGTAACCAATGGCGCGGATTATGTTCTCGCCGTTAAAGAAAATCAACCGAGCCTGTATGAACAAATCCGCAACCGCGTAGATACTGTCGTGGTGGATGGGTTGAAAGATGTGGCCCATGACACGTATTCAACAGAGGATAAGGGACATGGTCGCGAAGAGCATCGTGAGTATCATGTTATCGATGATATTACCTGGCTAAAAAATAAGGAACAGTGGCAGGGCAATCGCATTAAAATTCGCCACTTTATTTCTTATTGTCAACGGTAATACGTGACACACGATCCGTTCTTGTTCTTGCAGTTACTTTGTTAGACTTGCCAGTTCTAATCATTTTCATGCACTTTACTGTTTCAACCTCCCATTCCACAATTTCGCGTTTCTTGAAATTCATCGCTTTTGCCAAAGCATTGGGAAAATTAACATACCACTGATTTCCTTTCTTCCGTGAGATGAGTTGAATCGTTGTTGGATAGCCCATGCCCAATTCCTTTCTATTTAAGTAGCTCTACGGATATCCGTAGAGCTATATTATAGTATAAAGAAGAGGCAATGTCCACATTTTATTTTACCTATAAGGGGGATTTATGATTTCAACGCCATGCACTTTTATCGAATACTTCCAAGACATACCGGACCCACGCATAGAACGTAAAAAACTCCACAAACTTATCGACATAATTGTTGTCTTGGTATGTGCTACCCTTTGCGGCGCCAAGTCATTCGAGGAAGTCGAATTATTTGGCAACGAGCGAATAGAGTGGCTTAAACAGTTTCTTGAACTCAAAAACGGCATTCCATCGCATGACACTTTTGGGCGGGCCAGTGCCTTGCTAAATCCGAAAGACTTTCAAGAATGCTTTATAAAATGGGTTGAGGCGTTACGATTGCCGAAACAAAATGAAGTAATTGCAGTCGATGGAAAAACCGCACGGCGTTCATTTGATACCAAGGCCGACCGAAATGCTATCCATGTCGTTAGTGCCTGGGCAGCAGAAAATAACTTGGTACTGGGGCAAATAAAGGTGAATGATAAATCCAACGAAATCACCGCTATCCCTGAATTGCTGAATATGCTCATGGTGAAAGGATGTATCGTCACTATCGATGCAATGGGTTGTCAAAAAGCTATTGCCGACAATATTGTAACCAATGGCGCGGATTATGTTCTCGCCGTTAAAGAAAATCAACCGAGCCTGTATGAACAAATCCGCAACCGCGTAGATACTGTCGTGGTGGATGGGTTGAAAGATGTGGCCCATGACACGTATTCAACAGAGGATAAGGGACATGGTCGCGAAGAGCATCGTGAGTATCATGTTATCGATGATATTACCTGGCTAAAAAATAAGGAACAGTGGCGATCATTGTCTGCTATCGGTGCTGTTCACTCCATAAGGAAAACAAAAAAAGCAGAGCAGACAGAAATACGGTATTATATTCTCAGTCGTAAAATGTCGGCAAAACAGTTTGGTCAGGCAGTACGCAGTCATTGGGGAATTGAAAACAAATTGCATTGGAATCTGGATGTGTCTTTTAGAGAGGATGACTGTCGCATTAGAAAATCAAATGCACCAACAAATATGAATGTAGTCCGGCATGTCGCTATAAATCTATTGAGACAGGAAACATCAATAAAAGCCAGTATCGTACGCAAACAATTAAAAGCAGCTTTGAGCACACAATATTTGGAGCGCATCCTTGGAATCGTTAAATTTTAATGCGATTGCCCTGGGAACAGTGGCGATCATTGTCTGCTATCGGTGCTGTTCACTCCATAAGGAAAACAAAAAAAGCAGAGCAGACAGAAATACGGTATTATATTCTCAGTCGTAAAATGTCGGCAAAACAGTTTGGTCAGGCAGTACGCAGTCATTGGGGAATTGAAAACAAATTGCATTGGAATCTGGATGTGTCTTTTAGAGAGGATGACTGTCGCATTAGAAAATCAAATGCACCAACAAATATGAATGTAGTCCGGCATGTCGCTATAAATCTATTGAGACAGGAAACATCAATAAAAGCCAGTATCGTACGCAAACAATTAAAAGCAGCTTTGAGCACACAATATTTGGAGCGCATCCTTGGAATCGTTAAATTTTAATGCGATTGCCCTGGAGTACCTTCTGAGCTTGAACAAAAGCGGATAGAACATGAGGCATTTGCGGCTTTAAGAACCCGGGTTTATGTCGGAAGAAAAGAATATTTTGACCGCCTCAACACCCATGTGGAATCCGATGAGCCGCCCTTAGTACTTCTCGGCGAGTCGGGTACGGGGAAATCCGCACTAATAGCCAACTGGTCAGAACAATATCGAAAGAACCATCCTGAAGATTTTATTGTTTGTCATTACATAGGAAGCACATCCGACAGCTCAGACTATGTTAATATACTCAGGCGGATAATTGAAGAGATAAAAGAAAGGTATGAGCCGGGGATAAAAGGTGAAGGTATATCTTATATTCATAGCACATTTGGCAATCAGGGTGATGAAAACAAAATCCCCACCGATCCTAAAAAGATAGTCGAAGCATTTCCTGAGTGGCTTGCGCGCGCTGCAGCCAAGAGCAGGTTCATCCTTATACTCGACGCTCTGGACCAGCTTGAAGACAGGGACAATGCTTCTGATCTGAGCTGGGTCCCATATAGTTTTTCCACGAATATACGACTGATAGTATCAACGCTTCCTGGCCGAAGTCTTGATGCCCTGAAAAGACGCAACTGGCCTGAAATGAATATCAGACCAATGGAAAAAGATGAAAAGAGGAAATATATTACAGAATACCTATTACAATACCGGAAACACCTTAGTCCTACCCAAATTGAGAGAATTGTTAAGAAAAAACACACTACCAATCCCTTATACCTAAGAACGCTTCTTGAAGAATTACGGGTATTTGGTGTTCACGAAGAACTTGATATGTGGATCAAGCACTATCTTAAAGCAAAGACTATTGATACGCTTTATGGTCTTGTGCTTGAAAGACTTGAAGCTGATTATGAAAGAGAAAGAAAGGGGCTTGTCAGAAATGTAATGACCTTGATTTGGGCATCACGGAAAGGGCTTTCTGAAACTGAACTTCTTGAGATTATAGGGGCATATGATAAATCTATACCTATAAATTCATGGGCTGATGTGTATCAGGCCAGTCTTTCGGATGGTATGCCTATGCCGCGGGCATATTGGAGTCCATTGTATCTGGCAATTGAAGATTCACTTGTCAATAAAGCTGGTCTCCTGAATTTTTTTCATGAATTCCTGAGAAAGGCAGTAGAAAAACGCTATCTTTCCAGCATTGAACTTAAAAAAGTTGTACACAGTAGAATAGCAAATTACTTTGAAAAAAGGGGGCTTGATGATAGAAAAGTTGATGAGTTGCCCTGGCAGCTTTGTCGGGAAGAATTTTGGGAGAAGCTGAAAGATTGTGTTACGAATATGGAGATGTTTTTAGAATTAAGAACTGAAACAAAACAATACGAATTGACAAAATACTGGCTTTCTATGGGCGGCAGATATGACATGGTACGGGAATATCAGAAAATGATTGAACAGTATGAAAATACTTCTCCAGATATGTATGAGTTTTCCAAAAGAATTGTTGAAACGGCTCATTTTCTTCAGCTAAATGCCAAATACGAAAAAGCTGAACTCCTTTATAGAAGAGCAATGAAAATCAATTGGAACGAAGATGGGCTTGAACATCCTGATGCTGCCGTATGTCTAATAAATCTTGGTGAACTACTTATCAATAAAGGAGATTATGAAGGCGCTGAACCTGTTTTACGCCAGGCCATTGCGGTCAATGAAACAGTATTTGGCACAGAACATTCTGGTACAGCAAGGGCTATGAACGGGTTAGCGGTTCTACTTTATAAAAAGGGGGATTATGAATGTGCAGAATCGTTTTTCAGGAAGGTTCTCACAATATGCGAGAAAGTATTGGGATCTGAAAATCCATTTATGGCAACAATCCTGAACAACCTTGCAGAATTACTTAATAAGAGAAAGAATATCGAAGAGGCAGAACCTTTTTACAGAAGAGCTCTAGCAATTGATGAAAATATCTTGGGTTTGGAGCATCCTATTACAGCAATGAGTTTGAATAACTTGGCAGGGTTGCTTCGTGAAAAAGGAAATTATGGGGAAGCAGAGCAACTTTTTCGAAGGGCACTTGTAATATGCGATAAAATATTGCCTGAGCACCCAAATATTGCAACTTGTTTGAATAATCTTGGGGGGCTGCTTTTTAGAAAAGGAGATTATAAAGGAGCAGAATCCCATTGGCAACGAGCTCTTGCAGTCAGAGAAATAGTATTAGGTGAGCATCCGGATACAGCTACAAGCTTGAACACTCTTGCAGAAACATATCGTAACAGAAAGAATTACCGAGAAGCCGAACCTCTTTATAGAAGAGCTCTGATAATGAGAGAGAAAGTTTTGCCCCCGCAACATCTTGACATTGCTCAAAGTCTAAATAATCTTGGATTACTACTTGAACAAAAAGGCAATCATAAAGAAGCAGAGCTTCTTTACCGAAGAGGATATGCGCTTTATAAGGAAGTGCTAGGTACTGAACATCCGTGGACTGTCACGGTTATAGGTAATCTGGATAATCTATCAAAAAAAAAGAATAAACTTGGATGGAAATTCTGGAACTGATACCAGAAGGAAAATGTAATGGACATAATAATAGGATGTTTAGTTTTGACTAAAAATATAAAAAGAAAGTGTAACTACCAAACTTTCGGATTTTTCTTTATAAAAAGGAGGCCGCTTGAATCCTACCGTCAATACCGCAGATCAAATCAGAATATTCGCGGAATATGAACGCGCACGATACGAATCGTTTGTCGCGTTCATCCAATGGTTTCTCAACGAAGTCCGGCAGCGAGTCGCACCCATGGGCACTGTTGCCGCCCAGCCCAAAGAGGTCGCCAGCTTTGCCGAGAAAATCCTCCGTAAACCGAAATACAACGATCCTGTCCATCAGTTCGCAGACCTTTGCGGCGGCAGACTTATCGTTCATACACGCCGCGAAATGGTTGCCGCAGACCGGCTTATCAGCCAGTGCCTGAAAATCGTAGCCCGCGAAGACAAACTAGAGGTATCAGGAGTCAACCAGTTCGGGTATGGCTCGGTCCATCTTGATGTCGCTATCGGCGCTGATCTTGAGAAAAACCTCATCAAAGCGGGCATGGTGATGCCCGACGAGATCAAGCGCGCGGTAAAAGGAACCAGGGAGCGGCGGCATGACGGTAAGCCCATTGAACGCAAGGCCGAAATCCAGGTGCGTACCGACCTCCAGCATGTTTGGGCTGATACGCTGCATGATCTGCTCTATAAAGGCGGCATAGATATTCCCAAACCTCTCCAGCGTGAAGCCAACCGGCTCTCAGCCGTGCTCGAAGAGGCAAGCACCGCGATAGACGATCTTGTGTTGAAGCTTGAAGCGTACAAGGTTGACCACGGCGCCTTTCTGAGCATTGAGCAGATCAACGAGGAAAGAGGGCGGCTATACACGCTCCTGAAACAGAAACTCAGCGACAAAGCTCTGGGCGGTATTGCGCTGCGCCTTGCCAAACTCTCCCGCTCCTTAAGGGATTGGCCCGGTGTGATAGCACTGGAGCCTTGGATCAAACAATGCGGTACAGCGGTTCGTAACGAGCTCCGCTTTGCCGTGGCCGAGGCCCTTTGCAAGCACAACGGAAAGAAGCCTTCCAGCGCAGCGTTCAGAAAAGGACTTGGAGAACTCCGGGCGATCGCTCAACCGGTAGAGCTTTCAGGATCTGTCAGGAATACCGATCAGAAGCTGCAGGAAATATCAGCAGCGTTGTGTGGTTCGCATGGCGATTGTGGGGACAACACGCTGCGGTCAAGGACAATGGCAGAGCTCGCACGTGCGGTGTTTGTCGCAAAACAGGATTCTCATTACACGGACGATGCGCGCGATCTTTATTTCCAGGCACATCTTCTTGAACCCGAGGATCCGTATGTGTATGCGCGATACCTGCATTCCCATGCGGTAGCGAGCGGAAACAAATCTTTCGCGGTCTTCATGCGCACAGAAATCGATCGTATGATCGCCGTGTGCCGCGAACATGCGCATGCGGGGATTGAACTTCCGTTCGCCCATTTTGCGCAAGGGATGCTGTATGTTCTGATTGGCGATATCGATTCCAGTCTGCTCTGCTGTACGCGCGGAATCGCATCAAGCAATGATATCCATCAGATTGAAGAGGAAATTGGCCTTTTCCGCGAACTGCGCGATGCCTTGGTCCGCAATGATGTTGCCTTTGCTGTGAAGCTTGAGATGGTTCTGCAAACATTGGCACTTGGTGTCATTGCCAGACCGGATACACCCGAAACATCATCCCTGACCGCGAATTCGCTCTTGACATGTGTTGACCAAAAACCTCTCCTATCACCGATAATCATCATCGCCGGAACCTGCGATCCTGCAATGAACTCGGATTTAGAGAAGTACAGACCGGCCATGGATCATGCAATTGGAAACTTTACAGGAACGATCTATTGCGGGGGTACAAACGCGGGGATTTCGGCAATAGTGGGAGACGCTGTTGCAAAGGCGCGTGCGAAGGGAGTAAAAATTGCTCTCAAAGCCTACCGTCCCGGTACGCTCAAGGAAGATTTTTCCGCCAAACATCCAGCCTATGAACAAATCCAGATGGAAAATGCGGTTGGTTTCACCAGCCTGCAGGCGATCCAGTACTGGAGTGATCTGCTGCAGAACAGCGTTAAACCCGGATTGGTACGCGTAATGGGTGTCGGCGGTGGCAAAATATCACTGTTCGAATACCATCTTGCCATGGCGCTTGGCGCTACGGTCGGAATCATCGAAGGAAGCGGCCGCAGCGGGGCCGATATTGTAGGCGAAGAATCCTGGTGGTCAAAGGCAAAGAAAGGACGATGCTTTACGCTGCCCAATGACCGGGAAACCATCTGGAATTTCATGAATGTCATTCCCGGAGACCTCGGTTTGGATGAATCCACTCTAAAACGTATTGAGCCCGCAGCACGCGGATTGCACGCGCAGTATGTCGCAAACGCGCTGGGATCTAGCGAAAACAAGAATCTCCGGCCGTGGGATACGTTACCCCTGGATCTTCGCACATCGAGTCTGCATCAGGCCCTGCACTTGTCACGGCTCCTGGCCGGATATGGTCTCGAAATCCGGGAATTAGGGGCAAAGCCGGGCAAACCCGTTCTTGATTTGGAGAAAGAACTTGGCGCCGACGGTATTGAGCGCCTTGCCGAAATCGAGCATGGTCGCTGGAATGTAGAGCGGTTGTTCCAGGGATGGAAGTACGGCGAAGTCAAGAATATAGACTTGCGGACAAGTCCATATCTGAAACCGTGGAAGGATGTGCCGGAAAATATTAAGAAATATGACAGGGAGCCGTTTAAAAAGTTGCCGGGAATATTGAAAGAAGTCGGCCTGGGAGTTTTTAAGGCAATGTAACTAAGATAAGGTTCATGCCTGCGAAGGAGCAACAAATGAAAAAAATACCATTGCAGCGACCGGTAGTTGCGATCCGGGCGATCGCGCAAAATCCGCACGGCCATATTTTGCTTCTTAAACGCGCTAACTCTGAATACGGTGATGGCCAGTGGTGTTTGCCGGGTGGAAAGCTGGATTACGGTGATACCCCCGAACATACTGTTGAAAAGGAGCTGCAGGAGGAGACCGGACTTGCCGCATCCGATGTGAGTTTCCTTTTCTATCAGAACAGTACGCCAGTACAGCCTGGCAAAATGCATTGCGTCAATCTTTATTTCTCCTGTGCTTGCAAAGGTAAGGTATCTTTAAACGAGGAAAGCTCCGAATCCGCATGGGTAACTCCGGAGCAGGCATTAGAATACAAGCCGGTTTTTGGAGCGGAAGAGGCGATCAGGAGATGGATAAGCAGGATAGTTAAGAGACGTTCTGGAAAATCATCGAAATGGTTGAAGCCAAGGAAAGCAAAATCAAAAAGATTCCAGAGTTCACTGAGAAACGCGGAGAAAATTAGCCGGATCGGTTTAAGGAGCTTTCGCCATCATTAATGCAAGTCCGTTCAGAAAATCTTGGAGCATCTGATGGGATGTCGCTTTGTCCATGCTTGCCATAGTCAAACGAGCCTTTATCAGGTGATTCCGCCAAACGGCCAGGCAAGTAGTCTCCAACAGGCTTCCCTCATTAAGGCCGATTGGGAGATTTCCAACCGAAAACCGATACTCTTTTAAGCCAATATTGACACACTCTACACTCTCCTGGTTGAGGGACTCGATCACGGGCCGAAGATCTGGCGGTAGCAGGTAAAGAATATCCTCGCGGGATTTTCTCAACTCCTGCTGTACAATCTCCGACTCCTGGCTGATTGTAATCATGGGAAGTCCATTCGTGTAGACATAGATTGTGGCGTGTACCCCTGTAATATGATAATAGTCAATACTGCTCCCCAAGTCTTTCGGAGAGTAATGATGCACCTCACCCGATGTCCTCCATTCCCCAAACATTGCGGGAAATGCCAAGCCCGTCTTATCGTGTCGCCATACAACATTTGATGAGTCAAAATTTTCCTCGCAAGCACCAGGTCCCAGCCTCCAAGGGTCGCCTCCGGTCCCATCAGCCAGGTCAAGTCCCTCAAGCTGAAGAAAAAAGAGGTGCCCTGCCTCGTCTAAGTACCCGAGGAGTCCATCTGGTCCTGTCGCGCAGGATTGAATATGTCCAACTGTAGGAAACACGGCTATCAGTTCGAGGGATTCGAGCGCGTAGACATTGAGCTTACCATCACCGAACTGCGGTTCTGATCCAGACACAATGTAATGACCGTTACGTGTCAATGCCAAGCCCTTGACATGCCAACCATGAAGAACACATGAAGCAAGGCAACGTCCGCTATCAAGATCCCAGACCTTGAGTTTGTGGTCGCTGCCTTGAGAAACGATTCGATTATTCGTTGCTACGACTGGGGAATAGTTGGTACATGTATCGAGACCGTGACTCAGTTCGCCGGTCTTCAGGTTAAAGATTATAATTTTCCCACTATTCGCCTCTTTGCATATAAGGTGCTCAGCGTTAGGAGTAAGGGCAACTGAAGTCATGGAGCCGGAAAAACTGCCCACACATCGCACCTCATCCAAATTCCAAAGTTTGACAGAGCCATCAAGGCTTGCCGAGGCCGCGAAAGTACCAGTTTGATCCAAAGATATACACAAAATCTTGTCCTTATGCCCTTCGAGCTTGTTTGAGTGCTGAATACGCATGTCCCAAACGCGCATCGAACCATCAGCACGGCCCGACACCAGGCGCCATCCCCCGAAAGCAACCGCAAAAATAGCGCTGCCCTCCTGTTCCAATTCAGCAATGCGAGTTCCATCTTCAACTTCAATTACGACTAGCGAACCATCTTTGGAACCAATGGCCGCATGTTTTGAGTCCAGGAAATCGAAGGCGGTAGCGCACAATGTAGTACTTATCATATTAAGAAAATGAAAAAAGCGCCAGATTATGACGCGCACCCTGGAATTAAAATGATTTAGTCCTCAATGCAGAAATTAGATCAGAATCGTCATTTAGCGTATCGTCAATTGCAGAAAATGGGTCAAGGAACAGAAATGATGCTTTAATTCCGTCTTTATTTTACCGGCAATACGTGGGTTCGTCTCCGGGTTGTTTGAATCGCCACTTGCGAAGTATGTCGCGTGCGCGTTCAAGAGACTCGCGGGATTCTGTTGGGATATTTTCTTTTGATAACTCCGGGCGGTTCAAGACATCATCCAATTCTATAAACGTTTTGCGGATCCGGATACCTGATGCATTACAATACTCCATAAGCTCCTTGTATTGCCCTTTTTCCCTGAAGCTGAGATTACAATTAAGATTACCATCAGCAATTGACTCTGCCCACCGTTCCAATTTGTATAATGGGACAGCAATCTTACGGGACACAAGAAGAGCGATTATAAAACCTATAAAAAGAGTGACCCCTTCTGCAAAAAGAAGGCCTGGAAGGGCGATTCCAAGTAGACTCTGGCGTACGAGCGGTTTCTCAAAATCACTGCTCATGAAGTAAAGATATCCTGACTGGGAATAGTAGAAATAAACGGCAAGGACGACACCTGATGCAATAAATGCTGATGACCCCACAAGCACAAGAATGTTTTTCATGAGCGGGACCTGGATGTTTTTTTGGAATACAAAATTACGAATCGGCTTTCTGCGGTCAGTGTCCATTATTAAAATCTAAAATATATTGAAAAAGTGTAGCAATGATTTTCTATGAATTCTTAATACTGAAATAGCTATTTTATGATCATGGATTTTGATAAAATAATCAAATCGCGTTACTCATGTAGATCCTATGATCCCATAAGGCCCGTGGCATTAAAAGACATTGAAGCAATAATCGAGACTGCACGACTTTCTCCCTCAGCCTGCAACAGCCAGACATGGCGGTTTATCATAATTACAGAAAGATCCATTCTTGATAAAATCCATGATGATGCCATGAGACTCGGTGTCGGCAACCATTTTTTGAAACACGCTCCATGCCTTATCGTAGGTTGTTCAAAGCTTGATATATTAGCCAATACCATAGGCACCACTGTTTCAGGAATCGACTATTACCAGGTTGATATGGGAATTGCCATGGAACATATGGCCCTTATGGCAACTAACCTCGGTCTTGCATCGTGCTGGATAGGATGGTTTCACGACAAATCCATTCGGAAAATCCTCGGCATCCCACGTAAAATAAAAATAACGGCCCTCATGGCAATTGGTTACCCAAAACATGATATCGTCCCTGTTAAAAGCCGCAAACCTATTGATGAAATCATGATGATGCAGAAATGGCAGGATTGATTATTTCATGAAAACATATTGCAGTTTCATGAACTAATTTTTATATTTATTATATGGAGAAATAAAAATGGCCAATCTACAGGTAAGAGATATTGATGATGAACTTTATATGGCAATCAAGAAACGCGCCGGACGCGATCATCGTTCGATAAGCCAGGAAGTTGTACAGATGATTGAAACATGTTTAGCCATGCCCTCTTCCAAAAACACAAACGCCACCAATGAGTTTCTGGAATTAACCGGCTCATGGGGTGATGATGGTGATGCAAAAAGCATTGTAAAAATGATTCGCAAAGGAAGAGGAAAAAGTAGCAGGTTCGGAAAGAGTACCGATGTTTTTGATTGATACCGACATTCTTATTTACAGTCTGAAATCCCATCCGGAAGTAACATCAAATTTTGAAAAGCATAATTTGCTCCCCAAAAGTATTTCAGTGATAACTTATGGGGAAATGCTTTATGGTGCAAGAAAGTCACAAAGACCGGTTCAAAGCCTGGCTGTTGTTTATAAAATGGCTGAATTATTCCCGATATTGGAAATAACAAAGCCTATCATGGAAATATTCTCAGAAATAAAATCCAAACTCGACAAAACAGGCAATCATATTGATGATATGGATTTATTAATTGCCGCTACGGCATTAACCGGCAATTATACTCTTGTAACCAACAACGAATCGCACTTTTCACGCATATCAGGTCTGCATATCGACAATTGGTCCCGTGGTATAAAATAATTCCTGGTGGAAAAGGCATAGAGTTTAATTAAATAATCTAAAGAGGGAGGTCTTGTGTCCGCACCTGTAAAAAACAGAAAACTGCTCGAATGGGTCGAGGAAATAAAAAAACTATGTGAACCTGAAAGCATTTACTGGTGCGATGGTTCAAAATCCGAATATGACGATATGATCGATATTCTGATAAAAGGCGGCCTTGCAACCAAATTAAACTCAAAGAAACTTCCGGGTTGCTATTTATTCCGAAGCGACCCATCTGATGTTGCGCGAGTTGAGGATCGGACATTCATTGCTTCAAAAACCCAGATTGAAGCAGGCCCTACCAATAACTGGATAGATCCTGCTGAATTAAAGAAAACCATGAAGGGCCTTTACAAAGGTTGCATGAAAGGGCGGGTAATGTATGTAATTCCTTTTAGCATGGGCCCCATAGGATCGCCCATATCCAAAATCGGCGTTGAAATAACCGACTCTCAATATGTTGTCGTCAACATGCACATAATGACGCGTGTTGGCGGAAAAGTACTGGATGTCCTTGGAGAAAATGGCGAATTTATACCTTGCCTTCATTCCGTTGGCAAACCTCTTGCGCAAGGCGAAAAGGACACGAGTTGGCCGTGCGCACCATTGGATAAAAAATACATCTCCCACTTTCCGGAAGAACGGACGATTTGGTCTTATGGTTCAGGTTACGGCGGAAATGCGCTTCTTGGCAAGAAATGCCTTGCCTTGCGCATAGCATCAGCCATGGCGCGCGAAGAGGGATGGCTTGCGGAACATATGCTCATCCTCGCAATCACCTCCCCTTCCGGCATTAGAAAATACATCGCAGCGGCCTTTCCTTCGGCATGCGGCAAAACCAACCTTGCCATGCTCGTTCCGACTTTGCCGGGCTGGAAGGTTGAAACCATAGGCGATGACATTGCCTGGATGAAGTTCGGTCCAGATGGACAATTATACGCAATCAACCCTGAAGCAGGATTTTTCGGTGTTGCACCTGGAACATCACCGCAAACCAATCCCAATGCAGTACTCACAATCAATAAAAACACGATTTTCACCAATGTCGCGTTGACCGAAGATAATGACGTATGGTGGGAAGGCATAGGCCATGAAGCGCCTTCAGGAACAATAATCGACTGGAAAGGGCGGGAATGGGATCACTCAGGAAAAGAACCTGCAGCGCATCCCAATGCGAGATTCACAGCTCCTGCACGCCAATGCCCTGTTATTGCGCCTGAGTGGGAAGACCCTAAAGGTGTCCCCATAAGCGCTTTTCTCTTCGGCGGAAGAAGACCATCGACAATCCCGCTTATCCATCAGGCCTTTAGCTGGAACCATGGCGTGTTTCTCGGTTCAATTGTGGGTTCAGAAACAACAGCAGCGAACATCGGCGCAATCGGCATAGTACGGCGCGATCCCATGGCAATGCTTCCATTCTGCGGATACAACATGGGTGATTATCTGGCCCACTGGATAAAAATCGGTGAAAAGACATCGAAAGACAAACTTCCCAAGATTTTTTACGTCAACTGGTTCCGTAAAACAGAGGACGGCAAATGGCTCTGGCCAGGATATGGAGACAACAGCAGGGTGCTCAAATGGGTCTTTGAGCGTGTTTCAGGCGACGGAAAAGCCGTTGAGACCCCCATCGGCCTCATGCCAACTAACGACGCTATTGACAAAAGCAACATACCGGTAAGCGATGCTGACATGACGGAATTATTGCGGGTTGATAAAGGTGAATGGCAAAAGGAAGTCATATCAATCAAGGAACACTACAAGCGCTTCGGCGAAAGACTCCCCAGTGCCCTTTGGGATGAGCTTGATGCACTTGAAAAACGTCTGCAGAAATGACGCCTGTAATTACTTTTGAAGAAGGTGGACAAGAGCTTCTCGAAAGGGTCGGCCCGATATGGGAACATTTGCGGGCCCATCACGAAGGCATCACTGTCCATTTCAAACAGCGCTTTGCGTCTATGAATTTCCCCGATCGAAAAATCGAGCTTATTTCAAAAGGGAATCCTAATGGACTTCACGTTATAATCATCAGGGATGATGGGGTTGGAAAAGATGTTGGCTATGCAGTATCAACCATCAACCCTTTAAATGTTGCCGAGATTGACTCTCTTCAGGTTGATGACGAATATCGTTGCAGGAAATTGGGAGAGGAACTGGTAAAAAGGTCCCTTGCCTGGATAAAAGAACACAAAATCAGTAATATTATTATAAACGTTGCTGTGGGTAACGAACGTGCACTTGGGTTTTACAGGAAATTCAATTTTTATCCGTATACAATTCAGCTTCTTGAAAAAGATGTATAAGCGAGAGCTCTATTAAGCGTTGGCGCGTCCGAGATATTTTCGGTCAGCAGTGCTTACTTTTATTGTTTCACCTGTCTTGATGAACATGGGGACTTCAACCTCAAGCCCTGTTTCAACAGTCACAAGCTTGCCAACATTACCTGCGGAATTCCCGCGTACGGCGTCATGTGCTTCGGTGACCTTCATTATTACTGATGCCGGAAGCTCTATACGAATGGCGCGCTCGTCAACAAAAAGCACATCGTATTTCTGCCCCACGGTTAAAAAGTCAATGGCATCGCCTATTACATCCTTCTGGAGCTCATAAGTATCAAAGGTAACCGGATCCATGAAAACATATTCGCCCTGATTTTCGTACGAATATTCCAATGTCTTGCCGCGGTTTTCGACTATTTCAAATTCTTCGCTCACGCTTGTACGTATGGGAAAAGCCTTGCCTGATATTACGCTGCGGAGCTCCATCTGCACATAAGCCCTGTTGTTGGGCGGCGTGCGGACCACGCATTCTTCGACAAGACACAATTCACCATTATAACGGACCATGTTTTTTTTACGAATCTGGTTTGCTGTAGGCATATTGTCAACTCCTTAATTCTTGCATGATAATTTATGGATTTCTTGCTAATGGCATTATATCAAAAAGCCGTACAAGAGCATAAATATAATTTATTAGACTGTTCCAAAAACAACCCAAATAGAAAATAGTTTCAACCGGCACAAAAGTAATCCGAACACTCTTTAAACTGCCTTCAGACTACCAAATCGCAAATAGATAATGTTGTAACCGAAGCCGGGATTTTTTTCCGCAGAGTTAAATCTTCGGTTACGAGAGGCTGGTTGAGATCCATGGCGGTCTGTATGTAAGAGGCATCATAAAAACTGATATGATATTGAATCGCCGTTCCAAGAGTAACAACATAATCCGGATGATAAAAACAGACTTTTTCAAGCATCTTTTCCAATGTTTGGTAAATTTCGATCCCCTCGGCTCTGGAATATCTTTTTCCAAGTATTGTTTCTTTCCATAAAACATTACCCAACTCATATCGGGCCAATGGTATCGTTGATGTATTTTTCAGCAAATCCAATCTGTTTCGCCGAAATACCCCGTATAAGCTTGAAGCATCAAACACCATCATCGGTTCCGCATTTCACGGATGGATCGCGTAACCTGTTCTTCGGGCAGACGCTGTAACAGCTTTTGTACACGGGAATGCCGTCGTTGCTCGACAATATTGTCGCTTTTTTCCGCGTCCTTTGAAATGCGGGATGCAATCAAATCCATTAGCAACTTCCTGATGCTTTTTTTTTCTTTAATGCCGATTGTCTTTAATTCCCCGAGAATATCATCATCCATCCGCAACGTATAGGCCTTCATGGTTATTTCTCCTTTAACATAAAATATAAAAGCAGACATATTGATGTCAAGATGTCAGCCACACACCATTCAATCCTTCATTTTGAGAATATAAGTTTTTACGTGAGTTCTTTACTTCCAGCCATAAGTCTGAATACAAGGATATTTTTCCAATGTTTATATATGTATAAAGTGAACCAAACATGCGAAATCATGTTGAAACAATAGCTATTGGGTTGTTTTAAAAACAAATACCGGATCATGGTATCCTGGCACTCGCAGGCCACGGGAAAAGCGAGTTATAAACCTAAAAAGTGACTTTCGTCCTTATTCGCGGGCACTTTCAGCAAAGATATGATCTGAAAAAAAAGATATATTAAATGATAAAAGGAGTATGCTCTTATGAAAAATATTTTACGTACGAATAAAATAAGATATGAAGGCAAACGTTTGTCCATTCTCTATGGATGTTATAAGGGTATCGAAAAGTTTGCCATAAATGAACTCCAGAGAACGCTTCAAACTTATGTGCCTTATGTTTTACCTGTGTTGCCTGCAAATACCGTGTCCTTTTCTGACAACGAAGACAATATCCTGGTAGGAACTCCTGAAAATAATCCTCTGATAGGGCGGTTATGCTCCGATGGCGCCATAACGATTCCGGATGATAATGAGGGTTATACTGTGGCGTGTCTTCCTTTGCCCTCTGATGGCGGAAATCTTTCCAGGACAATTGTCCTTGCAGGGCGCAGCAGCGCCGGCGTTCTTTATGCTGTTATGGATTTCAACACCCGGACTTTGGGTTGTGAAGCCGTGCGCGACGATCCGAAAAAAGATTCCGATGTAATTGACAAAATAAATACAGGTTGTTTCAGCACGCATCCGCGTATCGCCAATCGCGGTATCTGGACCTGGGGTTATGTCATATATGATTACAGAGGTTTCCTGGATAATATGGCCCGCCTACGAATGAACATGCTTACTATATGGAACGACATTCCGCCAGTGAATATTGCGGATATTATCGAATATGCACATAATCGCGGGATCAAAATCATCCTGGGTTTTCATTGGGGGTGGGGATATGATTTTGATTTGAGCGATATCAATCATGTCCAGGAGATTCAAGACCATATTTTGCAAGAATATAATCAAAATTATGCCTGTTTTAATCATGATGGGATTTATTTTCAGACCAACACGGAAACAGATAAGACTATGGTAAATGGAATACCCAGGGCAAAATTAGTTTGTGAGTTTGTAAATAAAGTCGCCGGTGTTATGTTAAAGGAGCATCCGGGCCTTAAGATTCAATTCGGTCTTCATGCGACTTCCATCCTTGGTGATTATATTTATTTTAAGGACCTGGATAAACGTGTAACGATAGTTTGGGAGGATGCAGGGGTAATTCCATATTCCTATGACCCTGAATATTCAGCACAGTCTCCATCCCATGCCGCCGGACTCGGCTCTATAGAAAGTACAATCGCCTACTCGCGGAATATTGCCCGGCTCCGTGAGGGATCTGATTTTGCGTTGGTCCCGAAAGGTTTTATAAACATAAGATGGGACACGGAATTCGAGCATCATGGGTCTTTTGTTCTTGGTGAAAGAAGCAAGACCTATATACGCCGCAGGCTGGCCGAGCGTAAGTCCCTTCTTGCAAAAGCTGATTGTATTTGGTTGAAACATTACAAAATGGCGTCGCGTTTTTTTCGTGAAATCATTCAATCCGGCCAGGATCATATTACCGCAACCGCTTTGGTCGAAGACGGCATGTTTGAGGCGGCCATACCCTTCAGCGTGGCTTTATTCTCACAGATATTGTGGGACCCATTTGCTGACGAGGAAGAGATGGCTGCCATTGCCATGAGCGCTTATTACCGTGACTGCTTATAGAAATCCATGTTCAATTCAAGTCTTTGAGGAGGGATGAAAAATGAAAATGGACCGTATTATCCGCAGGTATGAAAGGGAACTGCTGGGTTCAGTAGTTCCTTTTTGGGAGAAGAATTGCATTGATCGGAAGTATGGTGGATATTTAACCTCCTTAGACAGGGACGGGACAGTATTCGATCATGAAAAGTATATGTGGATGCAATGGCGGATCGTTTACATGTTTTCAGTTCTTTACATGTCGGAATATTCAAAGGATCGCTGGCTTAAAACGGCGCTTCACGGGTATGAGTTTCTACGGGAAAAAGGGAGGGATGCCTCAGGGCAGTATTATTTCGCGCTAAATGAAAAAGGCGAACCTTCAATAGCGCCTTACAATATATTCTCGGAGGCCTTTGCATTCATGGGCTGCGCCGCCCTTTACCGTGCCACAGGGGAGGTCCGTTTTAAGCAGGACGCGGAAGAGGCCTGGAATAGTTATCTTAATCGAATGAAGAACCCGAAGGGACGCTGGAATAAGGTGCTTCCCGGAAAACAAATTTTCCTGCCCCTTGGCGTTAACATGATCTCAATCAGTCTTGGGATCCTCATGAATGAATATCTCGGTAACCATCAATACAACTCGACAATAGGCAATACCGTTCAATTGATTCTTGACCGGTTTTGGAACAAAGACATGGGGGTTCTCTTTGAGAACATCACCCCGAAAATGAAATTCGATCTCACTTCTTGCGATGGAAGACTCATTAATCCGGGGCATGGTTTGGAAGCCATGTGGTTCATTATGCATTATGCTGAAATGGAGGGAAGAAAGGACTGGATAAAAAAAGCCGCTGATATAACCCTTGCATTGCTCAATTTCGGATGGGATAAAAAGCATGGCGGAATAACTTATTTAAAGGATGTGCTTGAAAGGCCGTGTATCGAACTTTTTCATGACATGAAACTGTGGTGGGTGCATAATGAGGCGATACTGGCTGCGTTGTATGCTTTTCGTTTGACTGGGGACTGGCGTTTTTGGGAATGGTTCGTAATGATAGACCAATGGGCCTGGAAACATTTCCGCGATAAAGAGTATGGCGAATGGTACGGATATCTTGGACAACAGGGCAAACCATCTCTATATCTTAAAGGTGGTAAGTGGAAATCATTTTTCCATCTTCCGCGGTGTTTGTATTTTTCCATCCTTCAGATGAAAAAGTTATCTGTTTGATAATTAAAAAGTAAAACGGTTGTGATTAGAAAAGGCTTCATTCCCGCCCTGTCCCTTTAAATTGAAACGGTACTGTGTCGGAGGAATCCTCAGGTATTTCTTGAATAATCTGTTAAAATGGGTCAAGTCCGTGTATCCTACGTCATAAGCGACTTGAATGACTGGATGGGATGTTTTTTTTAACAGCTCGCATGCTTTCTCAATTCTGAGCCGGTTCAGGTAATTCAATGGTGGGAAGCCGGTATATTTCTTGAAAAGCCGGATAAAATACCTGTTGTTCATCTTTAGTGTATTAAAAGCGTCTTTCAGACATGTTGGGGAATAATATTCGGTTTCCATTTTTTTTAATGTCATAAAAACCCTGGGATCTTCGCATCGAATGGTTGAAACATTCCCTTTATTTCGGCCTGTAAACCTGCCGATAAGAAGCAACATGTGTAACAATTCCAATTGTATCAACGTGGTCCAATCCTGAGTTTTAAAAAGCAGGGACTGATAAAGAGTATCTATCGTCTCTTCGATTTCCTGTATGTTTTCCGTGGGGACGGAAACAATAAAATTCCGTTTGTTCTTGATTCTTTCAAGGACATCGGCAGGTTTGAAATTTTTAAGACTGATGCCGTCGAATATATCCCGGTGTACGGCAATACTGACCTGCCTGTGAAGGCCTCCTTTACCTGATTCAAAATTATGGGACACATATTCAGGTGTAAATATGAGTTGATTTGACTTGAAAGAATACTGATGACCTCCAATACGGCAAACCCCGTTGCCATGATATATATAAACGATCTCGAAGAAGTCATGGTCATGTTCCTGTACTGCTCCGATATTACCTGTCTTGTAAATGTAAAAGGGAAAACCAGTCTTTTGGTTTCCTTTTATAAAGATTCTTTTTGCCATGTCCCAAATCCTGAAAACATACGATTATTCTTAGCGTCAAGAAGATAGACCATTGAAAGTTCTTGATTCAAGAAAAAAAGTCCGCAAAATACGATACAAGCAGGAATTGAAGAAAAATAAAATAGTTCTTAGACATCTTCCATGACTTTGTCCTGTTTGACCAAATGCAACCGCTCAATCTCTCGTAGCGCAACCGGCCAGGCCAAGTCAGCGTAGAAGCGGTGCCCCTCCTTACCTACAAGTAAATGACAACGCTCTTCTGCACCCGCAGCCCTGTATATTTCCTTAAGGTGTTTGAAAGCTCTGCGCGTAGCCTTAATTGGGAAAATATTGTCGTATTTCCCAGCCACCAGCACTACTGGCTTGGGAGCAAATAGTCCTAAAATGTCGGCCATTTCCGCGTACCGCAGGATGCCCGGGATATAGTTGTCAACGCAATGGTATATGGATCCGATCGAGTTGATAAACGTGCAAAAACAGCAGGAAGGCATTGAAAAGCGTATACGCGGCAGGAGCGCAGCGGCGTATAGACTGAGGGTTCCTCCTGTAGAATTGCCCATGATACCCAAGGTTTCCAGGCGCGCATCAGCACGTGTCTCGATGTAATCAATTGCCCTGTCCACGTCCCAGAGCCTCTCCCCCAAGAGCGTCCGGCCAACAAGCAGAGCCTGCATAGCCGCATCATGACAACCGTGGGGTGAAACTTGCTTCTGCATGTTTTCATTACGCTCTCCAAAAGATCGCTGCTCAATGCACAAAGCAGCCATTCCCTTTTTTACGCAGGATCTGGCAAAGTCACGGTCGCCGGCGATCTCAATTGGTTTTCTCTCGGTCTCCTGATCCAATGCGACAGAGAGGTGCATGCCCGATGTATGGCCTTGCAGGCATATCATCCAATCGTAAGGAGGCTTCGTGTTCCAAGGCAGGCAGACGTAGGCTGGAATATCAGCGCCAGGTTCGCTGGCAAAGACGATCTTTTCCACTCGTCCCCACTCAAGTTCATGGCGCCAGAGGGTTCGCACATTGAGCGGTATTGGTACAGGTGGCATGAGCCCCAAAAGCAACCGGAGTTTTCGTTTGAGCCTGTGCTGCCAGGCGCCAATATCCGTACAATTCTTGTTCTGGAATCCGAATTCCTGTGTTAGTGTCCCCATCCATTTCCTGTGAACCAGGGAAGGTGAATATTTTATGATAGGCCTTTTGTTTTTTCTCATTTCATAAATCCCAATCGCGAAGAAATTACGTCATCCGAACCGAAACACGAATATTTTACATTAATATCATTCTTGCTCTCTCTCTGTTTTAAGAATATAGACCCTAATGCTCTAAAAATTCAAGGGAAAAGGTAGAGCTCTGTGGGCTCTGTCAAGGCGTTTTCGCTGGAATTCTAAATCCTCGTAACATGTATCGGAGAAGAAGGAATGGTTCGACCCTTCGAAAAACTCAGGCCAGTGCAGATCACCACAAGTAATCCGGAATATCGTCTATCGTCTCCTCAGTGGTTGGAATTGTAGGATTAAAGGTTACTATTAAGTGATATTTGTTGTGAAATAGCCCACTGTTTAGGAGTTATTCCCACAACTTTCCTGAACACCTTGATGAAATATGAGAGGCTCTCAAAACCGGACTCATAACATGCCTCGGTTACATTTTTCCCTTCCTTTGACATCAGGTGCATGGCTCGGTTGAGCCTTAAATCCGTTATATATGCCTGGATTGTCATGCCGGTTGATTTTTTAAAAATACGGCACAAATGGTGTTTCGAGACAGAGCTTTGTTTTGCTATCACATCCAGGTACAAGGATTCATGCGCAAACTCCTCGATCACATCAATGACCCTTCGTATTCTGGCGTCAAGCAGGTTTTCCGGCATGCTTTTTCGTCTCCCGCCGGATATGTATTTGAGAATCAGATAAATGCGCTCGATATCCGACACGGCTGCGTCAAAAGGCGATTGAGAAGATTCGGCCGACTGCGAAAGCCCGAGAGCCGTGTCCACCAAAGGCCCGGCAATGCCCTGGTATATCACCGGGAGATTTTTTAACTGTTCCTGCAACATTTCAGATTTGCATCCCGTGAACCGTGAAATGGTCTTTCCGCATTCATGTGTGTTGATCTGGAGCACAAAAATTCTGCCGTCTCCCCTGGGGCATATGCGGAAAGCGTGGACCTTATCCGGAGCAATAATGTGAACACCACGGTTGATCAATTCATAATGTCTGCCTGAAACAATGGTTTCTCCTTTTACCCCAAGGGGGATAATAATTTCCATGTCGGAATGATAATGCGGCGGTACAGAACGTTCTATCGGATAGTAAGATATAAAGGCCTTGTACATCCTGTTTTTATATAGAATCCTCTCTTTGTATGGCTGGTTGACAAGGAAATCGTTTGGAATACGTTTCATTTCCAAAAGATAGCAAAATAATGATACTTTATGCAAATAAACTGCAAGTAATCCAGAATAATAAGCATTATATTTATATTAAAACAAAGGAGATAAAATGAATTCAGCCCTTTTTTCAGCGCAGATCAAGCCTGATGGTGAGGAATTTATCAAATGCGTCCGCAGGCAGGGAACACCAAAACGAGTCCATTTTATTGAACTCTTCCTTGATTTGGAGATACAGGATGTTATCGTGCAAAAATACGGACTTGACAATAACATATATGAAAGCGATCCCTTTTTCATGCAGAAAAAACTTATCGCGATACAGCGCTTCCTGGGATATGATTACGTTACGGCTGGGGTGGGTAACATAGGGTTTGCCTTTACTCGCATTGGGACATCAGACACCTCTCTTCTAAAAAAAAATACGGGTATGCGTTTTTTTGCCGAAGAGCATAAGGGGCCGGTAACTACATGGGAGGAGTTCGAAAAATTCCAATGGCCGGATCTTCCAAGGCAAACACCACCGAACTGGAATGGTTCAATAAAAATCTGCCGGACGACATGGTGCTAATCGGCGGACTCACGGGACATATTGCAGAAGAGCTGACCTGGCTTATGGGATACGAGACCCTTTGCTTTGCACTGTACGAACAACGTGACCTTGTAAAAGCCATTTATAACAAAGTGTTTGCACTGCACAAACGGTATACCGAGCTTCTCCTTCAATTCGATAGGGTTAAAATTGTTTGGGCCAGCGATGATCTGGGTTTTAAGACCGGCCCCATGTTCAGCCCTGATGATATGCGCGAATTTGTTTTTCCTGCGCACAGGGCACTCGCAAAAATGGTGCATGACGCTGGGCGGCTTTATTTCCTACACGCCTGTGGAAATCTGAACCTTCTTATAGAAGACCTTATACATGACGTGAAAATCGATGCAAAACACTCATTCGAGGATACGATTGAAGATGTAAACGAAACCAAGAAAAGGCACGGAAAAGAAATTACCCTGTTAGGCGGCATTGACGTGGATTTCCTCTGCCGTTCACCCCAGGAACAAATCCGGAAAAGGGTGAGGGAGACTCTTAAATCCTGCTTACCCGGCGGTGGTTATTGCCTTGGGACTGGAAATTCTGTGGCTAACTACATCCCTGTAGACAATTACCTTACCATGCTGGACGAAGGCAGGAGATTCGCTAATACTTATTAACTCACATCCTTTTGATCTTTTCCCATGTTTCACAACCTTAATAAAGACATCCAGGAAAAGGGTCAAAAAGCAAAATAGCAGTTAGGCCTTTTGATCTTTATCTTTTAGTAAACCTGGTTCGCGAATAGTTATATATTAATAAAAAAATAAAATACCTGGCTATATTTTCCTTGTTCATCCATGCACAAAGTGAACAAAGCATGTGAAATCATTTTGAAAGAAAATGGCTATTGGATTGTTTTAAAAACAAACACTGTGTCATTGATACCACTACCATTAATCAACTATTTTTATGAAACGATTAATTTATAAAACCGGAACATCAGGAGAATATTCATGGAAACCGTAACCAACATGAAAAAGGGCATGATAATCAAACATGAAGGCGGACTCTTCATTGTGGCCCAATGCAGGCACAACTGGACAGGCAGGGGTGCAGGTGCAGTAATAGCCAAACTTAAAAACATCGAAACCGGAATCAACGCTGAAGTAAAATTACGCAGCGATGAAAAGTTCGAGGAGGTAGAGCTCGATGAAATACCCATGGAATATCTGTACCAGGACGGCGATCAATACTGTTTCATGAACAACAATACTTTTGATCAGATCATGGTAGGGAAAGATGTGCTCGATGATGCGGTAAATTTTCTTACACCCAATATTCAGGTGAGACTGAAATTTTACAACGAGCGTCCAATCGAGGTTGCGCTTCCCAATGAGGTGACGCTTACGGTAACGGAAACCGGCCCGAATGTAAAAGGTTCTACAGCAACCGCCGCAACCAAACCCGCTATCTGCGAGACAGGGCTTACGGTACAGGTCCCGCTATTTGTCGAGACCGGCGATAAAATAATAGTCCAGACACAGGAAGGTGTTTATCTTTCACGCGCAAAAGACAAGTAAACCATATGCCACTCTCAAACCCTAAATATTTTACACGCAAGCATATCGAAGCCAATCGGCAGGATGCACCTGCTGCTCTGGCGGAACAGGCCGTGCATTGTCTGGAACTTGTGGCCCAGTTATCAAAATCCAAACTTGAATTCACATTCAAGGGAGGCAATTCACTGCTCATAATCCTCGACAAACCGCGCCGCTTTTCCATTGATGTGGACATTGCAACCGGAATCAGCCGCGAAACAGTCGATGCTTGTGTTGAAAGCCTGCCTGAGGCTTTCGGGGTATTCAAAAGAATCGAGAAACGTCAGCACAAGACTAAGCCCTGGCTTCCCATGACAAGTTATGAACTTTTCTATCCATCCTTTTACAACGAAACCGGTGAAACTTTCATAATGCTTGATGTCATGCTTAAAAAAAGCCCTTATGATCTTATGAAACGGAAAATATCCTGTGGCAACATATACGATTCCACCATAAGTGTCATGCTGCCAAAGGTATCAAGCATAATTTCAGACAAGCTCTTGACACTGGGCCCCCACACACTTGGCATTCCTTTTGGTAAAGGCAAGGAAGCCCAGCGCCTGAAACACGTACACGACATATCTCTTCTTTTGGAAAAAGGGCCTATCCTTTCTGAAATGCGCAAGAGCCTTGCAGGCTGTTTTGCTCAGGAACTGGAACTGCAGGAACGTAAAATAACTTTGGAAATGGTCCTGGAAGATACTCTCAAATTCCTTTCCCTGCCCATTGGCTACATAAATGAACCAGCACCCGACCCATCCGATATCGCGCTGCGTGAAATTGTTGCCGGACGTTTGCCGTTTGCTGACCACCTGTTTGTAAAGGATTATTCCTGGCAGCGCCTTAAAAAAGACATGGCCCGGTGCGCCTTTGCCCTTTGTGCCGCGGTACGGGAAAACGCTTCTGAAAAAGAATTCCAGTATTGCCTTGAAAAGGATGATACAGGGACATACTGGAAACAGGTGGAATTGTGGTTGGAATAAGGGGCCTTTTATGGATGTTGTCCGCTTCGAATTTCCAATGTCAAAGGGGATCAAGCCCAGGATTTCAACTTCAAATGTGCGTCAGGTTGCGACAATAAACCTTACCTGGCCTAAAAATGGAGATGCCGCCGTTGATGAAGATGAACACTCCATGGGAACAATGACTTATGTTGTTATCATTACTGCAGCGGTCCTTGTTGTAACAGGAATCGTATATCTTATACAAAGCACTTCAAAACAAAAAACCGACCAGATAATAGAACAATAGCTGCAGTGATACCAAGTGCCCGTTGCCTTTAATTTCATCTTTAGTCATAATGCATTCTTGCTTTAAACAGTATTCATGGAATGTTCTATCGGCCATCAGATAATCTTTGGATTAAGAATGGGTGAAATTTTGCTTTAATCATGCTGTTTTGTGTCTTATCTATGTCATATTTCACTCGAATATATTCGAAGGTTTTTTTATCCGAATCATAGATTCCATAGCAAGACATTGGATTGCTGTCACGGGGTTGCCCCACGCTTCCAACATTAATCAGGTAACGAGTATCGTCTATGAGAGTAATTTTCTTTTCATGATGTCTTATACCACGATCTGTAATTACAAGAGTCTGGTGTGTGTGGCCAAAAAAACAGATTTGAGTATCAAAATAATTGAAAGCATCAAGAGCTTCATCGATATACATAATGTAGCCCCAATTTTCCGGATTACGTGGTGTGGCATGAACAAATGTTGCATGGCCTTCTTGTGAATAATATGGTAATCTGCCAAGAAAGCATTTCTCTTCATCAGTTAAGGTGTTTATCGTCCATTCAATTGCAAGGCGAGCATGAATATTGAATTTCTCTACAATCGCTTTGTTAAATGTTGCATTATCGTGATTCCCCATGAGAATTAAATCAAATTTCTGGATTTTTGAAATGGCTTCAGATGGATTTACACAATATCCTACAATGTCGCCCAAGCAAATGCATTTATCTATGGTCCGGTAAGAAATGTCTGATAAAACAGCATTAAGAGCTTCGATATTTGCATGAATATCAGATATAATTGCGTAAATCATCCTTATGCGTTTCCTTGAAACATAGGGTTGGACAAAAAGTGCATGGAAAATATAATCATTATTGTGCCTGCTAATAACCGTATGCACTTATTTTTGTCATTACAGACCGTGCGGACTCTTTATTTTTTTGGAAATAAAAGAAGGATACCTATTTACCATTCAATCTTTGTCCTAAAAACGCCTCTTGGGGAAGTAATCCACAAATACTGATTTTGGAGTGCGAGATCGGTTATGATATCGCATGTAAGATTGCTATTTAACTGATGAAAGCGAATCCAATCACCATTATTCTTAGAGATGAATACTCCTTGATTGGTCCCAATTATTAATCCCTTGGCAGTATTTTTAATAGCAGTTATAAAATTTGTTGTTAGCTTTGAATTGCCTGTATAAATTCGGTTCCAATTGGTTTTCCCATCAAAATGAAAAAGACCATGTTGCGTTCCAATAAAAACACCATCAAGACTATCTGGTTCAATAACATAAGGACATGCAAATTCGGAAGTTGAGAAATGTGACCATCCACCTAAAGCAAGGCTATCCATTCGAATGCTCCAAACTCCATCATCTGCTGCTACCCACAATTTATTATCATTGCTGATAGTTAGGGAGACCGCATTTATTAATGTACCGTTATAGGACAGATTGTGATGTCCCACCAAGGAAGCTGTTTAGAGCGTTGAAGACGGTGCTCAAGTTCGATTTTTCGTTTGGCATTAAGTTTGATGCCCTTTTCATAGATGCTTGCTAAGATGGTCACTGTTGCTTGCACATTCCTCCACATAAAATTGGACGCCCTCTTCAATACGGTTTCCACACTATCGAGAAGATATCCATTCCATGATCGTTCCAAGCCGCCCCAATATCGCTCAATAGCATTGTATTTGCTGTGATATGGCGGATAGTAAATCAAGCGGACTTCCACCTGTTCGCGGTCGGAGAATTCAACCATGCGTTGCAGAAATTGACTTCTGTGACCGCTGCACTCAGGGCCATTGTCCATGTTGACAACGATGCGCTTTACGGTGCTCAATCTTTTTTGGTTAGCCTTCCACCAGAGCTCGATTCCATCGGTCAGGAAATCGCTGGTTTTGTTGCTGGCGGTAAAAAACAGGAATGCCTTGCCGTTGTCGGTCTCAAGTATTCCGCCCGGCACCAGTTTTTCCTTGAGCATCATGTCGTGATCCGCCGCCTTGACCGCTTGGATTCCGCGCGAAAGCCCGCCTCGGGAATATGGACCAATGTTGACGGTGGCTTTGGTATCCACGCTAATCCGAATCGCTTCCGGATCGGCATCTGCCGCCGCGTTAATGAGCTTCACATTGTCGAAGATGGCGTCGGTGTATTCTGTTTTTTTTGGACTTGAGTTTTGATCACACGACGAAGTCGGTAGTTTTGGCGGTTCAAAATATTGGACAAGGTACGCACGGCGGGAACCTTTTCCTCTGGCCATCCCTTCTTCAGCAGTGCGGAACGTACGGCCTTCGCCGTCATCTTCATGTAAGAGAAGGGTGTGCGCAAACTCGCTTGCGCTTGGCTCGCCGAATCGACAATCCTCCTTATGTCCACCACTAACTCCGGATATTTCTCCTCCGTAGTTGGCTTTCGACGCTTCGATAGATCGTTCACACATACAATGCCCGTTTGCAATTCGTTCATGCCCAATGAAACGGCCGTTCGTCCCCATCCAAACACATCCTCAGCCACACGGGTTTTGCCGTTCAATAGCGTATTGGTCACATCGGCCATCGCTTGCCGACGATCAGGCCAAGAAATCATATCCACCAGTCGCTGTACCAATTCAACCACACCACTGCTGATCTCGTTTTGTTCCAGAATCGATGTCTTCATGCGAGAGGCCTCCTCTTGTAATATAGCATGAAGATATCATTATTAACGGTATATTAGCAATTACTATCTCCCTTATGTCGGAAAATTGATATAGCGACTGCGGAAAACCTGGTATTTTAATCCAATGGTTTGTCTTGAAAATCAGGGGCCCCTTTTTACATAAGACAACAATTTCTCCGGTCGGGCTTGATGTGATACTGTAAATCTCATTATGCGGAAAATCTTTTTCTTCGCCTTTCCTGGCCCAGCCATTAATACCATGGTAACATACACCATAGAAGGTGGCAAACCAAACATTCCCATTAACATCTTTTGCCATATCGTAAACAATAGGGGATGCCATGTTACTGTCTTCGACAAAGATTGTATTTGAAGGACTCCCAACAAATTTTACATGGCTCTTGCGAATAAAATTTATCCATTTTCCATTATCTTGTTTGAGTATCCCCTCGTTGGTTGCAAACCATGCTATATTACTATCAATTACAATTACTTTATTAACCACATCAGATAAAAAAGCGAAATTTGTCTCGTCAAAATGATCAAAAGTTTCTGTCATAACTTTGGCTTCTTTTACTGAAAAAGCCCATGGATAATTGAATTTATATCCATTTGCGTTTATGATTGTTAGGTTGTATTTGGCAGGTAGCAGTTTTTCATCAATACTGATTCTAAAACCAAGAGAGTCTTTGGTGTTGACGACCGGCTTGGAATAGGTTCCATACTTAATAATAAGTGAGTCTTGGAAATTTCTGCCAATAACCTCTATTTGTAATTTATTACCCATGGTCTGT
Source organism: uncultured Fibrobacterota bacterium (assembly GCA_963831235.1). Lineage (GTDB taxonomy): Bacteria > Fibrobacterota > OXYB2-FULL-49-7 > OXYB2-FULL-49-7 > JAEUSG01 > CAWHPS01. The sequence continues at coordinate 36,137 of CAWHPS010000031.1, forward strand.
GATTGGATTACTTTTTCAATATATGGAATTGGCTCCTTTGTAAGACGTGCCATTTGCATCGGCCAATAATTGTAACTGTTGAAGAAAACGCCTTCATATCCCAAGGCCTTGAAGGTTGAATCATATTTAAATGCGGTCATAAGATCACTTTTGAATTTGATCATTGGATTCATGTGTGCGGCACCTTTTATCCAGAAGCTATTTGGCAATTGGTATGGGTTTTCAACTTTACCATTTCGCAAGAAAATGGGTGAGCTGAACCCATATTTACCGTTTTTCTCAGCCACAAATCTGATGAAAGTATTGGTTGCACCATTGCTTTTCATCGTGTAGCTATCTGATGTTATACCGGTTTTATGGCTTAGCCATTGTAATCCTTTTGTGGTCTGGTTTGGACCTAACCAAAAAATATTCACGGAATCACTAAACCTTACTTTAATGGTGTATTTGTCAACAGAAGTCTCTATAATTTTTGGCCCGGTTGAAGCAAATACCCGACCATTAACCATTGCTTCTTTTACAGCTAATTCAGGAAAAGGTGAATGCTCTTTAACTAAAAATTGAGTAAAAACATTTTGAACAGTAAATTTCGGGCCCATGAGCAGCCAAATTGGACGCATACCTGAATTCAGCCTTCTTTCTAAAGAGGCTATCCACTGGGCTTCCCACTCAAGAGTCGTATCTTCATGGCTAATGGTGTAGCCTATTATTAGCGGATGCTTTTCAAGCCATGGGAATGATAAGCCAGCGATGGCAATGCCCGATTCATTGTTTGGAAGATATGAATTTTTGGGATTGTAGATGTAGCTGAGCCATTCTTCAAGGTTCATGAACCCAAGTTGTATGGGCTTATCATTAAGGAAAAGTCCGATAATATTAAATTGTGTAATTGTAGAATCTTTTGCAAAACCTGGATGACCTGCCTTAAAAGCACCGCCGCTAATAACGCCTCTATAAATTTCTTTTACCCCCATTGAATTGCCAGCAGAAACATGGATAAATAATAAAATAAAAGACAATAATATAGAGTATGTTGCAGTTTTCATGACATTTGATTTACTGTGAGGTAGCATAAAATAGAATTCTATTTTAAGTATTCAAGTTTCGTCGACACACAATATGCCGGCTTGTCTTTTGCTCAAACCGCCATCGATGACTTAACCTATCAAGAAAATATCTTTCTCGGCTAATGACTGTCCATGTCCACTAAACATCCCTGATTTCAGAATCTCAACAAAGTAACAATCCACAAAATAATAGTTGGCTCTGTATGACAATTCATTAAACTCGAAGGTAAACTTACTTTCGGGTTTTCGTTTTTAAATTACCAATGTTCAATTCTGAGACATTCGATGTTTTCCAATATTTACTTATCGCATAACCAATTATAAAACAATACACTATATCACAATTTATTACGGCATTGATTTTGTTTAATGTTTTGTGGAGGTAAAAAATGGATTTAAATAAACTCACTGAAATGGCATCACTTGTTTTAAATGATGCCAAGAATCTGGCCATAAATAGAGGACATCCGGAACTTACAGAGGAACATCTTCTATATTCGTTAGTCACCCAAAAAGATGGTATTGTGCCTGAACTGTTAAATGTATCCGGAATTCCCCCTGGAAAACTAGTGGGGCTCCTCGATAATCTGCTTAACAGGAAACCAAAATTATCCGGAGATGCTTCTTCACCCCAATTATCAAGAAACGGCCAAAAGGCGCTCAACAATGCATTTGAAATTGCCAAATCAATGGCTGATTCCTATGTGTCAACCGAACACATGTTCCTGGGTATTGTTGATGTAAGCAACGGAGACTTAAAAGGGATTCTTGATGGAATGGGGCTTGATTCAAAACGGCTAAAGAAAATCATTTTAAAGCAGCGCAATGGAAAAACAATTGACACCCCCACGCCGGAAAATCAGATGAATGCAATCAAACGCTTTTCAATTGATTTTACTGAACGGGCCAGAAACAGAAAACTTGATCCCGTTATCGGTCGTGACACTGAAATAAGAAGGGTGATTCAAGTCCTTTTGCGCCGCACAAAAAATAATCCGGTACTCATAGGTGAACCCGGCACTGGCAAAACAGCCATTGTCGAGGGGCTTGCACAGAGGATTGTTTCAGGTGATGTTCCTGAAGGCTTGAAAAATAAAAAGCTCATCGGACTCGATATAGCCTCGCTCCTTGCAGGAGCTAAATTCAGAGGTGAATTCGAGGAAAGACTCAAGGCCGTATTAAACGAAGTTGAGAAATCAAACGGTGGAATAATCTTATTTATCGATGAACTTCACACTATTGTGGGCGCAGGGGCCGCAGAAGGAGCAATTGACGCTGCAAACATGTTGAAACCAGCGCTTGCAAGAGGAGAATTGCGCTGTATCGGTGCCACAACTCTAAACGAATATCAGAAGCACATAGAAAAGGATGCTGCATTCGAAAGGCGCTTCCAGAAAGTCTATGTGACAGAGCCATCTGTTCTTGACACGATTTCAATACTTCGCGGTTTGAAGGAAAAGTATGATGTGCATCACGGTGTCCGCATTCAGGACAACGCAATAGTGGCTGCCGCAACATTATCCAACAGATACATATCGGATTGCTTCCTGCCGGACAAGGCCATTGACCTGATTGACGAGGCAGCATCACGCCTTAAAATGCAGATAGATTCCTTACCAGGTGAAATCGATGAAAAGCAGCGCTTAATGACAAGGCTTAAAATAGAGGAACAGGCATTGAAACGTGAAACAGACGATGCGAGCAAAGTTCGTCTGGAGGAAAACAAAAAGAAGGCTGCTGAAATCGAATCCACGCTTACTACGCTTAAAGTAAAATGGGGACGTGAAAAGGAAATCATAGGAAAGATACGGCAAACCAAAAGTAAGATTGACGAACTGAAATCACAAGAATCAATTCTTGAACAAAAAGGCGATTTTACATCAGTATCGGAAATTCGTTACGGGCAAATCCCGAAACTTGAAAAGGATTTGAATAATCTTAATGAAGAATACAATTCCATAGACAAATCCGAAAGGCTTTTAAAAGAAGAAGTCGATGACGAGGACATAGCGCGAGTAGTATCGTCATGGACCGGAATTCCTGTATCAAAAATGCTTTCAAGCGAACGAGACAAACTAATCTTTGCCGAAGCGGAACTTGCCAAACGGGTTGTGGGACAGGATCAGGCCATAAAGGCTGTTGCTGATACCATTAGGCGCACACGGGCCGGTATTACTGATGCGGACAGGCCTTCAGGCTCATTCTTATTCCTTGGCCCGACAGGTGTTGGCAAAACTGAACTTGCCCGCACATTAACCGAATTTCTCTTCAACGACCCCAAAGCCCTGGTACGTATAGACATGTCCGAATACATGGAAAAGCACTCTGTTGCAAGGCTGATAGGCGCGCCCCCGGGATATGTCGGATACGAGGAAGGCGGTCAACTAACAGAAGCTGTGCGCAGAAGACCTTACAGTGTGATCCTTTTCGACGAGATTGAAAAGGCCCATCCGGAGGTACTAAACGCCCTGCTTCAGGTTTTTGATGACGGCATATTGACGGACGGCAAAGGACGGAAGGTGGATTTCAAAAACACCATTCTTATAATGACAAGCAATATCGGAAGTGAAATATTAACCGGGGCAAAGCAAAAAGACCACGAAAGCATTATCCGGGAGGAGCTTAAGAAATACCTGAGGCCGGAATTCATTAACCGCATTGACGAGATAATTATTTTCAACCCGCTTAAGCAGAATGAGTTCAAAGGCATTGTTGAGATTCAGCTCAACCGGCTTAAGCAACGGCTAATTTCAAGAGATATTGAGATTGCATTTGAGAATAATGTGGTTCAGCACCTTGCTGAAAAGGGATTTGATCCTATTTATGGAGCGCGACCCCTTAAAAGACTCATCCAGTCCGAAGTGGAGAATTTCATATCAGGTGAAATTCTGAAGGGAAACATACATGAAGGGGGTAAGTATGAGATTAAATATTCAGATGAAAAGGGCTATGGTGTGAAATAAGGGAAATAAAACATGCAAACTCTTGTGTTACCCATCCCCCTTTCCCCATAAGCGCTAACTTAATTGCCACCCGCCGCACGGCGGCGGGACTGAACTATGGGATTCTTTAAATGTGATGGCGGGGCCAGAAACGGCCCCGCCTCAGACCCACATCCCGAGCCGTCTCTGGCTCGGGCACTAAGAATATGAATACAAAACAGTCCCGCCGCCTCCGTGCGGCGGGATTGATAAGTTAGCGCACATGCCCCCTTTCCCCCTTCCAAACAGGGATGGAAGGGGGATGGTACAAAAAATCGACTGGAACAATTATCATTGGCTAAAGCAAAAAGGATAAACCACTATCGCACTTCCGCAAGAGGCACAGGGGTCAAATAACCAATTCTTAATTCTTCGGGCAATGGCGAGTTCCAGCATTTTATCATTCATGGTGTTCTTGAGAATAATACAAGATTGAACATTTCCAGCAGATGTAATAGTAAAGCGGGTTGTTATTTTACCCGCGAGATTTGGGTTTACCCGAAGCCTTAGCATGTATTCAGCACGTAAGCCGGAAATATGGCTCAATACGACTTTGTGGATCTCCTTCGCGCTTCGGCCAGCAAGCCCCGCATCAGAAGGGATAAAAGCCGGGTCTTGGGCTGTATTTAAAGGACCGCTCGCTTGCTGCGAGATTGTAAGTGATCTTAAATTAGCAGGCGATTTGCTGGAAAGCTCCTGGATATAATCGTCAATTCCAGCAACTGCCCGTTGCCAATACCGTTATACCCAATGTTAAACTTATGTGTTGGCAGCCCCGGGCGACCGAACTTTGGAAGACCGTCAAGCTTGAGCCCAACGATTTGCTGAAGCGCGGCGTCGATATCCTTGACAGTCGGACATGATACAGTCCTTTCTCCCGCAATTGCGGATATGGCCCCTTTTCCATAAAGCAATTTTAAAACACCTTTATTTCTTACCCTGCAACATTAATGTCACCACTACCGTAATTGCTGACATTACCGATAGCAATCCCAGCTCTTTGACGTAATACAACACCTGCATTCTGAGAGGATTGCTTCTGGTGCGTCTCCTTTGCATACTGTTCAGCAGGCAGGGTAATTTTTGCATGGGCGAAAGGCTGAAGTGTGATGTAAGAATTAGGCTCCCATGGGACCAGGGACTTTTTCATTGTTGTTTGCGGTTGATAATAAAAGCATAGAAAAAAACCGATTAAAAGTGCGGATAAAACTGAAATCCCGGAACATTTGAACAACTTGTGGTCATTATCAATGAAGAAGACATCTGTGCGACATTGCAAGGCGCTGAATTG
>CAWHPS010000032.1:0-21030 GCA_963831235.1 uncultured Fibrobacterota bacterium
GCAAGAAACGTTTGCAAATGTTGCCACATACCCAGAAAAATTGATAGGCGTTTTGCCCGAACATCATTCTTGCACTTTATCCATTTTAAGAATGGATTATTTACACTTTCCAGCTGTTCATAAAAACTACCATGCAAGGGAAGAATAATAAGGCCCTTTAACCTTGCCATGCATCTTGAACAGGGTCATTACAGAATATGCAGTCATCCTGTTGTTAACAAACTCAATGCCCTTGGCTTTTTTTGAGGCATACCATTCTGCTGGTTCATCCTCACCCCTGAAAGCACCATAAACCATTTTATCGCCCTTCTTCAGGTATTGAAGCTTGAGCATATAGTCAATATTGGCCTTAACATACTCCGAGTACTTCCTGTTGCCAGTAACATTGGAAAGCTCTACAAGAAAATTAAAACGCCCGGGATGCGCTGCGAAAATTCCGTACGGCAGTGGTTGCCTTAAAATGTAATCACCGTAATTAACAGCCATCTGAAGTTGGGTTATATTATTAAAAAGATTGTAGGCCTGGAGCAATTGCACCCCTCCCCCGTCGTCGTTCATGGCCACACCGATTTCCGCTCCCTTGCCGGCATGATGTGCAGCAAAAGTACCGGATAATATGGCGCCGTCTTTACTGCGAATAAATCTTTTTATAAAAGCATCTGTAATTTTCTTGAATGCTGACTTGTATTTGCTTTTCTTTGTTGCTTTGTAAAGATGATAAAATGACATTGCAACAGCGCCTGAAAAGGAAAAACCGCTTTCTTTTTTTTGGCCGTTAATAAAATTAAATTGTAGCAATGGAAGACCATGTTTGGGAATTGCGTTCCTGATACACCAATCCGCCCAAAGTTCGGCCCTGTAAAGATATTCCCTGTTTCGGGTAATCCTATAAAGACAAACAAGCGCATCAGTAGCTTCAGAAGCATCGCGTATATATGATGTTTCCGAACAATAAATCTCCTCGTGTATAGCGCCAAAAGACCTTGGATCACGTTCATCAAGGACCTGAAGATTAAAAATATACCGGGCGGCCCTCTCCGCTGTTTCAAGATACTTTTTGTTATTTGTACTTTCATAAGCTGACAAACAACACATTATCCCCCTGGCCTGGGTCCAGCATATACCGCGGACCATAAGACCGGTTGGAATATGCATTGTATAAATAAACCGACCGTGGTTATTGTCCCACCAGGGTTTTTGATTAACAACCTGAGAGTTAACATACCAATCGCACCCTAAAAGAGCACTATTAAGAAAGGCTGATTTGTTTGTATTCCTCATTGTAAATTTCCTTTGATTTTAAAACTTTGTAGTTTTAATAAAATACTTCAAGAAACTATTTTAAATCAACAAGTAATAATGGAAGGTAAGTATCATGGCTGATAAACTAATCCGTTTTGTTGCATCTGAGGCCGAATTTCGCGGCTCTGTTGTTTCAATGGCTGAAACAGCAAATACCCTTTTCCATCAGCACGAGCCCTCACAACAGATGGGTGCATATTTATGCGATACTGCCGCAGCTGCAGTCCTTCTTGCATCAAACATAAAGAACGGTGCAATATCCGTACGTATTGAAAGCAGCGGCATAATTGGCCTGATGAATTCCGACGCAACTCCTGACGGCTTTGTGCGCGCCATGATTTCCAGGCACAATATTGAAGATGAAGAGGTAAGCACAAAGCTTAAACTACCCATGATTGGGAGCGGGACCTTTTCCGTTGTCAAGAAACTTGATTTACACAGCCCCCCGTATAATGGAGTTGTTGAAATAGGTTCGCCTTATATTGGGCCCATGGTGGCTGACTATCTACTTAATTCCGAGCAGATCAAATCTTCAGTTGCTGTTGCAACCCATTTTAATCATAATGATGTCTTAAAATGCTATGGATTCTATATTGAAGCGCTGCCAAAACTTACTGATGATGACCTTAACAAGGTCGAAAACAATATAATTGATTTAGGCAATTTCAGGGATTTTACTGAGCAAATCAAACAACCCGAAGAAATTCTTGAAGAAATTCTTTCGGGTTTTAAATTCGACATAATACGCGAAACGCCCATAAGATTTTATTGCACCTGCGGGGTTGATAAAGTTTTAAACGCCATCCGTGCAACAGGCCCTTATGAAGTGGGTAAAATCATAGAGGAAAAGAAAGACCTTGAGGTTTTCTGTGATTACTGCAGAAAGCGCTATGTGATAACCATTGCCGAGCTTACTCAAGGATTATTAAAGTAAATTTATTTTGATAAACTTGCTTTTTGCCTTATTAATAGTAATTTTATCAGGACAAACATTTAACAAATGGGTATTGAAATGAATAAAAAAGGAAATCTCAGCCGAAGGACATTTTTAAAGGCAAGTACTGGCGCAGCTGCTTTATCCACACTGGCACCGGTAATTCTTTCGCTCTCAGCATCAAAGATTGTTGCTTCACCGAGCCCGCTTAACAAATGGCCGGGAAGGGTTGTTATCAACTATAACAACACGCATTCAGCTGGAACAAACAATGGTTCCGACTCCGATAAAACAATTTTAATGAAAATGGTTGATGATGCCATAAAGCAGCTTACCGGCCAGACAACCGTTGGTGAAGCATGGAAATCACTCTTTCCAACCTTGACAGCCTCAACTAAAATTGCGCTTAAAGTGAATTTTAATTATAATCAGGAGGTTCCGCCCCATCCCTTTGTAGTTGCAGGAATCACAGAGGGGCTTAAACTGATGCCTTTGGATAATGGCACTTTCCCTGCCGGCAATATATACATGTACGAATCACAGGGCGGAGGCTCTTTTGATGGGGCCGGATACACCTCAGACCTTTTCCCATCCCCTATAAATAGAATTGCACAGGATTCATTAAACACACATGATGATGATCCAGGTGCTGGTGACAGGGCGTATGCCGACACCCTTTATAATTGTCAATATTTAATCAATGTGCCGGGTATCCGCGGTCATGGAAGCGAATACGGCAGTGTCACCATGGGATTTAAAAGCCATTTCGGAACCTACTCACCAAACCATTCAGGGAATTTTCCAGAGTATCATCGTGACATCAATTGTACCGGGCCGGTTTACAATAAAACCGTCCTAACGGTCTTCGGCGGAATCTATGCTTTAAACCAGGGACATGGCCCCGGAGGTTCCGCTGATAATTTTTCAACTTACGCAAAGACAATGGACCCGAGTACGGGTTCAACTCGCGCAGACACCATAATAATGAGCACTGACCCGGTTGCACTGAATTTCAGGCCATCAAGGTACAAAAAATTAACCGTAAAAGTTCCTATGCTGTAAGCGCCCTGCCGGTATATCTGCAAGCCTCTGGAGGTGTGGCAGGTTCGCTTTCAACAGTTTACAACATCGGCACCATTGACGAAGCGCAAATGAATATACAGCGAATTATAAATGGTGTAAGCATGACAGCAACTGAATCCATTTCAGATAAACCATTATCCGGGTTTAAGTTATTGGTTTATCCCAATCCTGCAAGGCATAATGCTTATTTTGAATTCTGGACACCGGTCTCTCTAGTGGGTACGAAAACCCTTGTGGAGGTTTATAATCTGCAGGGCAAACTGATGTTTAGAGACAAGTCAGATGTTTTAGGTGCATGTAACCATGCGGCATGGAACGGATGTACAAATGACGGTAAATCCGCAACCCCAGGTGTTTACATTGTAAACATCACAATGGGTAAGGATGTACTCCATGGCAGGTTTACATTAGCAAAATAATAATGTAAGATTCATCCGCTTATGGGTTTGCAGCGACACTGTCAGTAATCGCTTTTGCAAATAACCTTACAACCGGAAGCAACTGCTTTTCATAAAAATACATGCGCACAAAATATTTGTTTTTTGTCATCTCCATGTTCCAGGAAAAAGTATCCACCCTCGCAGTATCACCCAATGCTTTAAGCGTATCGCAATCAGGGCTGGCATAGATATAATTGAAGAGCGACCTGGCACTGTCAATGCTTCCCTGATCATATATTTCAATACAGATTTTGCCGGAGTCCTTTGAATATCCTCCATAAGCGCTTCCCCTGTAATCACGTTTGATATACACCTCGGCGCCACCGTCAATGATAGAGTATAAAGCAGAATCCGTCAAGGCAAGGCCGCTGTTACAATTGCCCTTGTATCCTTTGACCCACCCCTGCACTATATTGTCAACTGGCAGAAGTCGGGACAATAGAGGCTTTTGCACAGTAACTGAAGCAGCGGGATTGTCATCTTTTTTATTCCCGCACCAGACAAATAGTAAAGCTGCTGCCAAAGCACCTGTTAAAACAACCATTCTCTTGATTAAAACACTGTTTCTTTGTACCATGAAAACCTCCTCTTAATTAAGTTCAATCTTTGCGCCTATATTAAGACAAAACTGCTTTGCCATGTTCAAAAGGAAATCCGTCTTTTCTCTTGTGTCAATACGCATATAGAAACTGCCTTTGACATAGTGGATGGAATAACCTGTCATAAGTCCGTGATCCACAACCATGGTCACTTGGCCCGAAGCAAGCACTTCAGGCGAACCCGGATAAAACTCCTGTAAAACATCCATGGCGTTTTGGTTTGTGCTTTGATTGAATACAGACACATCCACATCAGAACTCCCGTTGCTGTACTTTTGAAACACCCCTTCGACAAACCCCAGTTCCACATATTTCTCGGCAGCTCCGTCAATGGCATCATATATACTTTTGGCATCTGTCATGACTGCGGCATTTCCTTTTTTCAAGAATCCGCTGATATCATTGTCTACAGGCAAAATGTCCATGGGGTCAGCTCCTGCACCAGGACTTACGCTTTTATGACAGCTATTCAAAAGAAGCAAGTTAATAACAACAAGGCAAAGAAACCATTTTCTTCCTGTCATACAACTGTTTCCATTCCATCAGAAGGGACAAAATCAATATCGCCAAGATAATACGGTGAATTGCCCGCTGTGGTAATGTGACGGGCCATGCCAGTAGGTCCGCTTGAAATAACCGGAACACCCTTGTTTTGCCTTTCTTTATTGATACGCCAAAGGGCGTATAAATCCATTGCAACTGGGTCGGTCCCGACAAAAAGAGATTTAGGTGCTGGTATAATGTTGGGTGATGTTGTATTGTCCCCGATATATGAACCAAAAATGGCATCGCCTATTATAAGGCGGGTCTTTTCCCTTGCCAGGACATATACATCGGCAATCATGGGATCACAGCCATTTCCATGGAGCGCGCTGGGATAATTAATCAAACCGTAATAATTCTTTAATGAAAATGTGATTCCTGATTCAGGATGGATTTTTAGGACAGGGACATTTACAAGGTAATCAACTGACTGAACCACTGCGCTTAAATATTGTTTTGATCCATTAATTATATGGCCCTCGGAAGACCAGCTGGTTGTAATGATCCTGTATTTACCAGCCACATCCCTCTGCCGGAACCCGGCCATATTCATTTGCGGTTCACGATCATCAAAGACAATTATATTGTAAGCAGGGAAGGTACCATTAAGCATTTGGGTCAAGTCTGCTGCAAACGCATCCACAACCTGCACATGCGTTGAAAATGCCGAACCCGCCAGACAGTTTATTTTAATGCCGATTGTTTTTTCAACACTTAAACCCGGAAAAAAAGATTCATAAGCTTTGCCTATGTCGCTTATGCCGGTAAAATCCGAGATTGCCATTTCCAGTATTGCTTTTACAGAATCGGCATTTATGATGTTCCCCGAGGCAATTGATTCGCTTTTAAATACCGACAGCTTTGTTTTTCCGCCAATCATGACCTGAGCGGGAATGGAAAAGACGCTCTCAATTTCAGCAGCATCAATTGCCGTGACAGCGTAAACATATTTCACATCCCGAATGATTTGCGTATCAGTGAAAGCATTAACAAACAAAGGTTCATTGGTTATCCGAATGTTGTCACGGTATACATGATAGCATACGCTTTTCTCAGAACGAGTGCCCATAAAGTCCGTGAGTGGGTGTTTGTTCCAGGCAAGCTGAACAATTCCAGAGGCCCTATACGCTGCAACAAGGCCGGTAGGAGCTGATGGCGCGCGTAAATCAGGACCAAGGGAGGTTCGCTTGTCACAAGCTGCTATGCCAAATCCGGCGGCAGCCGTAATTGTGCGGCTTACAAAGCTACGTCTTGACATTTCGTCCTTTTTCATATAACCTATAAATTAAACATCTGCCATTCGATTTTCAATTCCTAGAAGACCAGGGTAAATTTGAATTCCGCCATGTCATACTTTAATAGCTTCTCATCAAATAAATATACAAGGTTCAAAAGGAGCCTTGCGTAAATATTTCGCCCTGCCTTAAGACTCAAATCCAGCTTGTTTTCCAGTGAAGCATCATAATCAGATAGATTGAATGCATGGCCCCTGATAAAATCAGGGCCCAGCCTCTCCTGAATCCTGAACTCCCTGACAAACCGCGATGTGCGCCAGTCAAAAAGTACGTTGAAAAAGAAAGCATCTGTCCGATCATCACTCAAGGTATCAGACCATTGACGAGACGCTCCGATGTTAAATTCACTCCTTAAACCCGGTATCCAGCGTTCAGTCCATTTGGTCTGAATTAAGTGTCTGGATGAAGATACAAATCCCTGCAATGAATCCTGAGTGGAATCACGGTTATAATCGTACTCAAAAAGCATATTGGTTTTTCTTTCCCGGAAATAAAAATCAAAATCATTGTTAATTTTGAACCCTTTTTCCGCTAACCGATTGAAGTTGTCCTCGGTTGTCCATTCGCCTTTGACAACAAGCCTTACATCCTGTCCGAAATAAGCTGACGGGCTTAAAACAAAGGCCTTTGAAACGCGATCTGTAAATATTGTATCGCGGTTCGAGTTTGCAATAGGTGCGCCAGGATGGATCATGGAAGAATCTTCTGATGCAAGGCTGAAGCCGGTATTGAGCTGAAAGGGATTTAAAAGAGGCAGCCATACGCCTGGAATAAATAGAATGTTTCCATTTACGCGATCTTCGTTTCTTCGAAGAGTTGTGTCACCAGGAAAATAATTTGAACGGTCCATGCGGTATTTTCCATAACCCGTGATTCCAGGTATGAGCTCCTGCGAATAAATGATAAACTCGGGCCTTAAACGCCGGCTCAGGCCTATCCAATTATTATCATCATCCTCTTTTCCTGTGTACCTTACAATAGTCTTAGTTTCGAGCATGAGTTTTGTGAAAGGCGATACCCTTAATCTTAGAAACAAATTGTGGTTTCTTCGGTTGCGATGTTGAGAAAGGCTGTCCTCTCCTATTTCATCAAAATCATAAGAACTATTGATATAAATACTTTTCATGTATGCTCTGGAACAAATTGTTTCAGGAAGGTCCCATTCAGTCTCAACTCTTCCATTCAGCCGTTCAGTATTCATGGAATCAGTTGCTGTGGAGGCTGATAAGTTATTGATGAACTGGCTCATGGTTTTAAGCTTTATTGACGGCATTCCAATTGGTGAATAAAGATATTCAAGGCTTCCACTCTTTTCATTTCCCAATCTTGCGTCAACAACCCTGCCTCGGAGCGTTACAGGCATTTTAGGCGTAATGTCGTAAATTGCCTCAGAGGAGAGCTCATGATTCAAACGGCCATAAACAGTGTTGTCTTCTGCCACACTTTCATAATTTTCCGACAAAACTTTTCCATCAGCTTTTATCTTAAGCTTATTAGCAACAGCATCCAGACTGATCTTTCCCGCATTTCCCTGTTTCGCATAAAGAATTGAATCATTATAGCTTCCTGACACTTCAGGATACGCATGAAATGATATGCTGTTATCCTTTGATTTATATTCTATTGCACTGTTTATGCTTCCTGCTGAAAGGATGTTCTGAGCTTCTCCTGTTCCAGGAGGGTCTGGTTCATTTTTTCTGCGAATGATTCCGGTGCCTCCTATTGCAAGGTTATCGTTCATCACAATCATTTCTTCGGCAGATGCGATATCCCCTGTAAAATCATCCACGCTTGGTTCGTACTGAAATGAGATTTCAATGCGAGACTCGGGGTTTACCCGCGATTCATCCTTGAATGTAAGAATACCAAGAGTCCGTTCAATGCTGTAGTCCCGGGGGTCAATAATCTCATTATCAATCTTTATCTCCACGGTTTCATTGATGATGTTCGATGCCTCAAGGAAATAGAAATTATCCTCCTGAAACGTAACAAGACGTGTTTTGAAAAGGGTCCTCTGTTTTCCAACCCAGGCGCCTGCGTTTATTCGACTGCGCTTTTTATCCCCGACCCTTTTACCGAACTGCGTTTTTACCCCAGCGCCATCAAGATAGGTCGGGTTTATAAGGGTGCTGAAAAAGTAATCTGTTTTCTCTTTATCACTTATCCTGGCAATGCGCAAATTATCGTCAGGTGCACCGGAAAAACCAGCCGAATAACGTAAATAACCTGATGGATCAGTATTATCATAAGCACCCAGAATATTTCGTCCATCCTTGAGATCCGCATTCATGTTCAGTTGTGCCTTGGTCCACCAGTATTGGAAATGATTGAACTTAGGGTCCGTTGGCGATGAAATGTAATCTGAAAAGTTATTCGCAACTGGTGCAGGAAGATCAAATTTATGCTTCATTTTTAAATATGCACGGCCCAGAATATTTACACTTTCGCCCTGGGGCGCTGAGGCACCGATACCCCTTTCATCAGAATATGCTTTCCAGGAAGTTGCTCCATTTTGCCCTGTTCCAACATTTATCCTTTTATAAGTCCACAAGTCTTCATCAGCACGATAAATGTTAAGGATATCGTTATTAATTGTTAGTGAGTAACCAGAAGCAGCGATTATCATCTGCTGTTTATTTGAAAACAAACCATCATTTCGTGTATATAAAGTCCACTTACGGACATCCTCTTTATAGGAATAAATACCACTGTCTGTTGCAAAAAATGAGATATTGCCTGATATTGAAAAGTCGTTTATTCGTTGCGATTCTATTGGTGTGTTGATGGAGAAATTTTCCCATACCTCATTGTCGCTGTTGTAACGAAACACACCTCTGTCCGTATTGACCCATAAATAAGATGCATCCTGGAGTAAACCTTTAATGTCAGCATCAGGCAGGCCATCTTTGACGCTTATTGAGATCCAGGTTTTCATTTTGTCATTATACTTGGAAAATCCCCTTGTATGAAGCGCCCATATACATCCATTAAAGTATATCACACGAAGGCACCTTATTTGACAATCCTTCCTGATTTCCCGAAAAATGTTCCCACTTCTGATACTGCTTATTAAAACGATCTATTCCATCACCTGTTGCAACCCAAAGAAAATCCTGATCAGAATACAAATCATAAATCCGGGTGGAGGATAAATTGCCCATTCCTTCCCACTGCTCCACAAGCTTGTCCAGCCTGGAAAGGGAATGCGGGCCTGCTGCATAAACATAATCCATGTCGGATGTGACCCGCACAATAGTATCAGAAAGCAGCCCTTCGGTTTTGCCGTATGACCGCCAGTTCAAATATTTTAAATCAGCGTAAAAAAGCCCTTTTTCGGTTCCAGCCCAGATTGTATTTTCATCAGAATAGATGTCTGTGATTGCAAAATCTTTAACAATTGACAGGTATTCATTCTCATTCTGATACCTGAAAAGGCCTTTTGAATTACCAAACCAGAGATTGTCTCCCTGTACAACAAACAATTGCCTCATAACAGTATCACTACTGAAAATAGAGGTCGCCATGACTAAAATAGCGATTATAAAGTAAAATCTCATTGTTTTAAATGCTCAGCCCCCAGGCTCTTGATACACATTACCGGCCCTTCGATACATCCGCCTTCGGCGGACACTCAGGGACCGGCAAAGTGTATTAAAGGCAAAAAGAAACAGAGTATTTACTTAAAATAAACATTAATGAATGCATATATAAAAGCAGATTATTTATTTTATATGCAAAGCTATACTCTATTCTAAAAGGAATTTATCATGGAAAACATTGTTGACGCTTTGAAGAAAAGAATCCTTCTGTCTGACGGCGCAATGGGAACTGAATTATACAGATCAGGTTTTTTTATTAATCAGTGTTATGAAAATCTCAACCTTGCATCGCCCGATAAAATACTTGAAATCCATTCTTCTTATGTTAAGGCCGGGGCCGACATTCTTGAAACCAATACATTCGGCGCTAATCGGGCCAAGCTCAATTCCTTCGGGCTTAATGATCAGTTCGAAGCCATAAACTGTGCGGGGGTTATGCTTGCTAAAAAAGCAGCTGATGAAAAACCAATCTACATTGCAGGTTCAATTGGCCCGGTTGGATCCGCATTATCTCCTGAAGTAGCCGGTCGTCTGTATGCCGAACAGGCTCTTGTACTCTCAAATGCAGGGGCTGATCTTATTCTGCTTGAAACATTTCATGATATAGTTGAATTGGAGCGTGCTGCATCGGATATTCGAAAAACAACAAGCATACCAATAATCGCGCAGCTTTCAATAGCAATGGACGAATACCGTTCCTCCGCGGATGAAGGTCTCTCTTCAATGGAGGCACATCTTGCCAGGGTAACAGAGCGCTTTAATTGCATGGATGCTGATGTTGTAGGTTTAAACTGCAGCAGCGGACCGGCAGGGCTTCTTGAAGCCATACAATTCATCCTCAAGAATGTCCGAAAACCTGTTTCGTGCATGCCTAATGCCGGTCAACCCGAACAGGTGGGCAACCGCATGTTATATCTTTCCACACCCGAATACATAGGCGAATACTCGGGCCGCATGATACGCGCCGGCGTGAGGCTTGTTGGCGGCTGCTGCGGGACGACCCCGGCCCACATTAAAGAAATGCGCAACGTAATAACCTCCATTCAGCCAAGACTCGCCACAACCGACATCAAAGTCAAATCCGAGTGCAAAACCGACAAGCATGTAAAACAAGTCCCTGTTAGTGAGCGTTCCACACTTGCCCGTAAAATCATGGAAGGCAAATTCGTATCATCTGTTGAGGTCAACCCGCCAAAGGGCCTTGATTGCAGCAAGCAGGTTGCATCAGCCAAACTGCTTATTGCAGCAGGGGTTGATGCAATCAATATTGCTGATGGGCCGAGGGCCACATCGCGAATGTCGCCGCTTTCAATGGCAGTCAAGCTACGCGAGCAGATATCAGCGGATATAATCATTCACTTCTGCTGCCGCGATAGAAACATAATAGGCTTGCAGGCGGACCTCATGGGTGCCGCTGCTCTTGGGATGAATAATGTCCTCCTTGTGACCGGAGATCGCCCAAAGCTCGGCGATTATCCCGAAGCAACGGCTGTATTCGACTTTGACGCCATAGGTCTTACATCAATGGCAACCAGGCTTAACAATGGAAACGATCTTATTGGCAGCGATATAGGAAGACCAGCGTCATTCTTCATAGGCGTTGGAGCAAACCCTGGCGCAACCAATTTTGACGAAGAAATGGGAAGGCTTGAAAGGAAAATCGAAGCAGGCGCTCAATTCATAATGACCCAGCCGGTTTTTGAAGTTTCTCTTATTGAACGATTTATGAAAAGGCTTAAGGCCATCAAAAATATACCCGTACTTCTTGGAATTCTCCCTTTATTTTCATTCAAGAATGCGGAATTCCTTCATAACGAGGTACCCGGCATGACGATTCCTTCTGATCTTCGCAAACGTATGGAAAAATGCAAATCAAAGGAAGAAGGCATGGCAGAAGGCGTATCCATTGCACGGGAACTTCTTTTAAAATGCCGTAAAGAAACAAATGGGGTTTACATCATGCCCCCATTCGGTGTGGCCCAATTGGCTGTGGATGTACTTAAGTAAATTAATTATGCATATTTGCCCGCCGCCTCCGTGCGGCGGGTTTGCTTAATTTGGGTTATAGTAAATCACTTGTGATAACAGTTACAAAGTGTATATTTTTTTAAATTAAAATGGTCAAACTCCCTACCCCATATTATTTAATTGACGAGAAAAAGCTTCTTAAGAACCTGAAGATAATAAAGCATGTCCGTGATGTTTCAGGCGCAAAATCCGTGTTAGCACTAAAATGCTTTTCAACCTGGTCTGTGTTTGATCTGATGCGCAAATACATGGATGGAACAACAAGCAGCGGCGTCTATGAGGCACGGCTAGGACGCGAGAAGTTTGGGAAAGAGGTACATGCTTATAGTGTCGGATTTACAAAAGATGATGTTCTGGAAGTCGGGAAATATGCTGACAAAATTATATTCAACTCAATATCTCAACTGAATTCGTTTTCATCCATAGTGCCAAATCTCAAAATCGGGCTTAGGGTAAATCCAGGTTTCAGCTATTCGCATTTTGACCTGGCAGACCCTGCTCGAAAACATTCACGCCTTGGTGTATGCAACATGAAAGACCTTGAAAAAGCATCTTATGGAATAAGCGGGTTAATGTTTCACTTTAACTGCGAAAATGATGATTTCAACAACCTTTTAGAAAACCTGACCATGATATGCAGACGATATGGGAGCATACTAAAACAAATGGAATGGGTAAGTTTCGGCGGAGGGCTCTTTTTTACAAAACCAGGCTACCCGATTGGGAAATTCTGCTCTTTGCTAAAATCAATAAGCAAGGAATTTGGAGTAAACATATATCTTGAGCCAGGTGAAACCGCTATAACAGGTTCCGCTGATCTTATTACGAGTGTCATTGATGTTGTTAATAATGGAAAAGAGATTGCAATTGTCGACGCCTCAACTGAGGCACACATGCTGGATCACCTGATTTACAGAACAACAGCAAGACTCACCTATCCAGTACCTGGAAAGAACCAGGTCATGATAGCGGGCCGCTCCTGTCTTGCCGGAGATGTCTTTGGGTGTTATTCAATTAAAAAAAGGCTCAAACCAGGAGATGTTGTCTGTTTCGGGGATGCAGCAGGTTACACAATGGTGAAAAAAAACTGGTTCAATGGCATGCCCATGCCTTCAATCTGCGTGAAAAGACTTAATGGTAAAGTTGAAACCATCAGAAGGTTCACATATAATGATTACGTTGCGAGTTTATCATAACAAATAAAAAGCATAAAAAAGGAGTTGTCATGAAAAAAAATGTTCTTATCATAGGCGCCGGTGGTGTCGCCCATGTTACTGCGCACAAAGCAGCCATGAATAATGATGTTCTCGGTGATATCTGCATTGCATCACGGACTTTGTCAAAATGCGATGAGATAATCGAGAGCGTTAAAAGAAAAAACCATGTAAAAGACACTTCAAAAAGGCTTTACTCTCGGCAGATAGACGCCCTTGACATAAACGCCACAATGAACCTAATCCGCGAGACAAATTCCGAGATTGTGATCAATCTGGGCAATTCTTTTCTTAACATGTCCATACTTGAGGCGTGCCTTGGCACCGGTGCGGCCTATCTTGACACTGCAATACACGAGGAACCGGACAAGGTATGCGAGACGCCTCCCTGGTATGCCAATTACGAATGGAAACGCCTTGATCGCTGCAAAGAAAAGGGGCTTACAGCAATACTTGGCGTCGGGTTTGACCCGGGAGTTGTAAATGCCTACTGTGCATTGGCACGCAAACGCTATTTCGATACAATAGACACAATTGATATCCTTGATGTCAATGCAGGCCGGCATGGACGTTATTTTGCCACGAATTTTGACCCTGAGATCAATTTCAGGGAATTTATCAAGGTCTGGACGTGGATTAACCGCAAATGGTGCGAATACCCCACGCATTCGGTTAAGCGAATGTACAATTTTCCGGTTGTGGGCCCCTTGCCGATTTATCTGAATGGTCACGATGAGCTCCATTCTCTTTCCAAGAACATTGATGCAAACAGCATCAGGTTCTGGATGGGGTTCGGCGACCATTACATAAATGTTTTTACCGTGCTCCGCACACTCGGCTTTCTCTCCCATTTGCCGGTAAAGCTTACCACAGGACAGGAAGTAGTGCCATTAAAGGTTGTAAAAGCGCTTCTCCCTGACCCCAAGACACTCGCCCCAAATTATACAGGCAACACATGTATTGGTAATTTTGTCAAGGGTACAAAAAATGGTAAGAAGCGGGAAGTATTTATATATCAGGTTTCTGACCATAAAAAATGCTACAAAGAGGTTGAATCCCAGGGCATAAGCTACACAGCGGGTGTTCCGCCGGTTGCTGCTGCCATGCTGGTTGCCCAGGGTATCTGGGACCCAAAGACAATGGTTAATGTAGAGGAATTGGACCCCGAACCTTTCATCGCTATTCTGGATAAAATCGGACTTCCAACAGATATAAAGGAAATCAAACCAGGGAGCAAGGATTCTTTTAACGGTACTGTGCGAAGCCTTGAAACAGAACTTGCGGAATCAACGGCAACAGTCACAGTATCAGCAGCCAATCCCATGATTGCTGTAATGCCAAAGCCAGTAAAAAAACCTAAGAAAAAAGAGAAAATTAGCATGGTTAAAAGCAATAATAAGAAATTCCCATTAAAGGCAAAGAAGAAAATTAACAGGTGATCCGATCATATGCATCCTGTTATTTAACAGCAATATACAGGTTTTTATAGAATCAACTCAAAATAAAATTGTATTGGCAAAACAGTTGTTTGAATATTATGATATTCAATATTGAATATCATAATATTTGATATTGAATATCATATAATATATATTATTGTTATGCGACACCAACCATGGTTACTTTCAGAAAATTGGGAAACTGCGGAACCCAAGCTGGTTGAAATTCATAACCAGAAAACAGAGCTTGTTCATACTCAGAATTTGGTCAAAGAAATCCCGATTAATCCAGCGGGTATAATCGTTATCCGGGGGCCAAGGCAGGTTGGCAAATCCACATTTCTCCTTGAATTTGCAAAGAAATGTCTTTATGAAGGAATTCCTGGTAACAGAATAGTACTATATCATGCTGAACGTTTCCAAAACAGGTTTGCATTTGAAGCGGAATTGGAAAAATTTATCAATGAATCCCATGACTATTCCATTATCCTTACAGATGAATTACCGGTAATTGACAAATGGTGGCTTGCGGTTAAAAGTCTTGCGGATCGGGGATTATTATCAAACAGCCTGTTTATTTGTACCGGTTCTTCATCCGCTGATATTGTCGAAGGTCTGGACCTTCTCCCTGGAAGACGAGGTAGAAGACATCCGGTTGATTTTAAACTACTGCCGGTTCGGTATTGTGATGTCAAGTCGATTCTGACCATTGAGGAATTTTGCGTCACTGGTGGATGGCCCTGGAGTATAAATGAATATTTGAAGCAGGGTATAATTCCAGAGCATGTTTATCAAATATATTCCTCCTGGATTCAAGGGGCTTTTTACAAGCAAAGGCAAGCCTCACAAACACTTCCATTTGTGCTGCATGGCATTGTAAAGCATGTGGGTACACCTTTCAGCGTTCAGAAATTCTCCAGAGATACCGGACTTACTTCCAATGTTGTTGGCGAGAAATATCTCGAATTATTACAAAGGATATTTGCCTTGTCGTGCTGCTACTGGTCCGAACCTGCAAAATCCGTTTCTGTTCCAAGAAAAAACAGGAAGTTTTATCCTGCGGATCCGTTTCTTTATCATCTTTTTTCTGACTATGATTTGGGGTTTGATGAGTCATTTTCGGATGCCAGGAAAAGACTCGCAGATCCTGTTATAATGGGTGCTTTGGTTGAAACTCTTGTTGCATCTGACCTTTTGCATGACAACAGACCTAGCTCCCTGCAATACTGGATGGGGAGAAAAGAACTTGATTTTGTCTCGCCTGAAATAGTTGAGGTGAAGTACCAGAATCATGTGACAATCATGGAATTCGACTGGCTGGATAAGATTTTGCCGAAAGATACCACTGTAACTGTCATTACAAAAAATGATTCCGCAGTTAAAGGACGAATACGACTAATGCCTTTGTCAGATTGGCTTTGCCGCTAATCATCCTTACCCCATGCGCTCACTCACTGATTAATATGCACCACTTTTGCCGGGGGAAATCCGTTGAAATAAGTTGAAGACGCCCCGCTATAAGCGCCAATGTTTTTGCTTATAAGAAGGTCTCCACGCATAAGATCACCTGGCAATTCTTCTGACATTGAAACAACATCCAGCGCATCGCATGTAGGACCGAAAACTGTGCAAATCTGACGAGGGCCTTTTTTTATCGAACTAAAGTGATACTGGCAATGGTCAAACAGAATACCGGAAAAGGTATGATAAACACCATCGTCAATATAGTAGCAAAGCTTGCCGTCACGCACGGCCTTGCCAATGATTTTTGTAACTGATACAGCGGCTGTTGCAACCATGAACCTGCCGGGTTCCGCAAGAATCTGTATGTCTTTTGGGAATAAGCGATCAATCTCAGAGTTTATTTTCTTTGCAAGCTCTCGAAAAGGTTTTACCGTGGCATCATAAGGAGCGGGAAACCCGCCGCCAATATCAAGCAGGTTCATCTTCGTATACCCCCTGTCCTTTGCCTCCTGAAAGATATTTGCCGCAAGGTTTATTGCCTGAACATAATTGTCGAAATTCGTTGTCTGGCTTCCGACATGGAAACTTAAGCCTTCAACAACAAGCCCCGCCTTTTCAGCTTCAAGGATTAAATCAACAGCCTCGCCCGGAGCAGCACCAAATTTCGAGGAAAGCTCGACCATGGCACCGGTGTTCGGCACCTTAAGCCGTAAAACAAGCCCTGCATGAGGCGCGTATTTCTTAACCTTAAGGATTTCCTCGCTGTTATCGTAAGTCACCAGGGCTTTGTATTGATCCAGCTCCTTTAAGGTTTCGTTTGCCTTAATTGTATGAGCGTAAATGATCTTGTCCCAAATCCAATCCTGCCGCTCTTTGGCCGGCATCTCTTTGATATACTCATGGACAATATTGAATTCAGGCATTGAGGCTACATCAAAACTTGCGCCGCAATCGAATAGCGTTTTAACAACCGCGGATTCGGGAAGGGCCTTGACAGCGTAATAAGCCTGCACACGGGGGAGGTATTTTTTGAAGGTTGCATAATTCTTGCGCAGAATATTGTGATCAACGACGAATAAGGGGGTACCGTGCTTCTTTGCAAGCTGCTTAATAATCTTGGTTGTGGCCATCAAGGCCTCCTTTCATTATAAGACATCGATTATAAAAGTTTACGTAATTGTTCAGGCGTCTTGCCGGTCCCCGAGTGCCAGCCGGGTGCCTCGATACATCCGCCAACGGCGGACACTCGGCAACCGGCTGGTGTATCGAGGGGCCGGAAAGATGCCTGAACAGTTAAAAGTTTCCGGCATATCCTATTTGCTGAAAATATAAGTCATTTTAATATCAAGTTTCTGCATGTCTTTTAAATTTGTAACTTCCGGCCTCTCTTTTGGCTCGTTGTTTATAGTAACCAGCGTTTGCTTTAAAACTTTACCCGAACCCTGTTTGCTTATTTCAAGTGAAAATGGTATCTGCCTGTATTTACAGATGCCTTCTGACATGTGTATTATGCGGCGAAAAGAAAGATTGTGATCAAGGACAGATGGCAAATTGGGTGATATGCTTACAGCAGGTAAAGTACCGTCATGCAATGCAAGTTTGACTCCTGCAATGGTCTGGAATATCTCTATTATCCAGTCAACTGACCCGGACAATCCGAAATACATGCCCTTGCCGAAATGCGGATCATTAACATCAGATATATATGAAGTGCATGGTGTTTCAAATGGGCCTGCAAGCCCTTCATCGCGTAGCGCGGACATCATGGGTTTGAATTGACGCCAAACAGTATCAATTTGTCCGGGGATCGCAAGTCTGTAATTGTGCATAAATACCTGGCAATGGTGATATTCCCCGTTTTCAGCGCAGCCGGCAGGCAAGACACCCATCCTGCCCATGAGTTCAACAGAGTCTCTGTTGTTTGCTATCGGCTTTGTAAACATGACAAGCCCTAGCTTGTCATTATAAAACAGTTTATCAACCGTGTATAATATCTTTTGGATGATTTCATCAGAGCCAGGGACATCTTCAAGATATTGCCGCTTTGTATAGAGCATTTTAAGACAGAATGATTGCGCTGTCAATTCCCGGCGTTTGATTCCGTCGGAATCCCTGCCAAGATATGAGCCAAGCGTGTATCCGGTTTCCCCTGATGCGTAATCAGGTGTTGTTCCATCAACTTTTAATTCATGAATGAAATCCAGAAAAGCTGATGGAAACCCTTTTGGCCCATCTTCCCATGCAACTTTAACTATGTTTTTCCGCAGCTCATTTGAAAAGCTTTTTAATTTACCGGTATTTATGTGGATGCCTGTTTCATTAAAGGAAGATAAAACTTTTCTTGATTCAAATATGTCGATTGTTTCGATTAGCGTGCTAAAAACATGGGCCGATAATCTGACCTGCACTCCCCTTCCCTGCCCACGTGTTGCAGCATTCCTCACTTGTGATGTCCCGAACATGTCAAAAGGATCCGCCCAATCACCATACAAAACCTGAACAATTCCGTAAGGGCAATCCGCTGCATTGCGTTCAAAATTGGCGAATATCTCACGTATGACTTCAGCAATACGATAAGTCTTTGAGCACCCGGTAATACCCGATGTTTCCGGGTGATCAGGGTCCGTGAGTCTTATTGTGGGAACTGTTTCGAGCAATATGCTTGTATCGCCTGTTTCGCGGATGTACATATTTATAGAATTAATAAGCCAGACAGGGCTGTCTGTATATGGCCGGTTGTCGTTTTTAATTTCAGTGTTGCGGTTGTTCCATTGACTTGGATACTGGCGGGGGAACATTCCATGAAGCTTTTCCCTTAAAAGAAGCTGCCTGTCCGTAGGGAATGGGCCGTCATTGGTTATATACATGAAGCCCATTACATAAACAAGGTCAGCTCGTACACGGCCCGGGTCTTCTTTCATCTTGGGCCACATGTCCTGGCCCCGGTCGCGGGTACCGAGTTCAATTCCATCCGCAAGCCTGGCACCATGTGCACGGCAGTTTTCATAGAGCTCGCTTACCCCAACCCATACGGAGTTTGCGTATTCCGCAACTGCCCTCTCGGAAAACAGCCCTACCTCAAAATATGGCCAGTGTTCACCACCAGCATCCTTTGGTAAAAAGGACTCGGATATTGCCGAAGTTGTGGATTTAATAAGGGTGGCACTCGCTTTTTCAAAGGATTTTGACATGGCCCGGTAAGTAGGATCAATATATCCTGACTCTTTTTTGAAAACATCAATGGCATCTTTATCAGTTACATACAAAAGTGATTGGTTGATTATTGCGTATTTGTTAGAATTGAGTTTAAATTCAAACCGAGTTGCGCCTATTGCAGCTGTTGCAAAGCGGTTGATTTTGGGGCCAGCACCACCTTCGAGCATTTTGCCAAAAAGAACAGCCTGGGGCATAACCGCCAATGCCGAGGTATCTCCAATAAATGTTGTATAGTCACAAGTTGATTCTATTGGCTTGGCATTTAGAGTCAGGCTGTTGATGCGTTTGATTTGCAACACCTCGCTGTAAGGAACTGTTGCCGTCATTATTATATCATTTGGAGTTGCAGGATATCCCGCATCGTACCATAATTCCTTGTTGTAAACAAATCGCTGCGTACCGTGAAGATTAAAATATGTCCATAAAGTGCTGTTAAATAGTTTTTTACCAGTATTTTTAATAAAAACCTGTCTTAACAGAACAGGGCCTTTTGATGTTGTGACAAGTGAATATTTTATTGCTGTTACGAAACTTGTTCCGTTGTCGGATTTAAAGAACGAGCAAAACCACATTGCCCTGAAAGGGTTGCCGATTTTAACAATCTTTATTTTATGTGCCTTGCAATTCGTATTGATGTTCGGATTCATAAGTGAGGCATTGCAACTTGTTTTGTTGTTCTTGAATGCAATCCATATATTAGAGCTTGGCACACCACATTCTCTTTTTTCAACAGGATCAAAATGACCTTCAAGGACTTTTACCTCCATCCCATTTAAAAGTTTTACAATAAATGATATTGATCCATTGGACATGAATGTGACGGTAGCATTGTTCTTGCTGTCAACAAGCACGGACGGACAACCATTAGGATGTCCGTCATATATGGCTTCACTCTCAGGCCCATAGCCTCCAAGGCTATTTACGAGATATGCCGGCTTAAGATCGAGAATTCTTTCTGCTTCTTCCTGAAAAATATCGTAGTTGTCGGATTTAAGTCCCATTATGACACTCCCATATTGCAGTTTTTTAAAATATTATGTTTATTTGTTTGTTCAAATATAATATTGTCTCGAAAAATGTTGCGAGAGATAAACAAAGAAAGATTGTGTGTCAACTAATATAATAAAACAACCTCATCCCCCGACCCCTTCTCCAGTTTACTGGAGAAGGGGAGTTCGAGTATCCTGCTTCACGGATATCAGTTTCCACAAGTGTCCCCTCTCCATGAGTTCCAAGGCAGAGCTTAGTGCTTACATGGAGAGGGGAAAAAGGGGTGAGGTTAAATCACTTCACAATAACCATCTTCTTCGTCTTCACAAACGTCTTGCCAACCTCTATTCTGTACAGATAAACCCCGCTTGCGGTATATCTACCGTTATTGGCCTTGCCATTCCATTGCACTATATAGCGGTTCGGGGCGCGCTCATCGCATACCAGGTTCTTTACAAGCTGTCCGCTAATGAGGTCTTTGTAATTTAATAGTATATGCTTGCGGTTATTGGTGGTTGAATTGAGTATCAGACTCGTACTTGTGCCATAATTATAGCCTTGTGAACCTGATGTCTCATTCAGATAAGTATCCCATGTCTGGGACAGCGGCGTTGTTCCCTCCTGCTTTACTATTGTGACGGTGTCAGGGTCATAGTAAACAACAAGCTTGGGCCGCAGGGCCTTGTTAACTGCGTATTCTGATGAATAATATTTGATAAGCGTTGTTGTCAGGTCAGCATCCTGATCAGACAATATAAGCCCATCATTCGTGACTCCTGATACCCAGTCTTGAACAAGCGAGGTAACATCCCAGCGCGCCCAGGCATTAAGGCTGTTCACTTGTGTTTCGCAGGTCTTGACAGGCTCGCGGTCTTTCAGACTGT
>CAWHPS010000033.1:0-404840 GCA_963831235.1 uncultured Fibrobacterota bacterium
TATGACAGCTTCCGTCAGACATTAAAGGAGTTTTATGATACCACTCGGAAGAGAGAGCGGTAATTGAGCTTTATCATGCGGGCAGGCCTTAAAAAAGAGATATCGCGCTTATTAAAGACCGATTTAAAGACAGTGAAGCGCATTATTATAAGCAATGATGCTTCTTTTGTAAAGTCCCGCAAAGATACGATATCAATAGATGAGTCAATCCTGAAAGATGTGTACAACCGCTGTGATGGATATATACAGCGAATGCATGAGGTCTTAACAGAAGAGCACAATATTAAAATCGGTTATTCCACTCTTACTCAGAAAGTCCGTGAATTGGGTATTGGAGAAGAGGATTCATCCAGAAGTTTTCATGTTGATGATATCATAGGCGAAGAGATGCAGCATGATACTTCCCCTTACAATATTTTTATAGGCGGAAAAGAAAATCGTGTTATCTGCAGCGGATTATATCTTCGCTACTCCAAAATGCGGTATATCAAATTTTATCAGAAGTTCAACCGTTTCGCCATGAAATGCTTTATGGATGAAGCATTGCGGTTCTTTGGACACTGCGCAAAAACATGCATTATTGACAATACCAATCTTGCTGTGCTGTATGGCACCGGCCCAAGGGCTGTGTTTAATCCAGAGATGGTGAACTTTTCAAAGAACTATGGCTTTGAATGGAAGGCTCATGAGGTCAGGCATTCTGATAGGAAGGCGGGTACAGAGAGGAACTTCTGGACCACAGAAACGAACTTTATTCCAGGACGTTCTTTTACGGACATTGAAGACCTCAATAAGCAGGCGTTTGAATGGGCAACAGAAAGATACGCTAAAAGACCACAAGCTAAAACAAAACTTATTCCCATCCAGACCTTCGAGATAGAAAAACCATATCTTGTAAAATTACCGGAGTATATTTCATCACCATACAGGGAACATTACAGGGAACTGGATTGTTACGGATATGCTGCATTTGAGGCCAATTTTTACTGGGTGCCGGAATACACAAAAGATAATCACAAAATAAAGGAAGTGAAAATTATTGAATATGCTGAAAAAATAGTTCTGGTTTATAAAAACATGGAGCCATTGAACTATACAAAACCCAAGAATGATGTCAGGAATGAAAAATTCACTCCGAATGGCATAAGGCCGGTATATCAGCCAAAACGTAGAAAGAAATCCACTTATGAAGAAGAAACCGCCCTTCGCGGTATGGGTAAGCCTGTATGCGACTATGTTGACTTTATCAAATCAGCAGGCAGCCGCATTCATTATCCCGGTCATTTCTTAAGACAGCTTTATCTGCTTTTAAAGAAGATGGCTCAGCCGCTTCTTGAACAAACGCTGGAAAGAGCGCTGAAATACAGGGTAAATAATATTGAAACTATCACCAGGATCGCAGCAGCCAGCCTTAAATCCAATACAGTGGATTTGCCAGCAATAGAAGTTCAGCATGATTATATGGAGCGTGAGGCTTATAACAAGGGCAGGTTCTGCGAGGAACAGGGCTTTGATAGTCTCGGTTCCATTCTCAAGAGCAATGAATCCAAACCATCCAATAACATAAAGGAATAAATTCTATGGACAGCGAAATCAAAAAACAGCTGGATTATCTGAAAATGAAACAGCTTGCACTCTCATGGGATCAAACACTTGCAGACGCATTAAAAAACAAAGTCTCCTATCACCGCTTTCTCGAAGAGATCATCAGCAGGGAATACATGAATCTCAAAGAATTCAGACGACAGGCAAGGCTGAAAGCTGCAAGGGTTCCGGAAATACTTCTTATGGAAACATTTCCTTTCAACAGACAGCCTAAACTCAAAAAGAAAATGGTCATGGAAGTTTATGACTCTCTCAATTACATTCAGCAGGCACAGGTGCTTTGTTTCATCGGCCCTACAGGATGCGGAAAATCAGGTCTTGCAACAGCATATCTCATTAATGCCTTGAATAAGGGGCATCGAGGACGTTTCATCGACTTCAGAGACCTTATGGACATCCTGCACAGGTCTCAGGCGGATTATTCACAGAAGAAAATACTCAGGCAGCTTGCCGACTATGACTGTTTGTTGATAGATGAACTCGGCTATTGCTCATTCGACAAAGAAGATGCCGGTTTATTCTTCGACCTCATGAAGCAAAGACATAAGAAGAAGTGTACCATTATCACAACCCAGCTTGGTTTCGATGAATGGAACAGTTTCCTTAATAACAAGCATATTGTCATGGCACTCATTGACCGCATTACAGAAAACTGTATTGTTTTTGATATGCAGAAATGCATCAGCATAAGAAAGAAAAATATCAAATTGGCTGCCGAAGAGTAGTCTTCCCGTATTACGTCAACATATAATCATTCGAAAATAAACCCTTCCTGTCTTTTAACAGGAAGGGTTTATCTATTCCAAAGTGTGCAAAACGCTGCGAAGGAAAGGGCCCTTTTATCTCAGCAGAAGGGGGGTAGTTTATCATAGCGCCAAAGTGGTGGAGCGCAATTTGTTTCCGCACTGCGGCTATTGTATCAGCAGGCACATAAAGCATTCGGGTAACGCCATTGTATTTGTCCGATAGGTAGTATTTGGGACCATGGGGCGAACCTTTTCCACATCGGCAGCCTGGCCTACCGCATTTAAGGTATTTAATCACCAGCGTTCCTCGAAGCATATCGGTACAACCCGTTAGCTGTTTACATAGCTGCGTCCGTTTGCCGAGAATTCTTTGCGTTTTTATTGTCATGAAAGAGCTCCTTTAGGATACGTATTATTACGTATCCGATATTATACTATATTCATATATGGAGTGTCAAGTTTCCATTTTTTATGAATTAATGGATCGTGTATGAAGGAAAATGGTGTGTCTGTACGGTGCCAATATCGGATGTAAAATTATCGGAGAGGCGAAACATTACGAGAGAGAAAGAACGTTTGGTCAAAAATGGCTTACGTGGTATCAAATAAAAAAGCTATCTTTCATAATATCATGCTATTAGCAAATGTCCAAAAGGGGTCACGCCCAAATCATTTTTCTTCCTTTAGAGAATAATATGCTGATACCTATTTATTCAAGCAGAATTAACAATAAATTCGCTATATTTAAACATACCATCGCACTTACCATCAATTTATGCGGGCAAAATCCAAAATCTTATCCTGATCCGTTTCAGGCAGCACATCGACTTTTAATGCTTTCAAAGTTCTGAATATTTCCTCGCATGCATCTAATTTCTTGGTTCTTCTGCAATTGCAGTGGGTACCCATGCTAAAAGCGCGATGTCAAGGGTTGTAGCATTCTTCTTAAGCCTATTATTTCACTTATCTCTATGATATTCCTTGGAAAAAGCCCCTGCTCCAAAAAAGCAGGGGGGCTTTTTCCAAGGAATATTTTCACTGCAGTTCAAGAGCAAAATGTGTATTGCGTCTATAGTAAGATGAAAATCTATTCGAAGGATCATTGATGTGAGTAAAAGTTGAAAAGACATCCCCCGTTCTGGTATAAGGTTGTTGGTGACAATCTTTAACCAGGAGACAGAGGGATGTCCAATGATAATATTATCAATTCGTTCTTGGGACTTCAAAGTTATGGTGTAGTTACATGGAAAAGACACAACAAGAAAAGTCTTGAAATTTGGCTGGAACCAAGGAAACACAAATGGACGTGCGATGGGTGTGGCCGGACGTTCCAACATCACTACGATCATGTATGGGTTCGTCTGCGAGATTTGAATATCGGTCCGCATAAAGTCTGGCTGTGGGTTTGTCGACATCGAATTGACTGTCCTCAATGTGGAGTTCGTCGGGTTTCTCTTCCAATAGCACGTCCCCAATCTCGATGTACTCGTCGGTACGAGCGGTGGCTGTTTCAGTTGACAGGTGGTACGACATTGAAAGATGTATCCGATTGGACAGGAACTGATTGGAGGACAATCAAGGATGCTGAAATTCGCCATATCGTTGGTTTGTTGAGAAAGCGGAACTTGGACGGAATTACCATTCTGGGTATCGACGAAGTGGCCGAGAAAAAAGGGCATCGCTACCTGACGATTGTAACCGATTTGGAAAGCCACCGCGTTATTTGGGTGGGACGAAACCGCGACCGAGCAACCTTGCGAAAGTTCTTCAGCTGGTTTGGCCAAAAACGAAGCCGCCGACTTCGATGCGTGGTCATTGACATGCACGACCCCTATGAAGCAGAAATCCGGGCTCGTTGTCCGCGCGTCAAAATCGTCTACGATCATTTTCATGTTATCAAGCCTCTGAGCTTGGCTATCGACAATATTCGTCGACGGCTCCAAAGCGAACTTCCACCAGAGGGGAGACGCCTTTTGAAAGGTTCCCGCTATTTGCTTTTGCGCCCAAGGGAAGATTTGAAGCAGTCGCAACGTGTCCGGCTCAAAGACCTGCTCCGCTTGCCCGCAAACGAAACATTGAACACTGCGTATATCCTCAAGGAGGATTTGCGGGTTGTTTTCCGCCGGATGAATCCCCGGCAAGCACGCGCCGAACTGAGTGAGTGGAAACACCGTGCTCGGGAAAGCGGTATTAAAGAAATCCTCGATTACATCAAGATGCTCGACCGTCGACGATTTGGCATTCTGAATTTCTTCAAGCTCCGGTGTACCAACGGCCTGAGTGAAGGGTTCAACAATGTTGTCAAGACAATCAAGAAAAATGCTTATGGGTTTCATGATTGGCAATATTTTCGTCTTAAAATACTCCGCAAATGCGGAAATCTGGGAAATCACTGATTTGATTGAGTTTCAAATCCATTTCATAGAGTGAGACCCACTGCAATTGCAGTTGATCCAATTTCTTTTGATTTTTTTGATTCTCTCCAAAAGGAATACGAGAAAGCGGTCAAGAGGTTTGAACTTTTGGACCGGCAGATAGGACGCATCACTGGCAGGGAAAGTCTTCTGAATTGCGCTGATTCGGAAGTCGGTGCCGAAGAGAATCAGGAAGCAGGCTTATAATTTAATAAAGACAAGGTTATAGCGGCTGTACCATTTTGTCAGGAGGCACACTACCCGTATTTTCTTCAACCAATTTCTTTTTCAGCCACGGAAAGGGACGATAGGTTAAGGGTGCGTTTGTTTGTATTATGGGTTTTGATATTACCTCATTCAGTTCAATGCACCAGGTTTGATATAATTCGCTCTTCTCACGTTCAACAAGGTTCAGTTTAAGAATATACTCCGAGAAATAATATATGGCATTGAGGTACGACTGCATCCGGTAGAAGTCGGGATAAAACATTTTCTGGCTGGACATTGCGGTAAATTTGTCAATTTCACCTTTAGTGAATCTTAATTCCTGGCCTGCCTTGGGAATTTTATTATTCGGCATTCTCCCATAAAGAAAATCATAAATACATTCCCTCAGATAAAAACAGGTAGTCCAGTCCACATCATAGGTTCGCTTTAAATATCCGATAAAACCTTCCGTCAAGCTATAGTATTGAAGAATAAATTCGTCTCGGTCAGTACATTTCTTGAAAATAAAATCAGTCTTAAGGGAGATAATATTTGTGAGTCCGTCAATTATTTCATTAAAATCAAATGGTGCGTCCAATGCATATTCAAGAAACCTGTCGTGGAGATTTTTATCATCCGCTTCGCTTTGATTGGAATCAAGATAAGGGATGCTGAGCAGAAACATCATTCTGTCAGATTTTATAGTCCCATCAAACAATTCGTCAGGGTGTGAACATGTCAGCTGCCACATTCTTGGCATAAAATCAATAAGAATCTCCTGACAATCATTACCCATTAATATTTCATAAAGCTCATAGAAGTTGTCAATAAAGCTATCGGGGTATTCCATATATAAATTCAGATATTGGCTAATCTCATTTTTCTGATCTGTCTCAATCAGATATTCAATTATATCATTATCATAATATGCAAAACTTTTAAGATAGGATGAGAGAAACTCCACTCTGAACTTGATAAGAAAGTCTATATATTCTTTTTTTCTACCTGCCTTTACAAAATCACTGCCCATCTCAAAAAGGACCTCGTCATGCAATTCAAGGTTTTCCACAAGATTGGGATATTGAATTACAAATTGCTCCAGGTGCGCCAGTAACTTGTCTGGTGAATTGTCGATTTTTTTATATTCTTCATACCATGCATTGACTAATGCCTCTTGCTCTTTATTCATCGGCGGGGAATCCTCAATAATCTGCTTGTGAATACTAATCTTTTCATGCTCTGAATCAATAAATTCGTCATCAAAATCTTCTTCGGAATCTTCTTCAGAATCCCCATTGAAATCGTCATAGTAACTCTTTTCAGGACTGTTCTCCCAATCAGATTTATTTTCAGCATTGTCAGGAAATGCATTGTTCCTTTCATATGCCTCCTTTATGGGCACATAGAGGTTCTTGCTGGCATTTTCAGCATCCTTGTCAAGACAACATTTCTTGTATTTCTTTCCGCTGCCACAATGGCAGGGATCATTTCTTCCGATTTTACTCATATTTTTCCTGTATCAAGAAGGTTTTGTCTAATACTTTAAGTTTGTGTAGCCTGCACTTAATTTTTTTCTTTCCAGTCTTTCCATTCTGAAAATCATTCCATTAAAAGTGAGTCAAGAGCGCAAAATAAATCCTTGGCAAACTAGAAAAAACAATAAGAAAACGGCATTTTGCGGCAAACCATCTCACTTACAATCAATCTATGCGGGCAAAATCCAGAATTTTATCCTGATCCGTTTCAGGTAGCACATCAACTTTTAAGGCTTTCAAAGCTCTGAATATTTCCTCACATGCATCCAATTTCTTTTGATTTTTTGTTGGATGAACAACAAAAAGCATCTGTTCCGGAAGCTCCTTTATTTTCCTGAGTCGTTCAATTCGATTCAGCCATCTATCGCCATATTCGTAGATGCGCGTTGTGTCCGGTTTGTCAAAATAAAGCGGCTTTATTGCCTTGTATCGGACATGTTTAGCTTCAATTTCATGAACGAACGGCAGGGATACTTTGTATTCTTCATTGCCCACCGCCTTTATTTTATAATATCGCAATATGTCTGAAGCCTTGAACTGTTTGCGCAATCTGTTTGCCATGATGGTTTCCTGATATTCTTCATGTACTGCAAACTGCCGCCCCACATAATATTCAAATAAACTATCAATTTCGTTTTCCGGCTTTTCGGAAATCCTTGTCCCGATTTCTCCAAAACGAAACATACTTTCACGGGGTTTGGCAATTTCTTTGAAAATCTCAATAAAATCGATTTCCATGAATCGTAATCCCGTTTGTCCGGGATGATTGTGAGAATCCAGGTCTGTTTTAACCCTCTTTAATTCGTGGAGGAACTCTTTCCTTCCTATTGTAAAGACTTCCATGTCCAACTCGGGAAAAAAAGCGCTGACACGATCGCGTCGTTTGGATTCGATTTTGAAATCAAATGTTTTAAGCTCAGGACAACATAAGACCACGCCTATATTAACGAATTCTTCTGTTTCAGGATAGGGCAGAAATCGCAATATCGCATAATTACAGACAAATTGTTTCTTCATGATAGTATTTATCCTGCACTTTCCGTTTCCGCGCCTTGGGCTTCACTTCTATTTTTCCGTTTCCCGGTCTTCTTCTCCTCAACAAGAAACCCTGCCGTATATTTCTCGTACAGCTCAAAAAGATATTCTATGCGCTCCAGTTCACTACCAAACGGCTTGGACCTATAACATTTGTCCACCGCATGATCGAGCTTCCGGTGTGCGTCAGTTAGTACTTTTGCCATGGTGTTTGGGTCATACAAATCCGCGAGTGAACTGTCGGGATACTCTTCACGTGCATCCAGGACAGATTGTGCTGCTTTTTCGACTGCTTGCTTTTGCGCTATAGTTAGAGATTCCGGCCATGGGAAGTTGTTGTAAACAAGATTGTTGGAATATCTAAAACGGCTTTCCAATCTCCCGCAAGTGTGATGAACCCATGCCATATGACTGGCACTGGACAAAATACCAAAATGATACAAAGAAGCTCTTGGAACAACCAGACAAGAGTCACCAGCAATATAATTTTTATTAAAAAAGGCAAAGGGTATATAACGCCTATGCTCAGAGGAATGTCTTGGGATCAAAATATATGAAGTGTCCGGTTGGCGTATTTCGCCAAAAAGCATAGGATATGCAGCAAGTTGTCGTGTTGCTTCCCTGTTGCTTTTCAATCTGTAATTCCTGACAGCTTCGACTCTCTTTTTAACTTCCAAGAGACTACGAATTTCTGTCGGGTCAGCATCTTTTAGCCATAAACAATACCTTTCCTCTGCATGTAGAAATTCTTGCGCGCTTAAGAAAGGTCTTATGAGTTTCTTTGCTTTTGGTTCTTTGCAAAGAAACTCATTCCGTTCCTGTTTTGTAAAAAGTAAATTTCCATCATCATTAGGCATGCTTCCAAAATTTATTTCCGGAACATCACATAATGGAGTATTTCTGCTGGAAATAAGAATATTTTCTGCATCAATAAGATAAGGGTTGATTTTTCTGGCAGTTATTCCAACTGGTTCTGCATCGGGTTTTGCATAATCAAAGATTCTTCTGCGCTCTTTTCCCATGTATGAAAAACCTATTATAACACAATAAACTGCTGCTTTACCCTTTGCTTCATTCGTCCACCTGAAAGTTCGATGAGCAAAATTAATTTCCACTTTTTTATCTAACAGGTTCGACCATAAAATACTGACTTGCTCGCCTTGAACAATTGAATTTGTCGATACAAAAGCGGTCTGAATATTTGTTCCAAACGTATATTCGGCTGCTTTTACATACCAACAGCAAACGTAATCAAGATTACCATAATTATCCATACCCTTACATGCTATATCCATATCCTGCATTTGTGATTCATTGCGTGCTTTCTTGCCTACAAAAGGCGGATTGCCCAGAATATAGCTTAAACTCTCCGGCTTAATAAGCTCGCGCCAATCCAATCGTAACGCATTGGCCTGAACAATATGCGGTGTTGATGTAAGCGGCAGACGAATGATATACTCCCCGAACTCCTCGGACATGCGCACATTCATGATGTGATCCATTATCCATAGCGCGGTGCGTGCAATCTGCGCAGGGAATTCTTCAATCTCTATACCGTACATATTATCAACATCAATGCCACGGTAAAAATCAAGATTGAAATATTTCCGGTGATCAATTGCCTGAATAGCCTTATAAATGTCGATTTCCAAAAGACGCAGCTCGCGGTAAGCGAGGATTAAAAAGTTTCCACACCCACAAGCAGGGTCTAATAACCGTGTGTCACGGATTTTATCTAGCATCTTTTCAAGCGGCTGTCGTTTTCCAGTATTCTTAGCTTTTCTAAAATCATCGCGTAACTCATCCAGAAACAAACCGTGAATTGTTTTTAAGATGTTCTTCTCGCTGGTATAATGTGCGCCAAGATTGCGCCTTTCAACCGGATTCATGACGGACTGGAAAAGGCTTCCAAAAATAGCAGGGCTTACCGCGCCCCAGTTAAAATGTGAGCATACGAGAAGTTTTTCACGCAATCGCTTGTCGAAAGCTGGAATCGGGAGGGCTTCTTCAAAAAGCTTGCCGTTTACATACGGAAAAAGAGCAAGGTCTTCATCAAGGTTGGTCTGACGTTTATCAACCGGTGTATTCAGGATTTGAAAGACCTCTGCAAGCCTGGAACCAAGGTTGACACCATCGGGATCGGTCTTTGTTTCAAGAAACATGCTCAAATGGTCTTTTGTGAAAATGCCTGTATCATCAGAGAAAAAACAAAACATAAGCCGGACCAAAAGGAGCTGGAGTGGATGGCCTTCATAGCCGGCCTGTTTTAGACCGTCATAAAGTGAACCCATTATCTCAGCGGCTTTGACATTTACCGGGTCTTCGTCCTTATATGTCCGATGTTCATACCCGAGAATAAAATTAAAGAGATGGAGGTTTTCGTGCAGTTCAGCGAGCTTGAATTCATGATGCTTGCCGCTGCCAAGCTCCACAAGACGGAAGACCTTGAAGTCACAAACCATGACATAACGGGGAAGAGAGGATTCCGGGAAGTCACTTGAAATGCAGTAATCAAGCGCCTGTCTTAAGGCTGCGTTCAAATCCTTGCCCGCACTCTTGTGCTCAACAAGAAGCGTTCCGGGCCAGTAGAAGTCCATGAAGCCCGTGGTTCCTTTGAGGGTCCGTGCCCTCTCTTCAAAGACGCCTACTTTGCGCGCTGAAATACCCCAGATGGCAAAAAAATCCCGCCAGAATTCCTGGGCCTGACTTTTTTCGTCAATGTCATCCGCATGTTCACGCGCAAAATCCATGGCGCGTCGTTTTATTTCATTCAGTGTAAGAGCCACAATTTACTCGCAGGTTTATTGCAATACGGCAGTCGTTTGCTAATAAGATAATAGATTGGTATGATGAATATGGAACAGGAAATTTATTGTGCAGAAATTTCACGCATTTATGCCTGAAAGCGATTCAAGGGGCTCAATGGGGCGGGCAAGGGCCGGCAATGATTTCCATTTCTCAAGCAGTTTCCACTGATCACGATCCAAATCCGAGGCTGAGGGCATCTTTGAATCAATTGGCTCGAAATAAACCTCGGCATCAGGACAATACAATATCTTTTTTTTGGCTGCATGTATTTTCATACAGAAATCTATGAAGCGATAAATAGGAGTATAATTTTCCTCAAACCCATTGGTTGATGTGAAAATTTCCCGTTTAACAAGTACACAGTACATTTCAGATGCCAGGACCTCACGATATTGCGTAACCTCCGGTGCAAACCTGCCCATTCTGTAAAGGATCGGTGTAAAATCCCGCTTGCGGTTGAAT
Organism: uncultured Fibrobacterota bacterium; assembly: GCA_963831235.1. Classification (GTDB taxonomy): domain Bacteria; phylum Fibrobacterota; class OXYB2-FULL-49-7; order OXYB2-FULL-49-7; family JAEUSG01; genus CAWHPS01. The sequence goes on from CAWHPS010000033.1 coordinate 10,813, forward strand.
TCAAGCGCTGCATGGTGCACGGTATCATCCTTATACAGTACCTTTGCAACACAGACCGCACAATCGGGATCGCGGTTAAAGGCTGAAACCATCTCCTCTATAAAACCTGCTGTTGGAATGACCCCTCTATTTAGCAAAAGAACATAATCAACACCTGATTCGCGGACGCGCTTGTTTATGGAATCCGCCCGATCATCAACCTCTTCAACCTGAATATCAGGATAATCAACTGCATTTTTAAACGCATCCTTTATGGATTCTGTCACCTCTTCCTTGTTCTTGGCCGGAATGATGATTTTCACGCTGGGACTTTTTTCCTCGGATGTTTCAAGCGGAAGGTAACCGTTAAGGGCTTTTATTTTAAGCATTATTTCCCGGCAATTCTTAAGAAGGCCGGATGCCAAATCATGAATATCAACAGCGGACATGGAATTGTTCTTGAATCTTAAAACAGAAGACAGGTATGCCGCGGCCCCCGAGAGGCTGTTTATGTCACGTTCGATCCCGCTATTCTCTTCAAGCAGTACCTTAAGTTTGTCTTTGCCCTTGGTGTCTGTTATGCGTATCAGGCATTTGGCATTATCCGTAAGCCGCCTTTCCATTCTATCAAGGGCGCTTTTTTCCCTTAACGTAAGGCTCCCAGCCCTGGATACTTTAGCCTCAGAATAAATTCCAAGTATGGCCCGGGCTGATGGAAGGTACCCACTTTTACCTTTTTCCGAATAGTCAATCAGCCCTGAAGCAGGATCAAATGAGGACACAAGCCTTTTGCAAAGTGCTGGAAGCGAAGGTGAACGGCCTTCAATCTCATCCAGTATGTTGATGGGTGAGATACGACCGGTACAGCGCTGACCAACAGGACAAAACCCTGAATAAGCCCCAAAGCAGAGGCAGTCCGAGGTGAAAATCGTGCAGCCAGAGGCATACGGGCCGGTCTCCATGGGAGAAGTTGGCGCGAAAATCGAGATGCTCTTTACCCCAAGACCTGCGGCAATATGAACAGCTACAGTATCTCCTGAAACCACACACCTGGCAGAACCCATTACAGCCGCTGACTCAAGAAAATTAGCACTGCCACATAAGTTGATTGTATCTGGAAACTTTGAAAGAGTGATAAGTGCCGCAACCCTGTCTTTTTCCCTTGTTGACCCGGTGAAAACAACCTGATAACCGGCTTCCCGCAATAAATTAAGCAATCCGGTTACATGTTCATGCGGCCATTCCTTTTTTAAATGCGCGGAACAGGGATGGATTACAATCAGTTTATCCTGTGTAAAGCCCTTTTCCCGCATTAGTTTACGGGCAAATGATTTCGCCCTGTCAGGAAGAAAAAGCTCCATGGGCTTTCCATCCGGCAGTTTCCCGCAAAGGAGCGTATAAAAATCCGCTGCGTGGGCCGGTACATAACGCCGCGAAAAAGGGATGGCGTATAACAATGTTGTAAGGTCGCCTATGATCTCGGTGCGTCCGTTTCTTTGCATGCGCGTGCCTGTAAATTCCTTGCATGGAATTAGCGCTGATAAGATGGCCGTAAGCTGTCCCTGAAAAAGATTGATTACCCTGTCGTAGTGTTCGGATTGAAGCAGCGCGGAAAAATCCTTAAGCTCGGACAAACCCTTTCGCCAATCACGGCCGGAAAGCAGGTTTTTAATTTTACGCCTGGGAAGCACAAAGACCTTTTCAATATTGGGATTATAGGTAACCATGTCGGAACAGTCATTGTCAACAAGGAAATGCACGCTTTCGCCTGAGTTTTTAAGTATGCGTATGGCCGGCGTGGCCATTAGAACATCGCCCGGATTATTGGGAAGAAGCAGAAGAATCTTTCCCATTTACACAGTTTCCTCGCTTGACCGTCTAATAAGAACATCCTCTGCAAGAAGATGCAGCATGTCCTCATCATCCATTTCAGTTCCAGTTTCCATTTTGGCCTTGGCTTGATCAATTATAATCTTCAATGTCTCGCTTTCCTTTTCAGGAAATACCGCATCAAGGAGCTGTGTAATCCTGTGCGACAGAAGATGGTTGAATTCAACCTTCTTGAACGCAGCTTCGATTATGAGAGCCGCATGTTCAGCATGCTGAAGAAAATACTGTATCTTTCCAGCAAGCTCCTGAACAGTGGAAAAACAGACAATCTCCTTGTCTTCAGTAAAAAAATCGAGGAGGGCAGGCCTCCGGTCGGCAATCTGAAGGCTTTTGGCAAGGGGAACAATGAATGCCCGCGGATTCACGAAATCCCCGTTAAGATCAATTTCAGCGCCGGTTAAGGTTGAATGAAGGTTAATTACGATTTTTGCCCTGCTGTAAATAGAGAAGATTTCCTCCTGCCCTATCCACCGTGCCCCGCTTACGATTCTTTTACGCAATTCATTGGACAATGGAAATTTGTCCCAGCCCCAGCCCCAGACAAGAAAATCTATATTCATGCGGCAGAGTTTCTCGAAAAACTGGATGCGGTTGGGATATGGAGCACCGATAAAAACAACATCATGCTCCTTGTGTGTGCCGCTCACAGCCGTATATTCAAGAGGCGCACCGTTTGGTATATAGTACGTGTGCCTGTTAAACTTTTTCATTTCCTTAAGCCAGGGATCTTTCTGGATGATAAAGAAATAATCATAGACCTTTATTACCTGCTCCCAATGCTCCTTTGACCTTAAATCCTCGCAGAAATAATGCAGTGTTTTGATACCGGCGTTTTTAAGGATTTGAATGGTGAAGGCGGTAATGGGCGCAAGGGCCATGACAAGCACTGCGTCAACCTTTTCCTCGAGAGCGCGGACAACAAGCGACTGGTTGTAGAGATCGATAACAAGATTGTTGTCGCCTGTTGTCATGCGGGCATAGGCTTCTTTATATCTGCCGCAGTCAAAGGTTACGGCTTTGTGTCCCATTCCGTTAAGCGCGAAGATTACATTCTCGCCCAATGCGCGCGATCCGCCTTGTCCCGGAAGGACAACCATGATTTTTTTTGCATCCATATTGTTGATGACGATAAATTATTCGTTTGAAATATAACGTTTCATGCAGCGTAATTCAATAAAAGATATCGTTAGCCGCAAAGCGGATTAAGGTTTATTCATGGAAGCTGCTTGTCATTAAGGTTATTTAAAAATCGAGCTATCCATTTAACGCAGGTAGATGCCGTATGACCGGCTTCCAGAATTTACATCTGCGAGCTAAAGAGCAGCGTCACAACCAAACAGCTTAAGCTGGTGTTGATGCATTTAAAGGGGTTGGAGAAAACTAATATTATCAAATAAGATCAGACATCGTGGACTTTAAATCAATGGATTTACAATTTTAACGCCGCGAACGACCTGTCCATGCTGTAAATCCTCGGTCCAAAGGGTTTGACAGCATGCTTGTTCGGCACAGACAATCACCAGTGAATCCCAGAAAGAATATTTTTTCAGCACACTGCAATCCACCGCTTCTTCGATAAGATCAGGACTTACCTGAACCGTTTCAAAGTGACGGAAAGAGTGCAGCGCCGCCTTGGCGTTTAACGGATCCACTTTCAATTTCTGAACAATGGACACATAAAATTCCTGCAGCACTTGGGTTGATATCACCCCGTTGCCGTTTTTTTCGAGTGTATGAAGACACTGTCGCGCGGTTTTCATTTTTTTTAAATCAGCGTGATCAAAAGCATAAATCAGTATATTGGTATCCACAAAGACTTTAGACACGGTATAGGTCTCCGCGTTTCCACTGTTTCCCCTGCGAATTAGGCCTTACAGAGTCCAATGTTTTGAAACATTCCGACAACCAGCCTTCACCATGATTGGTTACGGATTCGCATAACATCTTCCGTATAAGACCATTCAGTGTGATGTGATTTTGGCGGGCGTATTTCCGGCCTTCCTTGAGTAAATCGTCATCCAATGCCAAAGTGACGTTTTTCATGTAACAGTCCTCCTGATATTAATATATGTGTCCACATATTATGTGTGCAAGTGGATTTTTATTTCTTCCTACGATTACCTCCACAACAAGCTGGGACATGGTTTGGCCTCTTTGCATAAAGGTATAGTGATTACAGGTGATCCCGAATTCAAAACCATTGGAAAAGAGGTTTTGATCCTACATGCCCACTGGCAACCCTGCCAGCCGCTGATAAACCAGCGGCTGGAGGATTCACATTAATCCGCAATTGCAACATCATCGCGTTAAAACAATCTTCTTTGACAACATCTTTTTCCCGGCCTGAATGCGCACGATATAAATACCGGCTGCCATTTGTCCGGCATTCCATACCAGGTTGTAAACTCCGGCATCTATTATCCCTTGCTTGAGGAGTGAAACCTGTTTTCCGGTTGCGTCAAATACTTTTAGAGAAACATTCTCCCTATTTGGAAGTACAAAACCGATATGGGCTGCAGGGTTGAATGGATTCGGGCTGCATGTAAGATTTAACGAACTTACGTTGTCCAAATTATCAATGCAACTTTCTGCATCAAGGTCTCCGGATATAGGTACCCGCCATACGCCATTGCCATCAGTTCCGGCAAAAAGCACAGAGTCTTTGACGATTAGGGACGTTACATATGGAAGATCAACTGGCATCCCGCCATTAAAAAGAGACCAGCTTATTCCTCCATCAAAAGACCTGAAAAATGTTTTTTGATAAATATTTGCTGCAGCATAAATCACGCCGTTATGTTGCGCCAAAGCCTTCACATGTATATATTTTATTTTTGAATCTCTCATTCCTGAATCAGAAAGCACCCAACTGTTTCCATAGTCCATAGAACGATACACCCCGCCCCTCCCGTATATCCCAACCAAAACGCAACTGTCTTGAACCAATATTGAATATATCGTGCTATATTTTAAATCCGGTAGCTGTTCACCTAAAGAACGCCAAGTCCTGCCGCCATCGGATACAAACAGACCACGATCTGACGTTCCCACAAAAACTCTGCTTCCGCTTACGGCAAGGCAGGTAACAAAGGTAAATTCAGATGAGTCGTAATTGTTATAATATGGCAACCCTTCGTCAGACACATTCCTCCATGTCGATCCGCTGTCAGAAGAATAGACAATTCGAGACCAATCCGCTGAATATACATTAGTACCGCTTACAGTCATCGCAAGAATATTAACACCGGATTCGTATGTATCATTCCATGTATTTCCGCTGTCAAGACTTCGGAGAATACCACGCCATGTCCCATTGAAAAGAATAGTGCCTGTTGCGACCAAAGAGGGTTCAGTAGAGGTATACGTTTCACCACTGAAAATGGTCTTCCAATTTTCTCCGTTATTATCAGAACGGAATACTGTTCCTGCATCAGAAGCTGCAAACAAGGTATTCCCCATAACAGCTAGATTTGCTATTTCTGTTTTAACGGTTCTGATATCGGCATCCGCCCAGGTTGAACCATGATCATCGGAGTAATACATGTTATTTACTGTCGCAGCAACCAACCGGCCGCCCATATTAAACAATCCCACAATGTCGTTATGCATCGTTTTGGATTTTATTCCAACCCAATTGGCCAAATCCGAATTTCGATACAATCCTCCTTCCATTGTGCCCCCTGCAAATAGCCATGTTCCATCATATAAAAGTGCCTCAACAATAAGGCTCCTGTACTGCGAAAACCCGCTGTTCATTGTTTGCCAGGTATTCCCGTTGTCTCCTGACTTGAAACAACCACCAAATTGGGTTCCCACCACCAGGGTTGATCCGACAAAAGCCATATTGGACGGCTGGCCGGGATAAAAAGAAAATGATGATGCAAATAGATTCCAAGTATTACCCGTATCCACGGAACGAAATATACCACCGCAATGAGGCGTGCAAACATAGAGGACGCCATTATTAACCGTGAGATATTCCATTGGTTCGGCTGCCAGGCCTTCATTGGCCCAAATCCAGGTTTTGCCGCTATCCGAGGAACGATAAATACACCCACCTCCAGCACTATATCCGGCACAAAAAATATAATCTCCAACATTTACCATTGTTTTGACATAAAAATGTGACAATCCATTACTTGCATCAGACCAGGTCGTTCCGCTGTCATCGGATCGTTTAACACCTAATCCTCCCACAAAAAGAATATTACCTTTACTGTTCATGCAAAGATTTCCAACATTAGGATTGGATCTGGAAAGCCAACTCTTTCCGCTATCATCAGAACATAACACCTCCCCAAAGGTGCATGCAAACAACTTTGTCCCGATTTGAGCAAAGCTTACCAGATCGGAGACGGCAGGATATCCCGTTGGTCCGTTTGTCTGCAACCATTGACCGCTTGCCAAGCCAACCCAACAGAAAAATGACACCATGATGGATAGGTTTATTAAAATTCGATTCATTGAGTTCCTCCTTTTCTTGTTTTGATTATTGATGGTTTATTGTAATCTGTTTCCGCATCCCTGGCTGATTCTCCAATCTATTGCTTTGTTTTGTGCGTGTCTGTCCAACCACAGAGCCATAGTGTCTGAAAGTCCGCAAAGGTGGTTATCCTGGAATTGGACGGTCACACGATTATCCAAATTCATCAATTCCAAAGGCAGCGTCCTGACATTGCACCCCGGGAGCCATAACTGCATAAGATGTTTTAAGGTGCTTATTTCCGGAGAAATTCTCAAAGAAATGGTGTCGGGATAGAAACTTGCATAATTCCGAATGACGACCAACTCGCTTAATTGGACAATGTCCCTTGTTATTTTCTTGAATGGTGCTCTCAAGAAAACACATTGTATTCTATTTTCAGACAAGCTGACAAAATATGCATCACCCGGATATTGAGATAGACCGTTACTGTCGCACATGGCCTGCAAAGCTTCCATGTCGCTTTGATAAATGGGATCTTGTTCAACAACGCTTATCGACGTCAAGGTCACACTAAGATTACGAATCGTATCACTGGCTTTTACTTGAATAAGTGTATCCTTGGCCGAATATTGGGCAATGGCCCCAGGAACGCACATCAAAGGATATTCCCCTGCTGGAAGCTTTCCAAGCACAAACATACCCGCGGAATCCGTATACACAGGAGGCCGAAGCCCATATTTATCCTGCACAATTCCTCTCTGTGAAAGACGGCCTTCAATACTACTGAAGGTCCGCATAGTGTCCTGCTTAAATAACAACAATGTGTTCCTTACAGACATCCTGAAATCCCGCCGGACACCGGTCCCAAGCGTATCCTCGATAACAAGAACATATTCCCCTGTATCTTCCACTGTTAAATAGAATTCCCCGGCTGAATCGGTCTTGCATACCGGCGGCTTATGGAGTGTTGCGGAATCAGCGAAAAGGGCTGTGAACGATTTGGAATATAGATAAACATTCGCACCAACGGCGGGGTTCCCACCCGGATAAATTATCTGACCGGAACCCTTGAAAGCGTTTCCAACTCTGGAACCGGTGCCTGCCATGTTAGGACCGCTTGGAGAAGCGCAATTAAGGAAAAGAACGGGAATCAATAGCAGCAATTTTTTCATTCCCGCCCCTTTTTTGATCCGTTGACCGAAGTCGAACATATCGGGAAAAACTGAAAATTAAGCTGGTAAATATGCTCGGATGGGGTCTCGTCTTTTGACACAGACTCCAGCAGATCATCTTGAAAGGCCGAAACTCTGTCTTTGATCTCTTGAATCATCTTTTCTGATAAACATAGAGTCATCCCGCTAACCTCACGCTTGGATGGGGCCACACTTTCTATGGATTCGCCCGCAAGGGAAATCATTTGCCTGTGAAAATTCCTGATCGAAAGACCGCTAACCTCTCTTCCGGTTGTAATCACAGGGTCTGCCTGAATCAGCTTTCCGGACTTATTCCGCTTCAGGAAGCCCAGTGTCAACAATAGTTCAAGAGCGTTCCTGGCTTCCTTGGGCTTTATATTCGGATGTAGGGCGGTTGCAATCCACGCTGGGTCTTCCTTGAATCCGGGCAAAGTGACTAATTCCCTAATGCCGCTGTAATACCATTGGCTGTAAAACTCATATTGGCTTTTATCCACATTTTTTGGCAGGGCACCTGGTGTAAGGGCAATTAAATCCCTGAAATATTTATTCTTCGCTTTCTCCTCTTTTTCCTGGTTGAAACGGACAAGCAAACGGAAATATGCAGCACGGCGCTGGGAAAGGCCCAACGCCACGACGAATTTTTCCACACCATCCGAAGAAAGATTGCGCTCACCATCCATAATGAATTTCAGGAAAGAAGGCGAACCAAATCCAGCCTTGTTGCTGAAATAACGAAATGAAAAGTAGGCTGTATTTTCCTTTTTATCCGCATAGAAATCCTTGAGATATTGGCGATAGTCCGTGTATTCAAAAAGGTCTTTCATGAATTTCCGTTCTTTTTCTTTTTGAAAATATCATTCAAGCTGCCTGGAATAGTCAAGTTTTAATCATATTTTATGTACACTTTAGTGGACACATTACAATTGGAATTAAAAGATATCATAAATAATTATCTGTTTTTTAGTGGACATATTTGCAATGAATACACAACCCATGACCCTATATTTTTAAAAAGGAAATAACGGATAAGGTATGCACGTCTAAAAAAGTGTATTACGCTGAAATAGCGTTAAATCTGTCTTGGAATGTTTAACAGTCGGATTGTTGCACGTGGTACACCGTGCATGATGGAAGCAATGCCGCCTATTACGACATACTTCACATCATTTTTTTTCAAGGATTCGAATGCCTCTTTTAATTTGGTCAGCATCCTTTAGATCCGGTAGAAAAGGGTTTTGTGAAAGGGCCAGTTCAGTGAACTCACAGAAAAGAGATACCCGTTCCTCCGAGGTCAGGGACTGGAACCAGCGCGCCTTGGCCTCAGGGGTCTCTTCCGTGAATAAATGAGAAATGGTGCCCATGAATAAAAAATACCATATAGCCTGGATTGGGGCAATTAATATATCTATTTGATTGGCCAGTGGCCACCAGGAGTAAGAATCGCCTGAATTATATCCTTGGGTATTTCACTATTGCCGAACTCGCGATAAAGCGAATCAAGATAACGGTATTTCTTTAAAACATACAAGGCCTGTCCAAATGCCAGGCGAAAACCAAGAAAGCCTGATAAATAGGCCCGCCTGATTAAAATCAGAAAAGCAAAAACAATTACCGGACGCAAAATAATGCTAAGCAAGCGTGAAACATGCCCGGCACTTTTCCTTTTCTGATAAGCATGCAAGGCTGAAAGCCCTGCATAATAATCCATGGTGGCTGTGAAGTCCTGAATATCTCTATGTGCATGATGCAGAATGGGCTCATCAAGCCTGCCCTTCCTGCCTGCTACCACCATGCTTTCGTGTACCAGGTCTCCTTTTGTATTACCTTTGTTCTTATGAAATAGCCTTAGTGACCAGTCCGGATAATTTTTAAACGGGCCACCGTATTTGACCCAAATGTTTCCTATGAAGTTTTTGCGCTTTAAATAATAACCGCTAAAAGAAGACGGATTACGAACAATGGCCTCAATCCGCCTTTGAAGTTCAGGAGGAACAACCTCATCCGCATCTATTGATAGCACCCATTCGCCCCTGGCAAGCGAAAAGGCAAAATCCTTTTGCGGACCAAAACCCGGCCACTGCCTGTAATACACACGGTCCGTAAACCTCTTGCAGATGGCAACAGTCCTGTCCGTGCTGCCGGAATCAACAACCACTATCTCGTCCGCAAACGACACACTCGACAGACATCGCTCGATGTTTTGTTCTTCGTTCTTTGTAACTACACAAACCGACAAAAGCGTCATTTGCGGAAATTTCTCTTTTCAAGAAGGGTTCTATAAAACTCAATCGTCTTTTTCCCTAATCCAGTGAGTGAATGATTTTCCTCAACCGCTCGCCTGGCATTCTCTTTAAGGACAGGCCAGGATGGCTTCATTTCAATGAATTTTACCATCTTTTCAGCAAGGTCCTGACTGTCACCGGTCTTGAACAATAACCCGGTCACACCATCCTTTAATATATCAGGAATGCCGTTCAGATTGCTTGCAATAAGCGGTACCTTTAGGGCCATGAATTCAAGGCCCACACGGCAGATCGCCTCTGAATCTGTTGAGGGAATTATTGCGCAATCGCATGCAGCCATGACCTCCCGCACATCAGGGACACGGCCTAAAAATATCACCCTGCCGATAACCCTTGTTTCAAGCGCAAACTCATTCAGTTCATTATACGTAATATTCTCTTCGGGCCCGGCAACCACAAACCTTGCATCAATGCCTTTATCCAGCACCCTTCGCAATGCACTGAATGCAACATGATGCCCTTTCTTACTATCAATCCTGCCAACAAGGCCGAAAAGAACAGTCTCAGGCGAAACATCATACCGCTTTTTAAGTTCGCTTTGAATATATGAACCCTGCTGAAAGTGTTTTTCATCAACAGCCGGATAAATTGTTGTTATGTCTTGTATGCGGAAATTTTCCGTCATCCGTTTATAAGTCACACCTGATGTGGCTATGATGCCGTGAGACAACCGGGTATATAAAAGCCTGTTAAAGAAATTGTTTTTGGGATAGCGGATGTCTCCACGGGTGCGAACAAGGATTGGATTGTTCTTTGCAAGCCTGACCCCTGCCGCAATTGCGTAATAACCATTTCCCTGATGGGCATTAACAATATCTATTTCATTGTCTTCAATATATTTTTTCAGTTTAAATGCGCATGCAAACTGGCTTATCGGGTTGGGCCTGCTGAAATTGAGTTCAACTTGTTTATGTAACCTGAGTTCAAGAGCTTTTTTAAGCGAGGGTGAATCAATATCACCCGATATATGTACCTCATGACCAAGAAGCATCTGCGAGTATGCAGTATTGACGCCATACCACGCAACAGCATTGAACCGGGGGACGTTTATAATATGAAGGATTTTTAGATGATCTTTTATTAGCATTTAAATTTTCTTTTGTCTTCTTGTGACCCATCCCCCTTTCCCCCTTCCCTACAAGTAAGGAAGGGGGTAGTATGTAAAAAAAGGGGTGGGTAACCCATTATCAGGAAAAAGACAATTGACTAAACCATCGGAAGAGGCAGGAATCGAACCCACCACGGACGGTTTTATCCGCCCGCATACGGTTTTGAAGACCGCTGGAGACACCAGTCCCCGTCTCTTCCGTGTAAAGTATAGCTAATTAAAAAACGCTACATCAACCTGATAGTGACAAAGCCCAACTGTACACTCTGACAGGATGATTTAAAATATTTATTATCCTGCGGTTTCTATAGCCTGTTAGATTTGTTTGATTATTTTAGGATGAAGAATATGGTCGGAATGGAAAAATATCTTTTCAGCCTTTTTTATTTCTTCTTGGGTTCTTTCTGATTTTGTTCGGCTCAATTTGATGTTTAGCGAAGAAATCATATACAGCATGACGGGAAACATTTAAATCAGCGGCAATCCGCTTGACTATTCCCCTATGCTTTTTGAATAACTCCAAAACCTCTTCCAAAGAGAGTTCTATCCGTCCAACACTCTGTTTTGGCTCCTTGGGAGAGGATTGGAACTGAATGTCATCAACCCCCAGCATTTCCATACCACAGAACAGGCATGAACGCTCGATCGTATTTTTAAGTTCGCGTACATTACCAGGCCATGAGTAGCTGTAAAGTTTTTCGAATGCTTCAGGTGTCAGTCCTTTGATATTGCGGTTGTTCCGTACATTAAAGTTGTAAATGAAATGGGTGCAAAGATCAGGAATATCATCAAGCCGCTCACGAAGTGGCGGGATTTTCAGGGTGACTACTGCAATACGATAATATAAATCCTCCCTGAAAATACCCTGCCTGACCAGAACCTCGAGCGAAATATTGGAAGCAACAAGAACTTTTACATTCAGAGAAACACTTTTTTGACCACCTATTGGAGTTATGGAATGATCCTGTAGGAACTGGAGTAATTTTGCCTGGGCCGGCAGCGAAAGATTGCCGGCCTCATCCAGAAATAGTGTACCATTATGGGCTTCCTGAAACAGACCTGGTTTGCTTTTATCAGCGCCGGTAAAAGCACCCTTTTCATGGCCGAAAAGCAGACTTTCCATAAGAGAGATCGGAAGTGTCGAACAATCTACCTTGACAAAAGCCCCTTTTTTCCTGTTACTCAGGTCATGAATAAAATGGGCAAGTACTTCTTTCCCGGTTCCGGTTTCACCTGATATCAACACAGTGGCATCAGCCTTCGCTATTTTCCCCGCCTGGCTGCGTATCTGAACTATGGATTTGCTTGTGCCAATTAATGTGTGGGATGAATCCCGATACCCCTGGAGAAGTAAATTGGCCTGGTACGCTTTTTGTGTTTCCTGCTGTTTGGTTGATTCCAGAATATCGAGTTTTTTCTTGATATTCGTTATTCCCTGCAGCTTATAGAAATATAAATATTGCTGCATGAAATCCAGGAAAAAGCCCCCTATCGTAGAGAGCAGAAAGTGGGAACTTGTATTTTCAATAAAGGATGAAAACAGGATTTCTTTATCTTCCGATCTTTTATTCTGACGAACGCACAGTTTTATCTGCTCAAGCAGGCAGGATTGGTTTGGAAAAGACCAAAAAGAGATCCAGGTTTCATTCCGATTAATTTCCTGGATATCAGTATAGGCAAATACCCTCTGACCATTTTTATATATTAGAAAGGTATTGTTAATCTTATAGATTGAGTAAAGTCCATCTCCAAAATTGGCAGTATCAGTTTTCTGATAATACACAGGAATTGTCTGCCGTTTTATAAGATACCCCTTCCCATTCTCGTCCGGGCCCAGGATATAGCCGTTAAAATCTCCCCAATCTTCCCGGCCCAATGGTCGCTCTCCCATTGCAATGGACGGTGGCAAGCGGTTTGTTGCCGAAACTTTGAATGTTAGACAAAAATCCTGTTTCATCCAATCAATTGATGTGTTGAGAGAAAACAGGAGATATGGATGATGATCCGGATTGGACAAAACAATGCCTGTGGCAATTCTTTTTATTGAGTCTCCCAAAATATTTATATCAAGTGGCTCGTTTGCCTTTGCAAAATCCTTCAATAAATGTACAGCCCACTCCTGCTCATCCGGCAGCTTGAAATCTTTATGCGAAGCTTCCTGAAATGATGCCGGCGGATTGGAAATTAGGTCTCCAATAGGTCTTCCTAAAAGAGATTCAGAGCTCTTGGAAATATTCTGCGCAAAGGCACGATTGAAACCTATAAGTCTGCCTTCAGTGTCCAGACCAAAAAGAGGGTAGTCAAAATTAAAGTAAACAAACCGGATAAAATAATCAAGTATTCGTATGATACCCACAAACCGTTCATCAGAAACTTTATGCAATATCAAATTTGCTGTGGGGATAGTTGAAAAAAATTCTTCAGGTTCATTTTCAAAATAAAAACGATCATATCGAATATTCAATGGGATCGGGTTCCCTATTTGCGAATTGGCTGAAGACTCAATTGTTTTATCAATTTGAAAAAGAAACATTTCCTGAATATTAGTAATCTGCTTTAGCTTGGATTTAATATAGTACAAGCAGTTTTGATAACCGCAATCTCCAGCAACATCTAAAATTCAACCCGATGGATCGAGCAAGACAAACAAACGGTATTGGGATAGGTTTGCCAATAAAGCTGTATTAAAGCGATCATTCTCAATAAGTTGGTTAAATATGGACATGCGGATAAAATAAACATTATTATGTAGAGAAGTGTTACTTATAGTAATTAAATGTTTATTTAAGTTGCTGATGTTTCGATTTTTAATTAAAATAAGCAACATTTATCAGGCTCAAAAGTTGCATTGTAAATAATAAGTACGTAGATAATAAAATAAAGGAGTAAACAATGAGCCTTACTAATCTGGATAAAAAAGGCCTTAACGCCTTTCTATTCGACACAAACCTTCCTGACAATGCTTTTTCCTTGCACATTTCAGAACTTGTTCCAGGGAAATCTTCGCATCCTTCACACACCCACAACAGCATGGAGGCATATTATGTTTTATGTGGTGAATTGACAGTTGAGAGGGGTAATAATAAAATTGTCTTGCATCAGAATGAGGCTGCTGCAATAAATGCAAATGTTTTACATGGCGTGACCAATTCCGGCACAGAAAAGAATCGGTATATGGTTATAATTGCAAAACAATAATTACACAAACAAACAACATGTATGCAGAAAATAAATATAGGGGAGAAAATTATGTGTCAAATGATTGATAAAGATAATGCCGTTCCTGTTCCTGATAAATCCATATCAACCCACACTGTGATAAAATTCACTATTCAGCAGGCGGAGAAAAAATGCCCTCTTTTTAGGACAGGTGACTTTTATTATGTCCGCCAGCATATTCTTGATACAGAGGTTTCTTCGATTGGAAACTTTTGTTACCATACACTTGCGGATCTTTATGCCATTTATTGCAGGATCAGAAAGAGTGATATTGGTTCATTTGAGGTTTTTGATTGTCGGGATAAAAGCATGGTTCAGTTTCAAGTTGAAAGGCTTGCTGATGAGCATGCACCAATAGGACGAAGTGTCGTTAAGGTTTAAATAATCCATGATGTGCCGCAGGCAAAGAACCGGGACAGGCAGAAAGTATCTGTATGCCGGTTGATTTGGTTTATAGTGTCTGCGATTCAGACAGTAAAAAACGTTTTTCCCTGCCAACTCCCGTCCCACTATGAAGATGGCGGGGATAGCCAGCCCCAGAATTAATCCCATCTGATTTTTTGTGTGATTTTAACACGCGCGCACAAATAAGTTGCTAATCATGTCTGCATAATACAATAATATACAAACATGCTTAGTCGAAATGCACGCCCAGAAAAAGACGAGTCAGAAGAGATCAGCCGTCTCCGGCAACAACTACGCATCATTCAAAATTCCCAACAAGAATTATACCGGCATCTGATGAACGGCGGCCCTCTGGTTGCAGGGAGCTATTATCAAGTGTATAAGACCTGCACGCGCACCAATTGCTGTTGTCAACGAGGGAAGAAGCATGGGCCGTTTCCCGCGCTTTCCTTTTCACATGCTGGCAAACGCGGAATGATTATGATACGTGCAAAAGATGCGCCAGTTGTGGCTGTTAAAGTGGCGGCGTACAGACAGTTTGTGAAAGACGTTCGGGAATTACGGCAGATGAATACAAGAGTTTTGGCTGTTGTGGATCAATTGGGTCGGTTATTAAGGGAGGAATACAGATGAACCAACAAAAGGGATGGAATTAATGGAACTGGTCGTATTTGAAGAAAACAAGCCAATGGTCTTGCAAGCATTAAAAGAGGGAGAGTTTGATTATATTGAGGCGGCCAACGAGGCTTTCGAGACCGAATTTTTCAAGCACATTGGAGCCAAAAAGATTCTTGAGCAGGCGGCGCAGACATATCCTACTCCTCGAAAGAAGGAAGAGGTTCCCCTGTGGTTATATATTGCCAGCGAGTTGACGATGCGGTTACATGGTGTACACAGTTTTCATGGCTATCCCATGGTGGTGCGGACAGGGGGTATGCTCAACGCCTTTTTCCCAAAGAATGCCCAGCCGGTAGACCATCCAGACACCAAAGACATCACGCTGGCCTGCGAGGGGTTCAATAATAAGAATGAATATGATCGCGAGACACCTTGCGACCAGGATTTTCTTCGCAAGCTTGCCAAAGGTACCACTGCGGAAGCGTTGACACAGTGGTTTAACAACGATATTGCGCGGATTTTACGCTCACAGCGTGCTTTTGACAAGGAAGGTATTTTCATCGGAGACGCATCCTACCTGTTTGTCCCGGACAATCCCAGTTATGAAGGTTCCAAACTTTTGCTTTTTGATGAAAACAACCACCCTGTCAAACAGGAAGACTTCCATAAGATGTCTGACGAGCGCAAGGTGCGTTGCCAGTGGAAACGGTGCTATAAAATGGTCACACTGATGCATACCAATGCCAAGCTGGAATATTTTCTTCTCGTGGGCGTCAGGGTGGTCTCTGGTGAAGAGCATGAATGCCCATTATTCTACGAACTTTTAAGGGAATTTATCAAAGCGGTAGGAAAAGGAGTCATAAAAGAATTGATTCTTGACCGTGGCTTCCTTGACGGTAAAGAAATCTCACGAAACAAGAAGGAGTATGCTATCGACACGCTCATTCCGGTACGTAAAAATATGGACGTGTATACCGACGCAATGCCGTTATTCGGACGACCTGATGTCAAGTGGGTTGTTTGCGAGGAACCAAAGGAAGAAAAAGAGATGCCGGGTCCGATGCGGTTGAAGCCCATAGCTATAAGAAAGAGAGAACAAAAAAGACAGGAAACATTGGAAAAGAATAAAGCAGAACAACCGGCCCCACCGCCCGCTACCGTCATTGTAAAGAAAGAGGCTGCGGCTATCGGCAACTTTACCAGTTGGTCCACCTGCACCGTGCCATTGACCGTTATTGCCAATAGGGAGCATTATGCTGATGGACACGAAAATACATGGTTACTGCTCAGTACAAAGCAGATAAAAGATCCCCCCATGGCTGGACGAAGATATCATTTACGTACATCTATTGAAGAAAGATACCGGCAGCTCAAGTGCTTCAGTGGTTTGGCAAGTTTTACTTCCCGCGATTTGTCACTTGTTGTCAATCAGATCGTCTTTACGTTCCTGGCCTACAACCTGCTTCATCTGTATCTTTTCCGTATAGGACGAGAGGAGTTCAACGCAAAAACCCCCTTAACGGTAAGGAGAGAATTGCTGCCCGCGGATAATCACGTTATTATCTTCAAAGAAAATTACTTTGGACTGTTTACTACCCTAGAGTTGATGCAACTGCTGACCATTGGAATCAAGGAAGAAGCGCGTAAGAAAATCGGCGAAAAGTGTCGTCGTATGCGCCGTGAATTACCTGAACTGATGGGTAGTCCACGCCCGACTTGATTTATCGGCAAATGAGAAACACCGCACGTCTATTCAAATATTCGTTCCAGGTAATCCGCACAATGTTTTACTTTGGGCTGTGAAGCATTGTTTACAGCCCTGTGGGTTTGCTTAGTCTTTATCCCACAACAAACCGTTATGATGACACATTCGACATGATTTACGCCTGTCGGGGCATTATTTCCACCCGACTAGGCAAAAACCTTTCCCCAGTGTCTGAATCGCAAATTAGCTTTCTTAATTCACTGCGATTCAGACAGTAAAAAACGCCTTACCGGGGTAACAATACCCCCAAACACCCGTTTATCTCTGTAATCAGTCCCTGTTCAACGTAGTTTTCCATCTGACCATTAATCAAAAAGCGGATTATTTTTAAGGGATGTCATTTTATGCGATATTTTCTTGCTTGTCTGGTATGTATAATAGTATATTAGCATACCAGATGAAACCAGATGCAAGCCGCCTCAAGCAATTAATTCGAGAATTCGAGGAATCCCGTTTGGCTTATGTGCAAGACATTTTGCAAGAGCAAGGACCTCTGCGCAGCGGCTCCTTGGTTACCATCCGGCGCAAGTGTGGCAAACCTAACTGCCGGTGCGCCACCGGTGAAGGACATTCCGCTACCTACTTGTCCACAAAGCAAAGCGGCAAAACCAGGATGGTTTATCTCTCCGCCATTTGTTTAAAGACAGTAGCCCAGCAAGCCCGCAGCTACCGCCGTTTTAGTAAAAACCGGGCTACTTTGGTTAAACTAGCCCGGCAATCGTTGCAACACATTGATCGCTTACAGGAAATGCTTCAAACCACGACATCCATTGTTAATAAGAAGAAAAGAACCGCTGGTACAAACCGCAAAAAGCGGAAAGGAAGGGGCTGATATGGATTTGGTTGTATTCGAAGAAAACAAAACCATGGTCTTGCAAGCATTGAAAGAGGGAGAGTTTGATTATATTGAGGCGGCCAACGAGGCTTTCGAGACCGATTTTTTCAAGCACATTGGAGCCAAAAAGATTCTTGAGCAGGCCGCGCAGACTTATCCAACGCCCCGAAAGAAGGAAGAGGTTCCCCTGTGGCTCTATATTGCCAGCGAGTTGACGATGCGGTTACATGGCGTACACAGTTTTCATGGCTACCCCATGGTGGTGCGGACAGGGGGCATGCTCAATGCCTTTTTTCCAAAGAATGCCCAGCCTGTAGTCCATCCGGACACCAAAGATATCACACTGGCCTGCGAGGGGTTCAATAATAAGAATGAATATGATCGCGAGACACCCTGTGATCAGGATTTTCTTCGCAAGCTTGCCAAAGGTACCAGTGCGGAAGCATTGACACAGTGGTTTAACAACGATATTGCTCGTATTTTACGCTCACAGCGTGCCTTTGACAAGGAAGGTATTTTCATCGGAGACGCCTCCTACCTGTTTGTCCCGGACAATCCCAATTATGAAGGTTCCAAACTTTTGCTTTTTGATGAAAACAACCACCCTGTCAAACAGGAAGACTTCCATAAAATGTCTGACGAGCGCAAGGCGCGTTGTCAGTGGAAACGGTGCTATAAAATGGTCACACTGATGCATACTAATGCAAAGATGGAATATTTTCTTCTCGTGGGCGTCAGGGTGGTCTCTGGTGAAGAGCATGAATGCCCATTATTCTACGAACTTTTAAGGGAATTTATCAAAGCCGTAGGAAAAGGCGTTGTGAAAGAATTGATTCTTGATCGTGGCTTCCTTGATGGGGAGGAAATCTCACGAAACAAGAAGGAGTATGCTATCGACACACTCATTCCGGTACGCAAAAATATGGACGTATATACCGACGCAATGCCGTTATTCGAACGACCCGATGTCAAGTGGGTTGTTTGCGAGGAACCAAAGGAAGAAAAAGAGACGCCACGTCCGATACGGTTGAAGCCCATGGTTATAAGAAAGAGGGAACAAAAAAGACAGGAAACCTTGGAAAAGAATAAAGCAGAACAACCGGCTCCACCGCCCGATACCGTCATTGTAAAGAAAGAGGCTGCGGCTATCGGCAACTTTACCAGTTGGTCCACCTGCACCGTGCCATTGACTGTCATCGCCAATAAGGAGCATTATGCTGATGGACACGAAAATACATGGTTACTGATCAGTACAAAGCAGATAAACGATCCTCCCGTGGCTGGGCGAAGATATCATTTGCGTACATCAATTGAAGAAAGATACCGGCAGCTAAAGTGCTTCAGCGATTTGGCAAGTTTTACTTCCCGCAATCTGTCACTTGTTGTCAATCAAATCGTCTTTACATTCCTGGCCTACAACCTGCTTCAACTGTATCTTTTCCGTATAGGACGGGAGGAGTTCAACGCAAAAACACCTTTAAGCATAAGACGGGAACTGTTGCCAGCGGCTAATCACTTCATTATCTTCAAAGAAAATTATTTTGGACTGTTTGCTCCTCTGGAGTTGATGCAACTGCTGACCATCGGGATAAAGGAAGAAGCGCGAAAGAAAATCGGCGAAAAGTGTCGTCGTCTGCGCCGTGAACTACCTGAACTGATGGGTAGTCCACGCCCGACATGATTCAGCGGCAAATGAGAAACACCGCACGTCTATTCAATAATTCGTTCCAGAGAATCCGCACTTTGTTGCAGTGGGATTTTATTCCTGGCTGGTAAGATCGTTTGTAGCTTCAGATGTATTGACATATCCTGACTGGCCAATTTGTTCATGACTCGCTTATTGTGGAACCTCAGCTAACCAATTTTTTGCCAGTTAATGCAACCTATATTATCCGCACAAGGCAAAAACCTCTCCCCACTGTCTGAATCGCAATTATAGTGTAAAGATACTGAATTTATGGATGTTAAAAAATATATATTTCCATATATGAAACCTACCGTATATCTGGAAACCACGATAATAAGTTACTTAACAGCCAGGATTAGCCGTGATCTGGTAATAGCCGGCCGTCAGCAAATTACCAGAAATTGGTGGGATACACAAAAACAACATTTCGAGTTATTCATTTCCGAATCAGTTGTAACCGAGGCCAGAGAAGGGGATAAAGTCGTTTCACAAAATCGTTTGGAAATTCTTCGTTCCTTTCCAGTATTAACTACAACCATGGATGTAATAGAATTGGCAAATCGTTTTGTTTCCGGAAAATGCGTCCCAAAGAACGCAAGCGTGGATGCATTGCATATCGCTGTTGCGACTGTAAATAAACTGGACTATCTTATGACATGGAATTGTGCGCACATTGCCAACGCTACAATCCGATCGCATCTTGCCCTGGAAGCGGATCTTGCAGGCTACCGATTGCCTGTAATTTGTACTCCGGAAGAACTATTAGGAGGGAAACATGGAAATCAATAAGGATGAAATTGTCGACGAAGTTCGTCGTGTTCGCCATGCTTATGCGGCGCGTTTCAATTTTGATTTAAATAAAATATTCAAGGACATCGTAAAGAAAGAGAAATCAGAACGAGGTTTCAAGTTTATCACCCGAGTGAGCCAGAAAAAAGAGCAATGTCTTCAACACAGAGGGTAAGACAATCATCAAATTACTCGGGTTATTCGTTTTATGTCGGCATTGATATAATAATCTACCTTGCCCAAGTGCCCAATCACCCGAACTTTATCTGAAAGAATGCCGATAAAACACGTTGGGACTCATAATTATCATTTGCAGGTCCCGCCTTTTTTCTGGTAGTCCTCGAATGAGATGTTTTGAAGATAACATTCATCCTTGACATACTGTAGCATTTGAATAAACGATTCCGCTGGAATATATCCTGGAATAAGTGTTATCATTTTCCCTTTCTTGTCAATCATCAAAAGGGCAGGGAAGCCCTGAACACCTACAGCCTGGGAAAACTCCATTGGCTTGAATGTCTTATTGTCGTATTTAATCACTTCTTTTGATGTTTCAGGATTTATACGTATTGTCACGAAATTTTTTGCAAGCATTGCTTTTACTTTTGGCTCATTGAATGTTTTTTCATCCATGACCTTGCACCACTTGCACCAGTCCGTGTAAAAATCCACAATCGCGGGTTTTTTTGTAGCAGTAGCAGCTGCTATGCCATTCTTCCAATTCTGCCATTTAAGTTCAGCCGGGAATACAGCCGAAACCATAAAAATCATGACAATAATAAACAATTGCTTCATAATACACTTACCTTTCTTTAAAGAAAAGGATACGGTTGTAAAAAAATATCCGCTATTCCTGATGGACTACTTTTCCATTTACAATAGTAACCACTGACTTGCCTGTAAGTTTAAGCCCGGCAAATGGAGTGTTTCTGCCCTTTGAACGGAACTTACCAGGATCAACTGTCCAATGCAGCAAAGGATTAATAATTGTGATGTCAGCCGGCATACCTTTCTTAAGGCTCCCGCCTGGTACCTTTAGTATTGCAGCAGGGTTCACTGACATTAGTTCAATCATCCTTGATAAGGAAATGATCTTTTTCCTGACAAGCATGGTAAGTGCCACTCCAACGGAGGTTTCAAGGCCAATCATGCCGTTAGGCGCCTGATCAAACTCCTGGTCTTTGTCGTCTATTGTATGGGGCGCATGGTCTGTTGCTATTGCGTCAAGCGTGCCATCTTTTAGCCCTTCAATGACAGCCGCCACATCTTCTTTTTCGCGTAAAGGCGGATTGACCTTGTAGTTAGGATTGAAGGTCTTTATGACCACATCCGTGAGTGTAAAATAATGTGGGGCTGTCTCAGATGTTACCGCGACCTTTTCCTTCTTAGCCCTGCGGATAAGTTCAACGCTGCCTTTTGTGCTCACATGTGCGATGTGTATGCGTGCGCCTGTTTCTTTTGCAAGCATAATGTCCCTGGCAACGATTATTTCTTCGGATGTCCTGGGGATTCCAGGGAGCCCAAGGGCAGCTGATACCCGGCTTTCATTCATGACTCCGCCCTTAGACAAACCCGCATCCTCGCAGTGGCAGATTATAAGCGTATCGTCCATAAGGCAGTACCTCATGGCATTCTTCATAATCCCGGAATCCATGACGGATTTACCATCCTCTGACACAGCCACGATGCCGGCCTTGCGCATGAGCCCGATTTCGGAAAGCACAGTGCCGCCCATGTTATGCGTAATTGAACCAACAGGATAAACGCGCACACTGCCTTCTTTTGCCCGGTCAAGTATGAATTTGACGACTGTCTCGTTGTCAACAACTGGCTGCGTATTGGCCATGGCTGCGACCGCGGTTATCCCTCCTGCTGCGGCAGCGGCCGTTCCTGTGCGTATTGTTTCCTTGTCTTCTCGCCCAGGTTCGCGAAGATGCACATGCATGTCAATAAATCCAGGACACACATAGAGCCCTTTTGCATCAATGACAATATCCGCTTCTGTTTTAACGGACTTTTCATTGGCAATAATCTTTCCGCTGGAAACAAGAATATCTCTCTTTTCGTTCATCTTATCTTTGGGGCTTACAACAAGCCCGTTTTTTATGAGCAGCGTACCATCAGCCATTTTAAATTCCTCCTCCCAGAAGGTAAAGCACGGCCATACGCACAGCAACACCGTTTGTCACCTGTTCCAGAATAACAGACTGTGGGCCATCAGCAGCATCGGTGTCAATCTCTATGCCTCTGTTTATGGGGCCGGGGTGCATGACCAGAAATTCCTTTTTCCCCACCCATTGAAGCCGTTCGCTTGTAATTCCATAAAGTTCCCTGTATTCGTTGAGCGATGGAAAAAGCCCTCCTGCATTTCGTTCAAGCTGTATGCGAAGCGCCATGACAACATCAGCCCCATCAAGGGCTTTTTTAAGATCTGTTGTGAAATGAATTCCGAATTCCTCTTTATGACGCGGCAGAAGTGTTTCAGGCCCGCAGGCCCATACCTCAGCGCCCATTGTCTTAAGGCCCCAGATGTTCGACCGTGCAACACGCGAGTGGTCGATATCGCCTATTATAACTACTTTGAGGCCCTTAAGGGTCCCAAGGCGTTCGCGCATTGTCATCATATCGAGAAGCCCCTGTGTAGGGTGCTCGTTGCTTCCATCTCCTGCGTTTACGATTACAGCTTCAGTGCACTCTGTAAGATATTTCGGCACTCCGGCTGATGCATGCCGGACCACAACCATATCAATCTTCATTGCTTCAATGTTGCGAATCGTGTCCTTTAGTGTTTCGCCTTTTTTTACGCTGCTGTTTGACGCTGAGAAATTAACAGTGTCTCCGGACAGCCTTTTCTCGGCAAGTTCGAATGATATTCGCGTCCTTGTACTGTTCTCGTAAAATAAATTAACAATGGTTTTCCCGCGTAGCGTGGGGACCTTCTTGATTTCACGTTCAAGGACCTCTTTGAAACCCTTGGCCGTATCAAGAATGAGAGTGATATCATCCGCTTTTACCCCGCGGAGTCCCAAGAGATGTTTTATTGTTAAAGCCAAAACCAGCCTCCTTAAGTTTAAAAGGTCAGCTTACTGTCTCAACCGTTCAATTCAACAAGCCAGACACCTTCCTTATCGTCAATCTCCCTTACCCTTAACATTACTTCCTCGTTTTGGGATGTGGTTGTCTGCTTGCCCACATAGTCAGCATGAATTGGAAATTCCCTGTGGCCCCTGTCAATGAGTACGGCAAACTGTATGCTCTTTGCACGGCCAAAATCATTGAGAGCATCAAGCGCAGCGCGTGTGGTGCGGCCGGTGTAAAGAACATCATCCACAAGAATCACATCTTTACCTTCGATTGAAAATGGAATATGGGTGACCTGGACAGCGGGCTTGCGAAGAGGTTTACGGTAATCATCACGATACATTGTAACATCAAGTGAACCCACTTCAATCTCAATATTTTCAATCTTTCTGATGTTTTCCGTAATGCGCTTTGCCAGAACAACTCCCCTTGTCTGCATTCCCACAATGACGAGATTATCAGCCCCCTTATTGCGTTCCAGTATCTCGTGGGTAATACGTTCAAGCACGCGCTTGATTCCCTTTTCATCCAGTATTGACGTCTTTTCCTTTATATTCATGTGATACCTTTCTACATATGTATCTATTAAGACCTCTTGTCTTTGATACAAATTACCGGTCCCTGAGTGTCCGCCGCAGGCGGATGTATCGAAGGGCCGGTAATTCATAAGGTAACTGTACCCTCATAGTTACTATAAGATAACTTTTCTACGGCACAAGATACAGCCTGAGAGATCTCATCTCCGTGGTTTTCCGATCGCCTGACTGGGAGACGAATAACCTGTTGTCTCCTGTTGTAGGAACACCACTGTATTTTACATCAGCAGTACGGTTTCCGTTGATATAAAGGGTGAGTGTGTCCGCGACCCATTCCACAAGAAAGCGAAAGGGCGGGGATTCTGTATCGGTTAACTTTGCACCTGCCTGAAACAAACCATTCCCAGTGCGTATAATAAGTTTCAGGCTGTCAGTTTTTATATTGAAAAAGAGTCCCATGATTGATTGGTCCATAAGTTCCTGCGGACAGGGAGAAACCGCTGCTGCATACAAGGCAAACAAGGGAAGCACCTCAATTTCACTTTGTGAAAAGTTGAACAGATCAAATTCAATGCGCCCTTTTTCGATTTTTGATGTGACCGGATATTCAAGCCCATATTCGTGTCCGTCCTTGCATTTGGCCGCAACTCCCTGAGACAATCCGAAGATTGGGTCCTTTAATGTAAGCACGGCAACCGATGAATCTTTTGTTGACTGGGCCTTTAAAACCTCGGCCTTCTTTTTCTGTTGTTGTTGAAACATGTAAAGCAAGACAAGGAAGGCAATAGCAAATACCGGCATTATAAACGGGTTCTTTGAAAACATGAACTCTCTCCTTATTTTAAAAAGCTCCTGAAACGGAAAAAATGGGAAGCCTCGGTTTATTTTTACGCATATCCATGTCTTTATCAGCTTTTTTCAATATTAGCAGCATTCCGTATGTTACACCAAAACCCAGCATCTCTCCGAAAAGAATGTCACCCGGGTAATGGGCTGCCCTATAAATACGCGCCCATCCATTAAGAATTACCAATGTATAGAAATATTTGTCCCAGTGCGGATAAACAGTGCTGAAAACAAGCGCGGCTGACATTGAAAGGGATGCAGACTGGGAAGGAAAGGAATATTTTTCAGAGGGTATTATACGTGTTACAAAACCGTCTGAATAATCCCCCTGTGCTTCCGGGATAGCGAATTTCGGACGTTCACGTTTAACAACAGCCTTTAATGTCTGGTTAACTGTCATGACCGCAACATCAGTAAGAAGGCCGGCTTTTCCGAAATTGAGCGCATCACTTTTGTCTCTGAAATAACCATAACCCAACGAATATACATAAACAAGATTCGGGATTACAGCTAGGTCTGAAAGAACAATCGAAGCTCCGTCAAAAAAACTGTTACGGCATCCATTTATTGCAAGAAAAGCCTTTTTGTCAACTGTAAATTCCCCATTGACATTAAGTGACAAAAAGATTAAAAAGATTAAAATCGGATTTCTTGCGCTCATTCTGTTGCGTCTGAAGATTCCATTGTAAGCCCGAATTCCTTTTTCCTTCGATAAACCGACTTCTCGCTTACCCCGGCCCGTAATGCCGCAGGCCTTTGTATCTCCGCCTGTAACAAGAAGCTGCATTTTAAAATAATATTTCTCGAATTCATCCTTCGCCTGCTCATAAGAAAGATTAGTGAAAGACATTGTGGAAAGCCCCTCTCCAGCCCCTTCCTGAAAAGCCTGCGGAAGATCACAAATCTCTATGAAGGGGCCGTCAGACAAAGCTGCACCGGATTCAACAACATTTTCCAGTTCGCGGACATTTCCTTTCCAGTCATGCGCCATGAAACGCCTTAATACAAGTGGCGAAAAGCCTTCCAGCTTTTTCCCAAGTTTTTCACATGCCTTTTTAAGCAGGAAATCAGATAGCACAGGAATGTCTTCCTGTCTTTGGCGCAGCGGCGGGATTTTTATTCGCACAACATTGAGCCTGTAGAACAAGTCTTCACGAAATTTCTTTGCCTTTAATAGCTCTTCAAGGTCCCGATTGGTTGCTGAAATAATCCTCGCATCTACAGTGCATTCCTTGTTGCTGCCGATACGCTTTACCTTGCCCTCCTGCAGCACCCGTAAAAGCTTCACCTGTGTTGAGAGTGTAGTTTCACCAATTTCATCTAGGAAAACTGTCCCGCCTTTTGCTTCCTCGAATAAGCCGGGTCTCGCCCTATCCGCTCCGGTAAATGCCCCTTTCTCGTGTCCAAAAAGTTCGCTTTCAAGTAGTGTCTCTGGAAGCGCACCGCAATTAAGCGGCATAAAGGGCCCTGTTTTCCTTAAGCTCAAATCATGAATCGCCTTCGCAATCATCTCTTTGCCTGTGCCGCTTTCACCAGTGATAAGAACAATGGAATTTGTGGGCGCAATCTTTTTCATTATGCCGTAAATTCGCTGCATGGAGGGTGAATTTCCGATTAACCTTAAGCCAATGCCTTCGATCTTTTCCTTAAGTTTGATGTTTTCAATGGCAACGCTCTGGTATTTGCGACTATTGACAATGGCAGCAGCGCATATATCTGAAAGCCCCTGGAAAAGTCTTAAATCATCAAAATCAAATGAACGATCACCAGTACGGTTTATCACTTCAATAACGCCCATCATTTCACTGCCATGATGCATTGGAACGCATAAAACACTTTTTGCGGGTTTGGCCCCATCACCGCTATCCTTCCAGCGTGGATCCTTTCCTGCATCTTCAATAAATACCGCAACACCGGAACCAACCGCATGTGATACAGCCCCATCCTGCTTGCCAACCCTAAGTCCTGTTTCGTGGCCCAGGATATCACCCTGGGCCATCTCCATTGCCAGTTCACCGGACTTGGGGTCAATAAGATAAATAGAGCCTCTTTCAGACTCCATGACATTGGATATGATCTCCATCATCTTCTTCAATAAATCAGGAAGCTCAAGTGAAGCATGAAGAATCGACCCTGCCTCAAGAAGACTTTCAAGCTGTTTTTTTTGATCCACCTGTTTTTCTCCAATAGAAATACACTAATGTCCGCAAATGGACATTTTTGTCTGTAACCAAATTTAAAAACAGTCCGCAATGGTTGTCAATGTTTTTTATGCGGTCATAAGATGGATTATTATTATTTTATCCTTATCAATTAATTTCAATTCCAAGGGTATGTATATGCTTCCTTTTAATCCAAAATTAAAAAAGTTCCTTTTTGTTCTTTTCATAATAATTCTTGTAACAGCTGATATTGTTGTTTCCAGAATCAAAGGGGCGAATGACCTGCCAGTTGTTGACGCTCTGGTTTATGAGTCAGGTTCGGATGATATCGACGGCTATACCGGAGCCTCCATTAAAACGCATGTATCCATTGTGAAGTCCGATTATCCCGGATTATCATTTTCAAAGTCCGTTGCAGAGGATTTAAACAAAGACGAACTCCGTGAAATGGTTTTTAAGGCAATATCACTTGACCGTCACTACGGAACAACGACGCCTGAACTGAAATTTGCAATCGACAGCATAGCGAATATCAAATCCGGAGTTTGGGTTTCCATTATGCCAAATTTAAATTCATACCCCGGCGTACGCTTCATGCCAGGAGATGAAACTGACCCCAGGATCATAAGTGCGGTAATCGATTATATTGCAGACAGCACACTTGCAAAACGCATAAGCCTGCTTGCAGGCGGAAGTTACGGCAATTATTCCGGCGAGAAGGACATTTTTACCACAATGGTGTTTGGAACAACCCGCTGGAATAACCAATACCCTGAACTGCCGGCAAGCTTCACCCTTCAGAGCATTCTTGATTCGGCCCAGACGAGACATCCTGATAAGATCATAGAAGGTATAAACACAAACTACAATGAAATCCTGACAGGAGGCGTGCCATATAATGAACTCGACAGCGCATCCCGCGCCGGGCTTTTACCCGAATATTATCCGGTGCCTTCGGGGAAAAATGGATTAAAGGGCTTTTCAACATCCAACTTTATAACGGACAGACGGAAAATATAATCCCACGGACGCTGTTAAGAATTCGGATTTCCTGATAAATGTGCCTGTAATGAAAATCACCAACCTGGCCGGCGGGCTACAAGTTAACTGCGTTTTTAAAAATTATGTGGGTTCGGTATCTCGCGCAGTGTATTCCAATCTTGACCCATATCCACAAGACCGCTCATCCTCCCTGGGTGCCCTTGACCACAGTATATTCACACTTCTGAACCTTTTCAGCTACCACCCATCAGATTACTGTATAGTTGATGCAACATCTTCGCTTGAGGGCCCTGGCTCCCACCCTTGGTCAGGCCGTACAGCCTGGTTAAAGCGCAATTTTGTAATGGCAGGAAGCGATCCTGTGGCAGTAGAAGCATCTGCCGCACTTACAATGCGCCTCAACCCGAATGACATTGACCTGATACGCTTTGCTTATGCAAAAGGTTTCGGCTCTATGGATAAGCGCCGTGTAAAGTTTTACGGCTCACCCATGTCAAGCGTTGAAACAGATATAATTCCTGACCTCGGAGAAAACAGCATATACAGATTTCCAGATTTCAACACAGTCCATTACATGGGAAGGGGATGCAGGCGCTGGCTCTTAAACGGCCCTTATAGCGGAACTGATCTTTCACAGGAATATATTGACGAAGCATCAGCCGACCCGAGGCCCGGCGACCTTTCCGCTGGATTACCCTGGGTACCATATTATTCATCTCAGGATTCAATTGACCTGACTCAAGCCCTTTCAAACACTGTAACAAACAGTATCACATACGCCTTTTCACAAATATATTCAGACAGCGCAAAGACCGGAAAATTGTATGTAGGCGGTGTTCGTGATATCCGCGTTTATGTGAATGGTCAAAAACTTATAGACACTTCATTTTCAGAATACAGCAATGTCAATGTAATCAAAGATGTTTCCCTTAATGCCGGTGACAATCGTATCCTTGTTAAAATCCGCAGGTCAGGTTCGATTTACAAATTCAGTCTCGCAATGGTAAACAGCGGTCTTGAGTCCTCACGCACCACCTTTAAGCCCTATATAAACGGCGGGCGTGCGGTTGGAAATGATGTAACATTAACAAATGAGATGAAGCGTGCGTTATTCGGAGGTCGCACCCTTTTCGGTACATTCTATCACCTTGGACAAAGCGATGCAATCAGCGTGGAAAACGGATCAACGATTGTAAGTGAGGGCCTTTTTCTTTCCGGCAACTATCCCAACCCCTTCATTTCCACAACAAGCATAAAATTTTCACAACCTTTGAATGCTGCATTCGTCGAACTCGACATTTTTAATACGCGCGGCGAAAAAGTCAAAGAAATCTTCAAAGGCATTGCTCGAAAAGGTGTCAATGCATTTACCTGGAACGGCTTTGAAGCAAGCGGAAAGCAGGCTGCAAGCGGGGTCTATTACTGTAGGCTGAAGACGGCTTCCAAAACCCTGGTTCGGCGCATTACCTACCTGCATTAATCCATGGAACAGCTTTCTCGTTTTCATGCATGGATTCGCGTGATTTTCGAACATACCATTACCCGCAAAGTAATCCTTACAATGTTCGATCTTTTTGTGCAACTGTGGCCGTTTTTATTGGCAGGCTTAATCCTTGTTTCTTTTCTTAATCTTTTCCTGTTGAAAAAAAGATTATCTCTTTGGCTTGGTAATAGAAAATGGCCCGCAATAATCATCTCAGCAGTATTGGGCGCAGTGTCTCCAATAAGCACCTACACCCTTATACCACTCATAGGCAGTTTATTAAAGAATAGAACAGTTCCGCCTGCACCGCTTATTACATTTCTCATCTCATCCCCACTTATAAACCCGCTGCTATTTTTCATGACGCTTGGAGCATTCGGGATGGAGATGGCGATCTTAAGATTTGTTGCCGCTCTTATACTTGGAATTGGAGGAGGGCTGGTTGCCTTGAAAATAATGGATCAAGAAATCAGACCTCAACCGTCAGATGAAAATCAAAGCCTGACATCATCCCTGACCTTCAAGGCCTTTATCAAAGAATTGGCAAAGCAGTCTCGTTTCATTCTCAGGATATTCTTTTTCTCACTTTTTATTGCGGCCCTTACAGCATCAATTATTCCATCCGGACTTGTCCTGAAAGTTCTCGGCAACAATTCCTCCACATCCGTTATAATAGCGGTATTGGCAGGTATCCCGCTTTATGCCTGCGGAGGGGGAGCAATTCCAGTGCTTGAGGTGCTTTACAATCTAGGTATGAGCAAAGGTGCGATACTCGCCTTCTTTATTTCCGGTCCAGCCACAAAATTCTCCACTCTGGCGGCCCTTTTCTCCTGCATGGAAAAAAAGATCATTGTACTTTACCTGACAGTGACCATTCTTGGCGCATTTCTATTCGGAGTTGCTTATAATAGATTCTAACAGCTTTGGCTATACTGACACAGGGTCTCATTTCAGAAACGCCTTAAAGACCTTTTGTAATTGGCGATTCATCACATTTTCATCAAGCGGGTTGTCGTCGATTGAACTTTTGTCATAATAGATTACCCGTCCCTCTTCACGATCAACAATTGCAACTGACAGCGATATATTTGAACTTACAGGCATTGGAATGACCATACCAAGTGTGATAATCCCTATGCACACAGCTTTGAATGTTTCCATGGCAGAAGCCCCGTCCGGTCTTGAAAAACCTGTTGCTTCAATTACAATGCAATACTTGATCCTTTTCCCGGAAAAGACGGTCCGTTAAGCGCCTCTCCGGCCCGCACTGATGATATGTCCCGACTACTCTTGAGCTTTAGGAAAAGCCTTGAAATGTCGTTGTAATATTCCCCATAAGGCTGTGTTGAATCAACTGCTATTACATATTTAGGAGTAAAAAGATTTGGAACTGCCTTAAAAATATATGCTAAAGATTTTTTGTTACCCTCAATGTCTGGCACGGATTTTCCCGCTTTGAGCTTCTCAATATATACAAGAGGTGTTGTAAAACCCATCTGATGAATACCTATTTTAAAATCTTTAAGATCAGCAACATATTTTGTTGATGAACATCCTGTAATCATCATAAACAACATGAGCATTGCTGATAATTTCATAATGACCTTTGGTAACTGTTCAGGTGTCTTGCCGGTCCCCGCGAGCGATGCACCGAGCTTGTCGAGGTGTGCCAGCCGGGTGCCTCGATACATCCGCCTGCGGCGGACACTCGGCAACCGGCTGGTGTATCGAGGGGCCGGGAAGATGCCTGAACAGTTATGACCTCTGTTGCATTAATCTAAAAGTGCGATACTTTTGCACCATATTTTGTTTCCTGCAAAGACCTTTAAAATATAGATACCTTTTGGAAAATAAACCGCATTCCAGGCAAAAAATCTGCTGTTTGCAGAATTAAGCCTAGTAATGCACCTGCCTGAGGCATTATAAATAAACGCTTTCACAGGAGTATAACTTGATGCTCCAACCTGAACAGGAAGAGTGAAATTCACTGTTGAAGTGAAAGGATTGGGAGACACTCTGATTTCATCATTTCTTTCCATCCCTGTCAGATGCTTTTCCAAATCAACAGGTTCATCGAACAAAAGGACCGCGAAATTATTAGGATCGTGAAGGTGTACCGTATCAACGCCTGTATAGGGATAATTGCCGTTATGGGAAAAGCTGGACCAATCTGATAAATTGTCTTCGAACGTATTTACATCATGACGGGACAGATTGAAGCGCCACTCGCTGCCAGAAACAGGCGGGACAGCCGGTGACCAGCCGGACGGCGCAGCAAATATGGTTGACTGCCAACCCGCCACCTGTGAGAATGGCACCTTCATTTCAATAACCCATGAGGTGTCAATATTGGAAGTATCATTTTTTGAACCATTGATTGCCACCTTTGTAATTACATCAGGTATTTTCCAATCAGTATCAGCCCAATCATTCCTGCCATTTGGTTTAGCTTTACGCACCCTGCTTCGGAAAATAAGATTCAGATTACACTCCATTATATAAAAGTAAAGTGGGTTCGAGGGATCTGTTCCCAAATGCAGTTCGAACATGTCATCACCATTAATGTTATCTCCTGATTCACAAAGCGAAATTATCCCGGTATCAGACATAACAACCCCTATATAAAGATTGGAATCATCCCATAAAAGCCTTGCCTTTGATTGCTGGTTACAATGGTCACCCCATGGAAACTTGAAATCATGGAGAATCTTTGCATCTTCCCAAGCCCCTTCATCAAGAACACCGTCAATATTTATCCCACCCTGGGTATACACAACCCTGGCCGTATCCAGGGCCGAAGAGATGGAAATAGTGATAAGTAATAAAATTAAGGCTTTCATTTGGTTTCCCTTGACCTCAGGGTAAAATGACGTTAAATAAAAAGGCCGCCTTGAGAAGCGGCCAAGACTTGACTGCATAAAAAGGCCGCAAAGCGCGCCTGTTTATTTGTCAGCAAACAACTGTTTGAATCCGTCAAATTTCTTGCGCACAGCCTCAACATCGCGCGCGTTCTTCTGTATGTCAGCATCCATCTTCTTGAACTGGGCATTAATG
The DNA here is from genome assembly GCA_963831235.1 of uncultured Fibrobacterota bacterium. GTDB lineage: Bacteria > Fibrobacterota > OXYB2-FULL-49-7 > OXYB2-FULL-49-7 > JAEUSG01 > CAWHPS01. Next base: position 43,197 of record CAWHPS010000033.1, read on the forward strand.
GTATCAATGATTTTATCAAAACCAGCCTTGACATCTTTCTGCATTTTCCCTACTTTTTCTTCCAATTGGCCGATTTGTTCTTCCATATACTGCTTAACCTTGTCAACCTCACCGCTTCCTGAGTGTTCGGAAAGGCGCTGGAGTTTGTCGCCGAATTCCATGAATTTGGTATCAAACCTGCGGATTTCCTCTCCAATGAGAATGTTCTTCAGTTCATCAATTTTGTCAGCCATATAAACTTCCTTTGTTAAGATTAGGGTTTATTATAAGGTAAAGTAAAAATATATAATAACCGTTAATAATACAATAATTTAGAATAACTATCCGAAATCCATGTTTTCCCAAACAATGAGTTATCTATTTGATTCATCTACCATCCACCCTTGTTTACGGCAAACTCATTTGATTAATTTTAGATTATAATGAATAACACATACGAAAAACGATCACATATGCTATCCACCCTCTCAAAAGGAGTGGACATTCTTGTTGTCGGCGGTGGAATAAACGGGGCAGGGATTTTCCGTGATGCTGCAATGCGGGGCCTTTCCATTGGCCTAATTGAAATGAATGACTTTGGTTCAGGAACAAGTTCCCGCTCATCAAAACTTATTCACGGGGGTGTCCGATATCTTGAGAACATGGATTTCGGTCTTGTTATGGAATCATCCATGGAACGTACCCTCCTTATGAAATTGATACCGGACTTGGTCAAACCCTCACCCTTCATCCTTCCGGTATATAACGACAGCCCTCACGGCCTTTTCGTAATGGACTTTGGATTGTGGCTTTACGATGCACTCGCATTTTTCAGAAACTTCAGGCTACATAAAAAACTCAGTAAAAATGAAACCATAAAGAACCTGCCTGAACTCAAACAAAACGGATTAAAGGGGAGCGTTCTATACTATGACTGCCGAGTTAATGATGCGAGACTGGTTATAAACAATATAATGTCAGGCATTTCAAATAACGGCCTTGCCATGAATTACTGCGAAGCAGTTGAAATTGGAAAAAAAGACGGCAGCATAAGCAGTGTGATTGCAAAAGATCGTTTAAATGGGCAATCGTTCCAGATACCCTGCAAAGTCATTATATCAGCAACCGGACCATGGACAAACAGCTTTTATCATAAAGTCGAAGGAATTGAAAAGAATATTCTAAGACTCACCAAAGGCATACATCTTGTTTTTCCTGAAAAACGCTTTAAGACCGAAACCTCGGTTGTAATTACTTCCAAAGACGACCGAAGGATTGCTTTCATCATTCCATGGGAAGAGTTTACTTTGGTAGGTACTACTGATACTGATTTTAATGGTGACTTGGATGGTGTTTATTCTGACAAATCGGATGTTGAGTACCTTTTGAAACTGGTAAATGAATATTTTCCAGGGTTATCGCTAAAACCATGCGACGCTATCAGCGCCTTTGCCGGACTGCGGCCATTGGTATTGTCGGGCGGCAGTGCTTCTTCTGTAAGCAGAAAGGATAAAATAATAAAGTCAAGTTCCGGAATCTTTTTTATAGGCGGAGGCAAGCTTACAACTTATAGACACATCTCTGAAAAAGCCGTTGATCATGCCTTGAAGGAGTTGCCACTTAAAACACGCCAAAAGTCAGGGCGCTGTTTAACAGCAAAGCTGCCGCTTATTGACAAACCTGTTCTGAAAAACAGTAACACTGGAGACTCGCTCAATGATAATCTTCTTTCACCTGACATTATCGAATACCTTATAGCACGTTATGGCAAAGGAGCATCAGAAGTCATTTTGATTGCAAAAGAAGATCCAGAGCTTTCAAGACGTATTGCTCCCGGACTTCCTTTTATATTCGCGGAAATTCCCTATGGGGTAAAAAACGAGATGCTTCTGACACTTACTGATTTTTTCCGTTTACGTACGGAAATTTATCTTAAGACACCAGACAACGGCCTGGCCGTGATTGATCAGGCAATGAAAATACTTGCAAAAGAAATCAATCTATCCGATGAAGCAGCTCAAATTCAGGTCAATTCCTATAAATCATATCTTAAACTGAACCTCGGATGCATTGGTAAATGTTCAGATTCAAATTAACGGATACGTTCAATCATTCCTCTCCAGCATTACGCAGCCGAATATTCCTGGCGCTGTCAGCTGCATTTGTAATAATATCAAGACTGCTTACCATAAGCGGAAACCTTACAACCCCTGAAAGTGTGAATTTTGCATTCGCGCTCCATAATTATGACATAGCATCACAATCCCCTCCATTACCGGGCTTTCCGGTTTACATCTTTCTTGCCAGAATCTTCCTTTTCTTCGGGATGTCTGATGCGGTGTCGCTTGTATTGCCAGGAATTCTTTCAATGGCATTCAGTGTTTACCCTTTATATAATCTGGTCAAGCGCCTCCACGGTGAAGATGATGCAAAACTTGCTGTTCTTCTTTACATAGTAAATCCTGGACTTTGGATTATTTCTCTTCGCCCATCATATTCGGCGCTTGTGCTGTTTCCTTTCCTTCTTGCCTTGCGAATGTTCCTTCGCATAGTATTGCTAAAGCCCCATCTCAGGCACCAGACCCGCTTCCTTTCATTCTACACAGGTACTATTGCGCTGGGAATACTGTGCGGCATCACCCTTGATTCCCTTTCTCTTTTCATCCCTCTTTTGCTTTTTACATTCTATGGACTCATCAAGCTCAAGCGGACACGCATAATGGTTGAAATGGTTAACGGTATTATTGTCGGGATCTGTTTATGGGCCATACCATTCTTTTTTACAGTATCCATTGCTGACATAATTTCCCACTTGGATTCGGGTGAGATTGTTTATGCTTCAGCCGCCCCTTCAATGCTCAGTCTTGTTGGAAAGGTAAAGCTTTTTTTATGGGATATCTTTGCCTTCGGCTTCATGGACAAAATCCCTTTATGGGCCGCTCCTGCACCTGTTTTAATGCTGATATTGGCTTTTTATCTGGCTGTGCGTCACATGCGGTTTGAATATAAATATTTTTTCCTTCTGACATTTTTTATTCCCTATGTCCTTTTAATACTTTTCTACAGAAATCTTTATATGCCTGGTAATCTTGTTTTTCTTATACCAATGGTCATTGTTTTCATTTCAGCCGGTCTTGCAACCCTCGGAAAAAAAGCATTTTATATTGTCTCCTCTATTCTTGTTCTTGTTTCGCTGATTTTCGGGTGTCATAGAGCGCTTATTTACAAGAATTCATCATCACCACAGGTGCAATTGGCAGACCGGATAAAGGAGATTGACAATCCAGATAAAGCAGTCTTGTTCGGAGGCGGAACAGTAAGGGTACTTCGTTACTATGCAGGCGATATGCGCTGTTACGGTATAGCTTCAATCAGTGAGCTCAAAAGACCATTCAATAAAAAAGTAATGAAAGACAAATCTGTTTATTTGATCTCTGACATAAACGATATCAAAGAATTGGATGGGACATTGTCATTAATTGGAGTCTTCCCCCCTGCGCCTTATATTTTCGGTAAAAGCGACACGCTGAAGCTTTATACCTATTCGCCCCCTGAAGAATCCCCCTGAACTTGCCTAAGTTGGGTTTTATAAATAGACCTGATTTTAAGAAGTATATCATGATATGGCTTGCTCGCATAGTCACGGTATGTCCATGGAAAAGCCTGGTAACATCCAGCTTTGTAATACAAGGTCACTTCTTCGTAAATATTGTCTCTTATGTAAATACGGCAAAAATTATCTTTTGTCGAGGCTAAAAAAAGCTGACCAAGTGTCATGTATCCAGGATCCATATTCATTGACCTTTTCCCATTGTTCTTGAAATCCTGTTCAAGTGAGATGCTCTTATGCTTGATATCAGGCAAGCGTGTCCTATCACCCAATTCTTTAAACGATATTATGTAGCGAACAAGACCATCTCCCATTTCCGGATTGTAATATGTTGAATAGCTGCAGAAATCTATTGGTTCACTCTTAAAATCAATTTGCCCAAAAACTTTTTCAATAGCGGGAAGAGAGTCTTCAAGCTTAATACTTTTTGAAAGAATAAGACCTGATATGAATTTTACCAGCTGAATGTTTTTTGGAACCCCGCCCATTTGCATAAGATAAAAAAAAAGACCTGAATAAAGCGATTGCCATCAAAGACAGTGCATAATCTATTTTAGGGGAGAGTTGAGAGTTATAAAGTTAAAAGTTGAAAGCTTAGAATCGGAGAACCCAATGAACACCCTTTCTCTTCTGAACAAGCTGATTCGCATACCTTCTGTAACAGGCGATAAGGACATTGTAAACGAGTGCAGTGACTTTATTGCACATTATTTAAAAGACCATGGCCTTTATGTCAGGGTTGAGAAGATATCAGGTTATTCAACAGTATATGCCGCAACAGTGCCGTCTAAAAAATGTGAAATCCTGCTTAATGCCCATATTGATGTTGTACCTGCTGAAAAACCACAGTTTATTCCTATAATGAAAGGTGACAGGCTCTATGCGAGAGGTGCGGATGACTGCAAAGGTCATGTTGTTGTCATAATGAACCTTCTCTGCCGCCTCAAGGGAAAGGCAAGTGTTGGAGCCATTTTTACCACTGATGAGGAAACCGGTGGATTGACATCAGCCTATATGGCAAGAAAAGGCTATTCAGGAAAATTCACCATGGTCCTGGACGGAAACTTTGACCGGGTGCTGGTGGCACAGAAAGGAATTCTTTCCTTACTTTTAACGGCCAAAGGCAAATCGTGTCATGCTTCTACGCCTTGGAGGGGTGACAACCCTATTGATAATCTGATTGCGGGCTATCTTAAGATTAAGAAATTATTTCCGTCTGTATCTGAAAAGAAATCCTGGCGCAATACCGCAGCAGCCACAATTATCAGGGGCGGCACTGTTACCAATCAGGTTCCTGATAAAGCTGAAATGACACTGAATATCCGTTTTGTCGGCAATACCGACCCTCAGCAGCTTGCTGCTAAAATCCGGGCTGTTTCCGGTCTGAACGTAAAAATTGAAATCATCTCTCCATTTGTTTCCGTTTCGGAAAAAAATCCCCGCATACAGGCACTTCTCCGCTGTCTGAAAAAACGTATGAATCCTGGTATCAAGATTGGCCGGATGAATGGCGCCACAGACATGCGGCATTTTCTTAAGAGCGAAGCCATAGCGGTTCTGGGGCTCAAAGGTCATGGCGCACATTCCGTTGATGAATGGCTTAAGCTTTCTTCCATTCCCAAACTTGAAAATGCGCTTTACGAATTTATTTTAGGCCTTCAAGATTAGCGAAGAGCCAATTCCCTGTGAATTCTGTCATACAGGAACTGCTTTAAAAGAGATTGATAAGGAACATCACGTTTATGGGCCAGGTTTTTGAGGTCGTTTAGCACACCTGAAGGAAGCCTCAGCGAAATGGTTTCAGTGGATGGTTTTAGGTTGGGGAAACGTGCCCGCCTGGCCTTGGTAAGATCAAGATATTCTGTTGCATCATGAGTTGCCCAGAATTCCCTTTCTTCATCCTCGTTTTTGAAACGGGGTACACAATTACGGGTGGTCTTCATAAAACCGCCTTTCTTTTCGGGACATGTCTCGCGCACTGATGATGCGGATATGACGATGCCGGACTATATATACGATAAACAACTTCCTGCCGGAATCAGTGATTCCAAAAGCAGCATACCTTTTTTCGCCTGCCGGGTAGCAGGAAGGATCACATTCCTGTACCAAAGGACTATTCAGCAACACCTGTTCCGCTTCGACACTGGTTACATTATGCTTAATCAGGTTCTTGTCTTTATTGCCGCCATCCCACTGGAACTCAACCGGCTGAGGAAAATCATCCTGTGGAAGCATCGTCATTGTATATGAAATATATATACATTAAATCCAATAATCAAGCATTACCTTTTAATCGGGGGCATGACAGCTAATGCGAGTGATTCTTAATCTTCGCTACTGGTTTCAATTAAAAATCCCAATCAGAAAAACCCGCCGCACTGAGGCGGCGGGACTGTCAGGTATTTTGTTTTTATCCCCGAGCCAGAGACGGCTCGGGAAAAAGCGGGGCCGTCTCTGGCCCCGCTCGCTAAAAAATAATCCCCAAATCCAGTCCCGCCGCCTCTGTGCGGCGGGCAAAGAAATACATTAGCAGTAATGAACCCCTTATAATCCAGATATCGTTTTCCTATAATAGCCTTATTATACAATTTAAATTTATTTCAATAAATCTTTATCATAGTACAATATCCTTTAGAGTCATATCAATCGTTTCCCAGAGGAAACGTTATTTTAAATTATGTGTTGCCAAAAACGGTTTTTATGCCTATATTATTTATAATGAAAACAGTGAAAGGAAATACAAATGAATCCGAACCTTTTTGATTACACGGACTACAAAAAGTATCTGGCCGACATGTATGAGGCAAAGAAAAGCGAGAACAAGGGCTTTTCTTACAACAGCCTTTCCCTGCGTGCCGGATTCAAGAACAAAGGCTTTATATATAATGTAATACATGGAGACAAGCACCTGTCCAAAGAGAGCGCGGTCAGGCTCTCACGTGCTCTTAACCATGACAGACAGGAATCCGATTATTTTGAAAATCTCGTTTGCTTCAACCAGGCGCCGGATTTGAAGGAACGGAATTACTATTATGAAAGACTATCTTCCATTAAACCCAAAAGGAGAAACATGAACGAAACGTATAAGATACGGCAGGATCAGTATTCATATTACGCGGACTGGCGCAACAGCGCAGTCCGTTCGCTTATTGATCTTTATCCATTCAAAGATGATTACAAATGGCTTGCAAAAAGCCTACACCCACAAATCAAACCGCGCGAGGCTAAAAAGTCTGTTCAGCTTTTGGAAAAGCTGGGGCTTATTATAAAAGGAAAGGATGGCTTCTGGCATGTCAGTGAAAAGCACATTACCACAGGCAAGGAGATTACCGGCCTTGCAGTCCAGAATTTCCACCAGGCTTCAGCCAAACTCGCCGCAGAAGCCCTGGCCACGCTGCCAAAGGATAAAAGGAATTTTTCCGGGCTTACACTCGGCATTTCCAAAGCCACTTACGACAAAATCTGCAGTGAAATAGCACAGGTTCGCGCTAAAATTGTCGAATGGGCTGACGCTGATTCCACTGCGGACAGGGTCTATCAAATGAATTTCCAACTTTTCCCGGTTTCAAACCCGGACAATAACCTTAACAAATCAAAACAGGAGGCGTAACATGAAAACAATCAGAAAAATTCTAAACTTATTTATTTTGTCAATACTTGGGGGCCTATTGCCCCACTGCGCCAATGACAAAATAGCAGGAAACACATCCGAAACCGATAATGCAGCTGTACATGGAGTACTTTACAGGGAGGATGGGCAACTTGCAAAAAATGCTGAAGTAAAACTTATTACAGTTGACCATCGGCCCGGCCCAAACCTGGCCAAATCCGCAACTGTTGTAACCACTGTTTATACGAATGAACAAGGTGTTTATGCATTTAATTCTTATCTGTCAGGTTTTTATAATATAATTTGCAAAGACAATGGAGAGGCTGTTTTTATTGACTCAGTTTATCTGAAACGTAATGATGTGACCAAGGTGGATAAATATACACTTAGAAACCCTGGTTCCCTGCATGGTGTTGTAAGACTGCAGCCAGGTGATGATAACCGAAGCGTTTTGATTATTCTTTTCGGTACTGATATTTTCACAACACCAGTTGATACTACCGGTAAATTTGATTTATCGTCCATTCCGGATGGCAGGTACAATGCCAGGATTTTTACACTAAATACTGCCGGCACTTACGAGCCGCTTGATACGGTGTTTGTAATCCGTTCAGGACAAATGGATACCCTTCAAGCGCCAATCTACCCCAAACTTACCAGCATCCCTGTTGTTACAGGGCTTCATATTGAATGGGATTCGGTCAGGGAGGTTGCCAGTCTGACATGGAACAAATCAACATCACCTGTTGTTAAAGGGTACAACGTTTATCGTATGCACCAGGATTCTAATTATACCCCCTTAAGTACTCAAGTTCTCACGGATACATCTTATCAGGATGGGCTGTCAAACGTACTAATTCCGGATAAAAAGTACTATTATAAGGTTGTAGCCGTCGACGCAGACGTAAATCAAGGGGCCATGAGCAATGAGGTGAGTGTGTTGGTGACGCAGGCGTATAAGTCCACATTACTATCTGGGATAAACGGTTGGCCTTTCCTAATGAACAATTTAGGATATTGTTTTGTTAAAGACACAAATAATAATGTGAAGGTTTACGATCCTGGTTTTTCACTAGTTAAGGAATTCAATATTCAATTATATATTAAAAAGGCTGGTTTAATATTTGTTGATAATAGTGGAAACACATATTATGGAACGAATTATGGTTATAATTTAGACAGTACCATAATCGTAAAAATTGATTTCTCAGGCAATTTTGTCGACTCGATTAGAATAAACAAAGGATTGGATTTGCTTAACATAAAGTTTCGTAATGATACAATATTTTATAAGATAGATAATAGCGACAAAACTGCCTTTGCATCATTAATAACAGGAATTGAGTTGGGTTCTTTCAATAATCCACCATATTCTATGGGTGGTCGCAGTTATCCTTCATGGCTATGCGCAGCAGAAGATAACGGTAATCTCGCCTTTAGTGGATCAGGTACCCTTATTTCAACTGATCTACAAGGAAATATACAGAATGATATTATATTTTCTTTACCATCAGACCCTATCGCTATATCGGGTGACACCATTCTCACATCTTCTTATTATCATTTAGTCATTCCAGACGGTTTTGTTTTAGCTGGCTTTAAGACTGATGGAACACTTCTGTTCAAATACGTTATTATGAGTCGTGAATACGGTGTATATAAAGCTTACGTGCATGATGGAAAAATGACGGTTGTGTTATTTGGTCCATCCGTAATAAGGATTGCTCGCTGAGAAGTCTGAGAACATTCACCGGGTGCCGGAGGGATAAGCCCTTCCGGCGCCAGGTTCTTTAACAAGGATTTGCTATGCTTACAAAAATAGAGTCCTATTCGAAGTAGAAGGGATTAGATTTGCCTTTTTTGAAAGCAAACATTAACAATCAAAATAGGAGCAATAAAATGAAAACACTTCTTTTCCTCTTATTATTGACAGCGTTTTCTTTTTCACAAAATTCGTTGGAGTTTTTATCAATAATTGAAGATGGTCAAGGTGGTCTGGATGGGTTATTCGGAGTATCTGCTGCTACAACAAGCCCTGATAACAAAAATGTGTACGTACTAGGGTATGATATACATGGTTTCCCGGCAATAACAGTATTTAACCAAGACATCTCGACCGGCACCCTGACATACAGCGCATGTATAAAAAATGGTCACGATGGTGTGGATGGTTTATATGGCGGTGGTTTCGTTACGGTAAGCCCAGACAATAAGAATGTTTATGTAGCATCTTGGAGTTATGATGCTGATACTATATTTGTCGGTATTAACAATTTTCCTTTTACGTTTTGTGGTTCTGCAATAGTTGTATTTAACCGCGATTTAATAACAGGCGCACTAACATACAGTACATGTTATAAGTATAAAGAGCTTGATGATTTATTTCAAGTACCTGTGGATTGGTTTGGAATGCCGACTTCAGTAACAGTAAGCCCCGATAATAAGAATATTTATATAACCTGTTCAACACAGGGCAATGGTAATGTTGATGGCATTGCTATATTTAACCGAGATGTCTCAGACGGGGTACTTACATACAACACATGTTTCAAAGATAGCCAGTATTACATTGATTACCGGGATCACATTCGTTCTGTTGTTTTAAGCCCTGATAATAAAAATATGTATGTGGCGAGTGATACCACTTTATACATATTCAATAGAGACGCCTCCACCGGTTTACTTACATACAGCGTATGCTTAAAAAATGGTTATGATGGCTTGGAAGGATTAATTGATATAAAATCAATTACTGTAAGCCCTGATAATAAAAATGTCTATGTGATTGGTTATGCAACAAGATTGGGGCGTGCTCTTGTGGTATTTGATCGCGATACCATAACAGGAGAGCTTACCTATAGCAGATGTTTTAAAAATGGTCAGGATGGAGTGAATGGCTTACAAAACGCTACTTCAGTAATTGTAAGCCCTGATAATATGAATGTGTATGTGATTGGTTATGCAACATCGAAAGGTCCCAAAGGTACCATTGTGGTATTTAACCGTGATATCTCAACTGGAGCACTTACATATAACAAATATTTTGAGTATCAGGAAGGTGATGGAGATTGGTTTGGTTTGGCAACATCATTATCAGTAAGCCCTGATAATAAAAGTGTTTATGTTCCTGGGATTTTGACAAATGGCTCTGGTATTGCTGATTGCTTTGCAGTATTTAACCGGGACATTACATCCGTGTCGCTTACCTACAGCAAATGTTTTAAGAGCGGCGTAGATGGATTATATGGCGCCCGTTCCGTTGCAGTAAGCCCTGATAATAAAAATGTGTACGTAGCGAGTTCTGGTGATAATGCTTTAACGATATTTAGCAGAGATGCCGTAACCGGGGTACTTACATACGATACATGTATTAAAAATATTCAGGATGGCGCATTTGGATTATCCGACATGTCTGCATTAACAATAAGCCCTGATAATAAGAATGTGTATGTGATTGGATATGGAAATGGGGGTACCCTTTTGGTATTTAATAGAGATGTCACAACAGGGGCGCTTACCTATAGCACATGTTTCAAAGATGGCTATGCTAACGTGGATGGGTTACATTACGCAATTTCAATAGCAGTAAGTCCTGATAATAAAAACGTGTATGCAATAGGTGAAACAGAAACATCGGAAGGCACTCTTGTAGTATTTAATCGAAATGTCACAACAGGGGCGCTTACCTATAACACTTGTTTCAAAGATGGCCATGATGGCGTGGATGGATTACATAAAGTTACTTCAGTAATAGTAAGCCCTGATAACATGAATGTTTACGTGTCTGGTTCTGTTGGAACTGATGGAGCCATAGCAATTTTCAATAGAGATACATCAACAGGTTCACTCACTTACAATGCATGTTTTAAAGAGAGTCTGACTAAAAATGGCTATCGTGTATCTTCAATAATTGTAAGCCCTGACAATAAAAATGTGTATATCACCGACGATGCAGGTATCGTTATGATACTTGACAGAAATGTCTTAACGGGCACGCTTACTTATAGAGACTGCGTGAAAGATGATGTGAACGGGGTGGATGGAATAGCTGGCGCCAGTTCTGTTGTTGTAAGCCCTGATAATAATATGGTTTTTGTGGCTGGTTCCTCGGATACGGCCGTGGCCATATTCAACAGAAATACCTCAACTGGTGCGCTTATATATAACTCATGTTATAAATTCCGTCTGGATGGTGATGCCAGTTTTTTTGGCGCAACTTCAGTAATTGTAAGTCCTGATAATCAAAATGTTTATGTGACAGGCTCTTACGCAAATGCAATCGCCACTTTCAAAATAAACAACGATACTAGGTCAGAATTTAACAGTCACATGCTTCAACAAAGCACAAATCTTTTGGTTTCATCTTCAAGCCAATCATGCAAAATAACGTTTAGTACTAAAGCATCCGGCAAAGTAAAGCTGTCTCTTTATAATGTGCAGGGAAAGCTCTTACAGAATATTTTAAATAATCATGTCAATGCTGGCGTTCATATTGTTAATGCGAATTTACCCGCTCTTCAGAGCGGCACATATTTCTTACGCCTTACAAATGGATCAAACTGTCAAGCGGCAAAAATATTAGTTATAAGATAATTGCTGTGAACGCTGCGGACATCACCAGGTGCCGAGAGGATAAAAAAGCCCTTTCGGCGCCTGTTTTTTAAAAAAGAAGTTTGCTATATACACGATAAAGCCTTATTCAGCAATGGATTAAAGGAGTCAAATTATCTGCTTAACCCTTGCCTCCACTATGTAGTAAGCTTCAATTTCGTTTTTTTTACAACAGTGCATGCGTATCCAATAATGTTCAGTTAAATAACATCAAATTACGTTACTTTATATATAGTAATGTATTACTGTACTCAAAAAGAGTACAGTAAATGATTTTTGCTATTGATTGTTTCCATCAAATTCATTATGTTTACATTATGAATAAAATACAAACCTATTCCAATTATCGAGAGTTTCTCAAAGAATACTTTGAGGAACGCAAGAAAAAAACCCCTTCATACTCCTACAGGACTTTTTGCCTTCTGGCCGGCATCAAGTCACCTTCCTTATTCAAGGAGATTGTTAAGGGTAAGAGAAACCTTACACGGAAGACCATGGCGGCATTTGTCAAAGGGCTCAAACTCAGGGAGCCGGAAACCAAATTCTTTATGGCTCTTGTAAACTTTAATCAGGCCAAGACCGAAAAGGAAAAGCAGCTTTTCCTCGAGCAGATGCGCGGCCACAGTATTCATGTAGAGCAGAAACTGGTGCCGGTAAGGCATTATGAGTATTATTCCAAATGGTACCATTCAGCCATCAGGGAACTGGCCTGCGCAGTGGATTGGAAGGAGGATTTTGCCTTCCTGGCGCGTACCCTCAATCCCCGTATAAAGACATCAGAAGCGCGACAAAGCATAAAACTGTTGATGGAGCTCGGATTTATAGAGAAACGTGCGGACGGGAGATATCATCAGAAAGAAACGGACATAACCACAGGGTCGGAGGTGATGTCACTGGCGGTACGAAAACTTAATCATGAACTCGCAGAAAAGGGACAGGAAGCAATTGAAAAATTCGCACCCAATCAACGCGATATTTCCAGCATCGTGATGGGTATGTCGGAAAAAGGATACCGGCTTATCAAGACCGAAATCCAGGAATTCAAACACAGGATCATCCGTATTGCGCATGAGGATACCCCGACCAACCGTGTCTACAATATTAATGTACAGCTATATCCCTTGACGGATCCCTATGATCCTGCTTCAACGGAAATTCACGGGCTGAACACAGGTGTCGATGAAGAAGTGGAAGAAAATAAGGGTAACACGGAACTTGATAAAATACAGGCTATAAGCGTAGAAAATTCTAATTTAATTAAAGGAGAACAGAGTAATGAAACAAACAACAAGTAATTTAATGCGGAAAATGACCAACCTGGTGGTTTTGGCAGTAGCAATGTTTATCGTGGGTTGCTCCAAGGACAACCCTGTGGATATCTCCGGTGGAACGAGTGAAAATGGAAATGCGGTGATAAATGGAATTCTGTACAAGGATGGACAACCCGTAAAAAATGCTTCTGTTGTAATTAGACCAGCATTATATAATATCGGCGACACGGTTAATCAGGCGGATGGTATGAAAATAAAAAAAACAGAAACTGATATTAATGGTCATTTTTCTTTTGATTCAATTAATATTGGAGATTATTGCATTATTGGTCGAGACAATGAGCATAATGCTGTAATGATGCGATGCAGTATTTCCAAGGGGGGTACCGAAAACCTACTAAAGGATACATTAAGGCCTACGAGCCAAATTCGAGGTCAATTTAATATTTCAAATTTTATTGATCATCCCGTTGCAACATTAGTAGCATACGGAGGAGATTTTATTGCCCATTCGGATTCTGCTGGCGCCATCCTTCTTACAGATATTCCTTCTGGTGTATGGAATTTCTATATTCATTTCAATCTTTATGGTTATGTCGATCAAACATTTGATAACGTTACCATTATGCCAGACACGAGTATTGAGCAGCAGTTTTCTGTAATACCACACATTAGTGAATATTCTGTGGTTCCTCATATGCCTACTCTTTCTGTGGTGTTCAAAGATAGCTTGTTTGTAAACGATTCGAATGGGCGGAAAAAGGTGCATTTAACTTTTAATTCCAGTGATGATTTTCAATGGGGTAATGCATATAGCCCTTTACATATCACGATTGAAGACTGGTATGCAACCAACAATACTAATAAACCATTAATAGATATCATCGATGGTAGCCAGGCAAAAGTTAAAGCATTGGATTCCGCTTATTTCGAATTTCGATGGGAAGATATTGATATGAGGCAATGGATGAGGGGAGTCTGGTTGTTAGGGGTAATTAATACGAATAGTCAAGGAAACAAATATTTTATTAAAGTCAAAGAAATTATAGAAAATGAAACTTATGATAAAAAAATTGGCGTTTTAAATCCATGTGCATTTCAAATTCGCTAAAGGCAATTGCTGTGAAAGCTTCAGACATTACCAGGCACCGGACAAAGAAGCCACTCCGGCGCCTGGTTTGTTTACAAGGTGTCTTTATATATCCTCGCATTTCATTTTAATCACCGTTTACAGCAGACCTGTTTTTCCAAAAAGATTTTCAATCCTTATAGCCTCTGATTTAATCCAGGCTTTAAATGCATTTTCCTGGAGTATATATAAATGATTCAAATAGAAAAGTGTAAGAATTAAGCGGTCACAGTACTATATTACCGATGATCCTGGAACTTCAAATAATCTTTCAAAACAAGAACCTTGGCTTCCTTTACCTGCTTAAGCTTTTCATCATTGGTAAGAAACGCTTCTGCTTTGCAGACAATAGACGCAGCGATCTGAACCGCATCCATAACTTTCAGTGAAACATATCGACCCCTTAATGTCCCTGCTAACTCGGCGATTTCTATTGAAATCTCCATAAGAACGAGATTATTACCATATCTAAGGAAGTCCGTAAACTTTTTCGCCAGCTTTTCATTCCCAGCCCCAATAGGCTTGGGAAGGACTTCAACAAGCGTTACCACGGAAGTATAAGCAGTCAATTTTCCGGACTGAAAATTATCTACCACATCCATTACCAGTGTTCCGAATTGTGGATGGGCTTCAACATAGTAAATAATCGGAGCCGTATCGATAAAAATGGAACCAATTCTGGATAGTTCCTGGCAAAGCGTCATACCCTGTCCTCTCTTAAGCAGCTGACGTAAGCCTGGGCATCTTCTCCTTTCCAAAGACCTTTGCCAAGCCCGTACAATTTGCTCCAGTCAAGTGATATCTTTCCGGCAACCCCGGTGTTCCTTAATTTACGGATCAGTATTTCAACAAGTTTTAACTGCTCATGGGAAGGAAGATTTTCTGCTTCTCTTTCGAGGGTCGCAACACTGATTTTTCTGTGCATCCTTCTCTCCTTTTAAAAAGCCTATTTACAAAACACAAACAGGGTTTGGATTTCTATAGGGGATAAAATACAAAAATTGATGTCTTCACTCAATATAAACTGTTTTATTATTCGTGACAACGGAACATTACTCCTGAATCTTTCACCATATTACATCAGACCTGTTTTATAAAATATATTTTCTATCCTTATTTCCTCTGATCTTATCAAATCTTCCGATGCATTTTCCTGGAGTTTTTGCAGATGAAAAATATAGTGGCCAAGTTTTATCCAGTGGTTGACGGAAATCTTCTGTTTGGGTGGACGAAATGGGGCAAAAAGCTTTTCTCCTGAACTTGTCAGGGAATAGTTCACCTTGTTCTTGAATCCTTCACCTTTCACCCAACCTGCATAATCCAAATCAGTCAGAATATTCCATATACCTTTTTGAGCATATCCGCTGCTGCGTGAAATATCAGGGGCTGTCAGCTGGTCTTGTTTCAGCAGTGATAAAACAACATCCACCCTGGCACTGTTGCCAAAGGTTAGTTTAGCCTTTATCCACGGATTATGTGCGGCTATAAATTTCAAGGGGCGGATATTCCCTGAAGGCTTGAATACATTTCTTATCCAACCGCGCGCTTCAAATAAAGGATCAGTTTTCCGACCACTGAAAACCAAATCCTGATCCATTGAAAGGAAAAAGGGGGTTGGCACTGGTTTGGCATCTTGTGAGCAGCTTTTTCGATTTATCATATCTTCTAATAAATTAAGGACCCGTCTTGCTTCCGGATCCAAATAGGCGGCCAAATTAATCAGCCTGCTTTTCGAAAGCAGGCCGTTTAGTGCCATTGCCGCAGATAAGGCTTCATCGAAAAGCCTTTGGTCGTATCGTCCCATAATACATAACCCAATCAAGGCTTCTTCCGGAGACAAAGGGAATATGTTCCCTTCGCTGAAAATACCCAGACTGCGCCACACACCCCAGAGATCATCCAAGCCATCGGAAATCTGATTTTTATATTTTTCCGTCAACTGTTTCATCATTTATTTGTTTTAACATGGAAATCAAAAGTATCCTGAATTCGTCTGACGGGTCCTGTTGAAGCACCCAATGACAAGCGGATAATAATTCTTCTTCAGAGGGTTTGAGTCTGTGTAAATCGTCCACATGATAGCCTCCTCTGTCAACCGCAGCATAAAGTTTAAAGAATATCTGGTCAATCCTTGAGATATACCCGATATGAAGCGTTTTCCCATAATCCTTCCAGGTCAGACGATCCAACAGGCCACTCGGAAGGCCGGTTTTAATATAGGATTCCGGGCCAGTATTAAGCCAATTATAGGGCAAATGAAATGTGTCGGCAACTAGTTTTACTTGATCGAGAAAGCCAGGGGACAGGTTCGCATAATCAATAATGTTTTTTTCGAGCTTGCCGATAATGTCAACGTCTTTGGTTGTTCTGTCTGCCAGCTTTAAAGCGTTTAATGCTGTTCCACCACACACGACAAAGGCCCAGGATTGGCCTGGAAAAACCAGGTAAAGGCGCTCGCCAAGCAAATTCAAGATGGCAGTGAGGTTTTCCTGATTGATATTATCATGAATACGCTTTCCCATCTAAATAAGAATATAATTATTTATAAAACCACTATCAAGTACATTATATACTTGCTTTAAGTATATAATATACTTGTAATCACTATTGCCTGAAAATGTTTGACAAATGAACACCTCTCGTTTTTGCCATCGTTGTGATCAATACTATTGACTTTCCTTGCAAAGCCTCGTCGTTTGATTTACGTGAATGCTAAATATTCGTTCAGCCCATAACACGTAAATCAGCCTATGCAGACATAGTGAATGGGGGGATGCCTGTCAATAATTACCTGTTGGCCTGCCGGAACAAAGCAACAACCCTGTTTTTAAGAGCATCATATTCATCACCAAGAATCTTATACATCTCAATTTCAGCGCTGAAGCGTAATCCTATTCTGTTGGCAATGGAAATAATTGGTCCCATCCTGCTTTGATTTATATCTTCCCTGAATTTATCAAGCGCAGCGATAATGGATTTCGCATCCATTGTATCCGGGGCCACGATATCGAGATAACTTCTTACACGATTTCCGCCTGGCTTTATTTCCACCTGATCTTTAATCAACTTACCGGTGTTGCTTTCAGCCACCGAAACCACATCTGAAGGGGTTGCCGGTTTCGGTTGTTTGTTAGGGCGATGTAAATGAAAGAACGAATTGATTCCCTGTTGACCTTCTTCGGAAATAACCCGTTGAGCTGTAATATACATTATGCCACCTCCATCATTGTGTCAATTGTTTCTCTATATGGCCCGGTTTTCCCGGCAGTATCAAGAATTATCCTTGATGTATTGGTACGATTAATTAAATCCTGAGGACCGAACAGGGACTCGTAAGGCATGCCTAATTTGTTGTGAAGATTCTTAATCATTCTTAAAGTTAATGATTTTTTCCCTGAGAGCACTTCTGATGCCCTGTTTTTACCACCTATAATGCGGGCAATATCAACGCTTCTCAATCCGTTCTGTTCCATCCTGAATTTTATAGCATCAACCGGGTTGGGAGGAGCAATAGGGTGATGTTTTGCTTCATACGCTTCAACAAGAGTAATTAATATCTCAAGTTTATCACCATCCGGTGTATCAGGCTCGACATTCCAAAGCTTCCTGATTGCGGCCAAAGCGGACTTGTAGTCCGCTTCGGTTTTAATGGGTTTAATATTCATTTGACCATACCTCCTCTGCATTTATGGCATTATACTGTTTATGGGTGCCTATAAAACAAACATAAAGACACCTGAATTCATACTTTGCCGCGACAATGAGCCTATATTTGTTACCGGCAATGTTGAAAACCAACCTTTTGTTTCCAATGACACTGACATTGCCGAATTGTGCTTTGACCTCGTTCGGTGAATTCCAATCCGCCTTAAACGCTTCCTGATACCATTCTTTGAGCGGTTGTTCGGAGTCTTTACACTTTGGGTTCTGCCAGAAAGCCCTTAAGGTTGATTTGGCAATGATACGCATACTAATAATATAATTAATAGTTCCTTAAATTGGAACTATAATTTAAAATCGATATCAAAGTTTGGTCTTTTTCCTTGAATATGTTCTCAATAGTCAACAGGTGGCAAGAAATGCCACAAGGACAGTTTTGCCGCATCAACCAGGTTTATATCATTGTACCCATTACTCAGGACCGGAAGAAAATACAAAAAAGCATTGCGGACATGATGGATAAGGTTTCGTTTGACTATACCCTGCCTGAAATTGAACCTCTTGCAGAAGAATCCGTGGAATAAAATCACAAATATTATTTCGCACCTCTTAATAAATATTGACTATACGGATATATGATATTTATCTTTTTTCGCACAAATTAATAATTATCCGGAGGTAAAAAATGGCAAGAATCTCTAAGCTTGAACTTGGCAGACTTCAGAAAACATTAAAAACCGATGCTGCCATCGGAGCAAAATTCGGCATATCAAGACAAGCTGTTCATCAGCTACGCCAAAAGTATGATCTTGGCTACAATCATACCAAGAAAAAAGATCGTAACATCAAAATAGCAAGCCTTTTCAAATCTAAGGTATCAGGAACAAAGATTGCAAAACAAATGAACATCTCTGTTTCCCAGGTTTATCGGATTATAGCAGGCCTCAAGAAGAAGTAGTATTGAATCAAGTAGGAATATTGTAAAGCAACACCATCTTTTTATAAAAGATAGTGTTGCTTTTTAATTTGCTTCTATCGTTTTGGCTGATAATTCTGCATTACACGTTCAAGTATGGTTTTAGCTTCAGCCATATATTCCTTTGCAACAAGGTTGTCCGTCTCGTTGTAACGGTATGCCATTGCCCTGCGGCATTCCGCGGCCGCCTTGTAATAAGCCTTGTTCTTTTCATGGATACGGGCCAGGAAAATCCGGCAGTGAAGAGAATTAACACAGTTATTGAACTCTTCGGAATCACTCAAATATAGAATTTCATCAAAAATAGACTCTGCCTTGTCAAGCTTTCCTTTATAAAAACAGGCTTCAGCCATTCCAAAAGAAAAAATCCTGTTGTTGGGGTATTTCTTAAGCATATCCTGGGCTATCGCTATTCCTTCATCAAAATGACCTTCAGTAATATAAATCCACATAAGATTTGTCGCTGCGGGTTGAGATGTGTAAAGACCGCTTTCAATCGCTTTCTTAAGCTGCGCTATTCCTTCCTCTCGTTTATCGCCGATACCCGGCATCCACCATAGCAGTTTGCTTAGTTTGCTGCTCCAATAATGATACAGCCCCAGTCCATACAACACATCCGCAAATGAATTATCCATGTCAAATATCTGCTTAAGATAAGACACACCGGTCCAGCCATTGCGGAACGCCGTTATATATCGTTTATATCGCGACTGGAACGTGCCGATATAGCCGTATGCTCCGCCGGTAAAGAAGATGTTCCACTTATCGGATGGATTCTTCTGCATTATCGCTTCACCAAGTTCTATTGCAGTCTCGCAGTTTTTCATGAATTCAGTCTCGTTTACGGCTGAGTAATAAAAATACATCCTTGCATCAAGGGCCGCTGCAGTAAGAAAATATCCTACCGGATGGTCGGGATATTTTTTCTTGATTGTTTCAAATAATCTTATGGCTGCGCTGTAATTCTCTTTGTACAAAAAATCCATTCCCTCACGGATTTTTTCATCAAGATATCGATCCTCTTGCCCATTTATTGAAACAATTGGAAAAGCAAGATTGGAGATTAACATGATAAGAGCTATTGCCATGAAAAAACGAATTGGAAAAATAGTTTTAATAAACATACGTTTGTCTATATCCCCTTTTTACGGGGTTTGGCAAGATTAAATTCCATTTCTTTATAATACCGTTCCCATCTGTTCCTGATCCGTGAAAAACGGTATTTTCTTATCTGCTTCATCCTGATAGTTTTCAGATAATAGAATGCTACATCCACTCTGCACCCGAACTGATAGCTTTCTTTTGTTAATATATAATTGTCCACCCTGTAATATGGCTTGTCCAAAACCGCATTGGAATCATTTGTTTTTGTATCCGCCACCATGCGATTCAGATCAAAGCCAAGAATTCTATCAAGATCAAGGTTCATTCTGTCTTCATTCCAGGACATGCAGCCCATGAATGAAAGACACAACAAGACAGAGAAGAACCTACTCACCAAGAGTGATGCGTTCACCGCTCTCCCTCTCGAACAAATGAACATGACGTCCGTCAATAAAAACGCTTACTTTTTCTCCGGGTAAAGGCATTCTGTCTGATAGCATGAGGAATATCATGTCCCTCTTGCCCATTTTAGCCGTTACCATCATGCGTTCGCCTACAGGCTCAACAAGGACAATTTCAACTTCCACTTCCGTGTCGGAATGGCGGCGTCCCTCACGATCCTTAAAATACAGGATCTGTTGCGGCCTGACCCCGGCAATGAGTTCCTTTCCATTAAACTCCTTCATGGCAAGGCACTTCTCTTTTTCAAGGTGCAGCTTGATGCCGTCTATATCAACAAGGGTTTCATCCTCCTCGACAATAAGCCGGGCCGGATACATGTTCATGGCCGGGGCGCCGATGAAGGTGGCCACGAATTTAGTCTTGGGCCGGTTGAAGATGTTCATGGGAGTATCGCATTGCATGAGACAACCGTCCTTCATGATGGCAATCCTGTTGCTCATGCGCATGGCTTCCATTTGATTATGCGTAACATAAATCATTGTGCAGCCCACGTTTTGATGTATCTTCTTAAGCTCGGTTGTCATGGTTTCGCGTAATTCCTGGTCCAGATTGGAAAGGGGTTCGTCAAGAAGCAGCACTTGCGGGGAAAGAACAAGGGCCCTTCCAAGGGCCACACGCTGTCTTTCACCTCCGGACAATTCCCTTGGGAAGCGGTTTCCCTTGTCAGTAAGCTTCAGCATTCCTTTCACCCACTCAAGCTTGTTGAATATTTCAAGTCGTGACATTTTTTGAATTTTGAGCCCGAATGCCATGTTCTGGTCAACTGTCATATGGGGAAAAAGCGCGTAAGACTGAAAAACCATACCAATATTCCTCTTGCGTGCAGGAATGTCGTTATATGGTTTCCCACCGATAATAAGCTCGCCTTCCGTGATTGATTCAAGCCCGGCAATCATATTAAGGGTGGTTGTCTTGCCGCATCCCGAAGGGCCAAGAAGCGTAAGGAACTCTCCTTCAAAGATGTTCAGGTTCAGATCGCATACCACTTTTTTATCGTGATATATCTTGTTCAGATTTTTTAGATGTACTTCAGACATTATTTTACCGCTCCCGCTGTTAAACCTGAACGCATATAACGCTGTAAGAACATGGTGAATATTATTACCGGAAGTGACAGAAGCATTGCAATGGCCATAAGCAGGTCCTGTGGCGGGGCAAATGCCATTTTGTGTTTAAGGTAAAGCGGCAGGGTTTGAAGTTCTCCAAACCCTAAAAGGAAATAGGAAAAGATGAATTCATCCCATGACAGGAGAAAAGTATATATGGCCCCGGCTGCAAGACCTGTTGCTGAAAGTGGCATGACTATACGCCACAAAATATATCCTTTACCGGCACCCAGGATTTCCGCTTGACGCTCGAGATCTTTGGGAATGCTCTCGAAAATACCCATGCAGATGTAAAGTACATAAGGCAGGGCCAGAAGAGAATGGGCGAGTGCTGCGCCTAAATATGTGTCTGTAAGATGCATCCTGCTGAAGGCCACGGTTACAGGTATAATCGACACTATGTCCGGAAAAAGCCTGACTGAAATAAGCCCTAAAAGAAGCACGGCCTTGCCCGGAATATTATAGCGTGAAAGCACATAAGCAGCCGGTACGCCAAGAAACATGGAAAGGGTAATGGTAAGGAGTGCAATCTTGAAACTTACAGCCGCAGCCTTATAGAAATCCGGATAACTCAGAATGAATGCATAAGTATGGAAGGTTGGATGGTACGGCCATAATGGAATAATGTCCCCGCCGGTCACAATACTGTTGCGATCGCTTATCGAATATTTGAACATGAAGAAAATCGGCACAAAGACGATGATAATCATTATACACAGCATAATAAACCATGCTACAGTATATTTGTCCGGGAATAGAAGTTTTTTCATTATGGTTTAGACCCTTACAAGGCTTTGCCGCAAACTTTTAAGTACCCGAAAAAGAAGAGCTGAAAAAGCAATGATGCAAAAAACAAGTATCACTGACACAGCCGCTGCTTCGCCCTTTTTGTTCCAATCATGATAAAGGGTCTCTATAAAAGTGCCCATCAGATGAAACCGTCTCGCCAGGAAATAAGGGAAAATGAACTCCTTCCACATTTCTATGGAACGAATAACGAGTACAGTTGATATTGACGGAATAAGAAGCGGCAGTGTTATATAGCGGAATTTCTGTCTTGCTCCGGCACCCATGGTTTCAGCGGCGCGATACTGATCAAGTGTGATTGAATTGAGCCCGGCCAGAAGTATAAGCATTGAAATTGGCATGTCCCGCCATACCTTGCCTATAAGCGAAATGCCGAGGGCAAAGACAGCCGAACCCCGCCAATCAACGGGGACAGACACCAAACTTGGCATAAACCAGTGGTGTCCCATAAGAATATTGTTGATGTGCCCTGCAGGATACTCGAACAAAACAAGTAGGATAATGGCTGTGACCATAGCCGGAATTGCAAGGGGAATGATGAAAATGCTTCTTACAAAGCCCCTGAACCTGAAATTCCTGTAGATTAAAATCGCAAGAACAAGCCCTACGCAAAGTTCAAGCGGTGTTCCAACAAGAACAAAGAGTATCGTATTTACAAGAGCGGCCTTAAATTCCTCTGACTGGAAAAGGAAAATGAAATTCTTGAAACATGGAAAGGTCACGGTATAATCCGGAGCTACAAAGGTAAGGGAAAGGGAGATTAAATAATAAAATATCAATACAAGAAACCCCGCGAGGTAAATGCAAACAGGAAGGAGCATTAAAAATTCCATCCTGTATTTGATAAGGTTTTCCTTGAGAAAGGACATGATTAACCTTTCAACTCACCTTAAGTTCCCCATTCCGTTTTAAACGGAATGGGGATTCAAGGAGGGGTCAAGAACCTCAATTTGACGGGAATTTGTCTTTCAGAAGCTGCTGTTCCATGGGAAGATATTTTGTTGTCAAGATGTTCTTTATTGAATTTGCATCAACTTTTTCATTGGTCGGTTTGCTGTACTTATTCACACAAAGTTCATACCATGCCTCAATATAGTTTTTACTGATGTCGCCATATTCCTTGACAAGAGGTATCGTGGTCATATTGTTGTATTCGAGTTGTGCCACGGAAACCTTGAAAATATCACCAACCCAGCCGAGTTCAAAAGTTTCTCCAAGCCGGTTGATTATGTCCTTACGAACAGGAATCATGCCGAACTTCGTGCATTCAACAGCCTGGTTGTCGTGGTTTGTGATGAACCTGGCCAGTTGATAGGCGAGCTTTTTGTCCGGAGATGTTTTGGGAACACCCCACCACCAGCCGCCGGAAGATATACGTTTACTGCCTGTTTTTTTGTAAGTTCCATCAGGATTAAGCGCAAATGAAACTGCGGTAGGCATGGTTGCAATCCCCATATCACTCGGATCCTTAAGATAACCGCGCATCTCAGGATTCTCTTCCCAACCATGAACAAGGAAACAGTCTATCTGCTGTAAAATGGTAAGGAAGACCTTGCCGTCCTTGATAGCCTCATAAATATTTGAACCGCGCCATGGATCATTCCACATGCCTGAATTGAATAAACCGTTCTTCACAAACACGGCCTCCCAAGTGAACATGTCAACCACAGGATCCGCATTCATACGCATGATATCCTTGGGTTCGGCCCCAAACTGTATTGCCCCGTCAACAAGGCCAAGTGCCGTACCTTCGTAGCGATCGCCGCGATGGGCTATGCGGGGCATGAAGACATTGGTATTGAAATATTTTGTATGAGCCCAATAATATCCCATTACAAAAAGGTCGTAATTGTCCCACTGCTCGGGATTTTCTTCAAGTGCATAATCCTTGGGCAGCCCATACCCGTTCTGGTCCTTTAAAAGTTTATTCAAATCTTTCTCGAATTTCTTCCAGTTTTGGGCAGCATCCGCGACCTTGGACTTCAGATAAAACATTACACGTGTCTCGAGCTTTCTCGGAACATAATAAGGCTTGTTATCAACATAACCGAGCCCCATGGCAAGAGGATGGTACTCCGCCATATTCTGTTCAAGAACACTGCTGTCGATAATGTTATTAAGCTGTTCCATATAGCCTTTACCCACAAGAACCCTTGTCATTTCAAATGGAACTTTGACAAGAAAGATATTCGGATCTGATTTTTCCTGCTGGAGCTTTAAAATAGTTTCCAGGTCCCACATTTTATCGTAGAGAACCATGTTTATCTTGCAATTATTGAGCTTCTCGAAAACATCAAGTATTTCTCTTCTGAAGTATTTTTCCTGATTTGGCAGCATTTTGACAAGCAGAGTATATTCCTTGGTCCCGCTGCCTTTTTTAGCGCATCCTGTTCCAAAAACAAGCAGCAGTGCAATAATTACCGCTGAAACAAGACCTTTTGAATAACGCATGTCAATCTCCTTTTGATAAGTTATATTCTAAATTAAGCATTTACTGGTTTATCAACATAATAATCCATTTCATTTCCATTTCAAACCATAGCGTTGCCAGCTGAAATACTTTCTCTCAAGACCTTATTTAGCAATACTATTTCATCATCCATTTCATTCAGACGCTCACTTAATATCTCCAGCATATTATATGCGATCTCAGGATTTCCTATTAGAACTTTTTTAAATTCATTCCTGCGTATTTCGAAAAGCACGGTCCTTTCATTCGCAATTGCGCCCGCTGCCCGGGGTTTATCGTTAAAAATATCCGAAACCCCAAGGCATTCCCCGGAGGTTATGTTCTTTAAATTATATGCGGCTCCATCTTTTTCTTTCATAATACGAAGCGAACCCTCTTTGATTATATAAAGCGACTCTCCTATTTCGTGCTCTCTCGCTACAATCTCACCCGGTGCCACGGTTACTTCGCGCGCAATTTCAGCAACAATACTCAGACGTTCAGTATCAACATTGCGAAAAAGGTATAAGTCCTTAAGAAAGAGCACTCTTTCCAGAATGGCGAATATCCTGGATGTTTCCTCTTTCCCCAGTTCAAGCCGCATATCTGACCGCCCGATGATTGATATAAAGCGCTATAAGATTTATCCACCTGTTGTCAAGATCATTAAAATACTTGACAGCTTCGTCCAGATAGCCGCGATGATACGGCCATTTCTGCGATCCGCTCTTCAAAAGGTCCCTTTCAGAATAATCCTCCAGTATAGGAATAAGAAAACGGCTTATGTTTTTTTCACCGAATGCCTCAATGAGTTCTATAATATTGGCCCTGTCACGACCATCAAGAAGCTTGAAGTTCCTGTCGATATTAAGGAGCGCACCCGTATTGTCAATCAACGCAAGCATATTCAGAATAAAAAGGCTGAACCTGCGGCGCTTGTGAAGAATGGCATCACGGAGAAGATCTATCGCCTTATGCTCGGTTGGAAGAGTAAGCCTTAAATCATAATAGCGGTAAACGTCCATATATATTGCATTCATTTCCTGCATTGCCATTTCTATGAGCCTCTCTTTTAATTCAACCCGTTGGCGTATGGGTCTGTTCTTTTCTTTTAAGTGCTGAACCGACATAAGCCGCATTACATTGATAAGGGAGAATGCGGTCCTCTTGCGACGGGCGTTCAGAAATAGTCCTTCAACAACATTATAAAGACCTGCCGATACTCCTCCAAGGCCCTGAATGATATAGTTTTCCTTGCCCCTGTCAACATCCTTGTCAATGTATGATACAAGGGTTGTCACGCTCAATTCATTGTTAAAAGAAAGCACTGCATCAACAGCAGACCTCCAAACATCACGCGAAGGAGCGCTTAAGAATCCTGGTAACCTTGAAAAGAAGGAATTTATTTTAAGGCCTCCGATGAGCCTCAAGGCGGTCACGGTCTCATCAATCCGTTCTGATGAAAGATATTCGCCGGTCTTTTCATGAACCAGTGACTTTTCCTCCTTTGACAACTCCCCATATAGAAGCATTGCGGTTTCTTCAAAAACAAGCGGGTAATGGTCGTATAAAAGGCTATGAAAACCAAACCGTCTGGGTTTCAGAATCGGGTTTTTCCGGATTGATTTCAGGGCGCCAGCTCTAATTGCGGCGTTATTATTCTCCAGAAGGTTCCTTAAAAAACCTCTTGCCTCGATTGAGTCGAAAGTACTGAGCGAATTCGCTATCAGTTCTCTTATCCGATCTGTTTCTTCAAAGAACTTCTTCCGAAGGATTTCAAATGCGGCCTGGCTTCCGGAATACTCAAGATACTTTATCGAAAATCGTTTTAAATCATAGTCTTGACCATCCATTGCCCTTGAAATTAAAGATAATATTTTATCCCTGTTTTTACCACTGATTTCTGTCTTCATCAGTGAAACCAAATCATCTTTAGGCAACTCTATATCTTCATGCAACAATATTCTGCTATATTCTTTTTTAAGCATGTAAATCAAAACTCCAAGGAGAGCTGTACAAATTGCTAGAAATAAAGTATAACTAGGGCTATATTGAAGCCAAAGAATGACAAGACCCGCTGCAGCCACACCCAATGGTTTTACAATACCCTCAAGCAGGAGTTTGCCTTTTCCCCGTAGACGTCTTGCAAAAGCTGAAAAGAAAATCTGGTAATTTGAAGAGAACAGAGTCTCAAAAAGAAACTGACGCAATACATAAAATACGACAATGACATTAAACAGAAATGGAGTAATATCAGAGAACAACCCGAAACCCATCCAAAAAAGAAATGCAAATCCTATTAAAAATGTGAATGGAAGCATAAGAAGTGAACCTGTGACCCCAAAACGTCGGCTTATGCTGCTGGTATATACGACTTGAAAGAAGATTATTATGCTTGTCACAATGGTAAATATGTTGAATTTAAAAGAAACAAAACCCTCTGCATGAAATCCACCTAGATACTGAAACCTCCTGGATAATATTTTTGCAAAAATAAAATCAATATTGAAGATAAGAAGGAAAACAAGAAAATAGACTGCCGCCATTATTATAACAGCTCGTTCCATAAGGATGCCCGAGAATTCGTTTTTTAAAGAGAATGTCTTTTCACTCTTCTCTGCACGCAACCTATAACCGTATTCGCCTTTTATCTGTTCCACCAGAATTCCGGGCAAAAGCAAAAATAAAGCCCATACCCAGATGAAATTCTCGACCCGAATCAAATGAATAAGCTTACCCGCTATGATTGTAACAAGAAGTCCCCCAAAAAGTCCACCTCCAGCCAAAAGTGGAAACACTGCTTTCCCTTTGCGAGTGTCACATACATCATTTGCAATAATCCAAAACACAACAAAAAGTGATAATTTGCTTAAATATGCAGATGAATATAGTGCGATTGCGAATAAACCATTATTTTTCGAAAATAGTCCGCACCCGGCGACAATGACAAACCAACCTATGGACAATACTCGAATAATCGTCCACCTGTTAAATTTATCAACTATAAAAAAAAGAATACTTGATACTGCAAAAAGCAGTACCGCATTGAGTTGAAATAGTTTTGGAATAATATTTACTGTATTGTGCTTTATTACAAGAGCTTCGGAGATGTAATCCCCAAGAATTGCTGCACAGTAGATTACAATTAGAAGTGGAAGTAGATCAAAAAGGGCTTTACGATTTTCTTCTGATAATGATTTGAGCATCAGACCTTCTGCATAATAAAAAGGCAGAATCTTAAATCAAGATTCTGCCTGTATGAGGGATTTCTCTTTATGGTCAGAACGAGTAGGTTGCTGTAATCCTGGTTAATATGTGATGGCTGTTGCCGCTTATCAGATTACCCCACTTGTAAACGATGTCTTCTGCTACAACACCGTCGATCTTAAGCTTCTCTTCGATATTCAGCCCCACACCGAACCCCACATGATCGCTAACCATCATGTCCGACTCAGGATTGGTTTCAAGCATGGAAAAATCACGCTCATTTGTAGAATTACCATAAATTATTTTCCTGAAGCCCACACGCATTACAA
Organism: uncultured Fibrobacterota bacterium; assembly: GCA_963831235.1. Taxonomy (GTDB): domain Bacteria; phylum Fibrobacterota; class OXYB2-FULL-49-7; order OXYB2-FULL-49-7; family JAEUSG01; genus CAWHPS01. The sequence goes on from CAWHPS010000033.1 coordinate 71,507, forward strand.
ACCATTCCCATACAATATTACGTTCTATTCCAAAGGAAAGCGGGATATGAATTGTTGTGGTGTTTTTAATCTCACCAGCACTGCCTTGAGGTTTATCCGTGCTGTTGTGGTTGAATTCAAGGCCTGCCCAAAAGAAGCCGCGATCAAGCGTTACGTTTGCACCGACACCCGTTGCCCATTCCAGAACGTCATATTTGCGCACGGAGATTTTCTTTAGTTTAAAAATGGGTACAACCTCTCCATTAAGCGAAAGAAGTGTGGAAAAAAGGCGAGCATTGAGAAACATTGACAGATCATTCTCTCCATAACTGGGTATATTGAAGGTGTCAAGAAGATTTGTCGGCCCTGAATACTGAAGGAGCCCAAGCCCTCCCGAGACTTCAAGATCCATGTTCTGAGTAAGCGGCATATTCACACCAACATCTCCTCGGTAAACTCCGGAAGTCCACTCTACATTTTCCGTGGAAATGAAGTTACCGAAAGTTGTATCGTCTTTTGCAGAATTTCCAGTTGTAATTCCGACATTATTAAGATCTTTTGTTGAATAGCGCAGGTTTAAACCTGGTACGGACACATCCTGCATATTGGCATAAAAATGTCCGCCAATCATCGTACCATTTGCAAATGTATAACCCAGAAAAAAATCCGAGTTCGGCACTTTAGGCATTGGTATTATATGATGGTTGGCCTTTGCAGCATCCATGAGCACATCAACCATTTCATTCTTGTGGTTCATCATTGCCCCGACACAAATCATTGGGTAACGGGTTTCAGCGTTTTTATCCTTATTAAGGGAAAAAGACAGTATGCCGCCGCCAAAAGGTTCCGACGGATCCTGGTTTTTGAAGTTGGTGCTGGTGTCCTGGAATTCAGTTATATGCCCCATTTCTCCAATTAGGAAATTGGGATATATGTTGATATTTGCCGGATTGTCGTAGATGCTTACATCATCCATAAAAAATGTAGCTGATTTACCCATGGATTCAACACGTGCGTTTGTTGCAAAAAGGGATGCACATAATAATAAAAGAATTCCTACGAATACGGTGATTTTTCTCATAGACCAACTCCGTTTTTGGTTTTATTTTTATTTTCTACATATCATTGTGAAAAGGCGAAGGGGTAGGTAACGGTTGCTGTACCACATCGGCCGCAAGCCTCAAATTGCCAAGATTTTACCCTTGACAAAATTGAAAGCTCCAGTATTTTATCGTTCATTGTTGAATTTACCATTTCGCAACGAATAACACGGCCAGGCGGATCAATTGTAAAACGGACGGTTATCTTTCCCTTTAGCATTGGATTAGAACGCAAGCGTTTGTTATACTCTGCTCGCAGACCTCCGATATGCTGCATTACCACGCGCCGTATTTCATCAGGACTGCGGCCAGCCATATTGTCTTCTGATGACCAGAATTCCTTGGATGTAGGCAGTTCAACTGTAGCGCGCCTTGTAAGGCTGCCAGAGGTCCTTGCCCCACCACCACCGCCGGCAAGCTCTCCTAAGAGGTCGTCAATACCGCCACCACCGCCGCCAGAACCCGCATAACCCATGTTGAATTTTCCGGTTGATGTGCCCATGCGCCCCATTCCGGATTTCCCTGAAGTCTTAAGCCCGCCTATCTGATTTAAAACATCATCAAGGTCTTTTGCAAATACATTTCCCATGTATGCTGTGCCCGCAACATTACTGCTTTTTGCCTTACCTGTAATAATAGCAAGCAGCCCCTTCTGAGTGACCCTCTCCTGTATATCACCTTTCCCGACTCCAGTACCCTTGCCCGGACCGCCTGATCCGGAGCCCGTGCCAGACCCGGCCCCAAGATAGGGATTTGCCTTGAGCTGTTTGTGGATTTTCTCTATGTTCTTTTTCTTTTCCTCTTTTTTCTCTTCCTTTTTCTCTTCCTTTAAATCCGTTGGGACGCTTACAACCAGTTTGGCGGATATGGAAGGATCAAGCCTTTCAAAATAATCGGACATTACCTCAACCTTCTGCATTGTCATCATCCAGAGACCTAAAAGAAGACCTAATATCGCGGAAATTATCAAGATATATAGTATTCGCTTGTCCTGATCAACATGGAACACATCAGGCCGGGCCGCAAGTGCAACTATCTGGGTATCAGCCATTGGTTTATTCCTCCTTCGCCATCACGGCAAACTTAATCGCGTTATATCCAACCTCGCCGCATGTTGCCATTATTTTATAGAGCACATCGTAATCAATGTTTTTATCAGCCTGGATTATAACTTCGCCTTTTACCCTGGCTAGCGCGCCGATTTTAACCATCTGTTTTTCCTGTTCCATGGCGAATTCAAGTTTCTCTTTTACACCCGGAACTGAAATATCCTGAAGTTCGCGCACAAAAGGTGTTTTTTGTACTGGAATATTGTCAACAAGAACCGCGTCTTGTGTAATAATTACCTGCAAACGAACTTCACGCGGATTTTCCTGACTAAGTGAAAGCGGCAAAACAAGATTATCTGAGTTTGTTAAAATCTGCCCTTCAGCAGAATATAGCTTGAAAAGGAATATCAAAAGTACGCTCATGATGTCCATGAGAGATGTAATGATTAAACCTTCGGATCTTTTCTTTTTCTTAAATCTTCCGCCCGTGGCCATGAAACCTCCCTATCCAGCTAGTTTTGCCAATGCTATCTTGGGAAAGCCGAAAATACGGCAGACATCCATGATATGCACGAGTTTATCGTAAACAACACCGTCTTCAGCGCACAATTTGATATCATCCCTGTCTGGAACCATGGGGTATTGTGCTTTTACCCGCATAAGCCGGCTTGCAAGCTCATCATAGACCGTAAGCTGTTGCAGTTTGTATTTCTCATCGGCTTTGACAACATGCATACGCCTGTCTTCAAGACTTAATGGGTAAACAGTATCCCCTGTAATCGGAACAATATCAAGTATCTTTCCGCTTACATTTGTTACAGCACCACCCATCTGATCGTAAACCGCCATTGCAATTACTCCGGAGTCAGCTTCGTTCTCTTTGCGTACGGCATAAAGGATTATTTCATCCCTTTCAAAAAGCGTAAGACGCCGGCTTTTGTCTTCAGGGCATAATGGAAGTTCATTTTTATTCTGCTTGGTGACCTCGTGATACCATGTTATCTTTTTATCAGTGCCTTTAGGATAGTTGTAAACGTATTTATGGACTTCTTTGGTAAAGGTGGTCGGCAACATGGCACCACGCGCCCCAAGTGTAAGCCCCTCATCCGTTACAAAAATGGTGAGTAACAACCCCTCATCGTCCTTATCTTTCTGCTGCTGTGACGTGCTTACCATAAGACGCGTTTCAGGAAGGTTTATTTCAAGCAGTTTAATGGAGGCGAAAGAGGCGCACATCAATAGATACGGGATAAGAATTGAAAATAGACTCATCATGGGCATGAGATTTAATTCTGTATCCGCCTGCATTGATCGTCTGCTTTTATTCATCGGATGTGTCCCTATTATTATATGGGTTCCTATTTGTTATAAGAATGACCTTCATCTGATGTAAGAATATTGATCATCTTTGTTGATTTTTCGTCGAGCTCTTCGATAAGACGGTCTGTCTGGGTTACAAGAAGGCCACTTGCGAAAATCGCAAGAACCGCTATTGTAAGACCGAATGCCGTTGCAGTCATGGCAACGCCGATACCTGCCGAAAGGGCTTGGGAGCGCTGTGCTGCCGGAACATTCGCGACCGCATCGAACGAAAGTATCAGGCCGAAAATAGTACCAAGCAGCCCCATAAGTGTGGCAAGGTTCGCTACCACGCCGACAAGAGGGGTATATCGCTGAATTCGCGGTACTTCGGTAACGAAAACCTCGTCAACAACTTTGCTCAAGGCTTTTTCACCCTTATCCCTGACCGTAATAAGACCACCCATCATTTTTGCCAATGGTGAGGAATAATTGTTGCAGAAGCGTACTGCTTTTGTATAGTCGCCTGTTTTAATAATGTTGAACAGGTCATTCATAAATTTCTGTCTACCCATTCCGCAATGGATAAAAAGATAATAAGCGCGTTCAATTACAATTGCCGCTCCGAACATTCCTAGCAAAAGCGAACACCACATGAATACTCCTCCAGGTCCCTGAAAACCCTCTGCGAGATACCCTATCAATTTCAGTGCTTCCATTTCTCCTGTCTCCTTTCTGTTCTGTTTCTGGTATTTATGATATTTTATTCTTTTTGTTTTGTCAATCTTTCCGGCGGCTTAACCGCTTCAGGCGAAAACTCATAACCTTTATAATAATAAATTTCATTCTCCCATTCAAAGTTTTCTTTAACAATATTTTTCATGAGCTCGGGATCAAAAATAAAATCTCTGAACACCCGGATAGGTTTATATTCGCTGTTTTCATAGTCAAGTATGTAAACCGGATCCGGATTATCAAGAACTCCAAACACCTTTAGTTCTTCAAGGTATAATGAGTGCTTATTGCTGCTCGCCAGCAGTTTTTTTTCTATCCAACCTGTGCGACCATCAAGCATTGTCACGCTGTCTCTATCAGAAGCCTCCATGACCACCTTTACCCTGTCACCTTTTTTAAGAAAGAACCGAGGTGTTTCTGAAGCCTTGATTGCTTCACCCCCATACACAGCTACCGAATCTTCAGAAGCATATCGGTAATTTGCCTGTTTTGTATCTTCTGCAAACAACACTAAAGCCCAAAACCCTATACTTAGCACAGACAGTAATATACGCATCGCTTATCGCTTTGCTTTTAACGCTTCTATCTCTTTTGAAAGCCGTTCTATGTCACGCCTGGCGCTGCTTTCAATACCCTGGAGAATTGATATCTTCTTTTCCACAGGGATGTCCTGTGCCGAACAAATATTCTGAATTGCTTTCTTTGAGCGCTCATAAGCCTGATCAGCCTTTGCAGAAACGGATTCAGTCTGGCGTTTTACCTGGGCCTGCGGCACTGCCTGAACATTAAGACGCAATGCCTCATTATCCGGCGCCTGGCGTTTCATTTCCTGCTTCATTCGTTCGACCCAGCTGTTGTCTATAAGCGCATTCACTGTGTTTTTGATGCCTTCTTCCAGACAGGGAACACATTTCTCGGTGAGTTTACCGACTAAAGTGCTTATCTGCTGCTGATAAACGTCAAACTCCTGAGTCCCTTTGGGGAAGGGGTTCTGGGCAGCAGTAAAAATCTGACCATTTTCTATATGCGAAAAGCACAGTTGATACCATCCTTGAGCGTAACGTTCTGCAGACTTATCAGTCCATTCGTTTCTGACGCCCATCTGGTTGCGGAATTTATCCACGTTTGTAAAATAGAAACCAAGGGCCTTTTCATAATATGGTGGCAATGCCTCGTTTACCTTGACTTTATTGTACGCTATTTTATCAGCGTCTTTTTCAACAATAGGTTGAGACTTGACAGCTTCCATAAGGTTCCAGAAAGCTTCGCCGCACATATAGGTGGATCTAGTGGTCCACTCTTCGGTTTCAAGTATTATGCATTCTTTAAAATAATTAAGAGGGGCTTCAAGAGCGCTTGTCTTGTTTTTAAGTTTAAGCTCAATCTCCTTACGGCCGGCAGCGCCTTTTTTATCTGTGCGTAGATCCATCTTTTCATATACTTCATAAGAGCGCATGCCAAGCATGAAATAGGCCTCAGCCGCAACACGAGGATCCATTTGATATTGCTCGCCGTATTTCTTGTACAGGGTAACTATTGTACGATACATCTTCTCTTCGTCAGCCGTCCGGTTGAGACGGTTATAGGCTTTGGCAGCTTTTCCTAAAGAAAGAACAACCTTGGCCTGATCCCCTCCATATTTCTCTGTAAAAGCAATATATGCAGCTGCCATCTTGGCATCGTCATTGAGTTTTTCGTAGCAGATTGCTATTGAATAAACAGCTTCAGGCGTGTACTGAGATGAAGGGTAGAGTTTTTCCAACTTCTGATAAATATTGATGGCGCCCTGGTAATCATTGGCCTTTTCATACATGAGACCTGCGCTATAAAGAGCACCAGGGGCCTCTTCCAGGGCCTTTGGATATAGAGTCCTGTCTTTCTTTGCTTCGTCAACAAGTTCCAGCACCTTTTCAAAAGTCTTGGCAGACTGGATATAATTATTGGCAGAATCGTACATGGCTGCAGCCCGGAAAACACAAGGCACTGCTTGGGAATCACGCGGTAGTTCGCGCGTGAATTTTATGAAGATATCAGCTGCCAAAGAATAATCACCTGCAAGCGCATAATCCTGCGCTGCGCGGAACATTGCTTCTTTGCGTCTGTCGTATTTCACGAAGCGATCAAAGACCCTCTCGAATTCACGTGCCGCTTCCCTGTACATCTTTCCCTGTTCGTACGCGTATGCTGCATTGAATAACGCCACATTACACCGGGAAAAGTCAGGATAATCGATCACAATCTGTTTGTAATAATCAGCCGCGCCTGTGTAATCGCCTTCCTTCTGTTTGTTCTCGGCCATAAGAAAGAGCGTGGCAGCCACAGACTCCATAAGCTGGCTTTTTTCAGCAGCAGTAGGGTTGAATTCGTGGTCTAGCCTTTTGAAAATCTGGATTGCCCTTTCGAATTCCTTTATATTCATATAGGCACGGGCAAGATTATCAAGAGTCTCTTTAAGAATCTTCTCGTCGCTCCCGAAATTGGATATAATAAAATTATATCCTTCAATCGCCTTACGGTAATCGCGGGCATTGAAATACAAATTCGCTTCAAGAAACGCCACTTCAGAGGCATGCTGGGAATTCGGAAAACGATTCCTGAAGTCTCTTATTGACGAAAGATATCGCTGCATTTCCGGCAGGTTAAGTCCCTGATATGCCGTAGTGTCTGTCAACCCGTGGGATTTCAGCGCATTTTCGGTTATCTTCATGATACAGACGATTGCAGCGAAACCAGCCTCCTGCGGATTTACCTGGACTGTTGAAACCTGTTCTTTTATATCGGAACGGAACTGGTCTTTAATGTCTCTCGCTTCTTTCTTTTTTTCATCCAGCAGTTTTTTTGAATCAATATCGCGGCTTGGATAACGGGTTGTGTCTTCCTTGGACACCCATTCAAATTCACTGGCAGCCTCTTCGTAACGCCCAACAAGGGAGTCGCTTAATAAATCAGCTCGGAAGAAATGGAAGGAGAAAACGTTCCATTTTTCCTCTGGAAATTTGTTTATATAATTTTCGTAACCTGAAAGGGCCTTTCTAAAGTATTCCTTTGCCTTGTCAACCTTGCCTGAATCACGGGCAACAACACCCAACTTGTGATAGTATATTGGAATAATTGATGCGGACTCCTTGACATATTCCCGGGCGACCTTGACCTTTTCACGGTTAGAGGAATTTGCCTTGTCCCAGGCACTGCCAGGGCCATAATCAGATATCATCTTTTCACGGAGTGCTATTGCATCAATATATTTCTTTTCAAGCACGTCACAATCAATAAGGGCTTTTAACGCAAGAGGAGCGTCTATATAATCCGGTGCTGTTTTAAGCAAAAATGAGAGGGAACGTATGGCTTCCTTGACATTATCGTGATCCCTGTTCTTGATACCTATAGTGTAGAGAACAAAGTTCTGGTATGGACGGCCGCCCTTTTTCTTGAAGAATTCAAGGGCCATCTCTGCACCGCCTTCCATTTCGGAAAAACTGATCGCAAGATATTCTACTGCCTCATCGCGGAAATCAGCGCGTTTGAATTTTCCGCTGTCGGCAAGTTCAACGTATTCGAAGAACTTGTCTATCGCCTTTTCGAATTGGGACATATTATAGTAGCAGGATGCTATTCTGTAGAGTGAGAGCAGGTAATTGTCCGCACCTGATGTCATGCCCACGGCCTCATAATGTTTGAGAGCGTTTGCATTATCATGGTTCATATAATAGTATTCGCCTATCCGAAGGTTGGCGAAAGGGGCATTCTCGCTCTTTGGGAATTCCTTGATGAGGGCGCTGAAGGATTCGAATGCGGATTCGAAATCACCTGTCTCAGTAAACATGTTGCCGAGCTTGTAAAGCGCTACATCACGGCTCTTGAAATCAGGACACTCGGTAATGAGACTTTTTAAAGCTTCTATTGATTTATTGTGCTTGGGGATTGGTTCAATCGGCGGAGCGCCATTTCCTCCTGATTTTTCCCATATTGTGTACTGCTTCTTGAAAGACTCAAGGCCGTTCTGGTATGAATCCTGCTCTTCTTCGTAATATAATGAGCCCATCTGAAAATATGCGTCACATCGTCTTGTATCACTGCGCTGGGTCGTTGCTATTATCTGTTCAAAAAGCCTTAAGGATTCCTGCCTATTCTTGGAACTCTTCGCGTCAACCTGCTGAATTGCGTCTTTTTCCTTAAGCTTCAGGGCCTCTTTTTGTTGACGCAGTTTTTCGATTTTCTCAAGGAGATCCTGCCTTTTCTTTTCTTTGTCCGAATCATTATCTCCGAACACATTTGACGATGATATTAAAAGACAAAAAACAGATGAAAGTATAGCTTTTATAATATAGTGGTGCGGCTTCATGCCCTTGTACCCCTTCACTTACTTTTCTTCAAGTTCTTTGAGCTGTTGTTGCAGGTTTTCCATCTGGTTTTCAAGCTGCTTTGACTTTTCCTGTGTACCTTCAATTATTTTATTTTTCTTTTCCGCATCTATCAAATGAAGAGTGGTCGCAAGAGCGTATTCAGCGTCCTTTTTACGTTTGACCGCATCCTTCTTGAAATTAAACTGGGCCTCGGCCTCAAGCTTGAAAATTGCATAATCACGGAGCTCCTGATCAAACTTGTTCCATTCAGGCGTCATCTGATTTTTCTGCTCTTCCAGTACCGGAGAAGGCTTACGCAACGCCACAGAAAGTGCTTTCTTCTGGAAATCCATGTATGTGTTCATGATTTCCTGGTTTTGGACTGTTCTTGTATCGTATTCTGTGCGTGATAGATACTTTGCATCACATAATTCTATTGTCTTTTTATAGGCATCAACCGCTTTTTGATAATTCTTTAGCAGGGTGTGGGCATAACCCATCACAAGATAAGCCTCGGCGAGAAGATAGGATTTGGGTCTTGAGCTTATTAGAACGTCTGTTGTCTTTATGGCTTGCATGTATGATTGATCCACACCGCCACGCACCATGGTCCAGGCGAGTCCCAAAAGCGCTTCATCGTAAGCACGGCTCTCGACAGGTACCTGCCTGAAAAGACCATAAGCATTTTTTAGATCGCCTTTTTCGTATAGAATATAACCTAATTTGACGTAGGCCATTTCTCGGAGACTCTTTTCTGAAACGGTCCGTACGCTATCTATATTGACGATATTGTTAAGATGCTCCTCTGCCTCATCATAATTTTTGCGGCGGACCTTGAGCATGGCAAGGGTGTACTGAGCATATAGGTAATTCTCGTTACCCTTATCAATGGGCGAGAGGGTGTTTATGGCGCTTTCGAAATCCTGTTTGTTATAGTAAATCTGGCCCGCAACATAATCCGCATCCGGGGCAACATCGCTGTCGCGGTAAAGGTTCATTATGAAACCGTAGTTTTTAAGAGCACTTTCATAATTCTGGGTTTTGTAGTCAAGGTTCTGGAGCTGGAAAATAAATTTTGGCCGGAAATCAGATGTAGTGTATTTCTTGAGTCCCCTTGTATATGTTTCGCGCGCAACATCAAACATGTGCATATATTCATAGGATTTGCCCATGTAAAAAGTCGCGATGTCGACCTTTGAAAAAGAGGGCCATTTGGCAATGACTTTGCCAAAAGCAAAACTTGCGAGCCAGTATTTCTTGGCCAGATAAAGGCGCATGGCCTCGTTAAAATCGTTCTGCGGCTCCTTTACAAGTTGGCGGTACCAACGCTCCGATACGGCTTCCTCGCGGGTAGGACCGAAACGGAACGAGAAACGGAATATATGCGCGTATTTCATGGAGCTTGTAAGGGAATCTTCTGTTGAAATGCCGAAGTCATAATCAAGCTGAACCCTTTTCAGCACATTGATGTTTTTCCAATTAAGGGATATGCCGAAAGGCACAACACCATCTGTATTTATGCCCGAACGAATACCAAAGAACTTGAATGGGAACCATTTGGCGTGAAGGCCATATACCACGCTTATCCCTTTGATTTTGTCCACTTTATTATCCCAGGCCTTTTTCAGGCTCACATAGGCCGGATCGTTTTGATTGAGTGAAACAACATTTTCCGGATCACCGAAATTTTTGGCCTCGGTTAAAAGATCCATGATTGCGCAGTTGAAAGAGAGTTCAAATCGCTCAAGGAACGCTCGATAGTATTCGTTATACCAATGGGCCTGCAGATGTATATTAAAAGGATATTTGTTGAACTCCTGTCCTGAGGGTCTGGCGAAATCTATATAATAGATGTTCTGAAGGTTAAGGCCAAAACTGACATGGCCTAAAAGATAGTCTTCAAGCGGATGGAGGCGCATGCCAAGATCAAGGGTCGCACCCCAATCACTTTCCTGTTCAACCTGCGGTATGATCATGGTTGCGTTTGTTCCAAGAGATAGGAAGGGAAGAAGCTTATAAGCATAAGATCCCTGAAGAACATATTCAGCCGCTTGAATGTATTGACCTTGTATTACCTCGCCCTTTGCATTAGTCTTTGGAACATTTGTGAGACCCATCTGCAGAATCGACATGCCCGCTGTGTGGTCAAGACCGAACGGTACGGCAATTGAGCCATATTTCGGGTTCCAGACAATTCCCCACTTCTTGGCACCAACCGTAAGTTCGGTTTGATCGATTCCAGTTATAAGGGCCGGATTAAGATATGCCGCTGAAAAATCGGAAAAATTGGTAAGAATATCTGTTGTAAGAATAAGTCCGGGAATACCGCCTGCCCCTGTACCAACCAAACCCTGTGTTGGCTGGACGGAAAGAAGGATGACCCCTGCGAAAATAAAGGCCGTACTGATTACTGAAAGTTTATTCGTTAAGGATTTCAAACTGCACACTCCATTTTGAAAGTCCACTTTATTCTTCATAAATATCCCTTTTTCCGGGATGGAATGTTTTTACAATTATCAGTTTATGCGGACGAATTCGATCCGCCTGTTCTTTTCACGGCCCTTTGCAGTCCGGTTGCTGCCGAGGGGCTCGCTTTCACCCATGCCTTTTACCTTGAGCCTGTCTGCTGAAATACCCCTGTTGACAAGATAGTCCTTTACGGACTGCGCCCTTTCCTGGGATAAGATAAGATTGGCCCTGGCCGCTCCGACATTGTCTGTGTGTCCTCGGATTTCAACCTTGACATTCGGGAAGGCTTCGAGTGAATTATATACCTTGTCCAGAACAGAAAAGGATTCGTCGAGAAGTTCCGAGCTGCCGGTACGGAAATTGATTCCTTCAAGCACCAGGTTCTGCTTTATTTCCATGGGCTTTCCGCCGTCAGGGCAACCATCCTGGTCTTTATAACCTTCGAAATCTTCAGGTTCATTGGGGCAGGCATCCTGCGCATCAAGGATACCGTCTCCGTCGTTATCGGGATCAGGGCAGCCGTCTTCATCCTGAAAACCGTCCTTATCCTCCGGCTCATTGGGGCATTTGTCTTTGCTATCGTATATTCCATCGTTATCATTGTCGTAATCAGGACACCCGTCCTGGTCCTGGAAGCCGTCGATATCCTCCGGGATTTCAGGGCACTGGTCCATATCGTCGGGAATGCCGTCGTTGTCTTTGTCGACTGACACGGTTTGTTTCATTTGAGCGGAAAGAAGACCCACATCAATCCCGTTCTCGCCGCTTTTTAGCATTGGCGAAACAGGCTTACAATAATAATTGAAGAGGGGGATGGATGCACTTGGATCCTTGAACATTGGTAACTTGTGCATATTGGTCTTGTTTTCAATTGCAAAGTAGCTGGTGCCTGAAAGAAAATTCTGAAAGAAGTTGTTGAACACTATGCGAGTGCGCTTTGCACTACGATCACAGAATATGCCATACTCGTCGTTACCCATAAGGATATTATTACGAATCAGCACTTGTGTGGCATTGGCGCAGTGAATACCATTGTACCCATTTTCTATGATGACGTTATTTTCGATCTGTGTGTCGATGGCCTTGACTGACTGGAGGAATATACCGGACCAGCGGTTCCTCATTATTATATTGTTGGTTATCAGGGGCAGACCCATTATGGCCATAATCCCGGAACCTTTATTATCAATTATAATGTTATTTTGAATGGTTGGCGCTGTTGCCTTGCAGAGTATTCCTATGCGGCCATTGCGAATCGTAAAGTTTTCTATCACTCCTTTGTCAGCGCCAAGAACAACGGCTTCGCCCTTTCTACGGCCGTTTATGATGGTGGTCTTCTGGTTTTCACCATGAATCACCACTTCATCCACCATGGCGATATTCTCGTAATAAATACCCTTGCCCACAAAAACAGTATCACCGGGCTGGGCTTTTAGAAGCGCCTCGTAGATGGAACGGAACTGCTGGGGAACTTTCAGTACCGCACCGAAAGACACAAAGCAGAACAGGAGAACAAAACTTGAAACCAGGTTTTTTTTATGTTCATCCATAAGAATTTAAAGGGTTAAATCCTTGAATCGACATAATGGAGCCGCCACTATATCGCTATAATTGGTTTTAATATAACACTTTTTTTAAAGCCAGTCAAGAAATTGAGTACAATTTAAAAAAATATTTTTATTACCTCCGCATTCTCAGGAAATTTATCTTTACTAATATTCAGGCATCGAGCATTATAAGTTAAAAGTTATAGAGTTAAAAGTTGAGAGTGAAGACTTGAATGCTAAAGCAATTAAGTGATGGAAAAAATCGTTTCGTTAAACATCCAAAGGAAATAAAGATACTTGATAACTTTTAAATATTAACTTTTAACTATTAACTCTTCCCCAAGGCAATCATGATTGATATAATAAAATTCGCCATTGATTTTGTGTTGCATCTTGATTCGAACCTATTGATACTTGTGACCCAGTATGGCACTTATATTTATTTAATCCTCTTTATTGTAATTTTCGCTGAGACTGGGCTTGTTGCCACACCCATACTTCCAGGAGATTCTCTTCTTTTTGCAGCAGGTGCTGTTGCGGCAACAGGTGCACTTGATCCTCATCTATTGGTTTTGCTTCTTATTCTGGCACCTTTGTGTGGGGACAATGTCAACTATTGGATAGGTTTTTGGCTTGGCCCCAAGGTATTCAGTAGACCGAAATCAATTCTTTTTAACCCGGCCCACCTCAACAGGACCCATGCATTTTATGAAAAATACGGGACTAAAATGATAATAATCGCCCGCTTCCTTCCTATAATACGTACATTTGCTCCTTTTGTGGCTGGTATCGGCCGCATGCGTTATCTGAAATTCCTTTCATTCAGTGTGATAGGTGCGATACTCTGGGTCCCGACATTTGTTTACTGCGGATATTTCTTTGGTAATATCCCGATTGTGAAAAAGAACTTTACACTGGTCATTTTCGGGATTATTTTCGTTTCGCTTATCCCAGCGTTCAGGGAGCTTATCTATAAAAAATATGTACGGAAAAAAGAGGGATAAAAGAAGTCAAGCTTGGCGTATGGATAATCCTGTTTCTTTAAAAACATCGTGATTCTGTTTTATCTTCATCCGTACCGTTCCAAAATTATTATATTAAGTCCTGATAAATGTAATGCAATATTTAAAATAATCGGAGGAAACATATGAGTGAACAGACAATCAAAGACTGCGAAGCGCGTATGAAGAAATCCCTTGATGCGACGCGAAATGACCTTTCGGCACAGCGCACAGGCCGTGCCAATCCAGCCGTACTCGATAATATCAAGGTGGATTATTACGGCCAGATGACCCCGCTTAACCAGGTCGGTAACATAACAGTTCCCGAGCCACGGCAGATTGTCATCCACCCGTGGGACAAGAGCATGTGCGGCCCGATAGAGAAGGCGGTACTTGAAGCCAATATAGGCCTCACCCCCCAGAACAATGGTAATCTCGTGCGACTGCCTATCCCTGAGCTTTCAGAAGAGCGCAGGAAAGATATTGTCAAGCAATGCAAGAAGATCGCCGAAGACGGAAGGGTCGCCATACGAAACATACGTCGTGATTCAAACGAAACAATAAAAAACGAGGAAAAAGGGAAAAAAATAACTGAAGACGAAAGCAAAAAACAGCAGGAAAGAATACAAAAGCTTACAGACGCCACAATAAAACAGCTTGACGATCTGCTTTTAAAAAAGGAAAAAGAGGTCATGGAGGTTTGATTCAATCCAGAGAGCCTGTTTTTAAAATATATGCCTGAACCACAAATCATTGATCCAGCACATGTTCCCGCCCACATAGCCATAATAATGGACGGCAACGGACGATGGGCACAAAAGAGGGGCCTGCCACGCACATTCGGGCATAGGGCAGGGACTGATGCTGTACGACGCATTGTCAGGGCGTGTGGGGATTTGAAGGTCAAAATACTTACGGTATATGTTTTCTCTTATGAAAACTGGAAGAGGCCCTCACTTGAAGTTTCGGCCCTGATGCATCTTCTTATAGAAATGGTCAAAAAAGAAATCAACGACCTCAATAAGAACAATGTGCGTCTAAATTCCATCGGCGACCTGACAATGCTGCCGGGTAAAACCCGCGAAGTACTTCAAAAGGGAATTGCCGACACCTCTTGCAATACAGGGCTTATGCTAAATCTGGCTTTAAGCTACAGCGGCCGTAACGAGATTGTCCAGGCAGTAAGGCTTGCTGCACAGGACATTGCAAGCGGAAAACTTGCTCCAAAGGATCTTACCGAGGAAAAGCTCTCTGACTATCTCTACACAAAGGGAATGCCTGATCCGGATCTCATGATACGTACAGGCGGTGATTTGAGGATCTCAAATTTCCTCCTATGGCAGCTCGCCTATACCGAACTTTTTATTACCGACACATTATGGCCTGATTTTGACAGAACCCATCTTGAAGAGGCCATAATCTCATATCAGAGCCGTGAGCGCCGTTTTGGGCTTGTAAAGGAAACCTGATGTCAAACATCATAAAACGTCTCTTGTTTGCGGCCATAGCCATACCTCTCACAATTCTTGCGGTATTAAAGGGCGGCTACCTGTTTCGAATATTCCTGTCGGTTATATTGGTCGGGGGTGGCATTGAGTTCTACAGAATGACAAAAGAAAAAGGATATACGCTTTTTCTTCCGGCAACCATTATCGGAATACTTCTTTTTTGTTTCCGCTCCACCTATGCTCTTGAAAAAACTGAAGAACCTCTTTTTTTTCCAATATTATTTGTAGTCATGTTCGTCCTCATTGTGGTCGAGGTTTTCCGGGCAGATCCGGAAAAGGCCCTTATACGAACAGGTTACACGCTTTTGTCCATTTTCTACATCGGTTTTTTGGGTTCCTATCTTTTCATTATTGCTGATCAGGATACTTTCTCAATGCTTACTGTCATCTCATCTGTACATCCGAAAATAAACGGCGCACTTTTAATCGTGTTGTTTTTTACTGTCTGGGGTAGCGACACTTTCGCTTTCTTTTTCGGCAAACTTATAGGCGGCCCGCTACTGCTTCCCCGTGTGAGTCCGAAAAAGACCATTGCCGGTTTATTTGGTTCTGTGTTCGGTGGAATTCTCGGCATGTTAGCTGGTCGAACGTTATTTGATCCTTCCTTTCCATCAATTACATCTGTCATTGTCATCGGGATTCTCATCGGAATTCTAGGTCAGGCCGGAGACTTATTCGAATCCCTAATCAAAAGATCATGCGGGGTCAAGGATTCTTCCGCGCTTTTCCCAGGACACGGCGGAATACTCGATCGAATCGACGCTCTGATTTTCTGTGCGCCGATCTTTTATTATTCACTTATGTTTTTACGATAAAATTTTGGGATTTATGAACATGAAAAAAGTAACCATCCTCGGATCCACAGGTTCCATAGGCGAAAACAGTCTTGCAGTCATAAGGGGAAATAAGGGTCTTTTCAGAGCCATAGGTCTTTCGACCAATGTCAACACGCAAAAGCTAAACCTGCAAATAAGTGAATTCATGCCCCGAATAGTTGTTGTTGCTGATAATAAAGGTGTTGACGAAATTGCAAAAAGAAATGGCCTTATTGTGTGGGCCGGTGCTGACAGGCTCTCAGATCTTGCACAGGATAATTCTGACATTCTTATAAACGCGCTTGTGGGTTCTGTTGGAATAAGACCTACTGTCATGGCCGCACGCAAAGGAAAGGTGATAGCCCTTGCAAACAAGGAAAGCCTTGTGGCCGCCGGAGACCTGATTAACAGTACCCTTGCTTCAAGCCACGGCAGGATAATCCCGGTTGACAGCGAGCATTCTGCAATCTTCCAATGCCTCCTGAATACTCATCCATCTGAGGTTGAAAAGATCATTATAACCGCATCCGGCGGCCCGTTCCGGAGAACAACAAAATCAATGCTCCGGCGCGTAACAGCAGTACAAGCCTTGAAGCACCCGACTTGGAACATGGGCGCAAAAATTACAATAGACTCAGCCACCATGATGAACAAGGGGCTTGAGGTAATCGAAGCACATTTCCTGTTTAATGTTCCATACGAAAAAATAGAGGTTGTAATACATCCTCAATCAATCGTCCATTCAATGGTGCAGTTTATTGACGGATCGGTAATGGCTCACCTCGGCCACCCCGATATGAAGATGCCTATTCAATATGCGCTGACCTTTCCTGGAAAAGCCGCTCTTTCCGGAAAGCGGCTCGATTTCTCGGAACTCGGCCATCTTTATTTCGAAAAACCTGATTTCCGTAAATTCCCTTGTCTTGAACTTGCCTACGCGGCTGGAAAAGAGGGCGGTAGCATGCCGGCTGTAATGAGCGCGGCAAACGAGATTGCTGTGGAAGGATTTCTTGCTGGCAGGCTTGGCTTTATGAAAATTCCAAAACTTGTTGAAAAAGCAATGGGGCTGCACAAAACGCTTAAAAAATATTCTCTTGAAGATATTCTTGACACAGATGTACAAACAAGAAACAGGGTGAAAACATGGGTATATTGATAGGGCTTCTAATTTTGAGTCTTCTTGTGTTTGTACACGAGCTCGGACATTTCCTATTTGCAAAAAAAGCCGGTGTCCGTGTTGAGACTTTTTCCATTGGCTTCGGCCCAAAACTAATAGGATACCGTATTGGTGAAACCGAATACCGCATATCAGCAATCCCATTCGGAGGTTACGTGAAGATGACGGGCCAGGATGACATGGGACGTATCAAGGAAAAAACAGATGATTCAAAGGATTACCGCAGCAAAACAATCATACAGCGCATCCAGATTGCCTTTGCCGGGCCGTTGTTCAATTACCTCCTGGCACTAATCGCATTGACCATACTTTACACAACAGGAATACGTGAAGCTCCGACCGGCGCACCTGTAGTAGGAAATATCGCCGACAGTTCGAGAGGACTTGAAGCCAGTTTCAGAACAGGAGACACAATTATAAGCATTAATGGGAAGCTTATGAAAGACTGGGAGGATGTTTCCATTGAAATAGCGCTTAAGCCAGAAAAAAAGCTTGATGTAATGATAGGGCGCGCAATAGGACGCGATGTGTTAAAACTTTTTCCCAAAAAAACCGGGCGCGAAGGCATGGGCACAAGCGGTTTATCAAGAAACGAACCCATCATAATAAGTGAAGTCGTGCCTGGGTCTCCTGCTGAAAAAGCGGGTATCAAAAAAAACGACACGCTTTTTGCGATAAACGGAATCAGAATTCCCGGGTGGGATTTTGTTGTTGAAAAAATAGCGGAGGCTGAAAGTCTTGCGGTTATTATAACTGTTAAGCGTGGCATGGAACCTCTTGATTTAGAAGTCAAACCGATATATAACAAGGAAAATAAGCGCTATATGATCGGCATTCGTCCGGGAACGATTCTTGTAGTAAACAAATATCCTTTGCAACAGGCAGTCGTCAAAGCATTTCATCACACAATGAATGATGCGTTCATGATATGGAGATCCTTGAAGGCTCTCGCAACTACCCAGGTTTCGGTAAAAGGTATGGCCGGGCCAATTGGAATCGTGCATATAACAGGCCAAGTGGCCAAAGGCGGCTTTGACATGTTTCTTTTGTTTCTTGCGATGATAAGCGTAAATCTCGCTGTTGTGAACCTCTTTCCATTCCTCATTATAACCGACGGCGGGGTGATATTTTTTCTTCTTATAGAAGCACTGCGTGGAAAGCCCATGTCTGATCGCAACCAGATGCGGATACAACAGGTGGCAATGTTCGGGATAATCGCGCTTTTTCTTCTTTTAACATGGAATGATATTTTCAGACTATTAGGAGAGCACTGATGCCAAGTACCGTTTTGCTTGCCGGACTCTCCGACGAAGTGGTCCACAAAATAAAACCTTTGGCTGAGGAAAGCGGATTCAGCATAGAACTTGCAGCTAACCGCGATGAATGCCAGGAAGTCCTCCTTAACAGGGAGATTCTCCTTTTAATAATACATGCGGCCATGGTCAAGGCTGATCCCCGAATCATAGAGGTCATGAAATTTTATTCCAACAGTGTTCAGTTCATAATATATTCCGACGATAAAGAGCCCTCAGATCTTTCAGCATTGCCTAGAAGCGATTTAATCGGCATTTTGAAAGACCCCGGGTTTTCAGACTTTACTTTGTCGGATTTTTTTATATGTGCCATACGTCTCCAATCCCTGGAGAAAAAAATAGAATCCTTGAACTTTGTGCTTCAGGAAAACCATTCAACAGCCTCTGAATTGAACCTTAAAAACAAAGTCCTGGAAAGAGAACGTAATTTCAACAATTCAATAATAAGCTCCATCGCGTATGGCCTTATGATAGTTGATTCCGACAATGCAATCATGTTGATCAATGAAATGGGGAAGAATATTTTCGGAATCACAATCCCTGATTTCTACGGCATGAATTATGAAACAGTTATTTTTGAAGGAATCCGGGAAAGTCTGATTCAGAATGCCAAAGATGTTATTAAACACCATAAGACTTTGGAGGTTGAAGGGTTCACTGTCAGGGAAGATCTTATAATCTCTTATTCAATTTCAGTGATAAAAGACAATTTCGGGAATCTAATCGGTCTCATGTTCCTTGGTCGAAATGTCACGGAATGGGAAAACATGACACACCAGCTTTTCCAGGCGGAAAAGCTCGCAACAATGGGTACCATGCTTTCCGGTATTGCCCATGAGCTCAGGAATCCTGTTACAATTATTAATGCACGGGCCCAGCGAATTCTGCAGATGAACGAAGCAACATCACCTGAAAAGATAAAAAAGGCGGTTGAATCAATCGAAAACCAGAGCAAGCGCATGGGAGAAATAATAAATAACCTGCTCGATTTTTCAAGGCGCAATGTTTCCGGTTTTACATCATGCGATATTAACCAGATAATCGACACTTCTCTTAATTTCCTTTCCCTTGAAGGAAAGGCCATGGGAATTGAGGTTATTAAATCATTCCGGGATTCCTGTGTAACACGCTGCGACAGGAACCAGTTGGAGCAGGTTTTTCTGAATCTGTTTTCCAATGCCTGCGATGCCATGGGAAACCAGGGAAAACTTTTTTTGACAACGGAAAATACCGAAAACTATATTCGGATAAGCGTAAGGGACACGGGGTGCGGAATCCCGGAAGAGATTAAAAAGAAGATATTCGACCCCTTCTTCACTACAAAGGAAGCGGGCAAAGGTACGGGGCTCGGACTTGCTATTGTTTACAAAATCATACAGGCCCATAAAGGGCGTCTTATTGTAAAGAGCAAAGTGGGTCAAGGTACGACATTCATTATCATGCTTCCTAAAGGTCATTGAGTATGGAATCAAACGGACGAATTCTACTTGTTGACGACGAGCCCGACCTCCTGGATATTCTGGGTGAATTTCTTGAGGAACAGGGATACAGTGTCGTAACCGCCCAGGATGGTATAAGGGCCCTTGAAATTCTCGGCGCTGATCAAAACTTTGATCTTCTGCTGTCCGACATCAATATGCCGCGCATGAAGGGTTTTGAACTTATTCATGCTGTAAGAAAGAGTTTTCCAAATATAATAACAGCACTTATCACGGCTTATGATATCAATAGTTATATAGAGCTCGCAAACAAATACAATATAGGCAACATAATCGCCAAAACATCGCCGTTTAATTTCCCTGATCTTCGCGTTAACGTCAAACGATGGATAACAGGCGAAATCTTCGGAGTCGAGAAATATTTCAGTCCGGAATTGAAGAAAACCACAATAATCCTTAAAGACTCGAAAGAAATAGAACCATGCGTACAAAGGCTTTTTGATAATAACAAGCAGTATCCCAGGATAGAACGAATCAAAACAGCTTTACGGGAAATAGTGGTCAATGCGGTTTATTACGGGGCAAAACACGAAGACGGTGCAAGGAAAGACGAATGGATTCTTGATGTTGAGCTTCAGGAAGATGAATATGTAACCATAGAACAAATTTCTGATGATGATAAAATCGGCATCTCCATCATGGATCAGAAAGGGAGGCTTAAAAAATCGGATGTGCTGTACTGGCTCGAACGAAATATTGTAAGAAATCCGAAGACCGGTCTTATCAAAAGTCTTGACGATGAACATGGACGCGGGCTTTTTATATCCCGGGAATTTATCGACACGCTTATAATCAATATAGATCCCAACAAACGGACAGAAGTAATCCTCATCAATTACCTGAAGGAAAAATTCAAAGGATATCGGCCCCTTATAATCAACGAGCTGTAGTCCTGGTACAATAAATGACAGTCCTTGAAATCCTCAAAAAAACCGAAGATTACTTAAGGGCCAAAAGAATCGAAAACCCCCGTCTTGATAGCGAACTTCTCCTCTCCCATCTCTTAAAATGCAAACGAATAGACTTGTATGTAAATTTTGACAAACCACTTAATTCAGACGAGACGGATCAATTCCGTGAATATGTCAGGCGTCGTGCCCTTTATGAACCTCTCCAGTACATAACCGGAGAGGGCCATTTCCTGGGAATGATGATTAAAGTCGGTCCTGGGGCCCTCATTCCGCGTCCTGAGACCGAGGTGATTATGGAAACACTCATAAATGACATTCCAGACCTTTCGGGTAAAAGTGTACTTGACATGGGAACAGGATCCGGTATCCTTGCCCTATATATCAAGAAGATGTGCAAAACCTGTGTCGTTACTGCTTGTGATCTGTCAGCAGAAGCCCTTGCAATTGCAAAAGAAAATGCCCGTATGCTGGATCTTGATATAACCTGGGTACAATCCGATATGTTCCAAAACTTCGCCTCTGGGGGATTTGATATAATAATGTCAAACCCTCCATATATAAAGAGCAGGGATATCATGAATCTTGAACCTGAGGTCCGTGACCATGAGCCGAGACTGGCTCTTGACGGAGGAGATGACGGACTTGATTTCTACAGGCGTTTTATGCCTGAGGCAAAAGACCGTATGAATACTGGTTGCCGCATGTATCTTGAATTCGGCTTTGGGCAGGCAGAGACGATCACTTCCATAGGTGTTAAGGCCGGACTCAAACTGGACAAGATCGTAAAAGACATTGAAAAGAGAGAGCGGGTCGCAGTATTTATTGGGTAAGGTTGGTTTTGCTTGATTTATCTAACCATC
This sequence comes from uncultured Fibrobacterota bacterium, assembly GCA_963831235.1. Classification (GTDB taxonomy): domain Bacteria; phylum Fibrobacterota; class OXYB2-FULL-49-7; order OXYB2-FULL-49-7; family JAEUSG01; genus CAWHPS01. Next base: position 93,112 of record CAWHPS010000033.1, read on the forward strand.
AACAATTTCAAAGTCTCATTTAAGCCAGGTCCCTTAACCTGGCATAAATAGACCCCATTCTCAAGAGTCAATCCATCATCCAATTCACTAAACCGCATTGTATGATATCCAGCCTTCAAGGGGCCATTCAAAAGTGTGCGCACCAATCGGCCACGCAAATCATATATGCGTATGGAAAAAGGTGTTCCAAAAACATCTTCGCTTTTCTTAGGAACCTCTAATTGTATCTGCATGAAAGATGTAGATGGATTGGGGAAAACTTTTATGCCTGACATACGTGGTACGGACATTCGAGGCTGTTCAATGCTATTGACAGAATCATTTTTAGTTCTAACATAAAAGGTATCAAAAACAGAGGTGATGCCTGCTACAACATCTGTTGTCGAAGAACGAATGCCCTGATGAAAAAGAAACCCTGGGCCAATAGAATCAACAGTAACGTGCGCATAATTGTACGCATAAGCGCCCACCGCCATATATATGGCAAAACCATCCTTTTGCGTAGTACTTATCTCAGGGCTCTGACCGGAAATAGCTGCTGTTTTTATCCAACCATTGCCATATCTGTAATAAGAATGAATATGTCCGCTATACCAAAGTTGGCCGCCGCCATTTTCAAAAGCCAAGCCCTCCTTTGTAGTCTGGGCTGATGATGATGCAGAAATATAAGGCGCATAATGTTGCATGGAGATTTTAAAACCGGTTTTTGTTTTCAGGGAATCACAATATTTATAATACTGTGGGGTGCTGCCCGAACTTACCAAAAAAGTCACACTGCCGTAAGTGAACATATAGTCATTCCCGTTATTCGGCAAAACTGAACAAATTACCTCATATGATTCCGGCCAAAGCCCTTCCGCATCATGATTACCCTTGGCCGGAACGAAAATAGTGTTGGCATAGACCTCGGGGTTGCCGGAAAACAATCTGCTCCAGACAGCAGTGTCTTTTGTGATGTCGCCGGCGCAAAACAAGAGATCCGGTGAAAAAGTGTTGTAGCATTCAGTAATCCGATTTCGAATACCATTACGGGTATCTGTTTCATAAGTTAGTGAGTGCAAATCAGCCATCACAACAAAACTAAAAGGGGTACCCGGAGGTGGTGCGGTCCTGAATGAACCCGGTATGCTTGTATCGCCATTGCAAACCACCTTATAATGGTAATGCACTCCAGGTGTGAGGCCGGTTAAATGTACACCTAATGTATCGCCGATCTGACTTTTATCCAGGTCCTCTGTTCCATAATAAACAGTTGCCGCAGATGCTGTTTTCCAACGAATGTGTATGCTTGTTCCGGGATTGGCCGCATCAATAAAATTGTAAGGCTGCCATAATATTTGGGCAGATGAAATGGATGCAGCACAAATGACATACATCAACACAAAATTTGCTGCTTTAAAAGCAGCTGATAAACCAGTTAATTTTTTCTTCATATTATTATTTGGTTTGTGGTTGAGTGTTTCCCCTTGCGATTATATATCCAGGTTCTTGACATTCATGGCATTATCCTCGATGAATTTACGCCGCGGCTCAACCTCTTCGCCCATAAGAAGAGTAAAGATACGGTCTGCCTCTGGAACATCCTCAAGTGTGATTTGAAGCAAAGAACGCTTTTCGGGATTGAGTGTTGTCTCGGCCAGTTGGTCGGGGTTCATTTCTCCCAAGCCCTTGTACCGCTGGATTATGATTTCACCTTCCTTGTCTCCACCCAGTTCCTTGATTATACGATCCTTTTCAGCCTCGTTAAAAGCATATTTGGAGAAACGGTTCTTGCCCTTCTTTTTTTCCACCTTGAAAAGGGGCGGCTGGGCAATATAGATGTGGCCTTCTTCTATTAATTTCGGCATGTGACGGAAAAAAAATGTTAGAAGCAGGGTACGGATATGCGAGCCGTCAACATCAGCATCTGTCATGATTATTATCTTGTGATAACGCAAATCTTCAATCTTGAAATCGTCCTCTGATATGCCTGTTCCCACGGCCTGAATGATTGTCTGAATTTCATCATTTGCCAATATCTTATCAAGCCTTGCTTTTTCAATGTTCAGAATTTTCCCTTTTAGAGGAAGTATGGCCTGAAAGCCCCGATCCCTTCCACCTTTGGCGCTGCCGCCTGCGGAATCACCCTCAACCAGGAAAAGTTCGCACATTTTAGGATCGCGTGATGAACAATCTGCGAGCTTGCCGGGAAGCCCGCCTCCTTCAAGCACGCTTTTTCGGCGGGCAAGCTGTTTGGCTTTTCGGGCAGCATCACGCGCAACCGCAGCCTGGATGCATTTTTCAACAATCTTCTTTGCAACAGGAGGGTTTTCCTCGAAAAATATTGATAGTGCCTCATTAACCGCAGTTTCAACCGCGCCTTTGGCCTCCATGCTTCCGAGCTTGCGCTTGGTCTGGCCTTCAAACTGCGGATTGCGCAGAAGAATGCTCACGATGCATGTAAGTCCTTCGCGCACATCCTCACCCGAGATATCGATGTCCTTTGTCTTGCCTTTTGATTTGAGCAGATTGCTTTTATTCGCATAGTTATTTATGGCACGGGTAAAGGCCGTCTTGAACCCTATAAGGTGTGTGCCGCCGTCAACGGTGTTTATATTGTTTACGAATGAGAAAAGTGTTTCCTGGTAAGAATCATTGTGCTGCAGCGCGATTTCAATGGGTATGTCGTTCACCGTCTTCTGGATGAAAATAGGTTTTTTGTATAAAGGGTTCTTGTTTTCGTTAAGGTATTCCACAAAAGAGACGATACCGCCCGGATAGCAGAATTCATGAAACTTGCCAACTTCACGTTCGTCCTTTAGGGTTATTTTTACGCCCTTGTTGAGAAATGCGAGTTCCCTTAATCGGTTGGCAAGAATGTCAAAGTGGTAAACCCGATCTTCGAAAATTTCCGCATCAGGAAAAAAGGTAATTTCTGTTCCAGTCTTCTTTGTGGTGCCGATTGTTTTTACAGGCTCTATTGGAATACCCTGCTTGTATGACTGGGTCCAAGCCTGGCCGTCTGCGGTTCACAACAACTTTTAAAAGGGATGATAATGCGTTTACACAGGAGACACCGACGCCGTGAAGTCCGCCGGAAATCGAATAAGAACCCTCTTCGAATTTACCACCCGCATGAAGCACGGTCATGACCACTTCAAGCGCAGACTTTCCTTCGGATTCCATCATGTCAACAGGAATGCCGCGACCGTTGTCAATAACGGTTATGCTGTTGTCCGCATGGATGATCGTATTGATTTCCGTGCAGTAGCCGCCAATGGCTTCATCGATACTGTTGTCAACCACCTCGAATACAAGATGGTGCAATCCTGAAATACCTGTGCTGCCGATATACATTGCGGGTCTTTTACGAACTGCTGTAAGACCCTTTAATACCTTGATGTCACTTGCTGAATATGCGTCTGCCATAATGCCTCACTCTTTTTTAGAGGTAATATATACTGCGAATAATTTTCTTCCCAGCGTATTGATTGATTTTTTTGAGCATTTCACCTTTGAGCGAAAAAAGCTGATTCCGCCAGACCGAGTTTTCAACTTTAAGAAACAACATACCATCCTTGATTTCCATGGGCTCGGCATGGCCGGCTATCTTCTCTCCAACAATTGCCTTCCAATCACTTATTATCGAATATTCCTTTAAGGCCTTTTCCAGACCAACGCTTTTAAGCATCTCCGTTAGCACATCGGCAATAGCAACCGGTGTATCACATTGTCGTCTTCTACCCGGAAACATGCTCACTTATTGCACCCCTATCGATATGATATATCATGGATTGTTCCGGCAATGTAAACCTCATTATCTGGGGCGAAGCTGCAAAGACCTGGTCATTGCCTCTTACCAGATTAATCAGGTTACTACACCGATTTTCATCCAGCTCAGCGAAAATATCGTCAAGCAGCAGGACACATGGGCCGCCTTTCAGGCTTTTGAGCAAACGAACAGCCGCAAGCTTAAGGGCAAGCGAGATCGAACGCTCCTGACCTCTGGAAGCAAACCTTGCTGCCGGACGGCTGTTAATCATCACATCGAAATCATCACGATGTGGTCCGGCAAGGGTCATCTGCATTGCCATTTCCTGCTTTTCAACAGCCCTGAAGGTTTTTTCAAGCTCTTTTTCAACCTGTTCCTGTTCAAAAGAACCCTCGGGCCTGTAAGTTATTGTCATTTTTTCTTCACCTTCAGTCAGGACCCTCAGGATGTCATCAGTAAATGGGGTCAATGTTTCAATGAGCTTGCGTCGCTTTGACCTTATTATAGCGCCTTTTTTTATCAGCGCCTCTGTAAGAACGGATAAAAACCCGGTATCCGGCGTATTCCATTTCAGGCACGCATTGCGTTCAGCAAGTGTGCGATTGTAATCAACCAGTGCTATAAAATAATTAATATCAGCCTGTGATAACAGCATATTAAGGTAGCGCCTGCGTTCTATTGGCGGGCCTGAAGAGAGAAAAAGGTCATCAGGGCTTATGCTTACTGTAAGGATGTTGCCGAGAAGATCGGCGGCTGAATGAAGGCGTTCGTTGTTAATGAAAAATGAATGCCCTTTGGCTGTTCCCGATGCACGGATTTCCTTATTCGTTCCGGATTCGTTGGTAAGTGTTCTGATTATGAAGTGATCCGAACCAAAACGGATGAAGTCTCTTGGACTTGCGCCCCTCTGCGATTTGCCAATGGAAACAAAAAAAAGGGCTTCGAGAATATTTGTTTTTCCGCTGCCGTTTTCGCCGTATAAAATATTGAAGCCTTTGCCGGGTTCAATAACAATATTATTTATGTTTCTGAATGTCGAGAGTTCGATGCGTGTAAACAGGCCCATTTGATCAGTCAGTGTGTAAAGTTAAAGGATTCTATTAACATAAAATCGTTTTTACAGGTTTAGAGGATCAACATAAACATGGAAGAAAGAGCTTGCGAATTCAAGGACTTGTCCAATTGTTAATACAATGCGTTTGCAATTTGACTGGTCACAATTTCATCTACAGACATGATTTGAATATACGATTAGTAATTTCTCTTTTATCCGAGGACTAACTATCAAGAGTGTATTAAATCACATATATCGTGAAACATGAAAAATATCAGCACTAATAAATATCATGAATATATCAAAATATTTGGAATGAAAACATGATGTCCATGGGTCTTATTTGTAACCATCCACTCGCCCCTCACTCATAAACAAATTTCACAAAGGAGTAAAATGAAAGACCATTCTCCTTTAATTAATTCTAAGCCTGCCGGTTTGCGGAAGAAAAGGAAACCACAGTTTATTAAGATCTAGGTATAACCTCTGAAAGACGAAAAAGAGCAACTTTTTTGTATTCGATTAAAAAAAGCCGCAAGCAAAGTTTGGTCTTTGATTCAAAATATTATTTGTTTATTTTATTATCATGATTACCGAAAAAGATAAATCTGGTATAATTGGAATTGCAAAAAAATATAATGTCTCAAAAATCCTTCTTTTCGGATCCAGTGTGAGCAAGGAAGGCCGAGATATTGATTTGGCTGTCGATGGTTTGCCCGCATCCAAGTTTTTTGAGTTTTATGGTGAACTGATTTTTAATCTGTCAAAACCGGTTGACTTGATCGATCTTAGCAGGAAAACAAGTTTTTCACGCATGGTGGCATCTGACGCAGTGTTGTTATATGGTTAATCTCAAAATCAGAATTGAAGTGGAACTGGAAAACATTGACCGGGTTCTACTGGAATTCCCAAAATCCGAACTGGCATCCCTTTCAATATTAGAGCTGGCAGGAGTGGCAACTCTCATACACAATTTTTATAATGGTATTGAAAATATCATAAAGCAAATTATCCTTTCAAAGGATATACCTGTTCCACAGGGTAATGCATGGCATAAAGATCTGATTGACATCGCCTGTCAAAACAAAATACTATCGGATTCTACCAAAGATATTTTGAAGCAATATTTGGCTTTTCGTCATTTTTTCACCCATGCATACGCATTGGATCTATACCCCGATCGTATGATACCGTTGGTGGAAAAAGTTACTAAGACGTACAATTTATTTAAAAAAGACATCCAGCCTTATTTATCTTAAGCCCTATTTCGTCAGACTCACAAAAGCCGACTCGCCGCACAAGTATAAGTCCGCTGGTATTGACCAGCTTTGGCCTTGCAACACAGCGTATTCTTATAAGTTGGCCATGTAGGCGGGAATTCGTCTTTGAAATTCCGATACATAATAAAGAATCCGGACCCATCGTATACATGGATGGGCCCGGTTACCGAATCGGCTATTTTGCTTAGAAACAATAATATTCTCTGCATCCCTCTATATATTGTGAAGCCTCTATCTCATTTGCAAAATAGCCGAGACTCGGATCAAGGTTGACCACGGACTTTATCTTGTCAAAAACCTGTGGATTCATATTCATTATTAAAAGCTTGCCTTCAAGAAGATTCAATTTTTTGGCAACATCGGAAAAGAGCTCCATAATTTTTGTTGACACCTTGACTACATGGGACATGTCCAATATGAAATTCTTTTCTTCTGCACGAAGCATATCAAGGCACAATTCGCGCAATTTTGAGATTTGACTTTCATCCACAATACCGGATAGCGCTATTGCCCTGAAATAAGAGATGTTGTAGGTCTCGATATTCATGAGATTGATTTGGGCTGATATCATATTTCCCTCCATTTATTTTTAAGTATGATATTTTGATTCAAGCAATGTGAGGGCCACAACGTACCATGCTTTAAAATAAATGTGTTACACAACAAAGAGTCTATTTTTAAAGACAATTTTGACCTTGAAAATTGCCAGAGAGGGCCATGATTGTCCAAACCAGGATTTACAATCAGGATTTATTTATTGATAGAGTTAAGGTTCTGATAAATATCAATGGATTAGTTCTGCTTCAACAGTATCGGGTGCAATATCAATCTCGTCAGGCCAAACCAATGTTCCATAATCAACTCGTACTGACTTAAAGATAGCAGGGTCGCGAAGCTTTTGAAAAACACCTTCATGGAGGTACGGAGTCATGTCGAATATGCCATGGATGCCATTTTTAAATTTAACCTCTATTTGATAATTTGATTGAGGTATCGCTGAAATAATTTTATTTGTTATCATGATTACCTCAGAGGCTCAATTTTAAAAGGTGTCTCACCACGAACAGCAAGCTTCCAATCTGCTAGAAGCTCTTCCTTGTGAATTTCAATCCATGCCTGAACCATTAACCGCTTGGCATTTGGAAGGTCTCCTTCAATCATTTCACCTGTTTCAATCAGAAAAATTCCTTCAAATTCACTGTATTCTGCATGAAAATGCGGTAAATGATGCTTTTTATCGTCTTTAAAGTATAGATACACAACCTATATGAAAAAATAGACTACATAAACTAATTGAATCAAGCAAAACAACAAATTAAATCTAAAGCATGTAACAATTTTTAGAGATAATAGAAATCCAATGACAACTAAATTATCGCATCAATTTGCAATTTCCTTATTAACATGCCTAGTAAATTTTGTATTTTAATGTTATGACTTCTAATCAACCAGTATTTGGTGGAAAAGAGATACCTGACAAATATCGCAGATACGATTCCGCAAAAGTGGTCATTCTCCCGGTACCTTATGAAGGGACCGTATGCTACGGCAAAGGAACAAGGCTTGCACCAGAGCGAATTATTGAAGCATCACGTTATCAGGAAATGTATGATGATGAGCTTGGTAAGCTGAACTATTTGTGCGGTATTGCGACCCTTCCAACATTAAGGCCCGCTAAAACACCTGAAAAAATGATTGGTTCAGTTGAAAATGCCTGCCAAAAAGAAATTAATAATGGTAAATTCGTAATAATGCTCGGGGGCGAGCATTCTATTTCTTACGGATTTTATCTGGCCCTAAAGAAAAAATACAACAAGCTGAGCGTCATTCAGATAGATGCGCACGCTGATCTTCGGGATTCATATACAAAAGGGCATCTAAGCCATGGTTGCGTTATGCGTAGAATCTGCGAAACATGCAAAAGCACTGCTCAAATCGGCATCCGCTCTATATGTGAAGAAGAGACAGCCTACATTAAAGACAAAGGCAAGGACATCTACTGGGCCAAGGACATAATCGGAAAGAGCGATTGGGTTGATGAAATGCTAAGCAAGTTGAGCAATGACATCTTTCTTACAATTGATGTTGATGGTTTTGATCCATCGGTGTTCCAGCACACAGGAACTCCTGAGCCTGGTGGAATATCCTGGTACCAGGGGCTTGAAATATTCAAGCGGATATTTTCAAGGAAGAATGTTGTTGGAATGGACCTTGTGGAGGTTGCTTCTGATAAAACAAGCCGCAATTCCGAATACACTGCTGCAAAACTTATTTACCGACTTATCGGCTATAAATTCAATTAATCAAAACATCACGGCTTTGTTCTTGCCGGTCCTTTTTGCATTGTACAAAGCCTGATCTGTTCTCGAAAGAAAAGTCTCGTTTGATTCATCCGGTATGTAAACAGAGACCCCAAGGCTTATTGTTATGGGCCGGGCAGACGGTTTTGTCTTCACATATTCGTTTTCTTATCCTCTCGGCCAGGATCATGGCCTTATCACCTGGTGTTTCAGGAAGAATAACAGAGAATTCCTCTCCACCATAACGGAATGTCCTATCAGTAATCCTTGGGTCATGCTTCAAATGGCCGGACACCATTTTGATGACCTGATCGCCGACAGGATGACCATAAGTATCGTTGAATTTCTTGAAATCATCTATATCAATCATGATGAGCGACAAGGGGCGTTTATACCTTCGGCCACGCTCAACTTCATCCTTAAGAGTCTCCTGGAAAACTCGGTGATTGAGAAGGCCTGTCAACCCATCCATGCGTGCTAGCGTCTCCTGCATGCGGAAGTGGGCCGCGCGTTCCAGGGTTACCGCAGCCTGCATGGCAACAAGCTCAAGAAAGCTCACAGATGTTTCCTTATAAACTTCTGATGACGGTCCCACAGCCATGATTCGATATGGCATACGGCTTGATATCGGGACCATGCATATTGATTTTACTGTTGTATCCGGCCAGGCCCAGCGTCTGTCAAAATGCAGATTGGGTATCAATGCCTGTCCATTTACAAATTCAGCTAAAAAATTCTTAAGAATGATGTTCTGAGAATCCGGGTTTCCGCCTAAAAGAAATTTGTTCGGATAAACTGCCTTGACAACCGGCGGTTTATCGTTCTCCGCTTCAATAAAAAGACATGCTGCACATGGAAAAAGTTTGGGTACTTGAGAACAGACAATATCGAAAATGCTCGAGTCGTCAACGGATTTTTCAAGGGTGCTTGCGATACTATGAGTTACGGCAAGGGCCTTTATATTACGCTCGTTCTGTTCCTGAAAAAGAAGCCTCTCCAAACCAGCGCTCAATAAAGGTGTTGTATTCCTGACAGCTGATTCTGCTGTTCCAATTGCTTCCGGGTCCATGTTGGAGAGCGTCATGACACCTGTTACCTTGCCAAGAAGAAAGATCGGCGCAAAAAGGCCGTTATATTCCAAAGGATCCTGGCCCGGCATGACGGTTATATTGTCGATTTTCATGTCTTTAATGAAAAAGACCTTTTTCTCCTTGAGGCAGCGTTCAAGCAGACTGCCGGCCTTAGGAACCTTCTGAAGGTTTATGGATTTGTAACCTTTTCCGTATTTATACTCGAAATACTCTTCTGAAGAATCAAGCCAGAAGATGCCATAATAACGCGCTTTCAGGTTTTCCGAAAATATCTCGAGTGCGGCCTTGAAAAGGTCGTCGAAAGTCCTGGCTTTGGCAAATGCTGAAATCAAACTTGAATAAAGATTACGTTCAACATAACAGACATTGAACTCGCGAAACTTCTCCTTAAATGATTCTATTAACTCAGTTTGCTTTGCGTTTTTTATTAGCTGCTCTTCAAGTTCTTTTTTTTGTCCTGAAAAGAGTTCTTTGATCCGGTTTATAAGGTTCATGGTATTATAACCATCCCAGCATTTTATAAATTATAATTCCAATATGTTCTTTTATCACCTGTGTTGATAATGCCAGGTTTTCCGTCTTAGGAAGAAGAGAATAAAAGAAACTGGATTGACCGTCATCAACCAGATAATCAACCGGGACCGGGATAACATCAAACCCGGCTTTTTTGAAAATGGGTTGGGATCTCGGCATGTGCATGGCCGATGTAACAAGTATCACCTTCATTCCAATCTTCTTTTCCTTCATAAGCTTCTTGACATATACAGCATTTTCGTATGTGTTACGCGCCTCTGTTTCAGCCATTACCGCACTGTCTGGAACCCCGTATTCAATCATGACCTCGCGCATGTCATTTCCTTCTTTTTGCCCTTTTAGAATGAAGTCTATTCCACCTCCGGTTGGTATTACATAAGGTGCAGCCCCGGCCTTGTACAGCCGGATGCCTTCAAATACGCGCTCCGCGCCTTCATTGTATTCAACATGGTTGCGGGGAAAAATAGCGGGCCTGCAGCCTCCGCCAAGTACGACGATTGCATCAGCTTTGACCGATTGTTCACTTATGGGAAGATATTTTCGTTCCAGGCCTTTGGCAAGCCAATTCGACACCGGCTGGCTGGAAAAGAAAAGAAGCACAAACACAGAAAGGCAGATGCATAAAGAGGCTGTTTTAATCTTTTTAAGATAAATCAGTATGAGAGACAGTAGCAGAAGCTCCAGGCAAATTCCAAGCGGATAAACTGCAAGCGGGAGGAATTTGGAAAGAACCATCATATCAAGTCCCTCTTAAAAAAAGGTTTTATGGGCGTTTTACAAGCAAAAGCGGCAGGGATCGCTGATGCACTCCATCAACCAGCAAATCAGTGCCATATCGGCCAGGTTTTTCAAAAGTAAGGCGGCCAACATCAAGACAGAAATTTACCACAATGCTTTCGCTCTGAGGAGGAGGATTGACTGTCAGGTCTCCGCTGAATGGAGGAAGTATCTCTTTGCCGTCCTCGTTTACAAGAAGGATATTTATTTTATGAAGCCCGCCTTCGGTACGGAGGAACCTGATACGCGCGGCAATGGAAAGGGATGCGTGTATTGCAGGAAAAGCAGGAGCGGTTATGGTGTCGAAGGTTCCGATTATAACAAGTTTGCCGCCAAAGTCCTGTGCATGATCGCAAAGTGTAAATATTTCAATGTCCATAATTGGATATGCTTGGGTTTAATTTTGAAATAATATAGTTTTTAGGCGGGGAGGTTGACATGAATAAATTAATCAGGGTCTTATCATCATTGATTAATGCTTCCCCATGTATTATTTTTAAAAAATATTTACCTAAGGAGTAAAAGGTGAAAGAAATACTTCAGAAAAAAATAAACGATAAAACCGCAAGGATTGCAATCATAGGACAGGGTTATGTGGGTCTTCCTCTTGCCGTTGAATTCGCAAAAGCCGGGTTTAATGTAACAGGCATTGATATTGATTCTTCAAAGGTTGATAAAATCAACAAGGGCGATTCTTATATCCTTGATATAAAATCAGAGGAACTTAAAAAAATAGTTGACAGCGGAAAACTCAAGGCAACAAGCGATTTCTCGGTAATAAGGGACATGGACTGCATATCCATCTGTGTTCCAACACCACTGCGTAAAACAAAAGACCCGGATGTGTCGTATATTGCAAAGTCAACTGAAGAAATTAAAAAGTATGTAAAAAAGGGCATGCTAATAGTACTCGAATCAACAACCTATCCCGGCACCACTGATGAAATGATCCGTACCCCGCTTGAAGAAGCGGGCTTAAAGGCAGGCAAAGACCTGTTCCTGTGCTTTTCACCTGAACGCGTTGATCCGGGTAACCCCACATATCATACAAAGAATACGCCAAAAATAATCGGCGGAGCAACACCAGCATGCACCGAACTTGGGGCATCCCTTTACCGCACATGCATTGACACCGTCCATGTGGTGGGTTCCACGGCAGAAGCCGAAATGGTGAAACTCCTTGAAAATACCTTCCGAGCGGTTAATATAGCCCTGGTAAATGAGCTCCTCATGATGTGCGATCGTATGGGAATAAATATATGGAATGTCATAAACGCAGCTGCAACAAAACCCTTCGGCTTCATGCCTTTCTACCCCGGCCCCGGAATCGGTGGCCACTGCATTCCACTTGATCCAATGTACCTTTCCTGGAAAGCCAAGACTTATGATTTCTATAACCGCTTCATAGAATTGGCCACTGATGTAAATGGCAATATGCCCCATTACGTGCTCCAGCGCGTCTCGCATTTGTTAAACAAGCATGCCAAGCCAATACGCAATTCCAAGATTCTAATCCTTGGCATGAGCTATAAATCCAACATCGATGATTTGCGGGAATCTCCTGCCCTTGAGGTTTACCGGCTTTTACGCCGCGATGGCGCTTATGTTGTCTATTCCGATCCGCATGCAAAAAGCTTTATCAGTATGCTTGGGAAAAAGATCGAAAGCTCGCCCCTAACCGAAGAACTTCTCAAAAAACAGGACCTTGCAGTCTTGGTCACCAATCATAAGGTTTTTGATTATGATTTCATAGTAAAGCATTCCAAATTAATACTCGATACCAGAAACGCGCTTGCAAATTTTAAATCAGAGAAAATAGAACGGTTGTAAATATGGCTAATCCTGTTGGTAAACAGCTTGCACTTGAAATAGCACGGCTTGCAAAGGAAAAAAAGGCTGAAAACCTGATTATTCTTGATTTAAGCCGGTTCAACGCGCCTGCTGAATTTTATGTTATCGGCACTGCTCTTTCAGCTCCGCACCTTATAGGTCTTCGCGACCATATATCACAGGAACTAAAGAAAACAGGGCTGCGCGCGCTTCATGCCGACGGCCTTAACCAAGGCACCGAGTGGGTTGTACTCGATTATTTTGATGTGATAATACACCTTTTCTCTGAGAAAAAACGACGCTATTACGATATCGAAGACCTATACGCTGATGCGCCAATGGAAGCTTATGGCCTTGAAAACATGCCTGCACCAACAACAAAAACAAAGTCCCGGAAAGTAACTGGACAAAAAAAGCTTACAGCATCAGGAAAAAAGCACTCCTCAAGTAAAAAACGTTCCTGAGAACAGATCTAAATGTACGATACCCCACTTTCCTTAACCGGCCAGATATCCTTAAAAGTCAAGAGCGCATTTGAAGCCGTTTTCCCCGGGTTTGAGGCAAAACATCCTGTTGTAAAAAGGTGCGACAACCCGCAATTCGGGGATTATCAGTCAGAATTTGCGTTATCAACTTCCAAGCTGGTAAAAAAAAGCCCCATGGATGTTGCCCTTGCCCTCGTAAACGCAATGCCGGACAAGGATCTGTTTATTAAAATCGAAATCGCAAAGCCGGGATTCATAAACTTTACATTAAAGAATGAATATCTGGAAAATCAGGCCAACCTTCTCTCAAATGCATCTTCACTCATTGGTAAAGGTAGTCTGACAGGGAAAAAAGTCGTCATCGACTATTGCGGTCCAAATGTCGCCAAAACAATGCACATCGGCCATTTTCGTGCCACAATAGTAGGTAATGTTCTTTACAAGTTGCTTTTGTCCGCCGGCGCTGAACTTGTTTCCGATAATCACATAGGTGATTGGGGTACTCAATTCGGCAAGCTCATAGTGGCCTACCGAAAATGGAAAGATGAAACTGCTTACACCGCAGCCCCAATTATTGAACTTGAGCGGCTATATCAGAAATTCGAAAAGGAAAAAGACCCGGCCCTTGAAGATGAAGCACGTGCAGAACTTGTAAAACTTCAGAAAGGCGATATTGAAAACCGCGCTTTATGGGAGGAATTTCTCCATCATTCTTTGCTCGAATTCAACGCCATCTATGAACGGCTCGGTGTAACATTTGACCAAACACTAGGAGAAAGCTTTTACAGAGACATGGTTCAAGGAGTTACATCTGATCTTTTATCGCGAGGCATAGCTACACAGGATCAAGGCGCAATAATTGTTGATACTGACAGCCGATATAAAATCCACGGCCCTGTTGTTGTTCAGAAAAAGGATGGCGGTTTTGGTTATGTTGCTTCAGATCTTGCAACTATCAAATATCGGATTGACACATGGGCACCGCAGCTTATCATATATGTAACCGATGCCCGGCAGCAGGACCATTTCAGGTCCATATTCGCTATTGCTGATGAATGGCTTGGATTGTCACCAAAAAAGCTCCATGTATATTTCGGTTCCATAAAGGCATCTGATGGCAGGAGTTTTTCATCGCGCGAAGGCAATACCGTAAAGCTACTCGGGCTCATGGATGAAGCTGTTGAGCGCGCTAGAAAGGCTGTTGAAGAAAAGAGCCCTCACTTGCCTGAAGCTGAAAAAATGCAAATAGCCGAAGCAGTGGGCATAGGTGTCCTCAAATACTCTGAACTCAACCACGACCTTAAAACTGATTATATCTTTGATTGGAACCGGATGCTTTCCTTTGATGGAAACACGGCGCCCTATCATATTTATACGCATGCGCGAATAAAGAGCGTATTAAGAAAATACGAGACTGAAATCGGCCCTCTTCCTGACGCTCCTTCGATTATTGTAAGGGATGAAAGTGAACGCAACCTCATAATGCTTGCTGACGGGCTTGCCCAGCAGGTTGAAAGCGCGGCAGCGGATCTTAAGCCGAACTATCTTACGGAATATCTTTTTAAATTAAGCAGCGAATTAAATTCCTATTACAACCGCAAGGACGCCCCTGTTTTAAAGGAGCCTGATGTCCGCATGCGTGAATCACGTGTTGCCTTATATGCACTTACCGGACGCGCGATCAAATGCTGCCTGGATATCCTTGGCATTAAGGCGCTCGAGAGGATGTAGTTTCTTTTAACCGAAAGGAGCCAAAGCATGCCGGTTTTAATCGCGGGTTCAGTTGGCATAGATGACATTATAACGGAAAATGGAGAAGCCCGAAATGTTCTGGGAGGGTCAGCATCATACTCATCGGTTTCAGCCGGTTTTTTCGACAAGGTAAACCTTGTAGGAATAGTTGGAGAGGATTTCCCAAAGGAATATATTAATCTTTACAAGAAAAAAAATGTTGATATATCCGGCCTTGAAATAGTTAAAAACGGCAAAACATTCCGATGGACCGGTAAATATCACGAAAACTTCAATTCACGGGATACGCTTGAAATTCACCTTAATGTATTTGAGACCTTCCGCCCGATAATACCCAAAGAATACTCAACAACCCCTTATGTACTTCTGTCAAATATTGATCCTGAACTCCAGCTCATGGTACTTAACCAGGTAAAAAAGCCAAAATTCTCTGCTGCAGATACCATGGACCTTTGGATCAACCTGAAAAAGGAAAAGGTAAAAGAACTCATCTCCAAGGTTGATCTTATTGTCATGAACGAAGAAGAGGCGATCAAATATACCGGAGAGACAAATCTTGTACTCGCTGGAAAGACCCTTCTTTCCCAAGGAGCCTCGTATGCGGTAATTAAAAAAGGCAGCCACGGAGCAATCCTTATGTCAAAGAAAGAACTTTTCCAGACACCGGCATATCCTCTTGAAAGGGTGGTTGACCCAACAGGAGCAGGGGACTGCTTTATAGGCGCGCTTATGGGTTTTCTGTCCAAGTCGGGTAAAACAGATTTTACGTCCATACGTAAAGGTGTGGTTTACGGTACCGTTGTCGCGGCCCACAATGTCGAAGATTTCAGTCTTAACAGACTTAAAAAAATAAGCCGTAAAAATGTTGACAAACGCTATAATGAAATGCTGAAAATGACGAGGTTCTGATAGACTTTTTACAACAGAGAATATTACATTATATCAAAAATGACACGCCTATATCCGGTTACTTTGATTATCGTTTTTTTGTTCACTATAAACGCTGTACCACAGCAATCAGGGAAACGCAGTTTTATCGGCACGCAGATGCGTTATAATGATAAGACTGCTTATACAGCCGACAGCTTGAAAACACTCATCTTTTTCGATAACTTCGATGAAAATACCCTTGGTGCATCCTGGAAAAAATACGGAAACCTCGAATATTATGTAACGGACCACAGCCTGCGCGTTCCTGTCCGTACCCTCAAAAGAAACCCAAAGGCCGGGTCCATTGTGCTTAACAAACCTTTTAACATCACCGATAAAACAATATATTTCACTTTTGATGAAACCATTCCAAGCCGCAATCCGGAACTTTCATCAGCTGTTTTCTTTTTTCCTGAAAGTGCGTCATTTGACGAAAACGGTCTGCCCGATGTTTTCATCCGCTATTACAAGCGCTCTCAGGTGGAATTGGTCGAAGTAAAAAAGAAAGATGCCTCAGCTAAACTTATCTGGGCTCGCAACCTTAAAGTAAAAGGCGGAGAGCATCGGCACATTGTTTTTAGTATTGACAATAAGGACATTTCCCTTGTTGATGCTGAAACCACAATCTTTTCAATTAAAAACCCCATCCCCGAACTTATGAAGGCAAACGCGGGTTTATGGGTTTCCACAAAAGGCATAAGCGAAAGTGGCGGCAATATGATATTTGACAACATCATTCTGGAACGCATTAAATAAAAATAAGTCATAATGAATCAAGACCTGGTTAAGAAAGAAAAAATTAAACCGAATTTTGGAAGGAACAAAAAAGTTATGAAACATTTCACACTGTTCAATCTGATTCTTGGGCTATGCGTACTTCTGCCATTTACAGCATGCAAAAAGGTCCCTGAAACAACCCCACGCTACGATAAAGACGCGTGCATTATATGCAACCGTTTCGGACACCAGGAAGAGGCGGGTAAATGTTTTTACTGCAAAGAAACAACTGTATGCCAGTTCTGCAAAGGAACTGGAAAACGCAGCCTTGGCACAAAAGACAAATTCATTGTGGAAAAATGTTCATTCTGTAATGGTTCGGGAAAATGCCATTATTGCGAAGGCACAGGAAAGTGCAAAACCTGCGGAGGTACGGGCAAATATGTAAAACCGGGGTCAGGACCGGATAGCCTGAGTGCGGTTCCAGAGGATACCAATAAAAAATTGAAGTAAACCCTGTTTCAGGAGTATTACAATGAAGCGGATTCTTTCAATACTTGTGTTATCTCTTTTTTTCCTTTCTTATAATTTATCAGATGCTCAAAGCAACGCTATGTTTCAACCTGTCAAACTTATAGACATGCATACTGCCGGAGCCCTGCAGAAGGGAAGCTACAACCTTGATTTTAAGTTCTTTGCAGATGGCGGTATCAGTTCCGCAGTAGGTGTAGGCATTACCAATCGCTTTTCCATCGGTATAGCATACGAACTCATGCGTGTCATAGGTCTTAACCCGATTAAGGGCCAGGCATTCCCCGGCGGCATGATTAAATACAGGCTGATGGAGGAGAGTTACTACCTTCCCGGCTTTGCGCTTGGGTTCGATTCACAAGGGTCCGGAATCTTTTTTCGCAGGAGCGACGGAGATTATTACCCGCGCTTCTACTTCAAATCCAAGGGCTTTTTCGGGTCACTTAGCAAGAGCTATCTTTTCCTTGGGCAACCTTTGGGACTGCATTACGAAATAAACTACAGCACAGTTGATAATCAGGCTTCATCTGAAAGCGCAACATCCACAGGCGACCCCACAAACAGGATTATTAACATGGGATTTGGTCTGGACAAGAGCATAAACGAAGAGCTCTCAATCATGAGCGAATACGACTTCGCTCTCGACGACAACCACAGACGCAATCCCTTGAAAGGTTATCTCAATGCCTGTTTGCGCTGGTCAATTGTTAGTAATTTTGCAATTGAACTTGATTTCAAGGACATTTTTGAAAACAAGGTCTTTGAAGGCGAAAATCAACCCATGAACCGCGAAGTACGTATTGTTTATGTTGATAAATTCTAACAGGCAAAAAAGCATGACTAAAACTGTGTCATTCCTTGTTTTTACCTTTTTCCTTTTAAGTTCAAGTATCTTTTCCGAGACAATAGCAGGAAAAATTTCATTTCTAGTTGGAGATGTTGCTTGTCAGCGCAATAATAAGACCGAATGGTCGCCTGCAAAAATGGCACTGCCAATATTTGAAGGGGATGCAATCAAGACAGGAAAGGCTTCACGCTGTGAAATTGCACTTATGGAAGAGCGAATGCTTCGTTTCAGTGAAAACACCACGGCTTTAATGGTTGTTCCTAAGGGTGATAAGACACAAATCAAGGCTTCATCCGGAACAATATGGGTAAATGTAAAAAAGCTTGCAACACGGAAAAACACCTTTGAAGTCAGTACAAGTGTTGCAACCGCAGCAATCAGAGGCACAATCTTCGCGGTTGACTGCGCATCAGACAAAGCCTCATACAAAGTAATCAGGGGCACTGTTGAAGTGCTTACGGAAAACCCCAAAGCAAAGAACGCTTCATTCCTGGTTAATGCCGGTGAGGAATTCACTGTTGTTGATAATCTTGATAAATACATGAAAGAACAGGAAGCGGAGCTCAAAAAGCATATCGAAAAATCAAATAATGAGATTGAGCAATATCAAAAGGAACAGGAAGATGCGCTTCAGAACTATGAGAAAGAGCAGAATGAAAAACTGGAGAGCATGCTCCAGGATATAAAAAAATCATTTGAGCCTTTGGGTAATGGTGCCGCCTTTGCAAAACGTTCCTTTGATATTGAGAAACTTTCAGAAACGGACTGGTTCAAATGGAACCAGGCCCGCGACAAAGCGCTTGGCTGGTAGCAGCTATAAAAGTTTCAATAGTTAATAATTCTCTTCCATCAAAAGCATCGTATATATTTCCTCAAATTATTTTATTGACATTATTTTAATTTAATTTTATATTTATTATCCAATAAATGATATAAATTAAATTAATTACGGAGGTTTTATGCTAAGAAGCGCTATCTTAATCAGGGTCGTTACTTTTGCCTTTTCAATAATGCTGGCATCCTGCGGCAACAAATCAGCACTACTTTCACAGGGGCCTCAAGGCTATGGCGACCTTGGCATTTCCATTAATCTTATTAAGCCATCATCACTCGCCAAAAGTGCAAAAACAGAAGCTACGATTTGGAACAAACTCATTACCCAAATCACCGCTTTAGACATGGATACAATTAGAGATACCACAACAATTACATCCTCACAACTTGCCATTGTAAAAACCATTTCCGGAATTAAAGCAGGCGAAAACAGAAAAATCGAGGCTTGGACAATTAATTCAACTAATAATAAAATCATACACAGCAGCACTCCGATTACAACAATAATCATTGAAAACAAAACAAACAATATTAACATCACACTAAATCCAGTTGCAGGCTCAATCTACTTTAATTTCTGGGAGATCGATAGCAGGATAGATTCTGTGGTTGTCCTATTCTGCACTGCGACAGACACATTAGCAGCGTGTGGAGGAATACTGTCTGGGAGCCGCATAATGCTTAATATCGATTACATACCTGATAACAGCCATGGCACAATCAAGGTATTTGGGATAGATTATACAGCACCATTATACGATACTCTATATGTATTTAGTCAGGACTATTTATTTAAAGCCAATACTGACTCCACACTTCCTGTTCAGTTTAAAAGTCTACCAGGAAGTGTTAATTTTAACATTACGTTTAGTTTACCTGGAAATACTGTTGTTCATGGTTACATGAATGGAAAACAGTTTCTGGATAGCACTGAACTAGGCCCCATCTATATTACCGAAATAATGTATGCTGTAAACGACTCTGAATACGTTGAAATTCACAACCCTCTTTCAAATGAGGTTGTTTTCGACACATTAATCCTTGAAGTAAACAATACATTCAGAAAGTTCACGAATGTGACAATAAAACCGGATGGATATTTTGTTATCGGCAGGAAGGCAATGCCTTTTGTTGACTCTTACCACCCAACAACATCGGCCCTGGATTTATCATCCACAGGTGAATTTATTTCCCTAAGAAATAAGGACTCTTCTTTAATAGACTGCGTTTTCTTTACGGGTTCCAGTAATTCAGAGGGATGGCCAGTAATAAGCTCTTCTCAAAAAGCCTCAATAGTACTTGATTCGCTTGCAGGTCCTGAGTATAATAATCATGGGGAAAACTGGGTGGCAGCAACAACGCCTATTCCTGGCACAGGACTCAAAGGAACACCAGGAGCTGGCAACAGGTAGGAATTTAAAAAGCTCTAACCTTTATACTCGACCCAATTGTCGTTTGTTTCGGCAACACGGATTCCAGACAACTTGATGCCTGCGGGCAACTTGCCCGCAAGGATGTCCCATATTATTATTGCCAGGTTCTCGGCTGTCTGGACCTTATTACTGAATTCAGGTATGTCTTTTTCAAAGTCTTTATGGTCCAGGTATGATACAACATTATCTCCAACAATATTTTTAAGCTCGTGGAAATTAATTACCATTCCTGTTTTAGAGTCAACCCGGCCTTCCACCATTACATCCAGTACAAAATTATGACCATGCGACCGATTGCAATTGCCAAAGACCTCACGGTTTTCAATGTCAGTCAAGGCATTGTTGAAAAGCCTGTGAGATGCACTGAAATTGAAACGTTTGGTTATTTTCATATAATGGCCTTATATCTTAAACCGTCTTACCTTATCAATTAGTTCCTTCATTTTGACCCTGTTTTTTTCTCCGGGAAGAATTTCTACTCCACTATTGACATCTATGCCGAAAGGTTCAGCTTCGGCAAGAGCACTCTCAACATTAAACGGGGTTATGCCTCCAGCCAGGATGATTCTGCCATATTCCTTGACCTTTTTCGCAAGCTTCCAGTCGAATACCTGGCCCGTACCCCCTATAAGCTCAGGTGAATGTTTGTCTAAAAGAAAAGCAGCCACATTTGAATGAATATATGAAGCTATTATGTTGAAATTAAAATGGCTATCAATGCCGAATGCTTTTATTACCCTGACAGGCATTTCATCGCAGTATTCAGGGGTTTCATCACCATGTAGTTGTACCGCAGATAATTTGCAATATGCACATATCTCTTTTACTTTTTCTATTTCCTCATTTACAAAAACCCCTACTGTTGCAATAAACGGCGGTAGGGCCGCGATTATGTCCCTTACCTTTTCAGGTTCAATATTACGCGGGCTTGGAGGATAAAAAATAAACCCGAGCGCATTATAGCCCTGCTGGACAGCATAACGCGCATCTTCTATTTTTGTGATTCCGCATATTTTCACATAAATCATATTATGAACTCCCTTATCCTGGAACCCTTGTTCTTTTCGCGCATGAATGTTTCACCAATCAGGACAGCATCAAAGCCGGCATCTTTAAGAAGCCTCGCATCACTACGATTTGTTATCCCGCTTTCTGACACAAGGATGCATTCTTTATCATCCGTATATTGAATCAAATCAAGTGAAGTCTTGATATCAACCTTAAATGTTTTAAGGTTTCTATTGTTCACACCAATTATCCGGGCCCCGCACTTGAGCGCCTTTTCAAGCTCTTTTCGATTATGCACCTCAACCAATGGTGAAAGTCCCAAAGAAAGAGACAGTGAAATATAGTCGACTAACTGCTTACTGTCCAAAATCGATGTAATAAGTAAAACTGCATCAGCCCCGAAATGAACCGACTCATAAATCTGATAATCATCAATTATAAAATCTTTTCTTAAAACAGGAATTTTTACATACCGACTTATTTCATCAAGTATTTTAAGGCTGCCAAGAAAGAATTTTTCTTCGGTCAGGACTGAAACAGCTGCTGCACCGTTCCTTTGATAAGCTTGTGCTATATTAAGATAATCAAAATCCTTGTCAATAATCCCTTTGGAGGGGGAGGCTTTCTTAACCTCCGCGATGACTCTAACCCTTGAGCCTTTAAGTGCTTTTGAAAAGCTACGTTTGTTTTTAAAGCTTAAAGATAACTCTTTTTGAGGTCTTTCTTTTTTATGCTTCTTGACCTCAATCTTTTTCTCGGCAATGATTCTTTCAAGAAAATTCCTCATTGATCTCTGTTTTCCCTGCACAGCCTTTTCCAGTTTAATAATCTTTTTGTTCTGGTTTATGACATGTAATGTCAATTCCTCTATTTTTTCCAGAAGTTTCAAATTCATCTGTGTCAAATCCATGCCGTTCTTTTTAATCTCATCCGCCCCTGGCAAACCGGGCAGATGATGGTTGACATTTATATAGTTCTCAACATCATCAAGAGGTTTAAGATTATAACCGCTGTCAAAAACATAATCAGGTACGTTTAAAGTCACATTGTCAACCATAAAGTTCACGGCTTTTATGGTCCCTTTCGCATCAAGGACAACATCCTTCTGTCGGAACACAACCACACCAGGGCTTTCCTGTACTCCCATGGAATCCCAAAGATTCAAATAGAGTGCATTATTGGAATAAACCAGTTTTGCCCTGTTCAAGATGTTGGAACCGCTCTTTTGTTTAAGACATAACGCAGGATTGGAGCTTGCAACAAGAAACATATTAGCATCTCCTGAAGGATTTTCAGCCATAATGTTTCCAACAACATCCAGCTTTTCCTTTGCGCTGTCAGTGCCGATACCCAGATTTCCGTCATTATAATAGGCTGTTATGTTCTTTTTGCTCCATATCTGGCCCCCTGTCTTTATTGCCGAATCAGCTATTCCTGCTGTCAAGGCCCGATATGATTTATTTGTGCTGTCAGAAAAAGCGGATGTCTTTGAAAATTCAGAGGTATCGGCTTTTTGCGCTGTAACAGATGTCTTTGCCCTATATGACGCTTTTGTGCTGTCCGAGAATAATGATGCTTCCGAAAATCTGGAGGATTCGGATCTTTGTGTCGATACCGCAGAATCGGCCAGTACTGCCCTTGTGGCATACATAACGCTGTTGATACGTATTCTTTTTCCTTTCTGAGGGCCTTTTGAAATCTCTATGTATAACGAGTCATTGGAAAACAATATGGCGGGGGAAATGACATTTTTAAACCCAAGATTAACTGAAAAAAAACCATTCGCCGATTCAACATAATGGGTCTCCTTCCATAATTCAGAAGTGCCGGAAGGGGTGTTATATAAAACAAATTTTAAACTGTCCTTTAAAGATTGACCTCAACCTGTGCTGTCTGTAAAAACACCCTGATAATTATAGATAAGGGAGATGGAAAAGATATAAGTTGCCAAAAGAAGCATCAAAGCAAAAATAATTTTATTTATATTTCCCACAAACACTCCTTGTTTACTATTCAGGAAAAATAATAATTTGATAGGGCTTTCTGTAATTAATATTTGCTCTTTTACCGGACAATAAAGCTGTCAATGGGTTTATACAAGCCGTATATTATGATAAGACTTTTTCCCCTTCTTCAGGACAATCAGGCCATCATTATTTGCGGATTCCATTGTAACAGATGTGTCGTGCTTTTTAAGGATATCATTATTCATTGTAAGTCCGCTTTGCTGTATGAGTTTCCTGCCGTCGCTTTTCGATGATATAAGCCCGGCAGCAAGAAACAGATCGAGCACTGTTGTTTCAGGAACAAGTTTGAATTCCGTTTCAGGAACATTGCCGGTATCGCCACCACCTTCGAACAAAGACAGTGCAGCCATTTTAGCCTTTAATGCCTCTTCTTCCCCATGAACTATCTTTGTGGCTTCAAAAGCCAGTATCTTTTTTGCCTCATTTAGTTCCTCGCCCTTGAGCTGTGACAACCTGTCCAGTTCAGCCCTTTCAAGGTATGTAAATAGATTAAGAAATTTAATCACATCGCCATCATCAACATTTCGCCAGTATTGGAAATATTCATAAGGAGAGGTCTTCCTTGGATCAAGCCATACCGCCCCTTTTTCTGTTTTACCCATTTTTTTGCCGGATGATGTTGTTATAAGCTTGAAAGTCATGCCATAGACTTCTTTCTGTTCCTTCCTTCGAATAAGATCCGCTCCGGCCAGTATGTTTGACCATTGATCATCTCCACCAACCTGAAGAGTACAACCGTACTTACGATTTAATAGAAGAAAGTCATAAGCCTGAAGTAGCATATAGTTGAACTCAAGGAATGAAAGGCCTTTTTCCATTCGCATTTTAAAACATTCAGCAGTAAGCATTCGGTTTACGGAAAAATGCACGCCTATTTCACGAAGAAACTCAACATAATTTATCTCTCGAATCCAATCACCATTGTTTACAAGAATGGCGTGGTCATTTGAAAAATCAATGAAATGGGCAAGTTGTGTCTTGATACTAAGGATATTACTGTCGATTCCCTCAGTTGTAAGCATCTGCCGCATCTCTTCCTTGCCAGTAGGATCGCCTATCATTGCAGTACCACCGCCGACAAGCGCGATAGGCTTATGCCCTGCACGCTGCAAGTGAGACATGGCCATTATGGGCAGGAGGTGGCCCACATGCAAGCTGTCGGCGGTTGGATCAAACCCAGCGTAAAAAACAACCTTGTGGTTTTTTAGTAGGTCTCTTATTTCATCTTCATGAGTAAGCTGGGCAATAAAGCCCCTTTCGGATAATTCATCAAAAGCGGAAGACATGGTTTCTATCCTTTCAATTATTTTCAGGACTCCAGATTAACAGTAAAATACAAATTATGGTTTATCAAATGACTATATAAAAAAGCCGATGTGACATGCTTGCTTAATGCAAGATCTAAAATAGTAGGTGTTTTCATTTGTATCATATTATCAATTCCATATTGATTTGTATTGCCATATATCTTTTTTCGGGTTTATTTTATATCAAACCCCACAGGAAATGTCTCATGCGACTATTGAAAAACATAATACAATTAATAAAGAATATCCTTTTTGACTATCTAACAGGAGGCACCGGCACAATACAAAATCCGGAAACAAGCAGATACTTTATCACTATAAACAGCCTTAACGCTTTCGGAGTGATTGTTTGTAGTTATTTCGCGATTAAACGGCTCTTGACAGGCGATCTGATTATAGGAACTCTTGATGGAATAATGGCAATCCTTTTTACCGCAAGTATTATCTATATGCGTATAACTAGGGCATATCGAATATCAGGAATGTTCACAAGTTTTATTGTTTCAGTCTTTTACTGTTTTCTTTTTGCTAATGGCTCCCAGTCCTATTCCGGCGCTCTATGGTCATTTCTTATTCCTTTCTTTATTTCATCAATGATTGGTAAAAAGATGGGGGCTATTTACTCAATTGGTTTCTTTTTTGTAAACCTTTCTATTTCCACATTATTCTCAGAAACAATCATTTACATGGCAGATTATGACAAAGATTTTCTGTTAGTTTATTTTATCGTCTTTTTCCTGATTTCAGTTCTTGCTTATATTGTAGAGAGTGTCCGCGACAAAACACAGCAGAGATTGATAGAGAGCAATCTGCAACGTGAACAAATAGAAGAACAACTGCATCAGTCCCAACGCATGGAATCCATAGGGCAATTGGCGGGGGGAATCGCACATGAATTCAACAACATGCTCAATGTAATATCAGGTTATTCCGAGCTATTGATGGATAAATTTGACAATCCCAACCAAGAAGGTGCCAAGATGGTCACCGCAATCCATAATGTTTCCATCCGGGCAGCGGACCTGACCTCAAAACTATTAGCATTTGCCCGAAAGGGAAAATATGTTCCAATAGAAATGGATTTGAATTCAGCTATTAAAGAAACAATTGAAATGCTCGAACATACCATAGATCGCAGAATACGAATCTCATCAAATTTGACCTCCGAATCCTGCATCATAATGGGAGATAGAACCCAAATTGGTAACATGATTCTTAACATAGCTCTTAATGCCAGGGATGCCATGCCCTATGGAGGAATGATGAAATTCCTAACGGAAATTCATTCCATATATGAAATATGGAATTCCGGCATTCCCTTAAAACAGATGAAGCCCGGCCGATATATAAAGGTTACCATAGAAGATGATGGGATAGGGATGGATAGTTCGATTAAAGAAAAAATATTTGAACCCTTTTTCACAACAAAGCCACCGGGAAAAGGCACTGGTCTCGGACTTGCAAGTGTTTATGGAATAGTCCAAAGCCATGGGGGATGTATTGAGGTTGAGAGTAAAAAAGAAGCGGGTACGACCTTTCGTCTCTTCTTTCCATCAATTGTAAATAAATCACACGAAGGTAAGGTTGGAAATATTTCAGATTCAAAACCGGTTTTTAGGCAAGGTACGGGAAATATTCTTGTTGTGGATGATGAATTGATATTAAGGGAAATGTTGTCGTCTGCTCTTAAATCAATGGGATATAAAACGCAACTTTGCAGGGACGGACTGGATGCCATAAATTATTTTACCACAAATGCCGACCAGATCAATCTTGTTTTACTTGATATCGTGATGCCAGGATTAGATGGACTGGAATGTTTCAGGGCGCTTAAAAAAATCCGAAATAATGTCAAAGTGGTGGTGATGTCCGGTTTCTCCATTGATGGCAACGCTCAGAAAATGCTTGATGAAGGCGCATTGGCCTTTATACATAAACCTTTCAACAACAGGGATTTGAACGCTGTCATTTATAAAATAATGACACAGGAACAACCTGTTTATTGAAATCCTGACTTTCACTTAGAAAAAAAAGGCCGGTGAAAGCCACCGGCCTAAAACAAGATCTCTTGAAAAGAAACCTTACACTGATTTCTTGTATTCTGAACCTGCGCGGAACTTGACCACTCGTGATGCCTTGATTGTAATCGTGGCGCCGGTCTGGGGATTGCGACCTTTGCGGGCTTTGCGCTGTGAAACGCTGAAGCTTCCGAAGCCGATAAGCTGTACACCCTTCTTGGTGTTGCGCTTGATTGTGCTCAATACAGAGTTGACAGCCTTTTCAGCGTGGGCCTTTGACGTCTTGAGGTCCTTCGCGACTGATGCGATGAGTTCGCCTTTGTTCATACTACTCTCCCATTTGAGTTGTGGTTTATTCCAAACGCACAGGTTCTTTTATAGATGCCTGCCGCCTGGAATTATTCTTACTGTGTAAATATATGCTATTCAAAAACAGGATCGCAAGCAAATACTTATCCATCAAGGGGATCGGGGTTTACATGTCTTGTGTCGGGCCAGAGCTGGTCAAGAGGTGGCCTTTACAGGAAAGCAACCATCATATATATACATTATCAATATGAAGGATCTTTTTTTCTGGCAAGCAAGGTTATATAGTTTACAAAGTCCTCGTCCTCCCCTTCCAATAGACGGGGAAGCTGTTTTCGGAAATCCTCTCTTGAGCACCACTCTATCATGTAGTCCTCCCAGGACTGCCAGCGACGGCGCTGGGCTTTGGTCATCTTGCTGCTGTATGCAAGAATATAAGCCCGTTCAAAAAGAGAAATCAGAAGATCAAACAGAATCATTACACGTTCCTTCTGCTCTCCATTCAGTTCTATTTGCTTCGAGGAGCGAAGTTGTAAATCAGAGCTGTTGAGGACAAGTTTTAGGAAACCAGCATATTCATCAGATAGCTTCTGATATATCTCCTCTTCCTCGGTTTCACGTTCCTTTCGTTTCTCCATGACATAAACAACAATTGCAAATGGCAAACCAATTACAGTCACAACATAACTTAAGAATTCGCTGGTTTCCATGAGGTTCATTTTTTACGCCTTTGTTTACAGGAGATGACTCGCCAATTCGGATAGTTCGGATCGTTCGCCTTTTTCAAGGTTTATATGGGCGTAGAGTTTCTGGTCTTGCATCTTGTCGATAAGATAACTTAGCCCGTTTGACAGCGAATCAAGATATGGATGATCAATCTGGTAAATATCGCCGGTGAAAACCATCTTGGTACCCTCACCAGCCCTTGTTATTATTGTTTTTATCTCATGAGGCGTAAGGTTTTGAGCTTCGTCAACAATGAAATAGGTGCGCACAAGACTGCGTCCCCTGATAAAAGCAAGAGGCGTTATCACAAGCTTTTCCTCTTCAAGAAAATCCTTGATGCGTTTGGATTTGGGGTCGGATTCCTGGAACTGGTGCTGGATTACGCTTAAATTGTCGAACATTGGCTGCATGTAAGGCGACAGTTTTGACTCTATACTTCCTGGCAGAAAACCTATGTCCTTGTTTGAAAGGGGAACAACCGGTCTTGCAAGGTAGATTTGCCTGTAACTTTTATTTTTCTCGAGCGCTGCAGCAAGCGCCAAAAGCGTCTTTCCGGTCCCGGCTTTCCCTGTAAGGGAAACAAGCCTTATTTCAGGATTCATAAGTGCGTCCATTGCAAATGCCTGCTCCGCGTTTCTCGGCTTAATGCTGTATGCGATTGGTTTGTCAACTCGACGCAGGCAATAATGGATTGGATCAAAAGCCGCAAGGGCCGACCTTTTATTGTGACGCATTATGATATATTCATTAGGTTTGAAGGGGTCCTTAACAGGTACCTTTTCCGGAGACACCTCAAAAGGCATGCAGTACATCTGGTTTACCACACTCTTCGAAACATCTTCCACAACCCGGAAACCTTTATATAATGAAGATATGTCGCGTATCTTATCAGTATTGTAATCCTGGGCAGTAAGTCCAACGGACTTGGCCTTCATGCGAAGATTTACATCCTTGGTAATAAGGATAACGTGGAAACCTGAATTTTCCTTTGAAAGCGAATATGCCGTGTTCAGGATAAGATGATCCGGCTTGCTGCTTGTAAAGCTGAATTTAAGGTTCGGGTGTATCTTCTGTTCGAGTTTGATTGATATTTTACCGAGCTTTGGACCGATTCTTACCCCTCCCGCAAAAAGCTTGTCCCCGCTCATGGAATCAAGCGCCCTTACAAATTCCCGAGCATGAAAATTAACAGCGTCATTGCCTTTCTTGAACTGGTCTAATTCCTCAAGGACTGTAATTGGAAGGACAATATCATTATCAGCAAATTGATATATGCAGGCGCTGTCGTGGAGGATGACGTTGGTGTCAAGTACAAAAAGTTTTTTATCAGAGACTTTCATGAACCAGGAAACCTTTATTAAATTTTATACTCCCCGTTAAAAACCTCGACACACGGGCCAGTCTTGAATACCGGACCATTATCATCAGGCCATTCAAGTTTGAGCGTTCCGCCGGTAAGGTGGTTGGTCAGCATCCTGTCTGTCTTTCCAGTAAGCACACCTGCCACACAAACGGCTGAAGCCCCAGTTCCACAGGCAAGAGTCTCCCCTGAACCGCGCTCCCAGGTACGCTGCCTTACCTCACTATGCGAGATGATTTCCACGAACTCAACATTGGTCCGCTTGGGAAACATCTTGTGGGTTTCAATTAGCGGGCCTATCTTTTCAACAGGGAAGGATGAAACATCCTTGATATAAATCACACAATGAGGGTTTCCCATATTGACGGTTGTAATTTCGAAACATTTCCCGTTTATTTTTAATGGTTCAAGCACAAGTCTTTCTTTACGCGACATCACAGGAATTTGCACAACATTTAAATTTGGCTTACCCATATTAACACGTGCACTAATAACAACACCATTCTTTATTCTAACAGCAACCTCTTTTATTCCTGCCCGGGTTTCAATCCTAATGACCGGTACCTTCTTAATACCGTGATCATAAACATATTTTGCAAGACACCTTATGCCATTACCGCACATTTCGGCTTCGCTGCCGTCAGCGTTGTACATAATCATCTTTGCATCAGCTATTTTGGATCTGGCTACAAGAATAAGTCCGTCTGAGCCTATTCCAAAATGCCTGTCGGATATTTTTCTTGCAAGGGCGGCCGGGTTTGAAATCTTTTCCTTGAAGCAATTGACATAAATATAATCGTTTCCGCATCCGTGCATCTTTGTAAACAGCATCTTCACCACCCTGATATTGTATTGTTGACTATGGACTCATTGAGTTTTCTTATCGCGTTGTCTATACCGGTATTTTCATTTTCAGATTCGTGATTGTAAATACCGATACCCGAAAGGTTTCCCTCGTATATGGCGGAGTTTTCTTTTCTATCCGTAAAACGCACCTCTGCTGTTATTATGACCTTGTAGGTCTTGACATTTCCTTGAGCATCGAATTCATCAGGATTGTTCTGATAGTTCGTGAGCTTAATGTACAGATTCGCATCCCCCCCCTCGCGCACAACAGAAGGATTGTTTAACGCAACAAAAGCACTGTTGATGCCGTCATAAACCTTCTGCTCCAAACCGACCTTGGAGGTATTGTTGTCAGGCAGTTCGATTGACACGGTCTTTATGTGCGAAGGCAGACTTGAACCGGAAAAGGAATAATGAAGGCAGCCGGTTGAAAGCACCATTAAAATAACTATGAATGTGATTAATAACTTCATTTAGTATTTGTCGAGTACCTAAACCTGCTCATCCAATATTCTGAAGTCGATGCTTTTGTATGGCTCGTGGCGGCAATATCTTTTTAACCTCTTTACGGGCCTTTTCGCTTTTTGTTAAATCCACGACAATTTTATGGATATCAAAATTAAATTGAGCCGCATAGGCTTTCCGTTCTTTCCTCAATTCATCGATTATTTCATCTTTATGCATTAGAAATTTCCAAGTCAGAGAGGTTTACTTTGTGATCGAATGCGTGTGTCGCTTTATAATTGGGAGAAGAGAAAGCAGTGCTTCGTTCACACTCATCGAATCCGGAAATTCTTTTGCAACCAGGGGATCGAGTACGACAATATTGGTTCCCTTCGCATATGCCTTTGCATATTTACCTCGAACTCCGGATGAAAAATCGTATTCATCTTTTATTTCAGGTTCAGATTTTTTAATAAAGCTTTTCATACATCCTTCTTTCCCGGCGAGTGGCTGGCCGGACGCTAATGATTCGAATATTTTGCCCACGATCGCAGTGAACGACTACTTGTAACCTGCCACGCAAAGACATCCCGATTGTTATATATCTTTGTTCATATGTTGAAGAATGCTCATCTTCATGAATGGTAATTGATAGAGTATCTTTGAAGACTGTACTACCTTCTTCAAAAGTAACCTCATGTTTACGGATGTTTAATTGAGCTTTGTCTTGGTCCCATTCAAAAGTAAGCATTATCCTAACCTCTCAACAATAGAAGTAATCTACTCTTTTAGTCTATAACTTTTCAAGGGTTTGATACATACGATAAATCTGAATATTCTTAAAAAAAAGTCTCCATTAAATCAGGGGTGAACAGAATTTCCTGGACATACACATGATATAATACAGACGGATGAGCTTTTTAACCATTGTTGTTTTTCCCGCAAATCCGGCCCGCGTTAAAACGGTTATACAGGCTGATTCAGATGGGTTGGCATATAAATAAAGCAAAGCTATTTTGCTTAAACTGTCAAGAGCACGGTTTAAATCAGTCCTATCAGAAAAGCGGAAGCTGATATATGCTTAATGCCATATTTATCAACAATGGCTTTATCATCTTTGAGAGATATCTGACATGCCTCAACATCAGGAAATCTTTCATGCAGATAACGAAGGGAAAGACCGGAATCCTGGGGGCTTGATTTGCATTCCAGAAATAAAACGGGTTTGTTGTTTTCAATCAGCACAAAATCAACCTCTCTTTTGTCAATATCACGGAAATAACGGAGTTCCATGTTTCTGCCCTGAGCATCAATAAGATGATGGCACCATTTCAAAAGGTGGCATGCAACGAGATTTTCAAATCGCACGCCCTCATTTTCAATCTGCGTCCAGTCGAAATGATAATGCTTGGCCTCTTTTTTTACAGCACGGAGTTTTGGCGCCCCAAAAGGATAAACCCTGAAAATAAAGTAAAGGTTCTCCAGAATGTCAATCCACCTTGAAACCGTTGCATGGCTTACCTGCAAATCCTCGCGCAACGCATTGATGGAAAGCGGTGAACCCACCAGTTCGGGAAGTCGAAGCGAAAGCCGCTCCATAAGGCCTATTTCCGTGACATGCTCCAAATCCCGCAATTCGTCCCGTATAATACGGGTACGGTATTCATTGCTGAAACGACGCGCCTCAACAGTATCCTTCAAAAAGTAAGGTTCAGGAAAACCGCTGAATAGCATAAGTTCGCGAAGCTCTTTTTCACTCCTTAACCCGAGTTCTGCAACAGACAGAGGGTGCATGCGATGAAAATGATACCGTCCCTGCAGCGAATCACCGCCATACCGGTAATGATCGAGTCTTGCGCTTCCAGTGACCAGTATCTGCAGGTCATCTCTTCGCTTGTCGAACAAGCCCTTCAACAACTGGCGCCATCTGCGGTATTTGTGGATTTCATCCAACACCAGAATACCTTTCTCTGCCGGAAAATCTCCCTTTAAAATACATACCCTGTCCTCATCAATATCCCAATTGAGATAATGATCCTCTTTCCCTTTTCCAAGAACCGTTCTGGCCAGGGTGGTTTTCCCGATTTGACGCGGGCCGCTTATAAAAACCATTTTCCGCTTCAAATCTTTGATCACAAAAGGCTGAAGATAGCGTATTAATGTCGATGGTTTATTCAATGCCATACCAATTTACTCGCGAGTAATTTAGAGTCAATATAAATAAACTCGTGACTGTTTGCAAACAGAATCCGTAATTTAAAAGAGCGATCTTTGCCCATATAGGTGTCCAGAGCTCACTGGACACCCCATAAATGCACTAAAACCGTATAAGCTTTTTCACCAATGTTGTTTTTCCCGCCTTCATTTTGCAGAAATAAACCCCTGGCGTCAGTTTTTCCGCATTCCATTTGGCGTTGTGCGTTCCCCCGCTTAATCGGCTATCAATCAGCGTTGACACCAGTTCTCCTTTGCTGTTGTAGATTTTGAGCGTAACAGCGTCTTGCTTTGGCAAAGAGAATTGGATGGTTGTGCGGGAATTAAAGGGATTTGGATAGTTTTGGCCTAATGATAATTTATCCGCAACAAGACGGGGTACATCTTCTGTTGCGACAAGCTCTGACAATGGGCGGCGCCACACGCTGGCACCCTCAATTCCGGCAAAAAGATATTCATCATTTGCGGCAAGGGAATTGACCGTACAATTTGTCAAACCAAGATTTACTTGTGTCCAACTTTCGCCATTGTCCAAACTCTTAAATATTCCGTCTGTTGTTCCAGCAAAAAGCACATAATTCTTTGACACCAATGCGCGTATAGTTAAATTCCTTATCTCAGATGTATCTTCTTTCCATGTATTTCCATTATCAATGGAGCGATACAATTTACCATCAACAGGATACTTATCTGCATACAGGTTTTGACCATTTGCGATGTATGGAATAAAAACTGGATTTGTATCACATGCCCAGGTTCTGCTACTGTCTATGGAATGGGAAACATATATTTGTAAGCTACCATAACTATTATTAATATAGGGAATATTATAGGTTATCCCAAACAGACAATTATCAGTATTTATTAATTTATCTACAGGGAAAGAAAGGACTTTAGACCATGCCTTACCATTATCCTTTGAAATATACACGCCAGCACCATTGCCGACAAAATTGTTTGACCCCATTGTTATAAAGGAAGCAGTGCTAGTTAAATCGATTATATCTTCTACCTTTTGCCAGAATTCTCCATCGTCATCAGATCTCCAAAACCCCCACCAATCTTGAACAAAAAGAGAGGAATCAATAATGTCAAAGGATTGCACATTATCAGTTATCCAGTAAGGTAATGTCAATAATGGGACCCATGTGATACAATTATCTGGTGAACGAAAAAATCCATCCTTCCAAGAGGAAGCAAAAACTGTTGTTCCATTGACTTCAATGTGATCTACTGTAGAGTTGTTTATACCGGCATCATTTTCCATCCAATTATCCCCATTATCTGTTGAGGAATAAATATGTCTCTCAGATGCAAAAAATAAGACCCCATCACATACTGCAATATCCCTGCAGAAGGTGTATTTTTGCCAAGGGCTGATATTTAGAAAAGTGTTTCCGCTATCAACAGAACGATAAGCACCATATCTTCCCCAAGCAAAAATAGTACTCCCATTTACTTCCATACGGCTGCCATAAACATATGCACATTGTGTCCATGTTGTCCCATTGTCTTTAGTGCGATAAATACAGGGATTATTAGTTTTATCTACCCATCCAGCAGCAAAAAGAATATTTCCCATCAATACTAATTGCCCAACATTGATTCCGGATTTTATTTTCTTCCATTCAGCGCCATTGTCTAAAGATAAATATATGCTACTGTCGGTTCCTGCGAATAAAGTCGTACCGTATCCAATTAGTACTTGAATATTTGAGTCCGTTAAACCTTTGTTTGTTGGTTTCCAGTTAAGACCATTTTCCGTTGAACAAAACCCCCCCCTTGCATTACCCACAAAAATCATTGAGTCAGTACGTGCAAGTGCATGTACAGGTATGTCCGAATTAATTTTAGTCCAGTCAACCCCACTAGTGGAAGATCTGTAAATTCCGGAATCTGTTCCAACAAAAAGGTTTTCTCCAATGGATATGAAATTATTAAGATTGAAGTCCGTATATTTTAGCGTTATCCTTTCCCAATTCTTTCCCTTGTCTGTGGAGCGGTATAGTGAAGAATTTCCTTCTTTGGCAAAAATCACTTTCCCGTCTGTTGCTAAGCATCGACTCTGGAAATCACCGCCATTGGGGCCGCTAGTCTGAACCCATTGCGAAAAGGCATCTCTTTCCACTAATACTACTCCAATAATGATCAAAAGACATATAGATTTCCTTATAAACATAAGAATATCCTTTCCGGTCAAACAGTTTGACCATTTGTTTTAAACTAACTTACCTTTATTTGTGAGTGGGTTACTGCGTTTCTGACTTTCACCGGTGAAAATCTTTTAACGCTTTTCCACTATTTCCTTATTAATTACTTCCACAGGCCCCGCATTCATACTTTCGTTATAAGCCCTATCAATTGTTTTTAGAAGGTAAACAATCCTTGCACTATCAGGAAATGCCGTTACCGTATCAACATAGAACGTATCAATTAAAATTGCAGTCTTGAAAGTCGTTTCACTCATTTGGTATTTACGCATAACCTGATATCCAAGCAAATTTGAAATTCCAACAGAATGCCATGACAAGTAAACCAATCCATTAACAGAGTCATAGCGGGCAGTAAATCCCGCAGGACGTGGAGGCGGAGCTTCAAAGGTTGGTGTCAAATGGATTATCCCAAGATCAACTATTGAGCCTGAACTCACCCTGACAGAATCGACGAATTTATTATAGTATGCATTGTCACTTGAATAAAAACCAATTGTATAAACCCCTTCCGGGATATTTGTTAACCAAAACTCGCCATCATAACTCGGCACAGTAAGTTGACTTAACAAACCCTCGACATTAACAAGCAAAAAACCGCTTGAAGGATATTGATAATCCTTTTCACCCCTAAAAGCAAAGCCTTGAATGTTTCCCGGCTCCTTCATCAAAAGCGTGTCTGAGACTATCCGCGTTGAATCAAATACAATCCCCTTTTTTAAAGCAAACAGGTTTCCGGCATTGTATCGGCTTTCAATGGTGTAAGTATCAGGCTTTAGTTCCATGAACTCAACATTTCCGTAATTGCCTGTATTCGTTGAATCAATGGCCATCAATCTTAAAGGATATCTCCGGTTAATTGTATCGTTTGAAACTATTGTTTTATACACAAAGACCTTTGCCCCAGCCACTGCATTGCCCTGTGCATCAACGAAAACACATGCCAATTTAGGATTACCAGTCTCGGTAATGGGTCCTGCAATATCACCAGGCCCATTATTGGAACACTGCCAAAAGACAAACACCGATATACCGCAAAGAAGCATCCGCAAAAATATTTTCATTTTGCCGCCCTGGTTTTGGATATTGGAAAAAAATAACTGTTTAGCTGATAAGCCCTGTCCTCTCCGCTGTCTTCCGACGCTATTGCCATGATCTTTTTGCGAAAATCCTGAATCTCGGATTTTATTCTTTGAAAACCCTTTTCAGAAACACTCATGGTAAGACCGCTGATGTCTCTTTTCTCTGAATCATGTTCATCAAGTGAACGCTTGGCCAAATCCATTTGTGTTTTATGAAAATTTGTAACAGCATGGGAAACAACTTCATCGCCGGTTGTAATTACAGGGTTTGTTGCCGCGTATTTGCCATTCTTGAGTTTTTCCATCATTCCAAGGCGCACAAGAAGCTTCACTGAATCTCTTGCTTGCTTTTCCGTTATCTGAGGGTCCATTAATTTACCCAAGCCCGCAAAATCATCATGGAAATCAATTACAGGAACAAGTGATCGGATTGCACTATGATACCAGGTTGAATAATATTCAAATTGATCGTTTCGTATCTTTGTAAAAGTGCTGTGCTTGTTTATCTCAGACAGTTTTGAATAATAATGTTCCCGTTCCTGAGTTGAACTTGCCTGGTTAAAATTTACCAGGCATTCAAAATAAGCAGCCTCTTTATTATTTAAGCGCATAGCTTTTGACAACATATATATACTACTATTTGACAGGTTCCTGTCTCCATTCATTACCCGCAGAATATAATCCCTTGCTTTAAAACCCGCCCTGTTCGCAAAGCTGCGGAATGAAAAATGGCTGTTTTTACTCTTGGATTCATTGAAATAATCCTTGAGATATTTTCTGTAATTGGAATAGGTATAAATTGGTTCCATAGTGTTTCTCTGTTTATAAAGATAATCCAAGGTTGATTGAAATGCAATTGGTTTTGTAATTTAGTGTTGTCTTTAGACAACACTTTCGATTTGATTGGCGCTTATTTTTTCCTAAGCCAAAGCCCGCTGCCGGGGCCCTTGATGCAAAGCGCCATCTCTTTTGGGATATGATTAAAACATGACAAGTAGCTATTGAAAAGATCTATACTAAACTCATTATTGTATTCGAGAAAAGCCCTCATAAGATAAGCCTCGTTCCAGGCCCGGCCTTCAAGCACCCAGGATTTTGGGTATTCAAAGGGATAACAGATATCGTGGAAATGAACCATCACCCCTTTTTGAAGAAGGGGCAATATCTTGAAAAAGATATGATTGACATCACTGCCAATCTTGGATACATGGGAAGAATCTATAAACAGGATGTCGTTTTCCTTAAGTATGCGGAATAAAGATTCGTCCACTTTTTGAAGCGGTGTGTTAATTAAGTTTAGTCCTTTTTTATCCTGCTCGCTGATAAGCGAGAGGAATAAATCAGGATAGGGTTCAATGAATTTACATTCAATACTATTGTTAAAAAAAAGCGCATTAACATCGAGAATGGCGCAGGAGGAATAGCCGGATCCCACCTCAATCATGCGCGAAGGTTTAAGGTAACGCATCATACAATAAAGAAAAATTCCGTCAGAATAGGAGAAATTAGGGTTGCTCAGAAAATAACGTTGACCATCTGTTTTTTGTTCTGGAAAAGGTTGTTCCTGATAAAACGACTTGAAATGTTTTAATAATGATTTCTGTGCTTCAAGATATAAATCGATCCCAGGCAAGATTGCAGGAGGTTCTGAAAAAATATCAGCCTGATGTGTTTCAATATCCTTAAGACAGGAAAGCGGCGAATAAAAATGATCAGGATCCCGGTACATCCTGAGATTATTAAGCGCAATACGTAATTCGTTCTTCTCTTTCCGGAATGCTTCTCTTTCTTCAAAAACCTTTTTAAAAAATGGCAATCTTTTGGCAATATACTTTATCATAAATACCGCTTAAAAAAAGCTATAGCCAAAATTTCCAGGTCTTATAGAGATGCGTATCAGTTTTCCGGAGAAAACTCATCTTTTCCAACACCGCATTCCGGACAAACCCAATCAGCAGGGACTTTTTCAAAAGGAGTCCCGGCTGCAACGCCATTGTCAGGATCACCTTTTACAGGATCATAAACATAACCACATACGCCACAAACATACTTCTTCATCAGTAACCCCTTTTGTTTTTGCTACCAGTTTTCGCCTAATACTTCAAAATACTTTTTAGCATGCGCACATGCAGGACATGTTTCAGGCGGTTCCTTGCCTTCATGTATATATCCGCAGTTTGTACAGCGCCATTTGATTGATTTGTCTTTCTTGAAAACTTTACCCTCTTTCAGGTTCTTCAGAAGGTCTTCGTATCTTTTTTCGTGCTGTCTTTCCGCAACAGAGATTGCCTCGTACATTTCAGCGACTTTATCGAAACCTTCGCTACGCGCGACTTTCGCAAATTCCGGGTAAATGATTGTCTGTTCTTCGTGTTCTCCCTCTGCCGAAGCCTTCAGATTTTCAGCTGTTGTTCCGATTTTCCCGGCAGGATATGAGGCTGTTATTTCAACCATTCCGCCTTCGAGAAACTTGAACATGCGTTTTGCATGTTCTTTTTCATTATCAGCTGTCTCCTCAAAGATATTTGAAATCTGGATATAGCCTTCATTTTTTGCAACACTTGCAAAATAGGTATATCTGTTTCGAGCCTGAGATTCTCCGGCAAAAGAGGTAAGCAGGTTTTTTTCAGTCTTTGATCCTTTAATACAAGCCATCTTTTTCTCCTTTTAAAAATTGAATATTATATGCCTAAAATAAATAAAAAACCGGCTAAAACTCCAAATATTCTTAGCTGTAAAGAAGCTTTGACATAAGGCTGTGGCCCTGGTTAACAAAAAAACCAGTGCTTTCAGCCTCTTTCTCGGAGAAGCTTGAGGCCCCATTATCCTCTATGCCGGGCCCATACAATATAAACGGTACAGGGCCAGGAGTGTGTGTCTTTAAACCAATAGGCGTTGGGTGATCCGGCAGGATCAACATTCTTAATGGATATTTCTTGTATTCCATCATCCTTTTTACCATCCTGCTGTCTATCATTTCCAATGCCTTGACCTTTTCCTTTAGATCCCCTGCATGCCCAGCCTCATCAGGTGATTCAACATGCACGATTATAACATCATATTTATCGAGGGCCTGAAGCGCCGCGTCTATCTGGGCATCGTAATCAGTATCAAGGCCGCCTGTTACCCCTTTGATGTGTAATATATCAATGCCACCCATTGTCGCAATGCCCCTTAAAAGATCAACGCCTGATGTCATTGCCGCTGTCTTTTTGTAAACAGCTTCAAATGACGGAAGATTGTCAGTTCGTTTCCCACCCCAGAAAAGCCATGCACTGGTTGCTGGAAGCTTATTCTGTTCAATTCGGCGTTTGTTTACGGGATGGTTTCGCAAGACCTCTTCTGATTTTGACATGATGTTGTTTAAAAAAAGTCCGCCCGGCCCTTTGGGCCTGTATTCAGCAACAAACTTATCAGAAATATCATGGGGAGGTGTGCATTCAGCTTTAAGCATTTCTTCGCCATCTTTAATAACAACCAGATGACGATAACTTACTCCAGGGTAAAAGCGTATTCTATCGCCGCCCAATCTTTCATCAAGTGATTTAATTAGTTCACTCGCCTCAGAATCAGTAATATGTCCCGAGCAATAACTTTTCATGAGGCCGTTCTGAAGCGTAACCAGATTGCAGCGAAAAGCAACCTCTTTATCTTTTAGCTCTATGCCCATAGCCTTGGCTTCGATGGGTCCGCTGGCCGCTGTAATATTTCTTGGGATCATAACCCATAAGTGAAAGACATGCAATGGCGCTACTAGGCTCCATGCCCTCAGGCACATTCAGGACAAGACCAAGCAATCCCTGCTCAGCCAACTTATCAAGAAAAGGGGTATTTGCCAGTTCCAGAGAAGTTTTATGCTCATGCTCTGCAAGAGGAAAACCGGCTGCACCATCCATGATTAGCACACAATGTTTCATTATAAGCCTTTACAGAAAAGAATTGTTTTTTAAATACCCGCAATAATCCTTTATTCCATCCTTAAGGCTGGTAAATTCTTTGGCATAACCCGCGTTCCTAAGTTTTAATAGAACAGCCTCAGTGAAATACTGATATCTTGGTTTTAGTAATTCAGGCATTTCAATATATTCAATATTCAAATCCAGATTAAGACCGGAAAACAAACCCTGGGCCAGGTCGTTCCAGGTACGCGCCATACCCGTACCCACATTGAAGATGCCGGTTTTATCAGGATGTTCAAGAAAATAACAGACAACATCAACCGCATCCTTTACATAAATAAAGTCCCTTTTTTGTTCACCGTCTTTATATTCAGGCTTATATGATTTAAAAAGTCTGATCCTCTTTTCCTTTAGCACTTCGTCAAATGATTTGGCAATAATGCTTCTCATATCACCTTTATGATATTCATTCGGGCCATATACATTAAAAAATTTAAAACCCGTGATTTTATTCAGATAATTATTCTTAAGGGCCCAGACATCAAAATCCTGTTTGGACTTGCCATATAAATTAAGGGGTTTAAGCTTGAGCGTGTTTTCATCATCATCGCTGTAACCAAGCGAGCCATCCCCATAAGTTGCG
Source organism: uncultured Fibrobacterota bacterium (assembly GCA_963831235.1). Lineage (GTDB taxonomy): Bacteria > Fibrobacterota > OXYB2-FULL-49-7 > OXYB2-FULL-49-7 > JAEUSG01 > CAWHPS01. The sequence continues at coordinate 133,348 of CAWHPS010000033.1, forward strand.
GCTGATGAAGCGTATAGAAAGATCGCTCCATTGTTAACGCACCAGATTGAGAGGTCCCTAGTGTACTGAAAATTGTTTTTATTGAAATAGTCCGCATCCTGGACAAGCGTTGAAGAACAAGCACCTATGTGAATTATGGCCTCTATCTTGCCCTTGAATTTATTGGCCTTTAACTGTTGAAGAAAAAGATCCTTGTCCAGATAATCCGTGTACTTTTTGTTTGACAGATTCCCTTTCCTGTCAGAAATATCTTTTTCATCAACAACAAGAATGTCGGATAATCCCATTGAATTGAGTTTCCATAAAAGAACACTGCCTATAAATCCAGCACCGCCTGTTAAAACCAGCATGATTTCTCCTGCTTAATTTTTCCTTAAAATAGCCCTGTAAATTGTTCGTCCCTGCCTTACCCATTTTGTCTCGTAACTTGTAGGCGTATAATCACCGGGATCAACATCATTGGCGAATTTCCCGAACAATTCCTTCTGCTCTAAAAAATAATCAAAATAGTCCTTATGGTCTGTAAATAAATTGAGTTTGCCATTTTCTTTAAGTATGCGATGGGCAATGCCAAGAAAATCCTGATTTATGACCCTTCGTTTTATATGCCTTTTTTTTACCCAGGGATCAGGGAAATAAACATGTATTCGATCAATGCTTTTTTCCGGGATGTTTTCCTTTATAAAAAACCTGGCATCACAATGAACAATAAAAACATTGGACAATTTCTGATCCATGACCTGATTTGCCACATGATCAACCATTTTCCTGGTAATTTCAAGACCCAATATATTTGTATTCACGTGCTTTTCAGCATAAGGGATAAGGAACTTCCCTGTTCCAAAACCAACCTCAATCTCAATGGGATTTGAACTATTTAGAATATCTTTTAGAATAGTCTTGCTGGCTGAATCAATTTGTACATTATTATCACTAACTTCTTTCTCATCAGGCTTTTTCCGGTCAGGACGTTCAAATTGAAGTATGAACTTCGAGGCCCCTTCTTTAAGCACTACTTTTTTTTTATAACGGTTCATAAGTATTGTAAAATAGCAAATTGGAGTATGCTACCTGCAACAATTCACATAATTATTAAAATATGCAAGAGCTTCACTCTGAACGCTTGCGTTGCCATCCCATCGGTGTTTAATGTCCTGAACAATTCCCTCTACAACGGGGATATTATCAAGCCGTAAAGCAGGAGTTCCACCCATTCCTTTTTTTGCGAATAGGACTGTGGAACCATCAATATATAAAAGTTCCCATAAATCATTTTTATAAAGCGCACATGCAAGCGGAAGAAAGCGATCAAAAGAGGCGATTGGAAGCATAACAAGGGTTATTGCATATTTTTCCACGAGCATGGGAAATGTTTCCGGTCTATCCAAGGCATCAAGATACTCCCTAAATACAGATGATGGACGAATTGTGAAGCGGCCATCAATAAAAACCTTTTTCCTTGGATACATCCTCCATAGCAGATAACCACCATATCGATCGCCATTAAAACAATTCCCTTTGATTGGATACTCCTCAAGATATTCAATTGCCTTATCAGGAACACGAAACGGTGATAAACCATGAAGGTTCCGGCATTTAAAAAGAATGTTCAGGTGCAGGAAGAAAACAAATAAAATTAAAATTGTTCCGACAAATATTCCTGATATCCTTAACCTGGATCTTATCCCCACATCAGGCATATTGGACAAATTGTAGTTAACAATGAATAATCCGATAAAAACGAATAAAAGTACATTTCGAAGTGCCATTGTGCAAAGTAAGCCAAAACCGCATACCAATATAATATGACTTATACGAACTTTATGTCTGTTTAAATAAATTGAGTATAAGATTAGAATTGCCATTACTAATGATGTATAAGCAAAATGCATATCAGATGAAGGTAGAAAACGCAGTGGCATGTTCTCGGAAACATTCATGGAGTAAAGGTTATTTTCTCCAGGCAAGATTCTGCTAAAAAGTCTGATTGGAAGGAAGACCCCATCCAATCCATAAGGATTAATAAGCCCGCACAATAAAAGTGCAACCATGATTATTGAAAACCGACCCATTACGCTTCTTTTATTCAATAAGGTTTCAATAAAATAACACCCAAAAATAAATAAGCCTATTGCAGATAACCCTTGGCAATTTACCCAGATAATTTGTATGGGCAATAAAAATAGTAACAGCTTGAGATTGCCCGTTTCGCGGAAGCGTTCCAGAATGAATAAAAACAGGGCTATACAAAGAAGCGTAATCATGACAGGCCTGTCGAGCATGAGATAACGCACCTTATAGGAAAATAAAACAAAAATTGTGAATCGAAGCATGTTGTGTTTGCTTTTCAAGGATGAGATATAATTGAGAACATACGCGGACCCAAAGAAGATTGCCTTTAATGCAATCAATCCGAAAATCCACGCCAGGGAGTAAGTTGCATAAACAAGCAGCTGGTATAGCCAATGCAGATTAAGCCAGGGCGAAAACGACGGTGTATATGAAAAGGGGTCTTCACGAAGGAATGTTTTATGGGCCAGCATTTCCCGTGCAGCAGACAAATGCCACCAGATGTCGGTGTCTGTGACCGGATAGAAGGAAAAGAATGCAACGGAAAGGAAAATGAGTCCGGTCCAAAAATATATTTTCATAGTTTGGTTGTAACGATCCAATTACCTTTTTAAATCACACTTCAGAATCTTTGCTTAAAATAACTTACGACAATTATAATTGAGAACGAGATTATCCTTAAGTCCCTTCAAAACACAACGACATGCTCGGAAATAGCTTCATAATCATTCACAAAATGTGAACGATAATTACTATTGACACTTGTCTTTCAAACAACATTTGCCTATATTATTCTCACAAAAGTCATTCAAAAAGAAAGGTTAAATTATGCCTGATGTTTTCCAATATCTTGATTACCGCGCATACCTTCGGGATTATTTCAAAGAAGAGAAAAATCGCTTCTCAAAATTTTCTCACCAGTTTTTTGCACGCAAGGCAGGAATAAACAGCTCCGGATTTGTTCTTCATGTGATGAACGGCGAAAGGAACCTTACCAAAACCGTCCTTTTGAAGATTGCCCGCGCAATGGGTTTTTCTGCAAAGCAGATCGAATATTTTGATGATCTTGTATCATTTGAACAGGCAAAAGATCAAAGTGAAAAAGAATTTTATTTCGGAAGAATTGCCGAAAAAAGGAAATCGCTGTCCATTAAATCCCTTGATGACCAGCAATATGAGTTTTATTCAAACTGGTATAATGCCGCTATCCGCGAATTGATTACCCTTATAAAGGGTAATCAAGGTCCGGAAACATTGGCAAAACTTCTGATACCCGCAGTAACCCCTTCCCAGGTAAGAAAGTCATTGAGACTCATGGAAGAGCTTGGTATTATTAAACAAGCAAAAGACGGTACCTATTCCCAAACCAATGATTTTATCTCCGGGGGCGGGCCTGCAAGAAATGTTGCTATTGTGAATTTTCAGAAAGAAATGTTAAGACATAACCTGGAAGCATGGGACAGGTTCAAATCCAATGAAATTACAATGAATACATGTACGCTATGCATATCCGAAGAATTAGCAGGAACAATCAAAGATGAAATAAAAGAATTCAAAAAGCGCTTGTTCTCACTAGCTGCAAATGAAAAGGAAAAAGCGGAACGGGTTTACAATATCAACCTTAACATGTTTCCAGTATCTAAAACAATGAAAGGATAATCTTATGAAAACTGCAAATGGAATTATCGCAATTGTCGGATTAGTGATCTTTGGATTTATGGCAAGCTGCACACATCGTGGACCTGATATTGTTGGAACAGGGTCGGGCACGGAATCCGCGCTTGTATATGGTATTACAGGTATGGCAGTTGATACAACTGGAAAGGCAGTGGAAGGTGCCAGTGTACTTCTTCGTCCAAGGAAAGAACCGATAATTACTGATACTTGCAATACTGCAAGATTTGATTCTGTCCTAACCGACTCTAATGGCATTTTCCTGTTTAGAAACACATTGCCCGGGCAATACAATATTGAAATTCATGACCAGCAACATCAAGCCATCCTGGTTCAATGTGTTCAGCCGATTACGGATACACTCGTAAACCTGGGGCAAAATATACTAAGGCCCACAGGAGTTCTTCGCGGAAGAGTTCAATTTCAAGGCATTCCTTCAACATATTATGCCAATCTTTACCTGAGGGAAATTTACAACCACATGATTGCCCTTGATTCCGGTAAATTTGAAATCCCTCTTGCAGCTGGCAATTATTCATTACAGGTTGTCCCTTTATCCCATAATTACATAGTCGTAGATACCTTTGATATTAAAGTAAAACCTGGAGATACAACAGATATTATTATTTATGTCCCATTACTTAATGCCTCTAATTTGGATTCAAACTATATCAAAGACACGATTGCCGTAAGAGCGATTTTGGACTCAAATAACATTTCTTATCCTGTAAAATTCTTTACCTGGGTAAAAGATGGAAGAATTACTGCTTTTCGTTGCGACTTTCATTGGTGGACAAGCAGTGAGACTGCTGATAGCGTAGATTTATTCGTTATACCAGATGAGATTGGAGAGCTTTCAATGCTTTCATCAATTGAAATTAACGGTAATAATTACTATGAGTATTCTACTATTTACAATAAATATCATAATTATAATGATCCAAATGACACTCTAACAACAATGAGAATTTCACAAAAAGTCAGTCAACTGAAATCTTTAATAAGCCTGAAAATAAAGTATAAGAAACTAAAAGTTATTCCAACACTTACCGGAAGCAAGTATTTGGAAAGATTGGAATTAATTGGGTGTAGGATTGAAACAGTCCCGGATTTTATCTTCGATCTATCGAATTTGAATGTTTTGAACTTGCAAAAAAATGTTATTCCCATGATTTCTTCAGGTATTGGAAAGTTGCAAAACCTGACCTATTTGGATTCTTCCGAAACCTATTTATCGCAGATGCCCTATGAAATCTCTGAATTGGCTAAATTGACTTATCTAGATCTTAGTTTTAATAGACTTACGAATATCTTGGGAATCGAAAAATTAGCTAACTTAGAAGAATTGAACATAGGAGCAAATCAAATTACAGCACTTCCCGATGCAATCAATAAACTTTCCTCTTTACATTATCTGTTTGTTGGGGGCAATCAATTAACGCAGTTGCCAGGAGGAATAACGCAATGGTCATGTTATATTGACGTAATGGGTAATATGCTTTGTGACATTCCTCCTGAAACAATGACGTGGATTACCGCGCATCAAGTCTATACTGGTAGTAATTGTTACCGTTGCACAGACACAACAAGTTATTGGATGAAATATCAAACCTGCAATTGAATCATGTACTCCTATAGAATGGATTACGTTTCCTATTTGAGGCATGATTTAAGAATCACGGCTAAAGCAATACGCTTCCGCTCCTGGGAATTCCGGTTGCAGCCTGTTCAATGTTTCAGTATCCATTTCTGTTCGGGACGTACTGGATTTGATTTCCATCACGTCCCTCCACTAAAAACTGATTGACAAAGCTTAATGATATTAATATATTAACCAGTAAGTCTATTAAATGTAGACATACTGGTTGTTTTAAGGGGTTAATAAGTGAAACCTGATTTTATCAATCTACCCAAAACTCATTACTTTGACTATACATATCTTGTAAATGCTCTCCAAAGATACCGAAATCCTCGTGACAAGATTTCTAAAATGCTCAAGCAAGGTGAAATTATCAGGCTTAAGAAAGGGCTTTATGTATTGGGACCGGAGTATGGGGGAGTTATCAACCGAAATTTAATAGCCAATGCACTCTATGGACCTTCATGTCTGTCATTGGATTCTGCACTTTCATTTTACTCATTAATACCAGAAAGAGTCACAGAAATAACCAGTATCACTCCTAATCGTAATAAAATTTATAACACCCCTGTTGGCAGATTTTCCTACCAGCATGTGCGGATCGAGACTTTTCATATTGGGATGGTTTATCATGAGGATTTACAAGGGGGATATTTTATTGCCTCAAAAGAAAAAGCATTATGCGACAAAATTATGATTGCAACCTATATCCGAACATTATCAGAGATAAAAACTTTCCTTATTGATGATTTACGAATAGAAGAAGAGGCGTTGAATGGGCTGGACAAGACTGTTTTGACTGCAATTCAAGACAGGTATAAGATGAAGAAAATAAATACCCTGTGCCAGTGGTTGGCAAATTTTCATTAATGGAGGTTTGAAATGAATCATGCACTATCACCTTTGCTTAACAAATATCAACTTAAAACCTCTGACGACTATAAAGATGCCTTACGTGAAATTATACAGCAGATTGCACTTCTGGGTTTGTGGAGAGCGAAGTTTTATGAGCATGCCGCATTTTATGGCGGAACAGCTTTGCGAATCTTCTATGGGCTTTCCAGATATTCGGAAGACCTTGATTTCTCCCTTTTAAGCCCCAAAATCGGTTTTTCAATAAAGCATTATTTAAACACAATCCGTAATGAATTTGAAGCTTTTGGTTTTCCGGTTGAAATCGAGGAAAAGACAAAAAAACATTCTTCGCCCATTGAGTCTGCTTTTATCAAAGCGAATACCATACAAAATTTAATGACAGTTGGAGCACCCAAAGAACTTGTGAATTCAAACCACCGGAACAGTGTCCTAAAGGTGCGGATAGAGATTGATATTGATCCCCCTCCTTTTGCGGATTTTGAAACCAAAACTCTTCTTGTACCTATTCCATATCAAGTAAAACTTTACTCAAAGGAGTGTCTCTTTGCAGGAAAGATTCATGCCTTGCTTTGCAGGGAATGGAAAACACGGGTAAAGGGACGCGATTTCTACGATTTTATCTGGTTTGTCGGTCTTGGGATAAAATGCAATCTGCTTCATTTAAAGGCTAGAATGGTCCAAACCGGACATTGGCAAGATAGTAATGACCTGGATCAACCAATGCTTATAACTTTATTAAAAGAAAAGTTTGAACAGGTTAATTTTGAAAATGCCAGAGATGATGTAAGACCTTTTATCCTGGATTCCAAGGCCTTGGATCTCTGGGACAGGCCATTTTTCATTGCCTTGGCTGATCAGGTAAATACAGTATGATTCATTCACCTAAGTCATTTTCTTTGCCTAAAACAGCATCAATGATATTATATTTCAATTGTTTCAATAAACATAAAACCATGGAAAATATTTACTCATTACGTGAACTTGAAAAAATTGTTATTGTTGATATTCATGAGAAATTGATAAAAACCGAACAATTTGACATTTTAAATGAAATGGTAATCCGTGTTGTTGAAATGGGAAAGAATGTCGCCATCAACCTGCAAGAAGTAGCATATATAAACAGCGGTGTAATACATATTTTTATATCAGCTGTAAAGAAGATTCATGATAATGCGAAAGAGCTTTACCTTGTTGCACCCTCTGAAAGCATCAAAGCCATGTTTTACGTTACTAACCTGGATCGCATTCTTAATATAATTGAAGAAGAAAAAGATCTTCCTGTCTAAGAAAATATCACTACCATTCATTTTGATGAACAATTCTTATGGATAAGGAGTCAGAATACAATGAATAGCAATAAAGCCAAAAACTGGAAGATCGTGCATAAGGGAATGGACTTAAACTCCATCCATTTGTCGCTTCTAAGTCACATGGAATATACCCAGGCCAAGGACCAGCACACTGCCACGCCCAAGGATTTCTTTTACAGTATTGCAAAGACGGCCCAGGATCGACTTATTGAAAGATGGATCAAGACACAACAGGCTTATTACAATAAGGACGTGAAACGGCTGTACTATCTTTCTATGGAATTTCTTATGGGCCGTACTCTCGGTAACGCGCTTTACAACCTCGGTCTTTTCGGCATAAGCAGGCAGATGCTTGTTAAGATGGGCTATGATATAGACGAAATTCGTGAAGAAGAGGTTGATTCCGGGCTTGGCAATGGCGGCCTTGGACGGCTTGCCGCGTGCTATCTTGACTCCATGGCAACATTGCAGCTTCCTGGTTATGGATACGGCATAAGATACGAATACGGCCTTTTCCACCAGAAGGTTGAGAACGGTTATCAAAAAGAGGAGCCTGACCAATGGATTGGCGAGGGAAACCCATGGGAGATTCCAAGACCCGACACCCTTTACCCTGTAAGGTTCCATGGCCGTGTTGAGCATACACCTGACGGCAAGGGCGGCGATAAGGTTAAATGGCTTGATACTGAGGTCATTCTCGCAATGCCTTACGATGTGTTTATTCCCGGCTTCTGTAATAATACAGTAAACATGTTAAGACTGTGGTCCGCCCGTTCCGGAAATGAATTTGACTTTGAACGCTTTAACAGCGGCGATTATTTCGGCGCTTATGAGCCAAGGGTCATTTCCGAATCCTTGAGCAAGATTCTTTATCCAAGGGATGATCTCCGTGGAGGCAAGGAACTCCGCCTTAAGCAGGAATATTTCTTTGTTGCCGCGTCTATACGGGACATAATCAGGCGCCATCTTAAAAAACACAAAAACCTTATTAATCTTGGAGACAAGGTCGCGCTTCAGCTGAATGACACCCATCCTGCCATTGCAATACCGGAACTTATGAGGGTTTTTATTGACGAAGAGGGTATTCCATGGGATAAGGCGTGGGACATAGTTGTAAAGGCCGTGGGGTATACGAACCACACACTGATGAGCGAGGCACTAGAAAAGTGGTCGGTTGATTTGTTGGGAAGCCTGCTCCCACGCCATCTTGAAATCATCTATTCCATAAATTCCAGGTTTCTTGATCGCGCAGCTGTTCGTTTTCCTAATGATGGTGAACGTTTAAGACGTATGTCACTTATAGAAGAGGGTGATCATAAGCAGGTGCGAATGGCCAATCTTGCAATTGTTGGAAGCCATGCTGTAAACGGTGTTGCCGAACTGCACACCCAACTTTTAAGATCCAGGACCTTCCACGATTTTGACGAGTACTTTCCAAATAAATTCCGTAACGTAACAAATGGTATAACTCAGAGGCGCTGGCTCCTTAAATGCAATCCGGGTCTGTCTGATCTTATCACAAAAAAAATAGGCAATGGTTGGATTACAAAGCTGGATGAATTAAAGGAACTTATTCCTTATTCACAGGATTCCAGGTTTCAGGATGCCTGGAAAAAGCAGAAGACAGCAAACAAGGTGAGGCTTGCTTCGTATATTAAGGAGACATTGGGAATAACTGTAAATACCGAGAGCCTTTTTGACTGTCAGGCCAAACGGTTTCATGAATATAAGCGTCAGCACTTGAACATACTGCATGTAATCAGCCTGTATTTACGTCTAAAGGCAGGAACTGTTTCAAATCCTGTTCCTCGCACATTTATTTTTTCAGGCAAGGCAGCTCCTTCGTATTTCATGGCCAAACTGATTATAAAGCTAATCAATAATGTCGCAAAGGTAATCAATCAGGACAAAAAAACATGCGATATGCTTAAAACTGTTTTCCTTTCAAATTACAGTGTCTCTTTGGCGGAAAAGATTATACCTGCCGTTGATATATCAGAACAGATTTCAACCGCCGGGACCGAAGCCTCGGGAACAGGGAACATGAAATTTGCCCTAAACGGAGCTCTTACAATAGGCACCCTTGACGGTGCAAACATTGAGATAATGGAGGAAGTGGGAGCTAATAATATTTTCATCTTCGGCCTGAAAGCCGAAGAGGTAAAAGCCGTTCAAGCTGGAGGATACTGGCCAAGCCGCTATTATGAAAAATGCCCTGAGCTTAAAAATGCCATTGATGCTGTTTCAAGCGGAATGTTTTCAGAAGGTGAGGGTGATATCTTCAAACCCCTTATTGACAATCTGATTCATCATGATCCATATCTTGTATTGGCGGATTTTGAATCTTATCTGAAGTGCCATGAAACCATATCCAGCGCCTACAGAAGACCTGCTGAGTGGTGTGAAAAGTCCATACTTAATGTTGCAAAGATGGGGAAATTCTCTTCAGACAGGGCTGTTCTCCAGTATGCAAAAGAGATTTGGGGAATCAAGCCGGTCAAGATCGGGATATAATTGGATGAAAAATAATTGTGTCTGCAATAGGGTTTGACGCTAAGCGGGCTTTTTTTAATTCCACTGGACTTGGCAATTACAGCCGGTCACTTCTCCATGCGCTTTTTGAGAATTACCCTGACCTTGACTACCATCTCTATACTCCCAAGAAACCTCGCAACCGGTTTGCATCATTCGAAAAGCTTGTGGCGTCAAAGGCATCTGTAATTACCCCATCCTCTGCAATATGGAAAACATTTCCTTCGATCTGGAGAAGCTCCGGCATTGGTCGAAATCTCATGAGTAGCGGTATTGAACTCTATCATGGTTTAAGCCACGAAATCCCATCTGGACTGCGCAAACGTGGAATAAGATCCGTTGTCACCATTCATGATCTTATAAACCTCAAATTTCCACAGTTCTACGGATGGATAGATCGCCGAATATATCATGCCAAATTACAACATGCTTGCAGGGAAGCGGATTGTGTGATTACTGACAGTATTCAGACAAAGCTTGATGTACAGGAGTATTTCAAAGTACCGGATGAACGGTGTACTGTAGTTCCACTAATTTGTGATCCAATGTTCGAAAAGGTTGTTTCAGAAGAAATGAAGGCTGCGATTAAAAAAAAGTACTCGTTGCCTGATAATTTCATTTTATATGTAGGCACTATCAATGAGCGGAAAAACCTACTTTCCCTTATCAAGGCATTTGAAAACTTACCTGGGCGAGATACGGTTAAGCTGGTCGCAGTTGGACGCGGAAATGCATACAGGAAAAAGGTTGTGAAATATGTGCAATTAAAGGGATTGCAAAAGAGGGTACTTTTCCCTGAAGTTTCAAATAATGAAGACTTACCTGCAATATATCAGATGGCTGAGGTCTTTGTTTACCCTTCTCTCTATGAAGGATTCGGACTGCCTATCCTCGAAGCCCTGTGGAGCCGGGTACCTGTCATAACATCGCACGGTGGTTGTTTCGAGGAAGCAGGCGGCCAACACTCTCTTTATGTGGAACCCACGGATCCGGAATCGATTATGCACAAATTATCGCGAGTGCTATCTGACTCTGCTTTGCGAACTTCAATCGTTAAGGCAGGGCTTAAACATGCCATGTGTTTCACATCACAGAAGTTTGCAGACCAAACGTTCTCTGTGTATAAGCGGTTTCTTTTCTGATGGCTATTTACGCTCATCCCCGGTGTAACGTATTTTCTTTTACAATGCCGGTTAAGTTTATTCCCATTTTATTGCTTGTGAGTTTTATTTCCTTTGGAGAGGAGAATACTCCCAATGAAACAATTGAAAAATCACAAACATCAAAGTCAGTGCCATTATCACCCATATATCGCGTAAGCGGCAAGGTGGTGGCCGCTGACACAGTTAATCGTCGCCTGATAGTGGAGGTCGATAAAAAACAGGATACCCTTTACATTGAAGCCACAACCAAACTGATACGCGGAGTTAAAAAGCAACCCCTTTCCGGTTTTGCCCCTCGTGAAGAAGTAACCTGTTCTTATGAAATCAGGCAAGGCAGGAAGTTCGCGCTTCAAATTTCAACGCGCCATACATCAATATCATCACCGTTACGGCCAAACCATCCACTGATAAAGAGGCCTTTGGTTTCAGAGGTCAAACCAAAAAAATAAAAGGGCTTTCATTTTAATTCCAAGAAAATTGAAATGCCATTAATCAAACTGTTATATTTCACCATCATCTGATTACAAACAGATGTAATCTTTTACCTAAACACAAGGAGTTTTACAATGGGCAAGGAACATGTCACAAAAAAAGAAGAAAAAAAGAAATCCACAAAAACAATAAAAGAAAAACGTGCAGAGAAGAAAGCCAAAAAAGCTGCCAAGACTTTTTGATTTCGTCTCTTGAATCTTCCACCATGGGGATGCATCCTTGATAACAACCAGCAACGTCACACTCATGTTTGGAAAGCGAATCCTTTTCAAAGATGTTTCGCTTAAATTCACTCCGGGAAATTGTTATGGGTTAATCGGGGCCAATGGCTCGGGAAAATCCACTTTTCTTAAAATTCTTTCCGGGGAAATTGAACCATCGCAAGGCGGGGTGACACTTGGCCCTAATATGCGTCTGGCAATGCTAAGCCAGGATCATTTTGCCTTTGATGATTTTACTGTCCTCAACACTGTCATCATGGGACACAAGAGACTTTTTGAAGTCTTGAGTGAACGTGAAAAGCTCTATGCCAAGGAAGATATGTCTGAGGAAGATGGGGTTCGGGCATCTGAACTTGAGATGGAGCTTGCTGATCTGAATGGCTGGGAAGCCGAGTCAGAAGCTGCTATTCTTCTTAATGGCCTGGGGATTGAAGAAGCCCTGCTACAAAAAGAGATGAGCGAACTTGAAGGGGGCCAGAAAGTCCGTGTGCTGCTTGCCCAGGCCCTTTTTGGGAATCCTGACATACTTCTGCTTGACGAACCAACCAATAACCTTGACCTTGAATCCATTACCTGGCTGGAGGAATTCCTTTATCGTTTTGAAAATACGGTAATTGTTGTTTCTCATGACAGACATTTTCTAAATAAGGTCTGCACACATATAGCGGATATTGATTTCGGACGAGTGCAGGTTTACACTGGTAATTATGATTTCTGGTATCAGGCAAGCCAGATTTCACTTGCTCAAAAACGGAATGAAAATAAAAAGAAAGAAGACAGGATAGCGGAACTCAAAACATTTATCGCCCGCTTCAGTTCTAACGCATCCAAAGCCCGTCAGGCAACATCAAGAAAAAAATGGCTTGAAAACATTACACTTGAAGAAATACCAACATCTTCAAGGGTATCTCCTTTTGTCGGGTTCAAGCCAGAAAGAGAATGTGGAAATCAGATTGTAACAATTGAAAATATAAGCAAGACAATTGACAAAGTTCGCCTGATCGTAAATTTCAGCCTTACGGTAAACCCCGGAGACAAGATTGCTTTTATCGGACCCAGTAGCGTGGCAAAAACAGCGTTATTTCAAATGTTGGCCCTTGAACTTAAACCCGATACAGGGACCATTAAATGGGGCACCACCATAAAGACAGCTTATTTCCCCCATGAAAACAGCGAATATTTTACATCCAATCTATCAATTGTGGATTGGCTAACTGGTTTTTCAAAACAAAATGAGGTCGTTGATATCAGAGGGTTTTTAGGGAGAATGCTTTTTTCAGGGGATGAAGCCTTGAAAAAAGTATCCGTTCTTTCCGGAGGAGAGCGAGTACGCTGTATGCTTGCAAAAATGATGCTTGCCGGTGGAAACGTTCTTCTCTTGGATGAGCCGACCAACCACCTTGATCTTGAGGCCATATCAGCCCTGAACACAGGCTTAATGGATTTTTCCGGTGTAGTGCTTTTTACCTCACGTGACCATCAATTCGTAAGTACAATCGCAAATAGGATAATTGAGATTACTCCTTCAGGAACAATTGATCGCACCATGAACTTCGATGAATATATGGCTGATGTCAATGTAGGAAAACTGAGGGACAAACTATATCACGGGCATAATCGCATAAGCCTGTAATACTATTTCAAATTACTCTGCTATTTTATTTTTCCTGCTTACGAAGCCCTTTAAGAGGATCTGCTGGATTGGATGAACTTGTGCTGTCTTTTACGATCTTAAGTAATTCGACCTCAAATATAAGTGTGGAATTAGGCGGAATCTTAGGGCCCATGCGGCGATCACCATAGGCAAGTTCGGATGGTATGAACAGTTTGTACTGGCTTCCAACATTCATAAGTTGCAGCGCCTCGGTCCAGCCTGGAATCACACCGCCCAAGGGGAACTCAACCGGTTCTCCGCGAGTGTAGGAATTATCAAACTCCTTGCCATCAACAAGGGTGCCTTTATAATTAACGGAAACCTTGTCCGAAAGAACAGCTTTAGGCCCAGTACCTTGTTTAAGCACGGTATATTGGAGTCCGCTTTTTGTTACAACCACATCCTTGTTCTTTTTATTCTGCTCAAGGAATTCTGAACCGGCTTTTTTCGCCTTTTCGCCCTGTTCTTCGTTGATGCGCAAAAAGGAGGTCTTTTTTACCTCAGCAACCTGTTCCGCTGTTAAAAGAGTGGCACCTCCCTTCATTGCATCCTCCAGGCCACGGTAAAATGTGGGAAGATCAACATTAAGGTCCTTCAATGAATTCGCAACATCCATTCCTATTGCATAACTCAAACTATCTTTTAATTCCTTTTTTTTTGAATCAACCGGTTTTGCGGAATAAGTAAAGGAAAAAAGAAATAATGAAACTAACAAAATGATACGCATATTATCTCCAAAGATTTAAGGCTTTTTAGCATTAAGCAGCTTATATAATTGAGAGCTGATTAAATTGCATGAATAAGATACAAAATCACAATTACGCAAAACTATGTAAAACAAATAGTATTTTAAAACGATAAATTGTTGAACTGAAACAGGATATGTTTTATATTATTATGCGTGTTTTTAAGAAATCATAGGAATTACAAATAATTCAGTAAAAGGAGAAATAATGGAAATTGAAATATATCTTATAATGATTCTATTTGCCATTACCATCCTGGCATATATTTGTGCCATCAATTCGCGTGGTGTCATCCGAATAGTACTGTCTTATATTCTGGCAACAGCCCTTCTTATTGCCTCTGTTTATTCAACAATGAAAATCCAATCCAGCAAGGAGCTTGCAAAAAAAGAGGCTGAACGGGCCAAATACGAAGAACAGCTTAAAAAAGCTGAAGAAGAGGCCCGTCTTGCGTCAGAGCAAAAAGCCTCTCCTGATATTGCCGCAGACAAGCAATATAAGGCTGATTTAAGCAAGATTATAAATGATGGGAGCAACATCGCAAAATCCATTCTTGCTGTGAATGTTGACGACGAAAATGCTGATGCTGACAAGCTGATGAACCGTGCTGCAAGTTTGAAAGGACAGGCATTTGAGCTTAAGAAACAACTTGATGGGTTGCAAAAAACAGGCACAGATCCGAATTCGATAGCAGCCAGGGATTTAATTGAAAAAGCTGTCCGTTCTCTCACTGTTTCAGCTAACTATATTACGCTGTATTTCAAGGCTGAGAATACTGCTGAAGAGGATGAGAGGTACGACATCTACAGGCAAAATGCAGGGTCTGCCCGGAATGATTTCTCAAAAGCATCAGACAAACTGGAAGGAAAGTAATAACATGAGCCAAGTCCCAATAGAACTAAAGTACACCAAGGATCACGAATGGGCCAGCATCAACGGAAACACGGTCACAGTCGGGATTACTGATTACGCTCAACACGAACTTGGCGATATCGTTTATGTTGAGCTCCCCGAGAAAGGCGCTTCAGTGCAGAAAGGTGAACCTTTTGGCGAGATTGAAGCTGTAAAAACCGTGGCATCCCTTTTTTCTCCCCTATCAGGTAAGGTGGCTGAGGTAAATCCCGCTCTTGCGGATCGTGCTGACTGCATAAACACTGATCCTTATAAATCAGGCTGGATTATTAAAATCACCATTTCTGATCCCGCTGAAATTACATCACTTCTTTCACCTGATCAATATAAGGAGCTGATATAAAGTGGGTGGCTTTGCCTCTCGTGGTTTTAAGGAAAAAAAAGAACTATTAGAAATTTGCGGTTTTTCCTCGTTCGATGAATTGTTATCCGGCATACCTGATTCCCTTTGTTGTTCAACAAAGCTTAATCTGCCAGTTGGAATAAGCGAACTTGAGGCCATGTCCAGCCTTAACGCGCTTTCAAATAAAAATGCATGCAACAACACCTGGAACTCCTTTCTCGGCGCAGGAATATACGATCACTTCATTCCAGCCGCAACCTCTGCAATCGCGAGCCGCAGCGAGTTTCTTACCGCATATACGCCCTACCAGGCTGAGGTAAGCCAGGGAACGCTTCAGTGTATTTACGAGTATCAAAGCCTTATTTGCGAGCTTACCGGACACGATATAAGCAACGCCTCACTTTATGATGGGGCAACCGCAATCGCCGAAGCCATAATCATGGCGCAATCAATCAACAAGGGCGGATCAAAATTCATAATCCCGAGGTCACTTAATCCGTTTTACAAGCAGGTTCTTAAAACATATCTTAAGGGCCTTTGTATTGAACTTGTTGAAGCCGGCATCACATCCACAGGCTCACTTGATATAAACCAGGTTAAAAACCTTCTTGACGAAGATGTTTTTGGAATGGCAATTGAGACACCAAATTTCTTCGGTGTGGTGGAGGATGTGGCAGCAGTTAACGAACTTAAAAAAATCCGCAACTTTATTCTCGTTGCTATTCCCAATTTACTTAGTCTCGCGCTTCTCGAGGCTCCTGGAAAACTAGGAGCGGATATCTGCGTGGGCGAGGCGCATTATTTTGCAAATGGTCCTTCTTTCGGAGGACCGCTCCTTGGGTTCATCTCAACCAGACGTGAAAACCTGCGTCAGATGCCGGGCAGAATTGTGGGAAGGACTGTTGACAAAGATGGACGCAGAGGTTTTGTTCTTACGGCCCAGACCCGTGAACAGCATATTCGCCGCGAAAAAGCTACGTCAAATATATGCAGTAATCAGGGATTACTCGCACTTTCAGCAACGATTACTCTTTCGCTTCTCGGCAAGGAAGGTTTTGTGCAAATGGCAGAGCTTAACATAAGTAAAACGCAATACGCGCTCTCAAAAATTAAAAAGCTTAAAGGTGTGTCGCTTCCTTTTTCCGGACCTGTGTTCAACGAGTTTGTTGTTGAATTCAAGGACGGTTTAATCGATGGCTTTTTTAAACGTGCAAGGGAAAAAAAGATCCTTCCAGGCTTTTGTCTTGGCAGGATCGATAATCAGATGAAAAACAGATTACTTATAACCATAACCGAAAAGAAAACCAAAGCCGAAATAGACGCGCTTATGGCGCTCATGGAATAACAATTACCGGCCCTTTGATACATCAGTCTACAACTGGCACTTAAGGATCGGTAAGAATTAAAAAAATATGGATCAAAAACTGATATTCGAGCGTTCAGTACCTGGCCGCTGTGGTGTTTCCCTCCCGGTATGTGATGTTCCGGAATCGGATCCCGCTCTTCTTTTCACCCCCAGCCTTTTGCGTAAAAACAAGGCACGGCTGCCCGAAGTACCTGAATTTGAAGTGGTAAGACATTATACCAATTTGTCGTCACTTAATTACCATATAGATAAGGGAATATATCCTCTTGGTTCATGCACCATGAAGCATAACCCAAGGGTTAACGAAAAAACCGCATCCCTCCCAGGATTTACCACTCTTCACCCATTGGTTGAAGAGGATTTGTGTCAGGGTGCATTGGAACTCATATACAGCCTCGAACATGCCCTCTCAGAGGTTTCCGGCATGCACAGCGTCTCCTCCCAGCCGGTTGCGGGCGCGCACGGCGAACTTGCAGCCCTCATGGTCATACACGCTTTTCACGAGAATCAAGGCAATGCCAGGAAATATGTACTTATTCCCGATTCTGCCCACGGCACCAACCCTGCTTCGGTCGTGCGTGCGGGTTATAAGACAATTGGAGTGAGTTCGTCTAAAGATGGCATGATAGATTTAGCTGACCTTGAATCAAAAATGACTGAAGATGTCGCAGCCATAATGATTACAAATCCAAATACACTCGGGCTTTTCGAAAAAGACATAAGCAAGATAGCCGAAATAATTCACGACAAGGGCGGATTGGTTTACATGGACGGCGCAAACTTCAACGCGCTTATGGGTATTGTCAAACCCGGACAAATCGGCTTTGATGTAATGCATTTCAACCTTCATAAGACCTTTTCCACGCCTCATGGCGGAGGAGGACCAGGTGCGGGTCCGATAGGCGTGTCAGAAAAACTCGCTCCATTCTTACCCGGCCCTCGGATTGTAAAAGAAGGCGATAGATATTTATTCTCGAAGATAAATCAAAAATCAATCGGCAAGGTGCATGGTTTTTACGGCAATTTTCTTGTGCTTGTAAGGGCCTATACATATATAAAGATGCTCGGTCAAGACGGTTTATGCGAAGCCACTGAGAATGCAATAATCAATGCCAATTATCTTTTACAGAGGTTGAAAGACAAATTCACGCTCGCGTATCCCGGCCCTGTGCTTCATGAATTTGTCCTTACAGGCACGCCTTTTAAAGAAAAGGGTGTTAAGACACTTGATTTTGCCAAACGTCTCCTTGATTTCAATGTTTACGCGCCAACAATTTATTTTCCGCTAATCGTGCCTGAAGCAATTATGATAGAACCAACCGAAACCGAGACAAAAGAGGAATTGGACAGATTCGTATCAGCCCTTGAAACAGTTCTAAAGGAAATATCGGAAAATCCTGACATGGTACTTTCTTCACCCCACACCACACCTGTCAAGCGCCTTGACGAGGTCAAGGCTGCTAAAGAACTTGATGTCTGTTTTAATTTCAATGGCTTGCAGTCATAACCGCTTCCATTAATTTTTGAAAGCCGCTACTAGTAAGGACGCTTAAAAAAATTATTCGTAAAATTGGAAAGATACTTCATAAGGGAAAGACCCATAATGTTTTCGGTCACATGATGCATTCTGAATTCTTCAACCTTTCGAACCTCTTTAATTTTATTATTTAGCAGAATAAACACCAAAAGCCTTGCAACACCGGAAAGCAGAAACACGAAAAATATCGGCTTCATTCCAAGTATGTCATGTTTGGATGATGATATAAATCCCCCGATACTCGTGCCTATCAGGACGCCTACGCTTGTCAATATCCCGTAATATGAAACACATATAGACATTCGCTGACGGGTGACCGCATCATAAATAAAATTACCTGCTGAAAGATCAAACCCTGCCCAAATTAATCCTGTAAAAGCCTGAATGATTGCAAGATATATAACCGCGTTTATTGTTGACCCATGAGAAATAATCGGGGTGAAAATCCATAAAACAGGGACCACAGGAATTATAAGACCCACAATCCGTATGGTTTTCATATTGCCGTACCTGTCAGAAAATCTTCCCCATACCGGCATAATCAGGAAAGCCGCTACTGATGACGTAATATTTACAATTATAAACTGTACATAACTCAATTTCAAATCAGTAAGCAGATACACTGTCATAAAGGGACTACTTATCTGGGTGGCAAGGGCAAACAGGGAAATCATTATAGTAAACCGCCCGAAATTATTTGAAGACATCCTTTTAAGGAAAGCACCGAGCGAAAAAAAAGCAGCGTCATCGCAATTGAATACGGGCTCATATTGTTTTGATAAGAAATAAAAGCTAAACCCCCTGCCCAAAAAAGCGATAAAAAATAAAATAACAAAACCTATATAAATATGAGTGTGCTTGAAATAATCCAGTATGAACCCTGCAACAAGCATTCCTGTAAGAGAAATGGATCCGGCAAGCCTGCTGCGTTTGCCGAAAAAATTCCCTATATCTTTTGTAACAATGTCTTTCATCCATGATGTCCAGGCCGGTACTAAAAACGCGCCACAGAGAACAAGAAAAGAATAAACAATAATAACCAGATTCGGGATTATGGCACCGTGGACCCCACCCATGTAATAAAGCGCGCCAACCCCGATAATAAGAAGCCAGGAAATTGATTGGAAAAAGATCCCTGTTTGTGTGATCCTTTTCCTGGGCCATAGACGCATCAATTTAAGGGTCAGGAGTTGTGAAAAAGCGCCAACCAGCGAAGGAATGGAATTCAAAAGTCCAATCTGCTTGTTTGACGCCCCAAGAGCGATTGCGAACGGAGCGATATATCTTGTACCGAAGCCATCCATGAAGCTCCATGCAGCAGCTTCCTTCATACCTATCCGCCTGCTCTCTTCTTTAAGAGCCTCCTCCTTTTCAGAGGATAAGGAGATAGCTGATACAGGGGTGCATTCTTTCATGGTGCTCCGTATTTATGCCTGATAAAAATAGCAATCCATTAAATGAACGATCAATGGTTAAATTCAATGTATTTTGTAGGTACTCAGGTCTCATACACTGACTTCAATTTCGCTTTAATCAGCGCGCATCGTACGTTCAGCAGAGACGAAAGGCATAATAAGATGTTATCTATGAGAAGGAACTGTATTTTTAATGAAAAATTTAATCAGGCCACTAAAAAGGACTGGTGTTCAAAACTAAACAGGTTTATACTTTAAGGGATATTTTTCAGGATTCTCCAGGCAGTCAAGTTCGAGATCAATATCCAGGTCAGGCCAATAAATGTGGACATCATGCAACAATTGCACATTTTGGATCTTCGAAAGGGTCTTTTCTTTAAACCAAGGGTAAGTCTCATAATCAAGAAAATATTCTTTACCCCTGATAAATATCCAAATACCTGTTGGTGTAATATTTTCAATACTGACGGAAATGAGCCTGCCATTTTTTAGCAATTTCATCTTTATGCCTTTCCACAAGTTTTTGTAGTTCCTTCAACTTTCTGGTATCAAGACCATTAAAAGATGCCAGAGAAACAATGGGCTCTATCCAAAACTTGGCTTCTCCTTCCGGGCACGTGACATGCACATGTTTGCGGTTTTCTTCATTGGAAAGAAAATAGAATCGAAATGATTTTGTCCTGAAAACTGTTGGACTCATATTTATAAAATATATTTTACCAATGGCTTGTGCAATGAAAGCCGTGGTTTCACAAAATCAGTAAACTTTTCTATAAACTAACTTATCGATAATTAATCAATCAGTATTTAGATTTCTATCCTGAAAAATGTATAATTTAGTCCTAACCTGGGAGTCTGCTTATAAAATCGCTAATCAAAATTTACGTTTTATTTTTTCTATCATTAAGTGTCCATGCACTGGACAACTCATCATACAAGTTTGTTGTATTAGGCGACAGATTTTCCGGAAACGTGAACGGTGTTTTCGAGAAAATCGTTGAAAATACTTTACGACTAAACCCTAAACCCGTTTTTTACATGAATATCGGTGATGCAATAGAAGGGAATAATCAGGACACAGCATTTCTTAAACAGGATTGGAATGAATTTTTCGCCATCATAGCCCCGCTTAAAAATCGTGCGCCATTCCATTTTGTTGCAGGCAATCACGATATTGTAACCCCTGCATCCCTTTCAATATACCAGCGCTTTGCAGGCAAAAACTATTATTCATTTAATAATGGGCCGGACCATTTCATAGTAATCGACAATTCACGTTCAGACAGCTTGAAAAACATGGATGCAAAGCAACTTTCATGGCTAAAAACCGATCTTAAAGCGAATAAAAATTCCCGTTATACATTCTGTTTTTATCACAAGCCCTTGTGGCATTCCTCTCCGAAAGAGACGATCATGGATGGTTTGCAGGCCATTTTTGAAAAAGGCGGGGTTGATTATGTCTTTAACGGGCATGAACATCATTACAGATACGGTGAACGCGGCCAAATAAAATATTTCATGATTGGGAGTTCAGGAGGAGCTGCTGACAAAAACAGATGCGACGGCTCGGTGTTCCATTATCTTGTGGTTGACGTAACGCAAGGAGGCGCCAGGGTAAGGCCCGTTCTTCTCGAAGGCGACACAATGGCATTCGACTGGGTTGACGAAAAGAAAGCGCAGCTTTTTGACACACTTAAAGAGAAGACATTTTATTTAAGCCCTATTACTCTCAAATACGGAAAAGACTCTCTTGTAGGGCAGATAGAACTTATTGCTGAGAATACATCGGATCAGCCAATCCTTTTTTCCACGCAATGGCCCATTGACTCTTCTTTCGGATGGAAGTTGAAACCTGCATCAACAAAGATTTCAAATCTTTTACCAAAGTCCAATAAAACATTCTGGTTTTTATACACTGCAAAAAACCTGGTCAGAATACCTGAACTTAGAATAAAAACTGTTATCGGCAAGGATACCCTTGAGCTAAGGCGCACTCCGGTGATAAAAAGAGAAATTGCAAAAGGAAGACTCGAGCAATAATAGTTTGTAACTACTCAGGTTCCTAAAGCTTTTTAAACAATTTGCATTTTCCCCTTGTGTTCCGGTGTGTCAGGCTTGTAATTTTTACCCATGCCAGTTCTCACCTATCGCGGGAAAGTGGTTTCTGATGATGATGTCGCCGTTATCAACAAACTTATTGAGGATAATCCCAAGGATTCCCGAAGGGCATTATCTGTCCGACTGTGCCACCTATGGGGATGGATGCAAGCCAACGGTCATACCCGCGACATGGTCTGCCGTGGTTTGATGCTTGCCCTTCATCGTGCTGGCCATATATCCCTTCCGGCTCCCCGGCAATTTTCCGCCGGACGCAGAAGTGTTGTTGGCCTCCGGCGCACCATTCAAACAGATACCACACCTTTGAACGCCACTGTTCGGCAGACCCATCCGTTATGCATCGTTCAAGTGCGACGCACACCTGCTGAAAAGCTCTATGCCGATCTCGTTGCCCACCATCACTATCTGGGTTACACCCAGCCGGTGGGAGAGCACCTCAAATACGTCATCTTCAGTAATGAACGGCCCATTGCCTGTTGCGCCTTCAGTTCTTCACCCCGCCACATCGGTTGCCGGGATCACTTTATTGGCTGGGACGCCAAGACCCGCCGTTCCAACATTCACCTCATTGCCTACAACACCCGGTATCTGATTCTTCCCTGGGTAAATGTCCGCCACCTGGCGTCCCATCTGCTTTCTCTCATTGCCCGTAGAATCAGCGGCGACTGGCAATCGCTTTACTGCCACCCGATATATTTTCTTGAGACCTTTGTCGATACGGAGCGATTTGCCGGAACCTGTTATAAAGCAGCGAACTGGATATATATGGGACCGACCACAGGCAGAGGAAAGAACGACCAAACCGGGCGAGCCAACCGTTCGATTAAGGCGGTGTGGGGTTATCCGCTACGTAAAGATTACAGGGAGAAGCTGACCTGTGTGCATTGATAGGAAAGTAGCCGAAGCGCTTTATCAGTCTGGAATAGAGCCAACTGTCACGGTTCTGGTAGAACTGAGCGCCGAGAACGAAAAGTACAAATTACAGATCGCAAAGCTGTCGAAGAACTCGACCAACTCCAGCAAACCGCCCTCCACCGACATTGTTCGCAAACCTAAAAGCCTGCGAATAAAGAGCGGAAGACCAAGTGGCGGGCAGCCTGGCCATAAAGGACATGGATTGAAACAGACGGTGACACCGGAACGTATTATTCCGCTGCATTGTACAGGCGCTTGTGTTTGTGGCCGGGACTTGAATAATGCGAAGGTTGAGAATTACGAAAAGAGACAGATCATTGATCTGCCGGAACCTAAACCGGAAACGACTGAATATCGGGCGGATATCGTCCGATGCGCCTGTGGTGAATTGCATACGGCGCTATTTCCCAAGGGCGTGAATGCTCCGGTGGAGTATGGCCCGCGTATCAGAAGCATCCTGGTATATCTTTCGCAATACCAATTGCTACCGCAAAAACGGCTGACAGATACCATGATGGATTTGTTTGGTGTTCCAATCAGTGAAGGCACCGTGAACAAGGCGACTCAAGAGGTGCATACTCGTTTGGAGGCTACGGAATCGGCGATCAAGGATGTTATTGCCGATTCTCCGGTAGTGCATGGTGATGAAACGGGAATGTATGTTGCCGGCAAGAGAATATGGCAGCATACGCTGGGAACCTCGCTGTTCACCTATTATTTTTGTCATATCCATCGCGGCAGAGCGGCGCTGATCGAAGATGGAACGTTGGCAAGGTATATCGGAAGGCTCGTACACGATGGATGGATGTCGTATTTTGATATAGACTGTCTTCATGCCCTTTGCAACGCGCACCATCTGCGGGAGTTGATCTTTTTGACTGAACAATGTCAGCAGCGCTGGGCGGGAACCATGATTAAACTGCTTTGTCATATTAAGAAGACGGTTGATCGGGCAAAAGAGGCCGGAAGAAAACAGCTTGCCCCACAAACGCTGCTTCATTATCGAAAACGCTATGAATCAATCCTCGCGTGTGGAGAAAGAGCCAATCCGAGAAATATAACAAGACGAATTCCAGGAAGTCGTGGAAAAATCAAACAGACCCCGGCCCGCAACATGGTTGAACATCTGGATACCTATGCGGAAGAAACCCTTGCATTCATGTATGATTTTAATGTGCCGTTTGACAACAATACCTCTGAACGAGACCTTCGGATGTCAAAAGTGAAGCAAAAAATATCCGGATGCTTCAGAAGCATGTTCGGCGCACAGGCTTTCTGCCGCATTCGTGGATATATATCGACTATTCGTAAACATGGTGCAAATGTCTTTGATCAATTATTTAAGTGTTTCGATCCTTCTGTCGAACAGCTTGTTTTGCTCCCACAGGAACCTGAGTAGTTACAATAGTTTTTATTGAATGATTACATCACGTCCATACAAAAGCTGGAAAGGTACAACTCTATAATATTATCTTTTTCAATCTTATGAAAAAAACCTTGATAATATTTTCAGCTATCATCATTATTTTTTCAGGATGCTCATCCTATTTTGATGATCAGAATATTGTCGGTTCCGAATTCGCAAAAGAAAAGAGCATCCAAAGAGAAAGTATCCCAGGCTCCGTGACACTTACACAGGGGACAGGGCTCGACACTGCATACAGCGAAATATTCGCAGGGTTATGGGGCAAAACGGGCCCATGCCGTCTTGGCAGCTTTCGGACAATTCCGTTTTACGCCTATCTTGAATTCGGCGCAAAAAGCATAAAAGATGATTTTTATAAGTTTTATTCCAATTCCTTTGATACACTGAATAAATTCAGGGGCATAGATTCAATTTCAATCCTAATCCATTTTGAGACCAACTCTTCGCTTTCCCATATTTCTTACAAGCCTTCTGTAATTTTATGCAGAACCTCAAAGGATTCGGCAATAATCAGTAACCAGACAGTATATTTCATTAAGTCATTCACCCAATTCAAAGATACACTTAAAATTGATTCCCTAATAGGATCATCAGATTTAGGAACAGCAAACATTTTCGGAAAAATAACCCTATCTGATACATCATCCTCTATTTTCCGATATCTTGACTCAATTCTTCTAAGCAAAAAACGTGATTCATCCTACATTACCGCAATTCCCCTTTTGCTTAAAATGTCGGATAATACCAAAGATTCAATTCTCACAATCGATGTTAATCATCCGCCTGAAATAACTTTTTACGGCTATACCATACCTGTCTATACTGCATATTTAAATGATACCCTTGTTACCTGGAATGATAACCCTAAACGTGATTCAATCAATACGTTTGTCCGTTATCTTAACTATTATGCATCACCAGTTGATTCCGGCACCACACGAAAATTTCCTACCCTTTCCACCATATATTACCACAACCCTGATGACACGTTGAATTACACAGGTTATCCTGCAGGCCTTTACCGTGCTGTCTTCAAAGTTGATAGGGACTCTTTGTTCAAATCCTTAAACCATGATTCGGTGAATATATTAAGCGCAATTGCCAGGTTTTACACTAATCGAAATGAGAGCTTTTCTGAAAACATGGAAGGATTGAATATCAGCCTGGTATGCCGTTTTTATGACGCAAACGGTGTGATTATCGCTCCGAAATATTCCGTGCTTTCCGTTACAGATACAACGATTGCAAATTATGTTCCGGAACAGGATTCAATTATAAATTTCCCTATTGATAAATTCATGGCAGCTCTCACGGACCCTTTATATTCCGAAGCTCGCACCATTGTCTTTTTAATAGGGCCAGATCTGTCACGGTATTCAAACTTAAGCCGGATGAGCCGTGTTGTTTTTAAAAAGGAAGTGAAGATTGATTTCGCATATTCAAGGCGTTAAGTATTTCTTATTGGCCCTGCTGATTTCCTATAGCAATATTTTCTGCTTTTCAATTTTTTCAATTGACAGAAACCCATACTCCCTTTATACCGGTGAAATCGCCTCAACAGTGGGCGCACGGCTTTCCGGTATGGGCGGGGCCGGAACAGCCCTTTCCGACACACTTAATTACTCCATCGCAAACCCGGCAACATTAGCATCCGTTGATTATACCATACTGTCTGTTACCTACAAACCTGAAATAACCTATCTTCAGGAAAAATCAACATCAGCCAATTCCATGAATTTCAGCAATGATTTTCCCTTGGCGGAACTTGTGGTCCCGCTTGGAAAATACGGTGTTATTTTTGGTGGTTATAAGCGAGATCGTCTTCTAAATTACGACATACGTTATACTGATGATCAAGGGTATTTAAATCATCGTTTCGGATCTGGTGGAACATATATCTCGCAGGCCGGCTATGCCTTATCCCTCAAAAAAAAGCTGCTATTCGGCATTTCTTTTGGCGGGCTTTTTGGCGACACAAGGCTTGGGGACTTTATAGAACAACGCCCATCTGGTGTATCTTCGCTTATTCCATCAACCTACCAGAAAGCTTCTTTTTATTCCACAACTCTTGACGTTGGTGTTATATATAAGATGAATAAGTTTTCCTTTGGCGCTTCCGGTTCCTTCCCTTTGAGGAAAACCGAAACAAAACGTGAATCTCAGGTTATTCAAAAGTATATTTCCACGGACTCGATTGTAACCAAACTCAACTGGAACGGCACCACGCTTGATGTTGTTGCAAACGGAACATTAGGTGCTGCCTGGTCCCCGTCCAGGAAAACGAATTTTGCACTTGATATAAACGGGATCAGATGGGACATTCCAGGCCGAAGCAACGAATACAAAATCGGAATCGGAATGGAACATTTCTTTTCCGAAGCCCGAAACGACAATTATTTTCTGAATATCCCGATACGCGCAGGTTACTATTATCACGACCTTGGCCTTGATGATGGAATACTCGAACAGGCCCTCACAATCGGATGGTCCCTGCCCACAGCCAATAACTATGGTATCCTGAATTTCGCGGTTGAAGGAGGCAGAAGGTACAAGGAATCGTTCAGCAACAGTGAACTCACAGAAAACTTTTCAAAAATCACTATTCAATTCGTTCACAAAGGCCGCTGGGGCCGTCTGCGCAGGGCAATCGGTGACTTTTAAGATTTGTTTCTTATCCCTACGTATTGTTGGCAACCTCTAAGCGGTCTTGAACAGTTCCTCATAGTTTTTGCTTATATCAGCGAATTCCTCTGCCATTGCCCTTACGGCATCCATACTGTGTCCCGCGCCAACCCAGTCGCTATAATTTTTTGCGATAAACCCTCCTTTCGGCGTGCCAAGCAATCTAACCATTTTCCGTGCGTATGCCTTTATTTCTTCAATAGTACCATGCGCCATGGTCTTCTGTATGTCAACAGGGTTCCAGAAGGTGATTTTGCCTCTGAACCATTTTGACAATAGCTCTAGTGTCATATTTTCCTGCTGGTCCATTTGGATTACGTCCAGTCCGATTTCAATCAAGTCATCAAGAATATCAACAATATAACCACAGCTATGAAGGAAGGTAAGCATCCCCGCATCGTGAGCGGCTTTATAGACCTTCGCATAAGCGGGTTTCCATATTTCCCGCCATTTAAGGGGGGATATCATAAGTCTGTCCTGAAGTCCCCAGTCATCACACCAAATAAAGCCGTTAAAACCAGCTTTGGCATACTGCTGAATCAGGTAGATATCCATATCAACAAGAATATCCATCAGTTTGCGCAGCTCCTTTTCATTGTCATAAATATCCATCCATGCGTTTTCGAGTCCTCTGATAAAATGAATTCTTTCGTATAATGACACTCCATTTCCCAATAGAAATTTGTCTCCTGCACTATTTCTTATGTCCATCAGACCTTTATAACGCCAAGGTTCCCGTATATCAGGTATTTTTAATCTTTCAAAATCATCCCAACTTTTAAGAGGAAATTCTTTAACCTGGCCCAAATTACTTATACCTATGTTCTCCCATACAGCTCCCCATTCATCAGTTCCATTCTTAGGTCTTGCATCAGGATTACCCGGCAGATAATACGCATATATATCTGTTCCTACGTCCGTCAGCCCTAAATCCATTGGCATACGTTCAGCGCCTTTGAACTTGATCGTATTGATCACTATGTCTTTTTTATTCATACAACCCCTTTGTTTTTAAAATGTTTCTTTTCCTGTTGTTAAGTATAGTATATTTGAAAATATATTGCTTTCAATTTTGAATTAAATACATTATCATACATGATAAACAGGCCGCACCATATTGTCGAACGCAGAACTCTCTCGGGCGGAAAGCTAGGCATTCCCGAGATAGATCATCTGGGATGCCTTAATTATTCAAAGGCCCGCTCTCCGTTGTCGGATCATAAGCATGGCGGATGTATGGAAATTTGTTTTCTTGCAAAAGGCCGGCAAAGCTATTTTGTGGGTAAAAAAGAATTTACGCTTTCAGGAGGAGACATATTCGTTACTTTTCCGGACGAAAAACACAGCAGCGGAAAAAAACCTGAGGAAAAATCCATCCTCTACTGGATAATTCTCGATGTCACCTCAAAATCAAAAAGCTTTCTTGGGTTGTCACCTTTACAGTCAAAAGAATTGAAAGACTCACTTCTTAACCTTCGCCGGCGCCATTTTAAGGCCACTCCAACTCTTACAGCCGTCATAGAGCCGGTTTTCGGGTTAGCAGAGAACATTAAACACCCTAACAGGAAATTATGGATAGAGAACAGGATAGTGCATTTTCTTTTACAGGTTATTTATTATTGCAATAGGGCTGAAAATAACCATGTCGATTTGAGCGTGGCAAAGGCACTCGAATTCATTGATAACTATATTCACGAAAAGATTGGGGTTCCTTCGCTCGCAATTTCAGCAGGGCTGTCAATACCAAGACTCAAGGTAATCTTCAGACAAAAAACAGGCATACCTCCGGGCGAATTTATTTTAAGGAGAAAGATTGAAAAGGCCAAGGAGATTCTTTTATCTGGAAATGGTTCGATTACGGAAACAGCCTTTGATCTCGGTTTTTCCTCATCACAGTATTTTGCAACAACATTCAAACGTTATACCGGTATGAATCCAAGGCAGCTTATCAAATCGAATAGGGATTAGACATCCGGAACCTTTTGTGCTTATCCCAACAAGTGATCAACCTTTTCCTCTATCCCGAAAAAGAGGATCGTATTGTCGAGATTGGCAATGTGGAATATGTCCATAATGTCTTTCCTGACATTATGGATCATGAATTTGCCGTTCAGTGACTTTATTCGTTTGTTTAGGTTCACAAGAAAACGTATCACATTCACATCAACATCATCCACCTTCGAGAAATCAAGGGCGATTTTTTTGATTCCTATATCCAGAATGTCCTGCGCTTCAAGTTTAAGGGGAATCATTGAATAAACATTGAGCATCCCGCTTACCTTCAGGACTTCAAAATACCTCGTCTTTTCCCGTTCAATGGCAACTGCGCTCTGTCTTACGATTTCGCGGCGCAAAGAGGAGGTCCTGCCGTTGCTCGCAGCTTCTTTGGCCGCGTTTCTTGACTTTGCAATTTTATCAAGGGCAAGAAGAACATTGGTCTTGACAAGCTCGCTTTTATCTCGTCGCATGGGGTTAAGCAGGTTTTCAAAGCGTGCGTCCTTTCTCCCTATCTCGCCAATCACCCAGGCCCCGCTTGCCCGCATCAGCTCATCAGGGTTCTTAAGCATGCTGTTTAAATCCCTTTCTATGTCCTTGTACCCGCACTCAAATAAGTTCTTGAGAACATTCGCCCTGACCCTGTTGTTTGTGTCATTCTTGACTCGCAGAAGGACGCCAACCATGTTTGTATTACCAGTCTCTTCCATGGCTTCGACTGCGTTTGCCCGCACCCGCGAATCACGATCAGATAGAAAACGCATAATGATGCCTGGCTCTCTCCGGTTTGCGATTGTACCAAGGGCCTTTATTGCACATGCGCGTACAAGACGATTGGTATCTGAAAGAGCATCCGATAAAACCTTCGCAGCCGCACGATCATCATCAAATGCACGGAGAAGCCAGCAAGCCTCCATTTTTTTCTTTGGATCACCAATTGAGAACTCCTTTTGCATGCGGTTTTGAATATCAGGTGTAATCTGGAGTAAAAGTTTCAAAAGAGCGTCCTTAATACGGCCTTCCACTTTACTGTCAGGTTTTTTAAGTATGTCACGAATACGCTCTGAGGTTATTTTAACCGCAGTCCTGCCGATTTCGCTTTTGTCTTTTCGTATTAGTCCCATAAGGTACGGCAGATATGCGAAAAAATTCACCGGCGTGATGTCTTTTAAACCTTGAAGTACATCCGAACTATTTCCGCTTAACAAAAGAGTTTTTGTTTGCTGTTCCATTTCAATAACCTTTCATTTTAAAAGCTTGACCGCAAGTTCAATAGCATCAATCAGGCTTCCCGGATTTGCTATTCCTTTGCCCGCTATATCAAAAGCCGTTCCGTGATCAGCCGAAGTGCGTATAAACGGCAGGCCGAGGGTCACATTCACACCCGATGTCTCAAGGCCATCATGACCTGGGCGAAACATAGCGGTCTTGAAAGCAACATGGCCATGGTCGTGTAAGAGCGAAACAACACCGTCATAACGTCCGGCAAAAAGAGCTGGGAAAACAACATCAGGAGGAATCGGGCCTTTCGCGTTAATTCCAGCTTTTAAAAGATCATTTATTGCCGGCATAACCTCTTTCTTTTCTTCGTCTCCAAACATCCCGTTTTCACCTGCATGGGGATTAAGGCCTGAAATAGCAATGCGCGGCCCTTTTATTTTAAGGACCTTTTGTAAAAATTCGTCCAGAAGATGACCAACAACGACAATTCGCTGCTTCTTATTAAGCTTCAAGGCTTCTTTCACAGACACATGGCATGTTGAAAAAGCAATGGCCTTACTCTTGGAATAAAGCGCAAGGCAGTGCGGAGGATTCCCACCAAAGTCTGCAAGGTATTCCGTATGCCCTGTGAAGTTCTTATATCCTGCCTTTACCACAGCTTCTTTTGACAAAGGCGAGGTTACAATTGCACTGATTTCTTTTGTACTGATTTTAAGAAGCGCTGCGTGGAGCGCTGCAATGGCTTCTTTTCCCGCATTACCGCTTATAATACCAAAGACCGTCTTCTGAATAAAACGCGGGGTACTGTAAACGAGGGTATTGGAAAGATTAAGACCTATTGCCCTTGCAGTCTCGTCCAGGGTTTTGATGGAACCGAAAAGTACTGGTTCGCAAATGGACCTTACCTTATTATTGATGGAAGCTTTAATGGCAATCTCAGGGCCTATGCCATAAGGATCGCCGATGGTGATGCCGATAACTGGTTTTTTCCGATTATCCATGTCCTTAATTTCCTCGATTTAATCTGTCTGAAATTGAATTTATTTGCTTATGTATCCACGTTAGATTTGAATTTAGTTGTTCCGGTTTCCAGGATTCTTCACTCATCGGATGATTAATTGCCGGAACTAAATCTTCATGTAATGCATGGAGATTTTCGGTCATTCCTGATTTCCGACGCAATGCGTCGGAAATTGCTTTTATGCTGTCAAATGAAAGATATGCAGATTTTTGAAAAGGCACGTTGTTTATACCCGCTAAGGCCGGCGTTTCATGCCTCAAATACAATTGTGGGGACAGTGTCACCACAATATCAGGATACAGTCTATCAAACCTGGCATAACGGTAACGCTGCCGCTTATTGCAATTACTTAAAGCCGCAAACTGTTCACAGCTATACCTTTGTTGTCGCATAAGCGGCGCGCCCTTTGTCTGTAAGTCTGTATTTTTGGAGACGGCTGGTGGGTTTGTCAGGTACCGTCATTTCAAGGTATGCGACAGATAGCAACCGATCCATGCTGCGTTTGAAATTACCGGTGCGATTGCTATACCCTGCGGCATGGAGTAATTTCTGCCCGTTTTGAGGCGATACTGAGCAGGCTTTCAACAAAGCGATCTCGGTTGCGGAGAGTTCGACTTGGGCCCCGACTTGGGCCTCTTGGGCCTTAACTTGTAATACAGTGTCGGGCTTAGGGCGCCAGAGCGTCTGGATAAACTGACCGCCTTCCTGCCTGAACTGGGGTGTCGACAGGCCCGCTTTTCGGCAGAGGACGATCATGTCTAGGATACCGCTTCCGGCTTTCTCAGCGTAATGGGCCAGAAACAAAGGCTCAGCAATTAGTGGATTCCGAGGTATGGAGGCGTGGGGTAGACGCAGTTGCTCAATGGACAGCGATAGCGGAAGTTCGCCGGGGTTCCAGACCTCCAGCCGGTTGGCGAAAAGCATGACCTGCACACTTGCATTGCTGGTGTAGTCACGGTGAGCGACAGCGTTTACGATGGCTTCCGCAACGGCTTCACGCGGCAGTTCGTATTTGACCGGTGCCTGCGGGCCGAGAGCTCGGGTACCGACGGTGCGATCGATCTTGGACATGACGAAATCCACCGCCTGATCCACGAGTTCAAAGACGGTTCCACGATAAATCTGGTAGGAAGGAATAGGCTTGCGGACTTCCATGCCGTGAAAGTGCATACACTTGACTTCTGACGTGATGAGAAAACGTTGAGGCTGATGGGCGAAAAGCAAGACTGCGGCGTGGCTGGGCTGTCCGGCATCGAGAAGGTTCATGTGTGCCAGGGCTTCGGCAGGCGGCGCGTCTTCTCGTAAAGGGTATTGACGTTCGCGGCGTGCAAGCCCTAGAAACCACTTCACCTTATCTTCAGCAATATCGGCAAGGGTGGCATCGGGGCAGGCTGCGGCTGCAAAAGGCTTGGTGCGGAGCCGTCCGTTCCTCTCCAGATGTTCCACAAGGCTGGTATAAACCGCAGCGTTAAGTTCAGAGACATCATTGAATCGGCGCCGAATAAGCTGGTTTCCGGCTTTTCGGACAAGGCTTGCCATCTTAGGATGGCGGTCTCTGTCATCCATACCTTTTACAAAAATAAGACGGATCTTGCCATGTATGGTGGCGTAATCAAACTCCCTTTCGGTGGGTGAAATGCCATCGGAATCCTCGTTTCCGTACTCCCGACCAAACAATCCGATATAAACGGAACAGCGCCAGACCTCATTAAGATATACGTCATCTGCCCGACGATCTGAAGCCGGAAGGTTTTCAAAGAGTAAGACGTCAAAAAACCGATGGCACAATGGATCACCATTGATAAAGTTACAGAGCGCCAGACGTTCAACGGCAAGCTCCTTCTGAACACTGCTGATGAAGATACGTTCTTTCATGCCCATGCGTCCTTCGGCAAAGCGTCTTCGGGGGATTCGAGCCAGAAATAAATTTGTTCTATTGTGGTATTCATATCTTGATTGATTTTACACTTTATTTGTTGAGTTATGTTTGCTGCTTAGTTTCCTTATCATTCAATTTATCGGATATTTTTTATTAGATTCTTGTAATAGAGACAGTTTATTCCTCAAGGAATGTTTTCTTCAACCATGTTCCATTTTTTTCAAATTCAAATTGCGAATATTTCAATTCTCTGGAAAGTTCCAATTCGGAGTCTGTATCCACCAATCCTTCAATTGGCGCGGAATACAACTCCTCTTTTTTTGGATTTGCCGCAATAATCTCTATTTTAAATATGCTCGTAATCACACTCCTCGTCTATTTATTTGTTCAAATATATTAACTGTAACTTGTCAATTCAATAATTGCAAAAATAGAGTAATTAGGATAGTGTCAAATATCCTCCCAGACCTCTCTTTTTTTCGGCATAGGCGGTTCCTTAACATAATGCAGAACCACAAAACCTATAATAAAAAAAACAGCCGTTAATAGTATCGCGTTTCTTATGCCGAATAGTTTGATCCCCATTCCAAAAAGAAGTATGCCGGCAATTGACGCTGCACGGCTTGCAAAGCCCCAGAACCCGTAAAACTCAGCGTTCTTTTCAGAAGGAGAAAAGACACCCACCATGCTGCGGCTTGCCGACTGTGTGGCGCCCATTGCAAACCCCACAATGTTTGCAACAAGCCAGAACAAACCCTTGCTATGGGCCAGGAAGGCCAGGATTACAGCAATCATCCATAGAATAATTGTGATTTGAATGGTCCGTTTTGATCCAATGTTGTCCTGCACGAAACCGAAGAAAAAAGCTCCTATTGCCGAAGTGATATTGGATATGAAGATAAGCATGATTATTTCACCCTGCTTAAAGGCAAGCTCCTTTTGCGCAAAAATTGCGGCAAATGAAATTACAACAGCAATACCGCAGCTGAAGAAAAAGAAGGCCACAAGAAATATGAAGAGGTCCCGATATGCGCTAATCTCGTTGAAGGTGGAGCGTATCCTTTTAAAACCTATAAAAAGCAGATTTTCACCTTGAGGCAGCTTTTGCCCAACCCCTCTCTCTTTTAATAAAAAGAAAACCGGCAACGCAAATATGCCGAAAAACAATGCAGTAATTATATTCGTAAAATGCTGGGCAGTATCAGTGCCCCCTGCCTTTGACAAATAAATAAAACAAACAATAAGTGATGACAGCCCGCCTACATATCCGAATGACCAGGCATATCCTGATATTTTGCCTATATTGAAACGGTCTGAAATTTCAGGCAAAAAACTGCTTACAAAAACCTCTGATAATGAAAACCCGAAATTTGAAAGTACCACCATTGCGATTGTAAACCAAAGACGGTATTGGCTTGTGCTTCCGCTATAAAATAAAAGCGCAGTGCAAGTTACGCAAATGATATAAGAGAAGAAAAGAAAACGTTTTTTCTTGCCGCTGAAATCCGCCATGGCACCGGCCACAGGGCTTACAATAAGAGTAATCAAATACGAAAAAGCGAGAACTACTGACCACATAAATTCCGACCCTATTGAGGTTGTGAAATAAACACTGAATATTGTGGTTATGATGATTGTCGTATAAGCCGAATTAGCAAAATCAAATAGGCAGAAGCCGAAAATCTCTGATTTTTTTATCATAATCAAGCTCCTATGAATTTATCAATTTTCACCCTGTCTTTTGCCATGTCGGAGATGATTATGTCCGCATTGGACAGATCATCGGCAGTATGGCCAGTCCCGACTCCTATAACTTTCATTCCAGCGTTTATGGCTGCTTCCACGCCTATCTGAGAATCCTCAAACACAACACACTCTTCGGGAGCGATCTTAAGCCTGCTTGCCCCGAGAAAATAACATTGAGGATCAGGTTTGAATGATTTCACGTCCTCAGCACTTATAATGCAATCAAAATAAAGTGCAAGGCCGGTGTTTTGCATCACTGCATCAATGTTCTGACGCGCGCTTGCGCTCACAAGGCCGATTTTAAGCCTGCTATGGTATGATTCAAGAATTTCCCTGACGCCAGGAAGCGGCTTAATTGGTTCGTTCAAAAGCGAAACAAACACATTGCGCTTTTCTTGTATGGCTTTCTCAAGAGGTATTGGGAATTGAATACGCGAATTTACATCAATGAAGATGGAATCCGTATTGCGCCCAATGACAGGAATGTCCTTTAGCATGTTGTAATCCATTCCGTATTTTTTGTAAATGATCTGCCGTGATTTCTCGTGAACTTTTTCTGTGTCAACAAGGACTCCGTCCATATCAAACAAAAGGGCATGCGTCATACAAGCACTTCCTTGCCGTCAACCATCACAAATTTCACTTCATGATCTTCAAATATGATTTCATCATATATATCACTTCCAGGGAAATGCGATAAATCAATGCCTATTATGTCCGCCAGGAAACCCGGTCTGATTTGCCCGAGCACACCTGAAAAGCCAAGTGCCTTTGCTCCACCTAAAATTGTAAGCGAAAGCACGTTCTCACTTGTCAGACTGGGTACGCCTGTCCTGAGGCAGTACATTTCCTCAAACAAGTCCAGCGATTCGGTAATAGCAAGGCTTTCCGTACCTAGACATATATTTACACCATTCTCAAGGTATCTTAGTACCGGAAGCGGAGAGTTACTTATTTTAAGGCAGCTCCTGGGACAAAGGACAACTGAAGCCTTTGATTTGGCCAGGATCGCGATGTCGTCCTCTTTCACTGATTGGCCGTAAACTATCATCATGTTATCTGCCCAAAGTTTATTTTTCAGCATATAAGCTACTGGCCCGCCGGTTTCGTCCTCGGCAAGCAGCCCTTTGCGTCCGCGAAGAAAGTCGCATAGAGGGCCCCGACCTTCTGAAAAAAGCATCCATTCCTCACTGCTCCTGACCGCATGGGTAAGAACAGGCACATTCTGTTCGGAAGCATAATCAAGGCATTGTCTGAAAAGCAAAGGCGAGGCAAGGTATGGAGAATGCGGAGACACTCCCCATTCACACTGCGAACCTGAATTAAATCCCTCGGCGCGTGTCAGGGTGTTGCTGAACTGCTCAGCCTCGGTTTTAAAACTCCCCTGGTAAAATTCAAGAAAGATCAAGGAACGCATTCTTTCGCTCGGAAGCACCTGGAACGACGCGCCTGATCCTGTAACATCAAACACCGTAGTGGTTCCGGTATGAAGGCATTCCAGAGCGCCCAAATGCACAGCACCGGTCAGGTCCGAAAACTCTCTTACCTCTTTTTTCCTTAAAAGATGCGAAAGCCATAAGGCAAATGACACTGACGGCTCAAGCACCCTGCGCAACCCCCCATGTTCCAGATGTGTGTGTGCGTTTATAAGGCCCGGCAAAAGAACACAGCGATCAAAATGAACTTCCCGTTCATTTCCGTACTTTCTTAATAAAACATCCCTGCGACCAACATCCACAATTTTGTTGTCAATAACACGGATTCCACCGTCATCCAGGATCCCTTTATGGAGTGTTACTATATGAGGTGCGCTGTAAATCATTGTACAGGTAACCCTGTGAATATACCTGGCTGTAAACTTAATCAATATTAATATAAAATTTAGTGTTGCATCAAACAAAACCAATTAATATATTTGATCTACTTATTAGTGCCAATATCTATTGATTTTAAAGATGTCAAAACGGAGTTGAAAAATGGAAGCTAAAAGCCGTTCATTGGGTGTTTTCGAAATTATTGCTATCCGTTCCTCTTACAAGGATGAACGGCTGAATGCAGGGCGCCTTGAAGAAATAATCAACGCTGCCATAGGTAAGGGTATTAAAAACCTCTGCATCGATTTCTCAAATTTCCCGGCCATTGATGAAAGTGTTATAAATACTCTTAAAAAGATGAACAAGAACCTCCTTCATTCAACCGGACGCCTCGCGGTACTGTCTTCAAATAGCGCTGTTACCGAAACGCTCGATAACCTGGGTGTAAGTTCTATTCTACGAATATACCAGTCAGACGATGAAATCAGCGCGGACAGCAAGGAAATACTCCGTCAGACCGAATCATACTACATTGGAAACATCAGGCAGAGCGAACAGCCCAAACTTGACATGTCAATGGATTTCAATTTTAAAGAAGATACCCCTGCTCCAAAAAAAGCAACAACACAGGCTCCTACTCAAGCCCCGGCAAAGGCCCCTGATGCTGAAACAAACCAGGGATCAGGTGGGGACTTCTCTTTTCTTAAAAACGAACTGAGCAATCTTTTCGGTAGTGAACCTGAAAAAAAGGAATCAGACAGCATTCTAAACCGTTCATCCCTTGAAGAGGATTCCCGTGATAACATAATGGAAACTGTTACGGAGAAAAAAACCGAACCCATTCCCGAACCTCCTAAACCACAACGTCCGATAGTTTCCAAAGAAGTCCCTATACTAAACAAAAACATCTTTTCTGATGATACGGAAACAGAAGAAGCGCCTCCGGTGCGTGTTCCGCCAAAGCCAATTCAACGAAAACCAGTTGAACCAGAAGAACCGCCTATTCGAAAACCAGACATAAAGCCCAAACCAAAAGCACCTATCGAAGAAGAAAGTGTTATGCCTCCGCCTCCACCTCCACCTCAGCCTCAGCCCCAGATCCAGCGCGGTTATAAAAAACCGGGGCCTTCTGCACCTGAACCGGTATCCGCATCCGCTGTTGCCGGCCGGAGCAAGTTTGAAGAGGAAGAGGTTCTCGTAAGTCATAAGAAATTTCCAATGCTTACAGTGCTTATTATAGCTGTACCTACCATCATAGTTGGAATAATAATGGCCTATCTTATGGGTTTCATCGGGGGTAATAGCGGCGAAATCGAAAAACCCGTTGCAAAATATTCTGATTTAAAACCTAATGTACCAGAAGCCATTCCGGCAAAACCATCACCATCAAAACCAGAGTCTGAACCGGTTGTGGAGAAGCCTGCTGAAGTGACACCAGCTCCTATTGTAGAAGAAGA
This sequence comes from uncultured Fibrobacterota bacterium, assembly GCA_963831235.1. Classification (GTDB taxonomy): domain Bacteria; phylum Fibrobacterota; class OXYB2-FULL-49-7; order OXYB2-FULL-49-7; family JAEUSG01; genus CAWHPS01. The sequence goes on from CAWHPS010000033.1 coordinate 171,572, forward strand.
GGAGCCCGCAAAACCTGAAAAGCATGAGTCTTTAAAACATCAAAAAACCGAATACAAAGCCTTACCAAAGGAAAAGGTAAAAGCACCTGCAGCTGTTCCGATACCGGCTGTTGCCGTAAAGCCGGCACCAGCGCCTGCTGTAAAACCTGCTCCAGCTCCAGCTGTTACATCAACACCGGCAGAACAACCTGCAGCAGTCGTCAAACAACCCCCTGCGCCACCAGCGCCCAAACCTGTTCCTGTTGCACCCGCACCTGCTGTTGCAGTTAAGCCGGCACCAGCTCCAGCAGCAGCCGCGGCAAAACCAGCAGAGGGCGACTTAAATAAAGACATTGATGCATTCTTAAACGAGGAAGATCCCCCTCCTCCACCAAAACCAGCAGCAAAACCCGCTCCGGTTGCACCCGCACCTCCGCCAGCCCCCGCTCCAGCTGCATCGGAACCTGCTGCTGCCCCAGCAACATCAAGCAGTGGAGGAAATAATATTTTCATATCTTCATCACCACCTACAGCCGATATACTTGAAAATGGTAAAGTAATCGGTGTTGCTAACCGTCAACCGGTTCAACTTTCCACAGGCAAACATACCCTGGTTCTGCGCAAAGGATCCATTGAAAAGGAAATAGAGGTTGATGTGACGGAAGGTAAAAATAAGCCTTTATTCGTAAAGTTGAGATAGCTATTTATCTCAAGTTGAATTGATGCAGCCGGACAAGTTTGACTTTACCAGGAATAATATGTCTAAATATCCCATGTTCAGAATTATTTTTATCGTCCTTCTCGTTTACTTCATCAAGATTGCTCTATTCAGTAACGGGGAAGCGCTGCCACCAATTCAGGAAAAACTTTTGAACTTTAATGTTACTCCTCCCATAGATACCCTATACCCTGAAATTGAAATATCATATATTGAAAAAGACCAGACACTAGGCACACTTTTTAACTCCAGCGGTCTTAAGCGGAATGAAAGCGCCGAGATTTTAAACATACTTAAGTCCATTTATCCCGGATCAATCTACGAAGGTCAGGAATACATACTTCATAAAAACCAGGACTCAACATTGAAAATGTTGATTTTGTATTCCCGTGATAAAGGCATACGATACAAAATTGCAAGGGAGAACGGCCACTTGACCGCAGGTGTCTGTACCATTCCTCTGACAAAAAAAGTTTCAACCTTGACCGGTACACTCAATACGTCCCTCTATGGGGCCATAGAAAAAGCAGGTGAAAAACCGGAATTGATTTTTAAACTTATCGATGTTTTTTCATGGGACATAAACTGGTTCATTGATCCGCGGGAAGGAGACACCTTCAAAATTGTTTACGAAAAATATTACTATGGAGACCGCTTCATTCGTTATGGAGATATGCTGGCCGCCCTTTACATAACAAACGGGCAGACTTATTCTGCATATTTATATAACCCCGACAGCACCCTGCGCGGTTATTTCAACGCTGAAGGCGTATCCCTCCAGAAAACTTTCCTTAAAGCGCCCCTGACCTACAGGCGCATAAGCTCAGGTTTTTCCTTAAGCCGCCTCCACCCGGTTCTTAACAAATGGAGGCCACATCTTGGAATAGACTACGCGGCCCCATCCGGTACACCTGTCAAGGCTGCCGGAAACGGACGTGTGGTATCCGCAGGTATAAAAGGCGGCTACGGCAAATGCATTAAATTGGAACATGGCAATGGTTATTCATCCTATTACGGCCATTTAAGCAAATTCGCTTCATGCCTAAAAGCAAAATGTCGTGTGAAACAAGGTGATGTCATAGGGTACGTAGGGGCCACTGGACTTGCAACAGGCCCCCATCTTGACTATCGTATCTCCCGTTCTGGAAAATTCATTAATCCTCTTACCCTCAAATCCGAACCCATGAAACGAGTTCCCGGAAAATTCATGAATAATTTCATTGCACTAAAAACCAAATGGGATTCGGAATTAGGTAGCGTGAGCAGCCATCTATATGCTTCCACTGGACGACCTTAATAATAGAATAGAAAAATATATCTCGGGCAAACGTCCGTACAAGATACAGGCCTACCTTTTTATATTAGGGGCCCTTGAATTCACAATGGAAAGTCTTGGACGTAGAAAATCCGTTAAGGAGCTGAACCGTCATGTTACCGGACAGGAATTGTCGTTTGGTATAAGGGATTTTGCCAAGATGCAGTTCGGGCCCACTGCTGGTATGGTCTTTGATCATTGGGGACTAAAGGCGACTTCGGACTTTGGCCGCATTGTTTACGATCTTATTGATATGGGCCTCTTGGGAAAAAATAATCAAGACAGTATCGATGATTTTAATTCGGTTTTCGAATTTGATGAAGAGATGGTTCATCAATACAGGTTCAACTCGGAAAAATGACTTTTCCTTTGAATCAATCTCTCAGCGTAATTATCCCCACACTGAATCGCAGGGAAAATCTTGAAAACACCCTTACATGTCTTCTAAAATCAGATCATGATGATTTTGAAGTCATAATAGTTGATCAAGGGAGCGAAGCAAAACCTGAAGGCATAACCTTTCTTGACTCAAGAGTTCGCTGGATATATCAGAAAAAGAAAAGTCTTCCCCTTGCCAGAAACAATGGCCTTAAAATTGCAAAAGGAAGTATAATCCTTTTTCTTGATGATGATCTTTCTTTTGCATCCGGCCTATTAACCGCGCATCTTAAAGCACACAATACCCATCCTGATGCTGGAGCCGTTACAGGACGCATCCGCCTTCTTGCTCCTCATTTCTATCCAGATACCAACTGTATCGCAGTCATTGACAAGGATACTGCAAAGTTTAAGGTAAATTATGACAGGGACTCTGAAGCTTATGTTGATTTCTTCAGCGGCGGAAACACCTCATTACGCCGGGATCTTATTGACAAAACGGGTTGGTTTGATGTCTCATACAAAAGAAATGCTCTTTACGAGGAGATAGATTACGCAATCCGCATGCGCCGAAACGAGGGAAATATATTTTTTTCTCCTGATGCGGAAGTGACCCATCTGCGCGCGGAACAGGGTGGTTGCAGGGAGGACAAGGGCGGAGCTTATTTTTTCTTCAAGTTTTACAACACCGCTTATTTCTACACAAAACATCTTTTCCGCGGAAACCCCTTTCCTTTTCTTTATGCCATGAAAAATGAGATTGAATTTTATACAAGGAAAAACAGTGGCCATTCGCTAAAAGATATTGCGTTATATTTTATTGCCATCAAACTTGGAGCATTTCGAGGGGTTATAAGAAGAATACTATTTATTTAAAAAGTGAATTAGCCAAGGTGAATTAATTTTGGATGTCACTTTGCAAATTGTTTTACGTAATATATAATAAATCTTGAAAGGACTTTTTATGAACATGACTTTTCCTATACAATGGTATCTGTATCCTATAATCGGCCTTGTGATGGGCACGTTATCCGGTGCTTTAGGCGTTGGGAGCGCCATCGTACTTATCCCGATACTTACCCTTATACTCGGTTTTGCCCAGAAAACCGCTCAGGGAATCTCCCTTTTTGTCATGGTACCTATGACCCTCATGGCCGCAATCCGGTATTATGGCAATCCTCAGATCTCAATCAACCTATGGGTAGTATTATTGCTCGCGATTGCTGCTGTGGCCGGTGCCAACATAGGAAGCAGCATCGCATTTTATCTTCCAGCGGATATCCTTAAAAAAGTTTTCGCTGTGTTCATAATTCTGGTCGGCATATTGATGCTGATTAAATAAATTTGTTGACAATTAGAAAGGTGGCACAGATGAAAGTCACTGTTAAATATGCGGCACAGGTAAGACAGGCTGCCGGAGTTTCAAATGAAACTGTTGATAGCAATGACACGACTATGCCTTTGGGTTCTGTATTAAAGGAAATTGTTCAAAGGCATGATGAAAAGTTTGTTAATCTTATCATGAAAGATGGAAAATTGAGGCCATCAATACTTGTTACAATCAATGATGAGCAAGTTGAACCTAATCCTGAATTTAAGATTTCAGATGGCGATATTGTTACAATACTTTCGCCCATGTCGGGCGGCTGAAATAAAAATAATTGCCCATATCAAGGAAAATCCAAATGCGCAAAATCAAACCTCTCTCGGACCACGAAAGATCTGTTTACGAGTGGCAGATGTGGGTCCCTGGTTTTGATAGTCTTGCCCAGGAAAAGCTTAAAGCTTCGACTGTTCTTGTTTCAAGAGGTGGCGGTCTCGGCGGCCTTGTAGCATACGAACTTGCGGCAGCAGGCTTGGGAAGACTTATTCTATGTCATGGCGGTAATCTTAAGCCAAGTGATCTAAACAGGCAGCTCCTTATGACAGAAGACTGGCTTGGCAAACCGCGTGTTGAATGCGCTGCAAAACGCTTGCACGAGTTGAACCCGCGAATGGAAATAACAGCTGTTCCTGAAAACATCTCGGATGAAAATGCGGCCCGTGTTATTGGCGAAGCTGATATTATTGTTGATGCCGCACCGCTTTTTGAAGAGCGGTTTGCCATGAACCGGGAAATAGTCAGGATGCGAAGGCCAATGGTTGATTGCGCAATGTATTCAATGGAAGCACAAATCACAACAATAATCCCGGGTAAAACACCTTGCCTTCGTTGTCTGTATCCGGAAAAGCCTTCTGCTTGGAAACGTGAGTTTCCTGTTATCGGCGCTGTGTCAGGAACTGTTGGTTGCCTTGGCGCCTTGGAAGTCATAAAACTTATTTCAGGAATAGGGCAACCTTTGTATTCACAGCTTCTGAGTATTGATCTTGCTGACATGGAATTTCATAAAATTAAAATCAAGCGCAATCCAAATTGCCCGGATTGCAAGGGAATTTAAATATGAGACAACTGACACCGGATGACAAGGAAAGATTCAAGCGCCATCTTTTACTTGACGAAGTAGGTGTTGAAGGGCAAAAAGCGCTTTATGCCGCAAAGGTCTGTGTAATCGGTTTGGGCGGTTTGGGTTCGCCTGTGTCCATTTATCTTGCAGCAGCAGGAATCGGCACAATCGGACTCGTGGATGGCGACAAAGTCGAATTATCCAATCTTCAGCGCCAGATTATTCATTATACCTCGGATCTCGGGAGAATGAAAGTGTTGTCCGCAAAGGAAAAGATTGAACAGCTTGATCCTGGAATTAATATAAATCTTCATGCAACAAAAGCTAGCCTGGAAAACATATCTGAAATAATATCCCAATATGATTTTGTTATTGATGCAACGGATAATATTGAATCAAAGTTCCTGATAAACGATTCCTGTGTTAAAAACAGAATCCCTTTTTCACACGGCGGAATCTTCCGTTTCAGCGGCCAGGCAATGACAATCTTACCTGGTAAATCCGCCTGTTATCGCTGTGCATATCCTGAACCACCTGCGCAAGACAGTCTGCCTTCGGGACCTGTTGCCGGCCCCATGGGCCCTGTTGCCGGAATAATAGGCACTATTCAGGCAATGGAGTGCATTAAATATATTCTTGGTATCAACCAATTACTTACAAATACGCTTCTTGTAATGGATGCCAAGGCAATGGAGTTCGATAAGATCAAGGTTTCGCAAAAACCCTCATGCAAAATCTGCTACAAAGGATAATGACATCAAGTATTTTGAACCAAGTCGTATCGCAAAGTCAAATAAGTTAAACATTATAAAGTCATAAGCAATCACCATAACACACTGCAATATAATATGATATGGCTTTACTTGCGTAGATTAGCAAATTAATCTACGCATAATCTGCGTAGATTAATTTGCAAAATTCTATGGATGAATTTATATTTATTCCAAGGAAATTCTTATGATCAATTATATACATCAATTACCTGATTGGCCAAACTTTTATTGGGACAAGGTAGAAATCGCCAATTTTCTCACAGATGTCCGTTTTAAACAGGGAGTGCTATTAGGTCGAATGAATGCCATGGGATTTGATATCAGAAAACAGGCTGACTTTCAAACACGGACTCTCGATGTCCTTAATACAAGTGAAATTGAAGGCGACAACCTGGATGCTGCTCAGGTAAGATCGTCAGTTGCAAAGAGGCTGGGATTGAATATAGCCCGGCTTGTCAAATCCGATCGTCACGTTGATGCAATTGTTGACATGATGCTTGATGCGACATCTGCTTATACCAATCCATTGACTGATGTACAGCTGTTCAATTGGCATGAAACATTGTTTCCTGAAAGCAAGAGCGGCATGCGCAATATCATAACGGGCAAATGGCGAGACAACCCCATAACGGATCCAATGCAAGTGCTATCAGGGCCCATTGGTAAGGAAAAGATCCATTTTCAGGCGCCGGATTCAGACAAGCTCGAAAATGAAATGGCCCGTTTTCTTGAATGGTATAATAATGAAAGGAAATTAGATACAGTCTTGAAATCCGGCGTGGCACATTTATGGTTTATCACCATCCACCCGTTTGATGATGGCAATGGCAGAATAGCCCGGGCATTGGCAGACCGTTTACTTTCGATAGCTGATGAAACCGGATATCGTTTCTACAGTATGTCCGCTCAAATTCGGAAAGAACGTAATGAATATTACGATATACTGGAAAGAACCCAGCGAGGGAGCTTGGATATAACAGAGTGGCTAAGGTGGTATCTGATGTGCCTTGCCCGCTCCTTCACAGCCACTGAAGAAGTATTGGAAACCGTGCTTCATAAAGCCGGATTCTGGGCCAAACATGGTAAATCAGCGCTGAATGCGCGGCAAGTCAAAGTCTTGAACAGATTATTGGAAGGCTTTGATGGAAAACTCAATACAACCAAATGGGCACGACTAACAAAATGTTCGCACGACACCGCGCTCCGTGACATTCATGAACTGATGGACAAGAAAATATTAATCAAAGAAGACACGGGCGGTCGAAGCACTCATTATGCACTGCAACTTAAACTTGATATTCGCAAAGAAAGCCAACCTAAAGTATCTGATAAAGGAATCATGCAATGAATGAAAATATAGATTTGATCTTAAGAAAAGCTGTTCAAATATTTTCAAAAGAAGGTCTTCTTGAAAGACTTGACAGCGGAAAAACACTTAAAATCAAGCTTGGAGCTGATCCAAGCCGGCCTGACCTGCATTTAGGCCATTCTGTCGTACTAAGGGCATTGCGCATATTTCAAAACATGGGGCATGAGGTTATTTTTATTGTCGGCGATTACACGGCAATGATTGGAGACCCATCCGGCAAGAGTAAAACAAGACCCGCATTAACGTTTGAGAAAACTCGTAAAGCAGGTGAGACATACTTCAATCAGGCCACAAAAATACTTGATAAAGCCAGGACAAGAATTGAATACAATTCAACATGGCTTTCAAAACTTACATTTGAAGAAGTAATAAAACTCACAAGCAAATACACCGTAGCAAGAATTTTGGAACGGGATGATTTCAAAAAAAGATACGAGAGCAATCAACCGATTTGCATGCATGAATTATTATATCCCCTGATGCAGGGATATGATTCAGTGGCGCTTGAGGCTGATGTTGAGATTGGCGGAACAGATCAGACGTTCAATTTACTGGTTGGGCGTGAACTTCAAAAAGATTACAATCAGAGATCGCAGGAAGTAATGACATTTCCCCTGCTTATCGGCCTGGATGGCGTGGAAAAGATGAGCAAATCACTCGGCAATTATATTGGCCTTGACGAATCACCTGAAAGTATGTTCGAAAAGGCCATGAAAATACCTGACAATCTGCTTCATGACTATTTTCTTTTAACAACAGATATTCCCATGGAAAATATTGACAGCTTAATAAAGAAAGACATAAGAGAAGCCCATATCGAATATGGCAGGGAAATAATCAGAATGTACCATAACAATGCATCAATTGAAAATGCGGAAAAAAGGTATTTTGAGGTTGCAAAAGGCGGCATTCCGGAAAACATCGTAATAAAAACCATTGAAAGCGATAAATTGCAGGATAAATGTATTTCAATTATTGAAGCAGTAAAATATGCAGGATTCGCAAAAACCAATGGCGAAGCACGCAGAATTATAGAGGGAAAAGGCATCAAAATAGACAATGAAACCATTAGTGATTTTAAAATGCAATTAAATCTATCAGAGGATAGAGTGATTCAATTTGGAAAATCAAGGTTCATTAAATTGACGGCAAAAAAGTAGCAAAAAGAATATTATGGAACCTGAAATTATCCACCATCCAGACACGGCGACAGTTAAAGCCGCCATCATTGCAGATGACCCACTTCTGTTATTGGTCGCACACGCAGGCAATAAAGTGCTGGTGGCACCCGCTGATAATGTATTGGAGCATGTTATTTTGCTTCGTTTGACAGGGCACAAAGAAATTGATTTGGACCGGTTTTATCGTGTCGTGCTCAATAGATCGGGTGCGGACTGGACATTCGTATGTCCGGAGCAGTATAAGGGAATTACGGATCGGGAAAGACGTATAAAGCTGTTTTATGAAGAAGGCTTTGATATAATTCAGCGTGCGTTGAAATTGCTTGGCTATGATGTACCCCTGACCATTCCGGATCGCTACCGCCGCCATTTCAAGGAATTGTCCGGGAATTGATCGTCTGAATGGTATATAGGCAACGCTGCATCAATCGATTAAAATTGCCTGATACCTCTAAAAAAATATTAAATGCCCTGTACAATTGTTTTACTCTTTTAGCCGCAATTTCGAGACAAGCGACTGAGTTATTTAAGATTTCCGAATGCTCTGGATAAAAGATATTTAATCCAGGCAGGGTGATAAAAATGTCCCCTTCTATCATTGTTTAATCCGTTCGTTTTTCCAAGGGATTTATTTGCAAGTAATGTTGAAATCTGTGACCGCTTATCAGCAGAAATATTTTCATACCAGACAACTCTGGTTTTGCTATGAGTTACACACGACACATGCAAACCATCCGAAAACAGAACATCTCCCCCCTGTGTCGTGGTCTTAGTCCATGCAACTCCCCCTAAATTTCTTTTTTCCAGGACATTGCATATTGCAGAGGCCGTCCATGAGGCGGAAGAGTCGGTGTCAAATGATAATGCCCAAACAAAACGTCCGTATGTTGCATTATCAGAATGGATATAAAGCAGACGATCGCCTCTCCAACCAAGCGACGCTCTTATACGTGCAAGCGTTAGTTCTCCGCTAAAAAGCGCGGCCAACAAAATTGGACCCAGATTATCATCATCCGTATAATTCAAATAAACTGTACTGTCACAAAGAAGAGGGGCGATACTTGAAAAGTCAAAATCAACCGGTTCAAATGACCTTGCTGACAATATTTCAGCCGTTGATAAAGGGCGCTGGCCATTGTAACATCCTGCAACTCTATCCCAGCCCCCTGCAGTTTGCAAACTATCAATATAGAGGGTCCCGATAATATATGGTGAGTAGCCGTATAGTGTCCAATATAGAGGCGGGTTCTGACCTGTCAATTCACTAAAACCCCAATCAAGTTCGGTATTCAATCTGTCCCGTAATTGTTCCCGGGATAATGGTGCCGATTCCTCATAAGTATTATAATAAATCCGGTCACATAATGTTGCTTCGCCTTCGGTCACACATGTATTTGTCAACCAATAATCCGTATTATATCTGGATCGCATTTCCCATGGAGAGCGATCAGCAAGAAGATTAAAATGCTGGTCCTGAAGGGCATGCGTTAATTCATGAACAATAGTGGATCTTAAATCTCCTGCGGAAGAACTTTCCGGGTTGCAAAGAAATATTGAGTCAGTACCGGGCATATAATAAGCCAGGACATTTGAATAAAAAGAATACATTGATTCGTAAATATTTTCCATTGAATCGGGGATCAGTCCAAGCTGTCTTAGTTCAAGAGTCATATCACCATATTCTGGTGGATAATAACTTACGCTGTCTTCAATCAACGTATCTGTGGAATAAGGATAGCATGCCACCCGAGCCACAGATACAGGTCTTAAAAACTTTAAACCTCTGATACTTTCAATTTTCGGCATTAATGAGTCAACCATTCGGGAATAAACAACAAGCGACGTGTCCACTTTCTTTAAATTTGTATTTGTTTGATTATTGCCGGAAGAAAGTGGATTTTGATCTTTTTCAGCACAACCAAAAAAACATGCAACAAGAAATAAAATTACTAGCTCTTTTCTCTTTCCAACTATTGTTCGCATTTCATTTATAAAGTTTCCACAGCGGCCAACAAAATTGAAGCCTGTGGTGACTAACAGTGCAGACATAGTTTTGATATTTTGCATGGCAAATTCCTTTTGTTTAAAGATTGTGTTTATAGTTTTCTTTACATTTTTACAATGGCAAAGTTGCGACAAGGCTATTCAAAGCGACAACAATTACCTTTTTTGCTCTCCGAAGTGCCACGTTCAAGGCCGGGAAGCAAGCCGGATACCTGCAGCAGCCCAGCTGCTGGTGGTTCTCGGATCTTCAAAGGCGCGTGCTGCCGAGCGAATAGTGAGGCTGCCGCTCTCCCAACTCCCCCCGCGTTGCACGCGGCCCATGACATAAATACTATCTGAAACTGGCCCGGTTGGGTCTGTCTGGGCATTTCCAGAGTAGTCATTTCCTGACCCGTCGACCCAATTCCAATCATTCACCCACTCCCATACATTTCCGCTCATATCGTATAAACCCCAAGCATTTGGTTCTTTACTTGCCACCACCCAGGGTTGTGAATAGGGATTGCTTGAATTATGCTTCCATACCACATTGCTATCCATAGCCAATGTATCATCATGCGTTTCAGGCGGATAGTTTCCGCCCCAATAATAATCCGTAGTTGACCCTGCCCGGCACGCATACTCCCATTCCGCCTCTGTCGGCATCCGGTAGCCGTTCTTCGTGTAATCTATCACTACGCGTGAATTATTGGACCCGGAAAAATTGTAAACCTGATCCTTCCCGCTCATCTTCGACAACGCATTACAGAAGAGCGCGGCATCATCCCACGATACAAACATTACTGGATAGGTCGCCCCACAATCAAAAAATACATGAGGTGGCCCCATCACTGCCGTGTACAACTCTTCAGTCACCTCTGTTGGACTCATCTGGAGTGCCGTAATCGTTACACTGTGAATAGGGCGATTCCAAGGAGAGCCCATCTGAAAAGTTCCACCGTCAATGGAAACCATTGACGGCAAGGGCATACGGCCAGTTACCCTCACAACGACATTGGTCCGGTCACAGCCCTTTATTCTGACGGTGATTGTATGCTTTTCCCAGCAGGCCAGCATTGTGTCAACATCCTTATAAAAGCTGCCCTCAATAGATTTCTCAAGTCTGAAGATGGAATCTTCGTACCAATTTGCTCCTCCATCAAACGATACGGAGGGAACACACCAAACCCGCTTCATGTTACCGCTTGGAATAAAACTCACCCTGCAATCACGCTGAACAATGCCCGCACTGTCGCTGTTCCAGACACTGTCAACCGTTACAGAATCCATTGTCAATGTAATGGCCGAAAGCAGCGCCGTGACCGAAAGTATCATTAGAATTGTTTTCATCTCACCACCGCCAATCTCGCCGTCTTTACGGAAAATCCAGGCGCTTCGAACCGCGCAACATAAACACCATTTGCCATTCCGCGCGATAAAGGCACAAAACCATCATACGCAACAGCAACGGTCGTTACCATACGTCCGCGGATATCGAGTAATTTAATGATACCTTTGGCACCTGCATGAATAACCAGTCCGTTTCCAGCCATGCTGATGCGGAAAGCATTGTATGAGGGCATAGCCCCGATTCTTTCGGACGATGTTGACGGGCTGTCCCAACCGGCTGTTGCTCCGGCCACCAAGTTGAATATCGTGGTTTGTCCGCTTGCCTCAAAATAATTCTGGGCAAACGCAATCACCGGCAGAATACAAAACAATCCCAATGCGCGCATTATGCGAGCTTTGGAAAAATTGTTTTTCATTGGGTTTTGCATAAAATGACTCCTTTCTTGATTATTTAACATATTTATTTTATGAGAATTATTTTTTACTTCACAAGCACTACTTTCTGCGTTGCAGAGTAGGTACCCGCCTGAAGCCTTGCAATATAAACCCCCGCCGGCCTATTCTCTGCATCCCACGTCGTGGAATGGACTCCTTTAGAAAGCCTGCCATTGGCAATAACGGACACGGTGCGCCCGCTTATATCAAATATTTTCAAGGAGCCTATATTTGCAGCAGGAAGCGTGTATTCTATACGCGTAACGGGATTGAAAGGATTGGGGCTGATATGGATTCCATGAAACATTGAATCATCAGCAATGGGTTTTCGGGTTTCGATTCCATTGTATATAGGCGAAAATTGGATACCCCAGCCTACTGCTATAAAGCGGGATCCATCCCAGATTAACCCATTTTGTTCCATGGTAGCACCGTCACAACTCAGTTTAACCGGGGTCCATATATCACCATCCGGGGATGTATATCCGGTATCTCCATCACCCGTGATAAGGAATTCCTTTCCCGACCAAGCGCAGGCCATCGGTATTGAAGAGCCATGAATAGATTTGTCTATCCATGTATGGCCGGTATCCGCTGATAAAAAAAGATCATTGCTCCATCCAATAGCCAAGAGTTTACCATTACCCCAGGATAACGAAATGCCAAGGAATAATGAATGCACCTCAGATCTTTTCCGCCAATTGATTCCATCTTCTGATACAAAAATATTTCCATGTCGATCCATAATGATCAATTCACTACCTGTCCAAAGTATTGATATAAGAGAAGTTTCTTGTACGGAATCAGGATATATCTTTGTCCATTGTTTACCATCAGAGGATATGAAAATCACTCCAGATCCATTATTGGCATCACATCCTACTGCATATAATTTTGTTCCTGTCCAAATTACTTTGTTCAGACAGGTACCTGTATCTTGGTATGTCCATGATATACCTTCTGGAGAAGTAATTATAGCTTCATTGCCCACTGCAACAAACTGATTACCATCCCATACAACAGAACGAAAATCCAAGGGGAAAGAAGCAGAAATCTGGTAAAAACGATCTGTTATGATATTCCAAAATGTCAAATCCCTTGACGTAAAAATTCCCCCCCCTGCTCCTAAAACGACATAGTTGTTTCCGGAATAAGCAATACAAGACATAGCGCTATAAGAAGTAGGATTGCCAACACATAACCATGAAGATTGCGATAAACCAGACAATGGCGTCCATGTCAAACCATGATCTTTTGAATAGTACAATTCACCGCCATAGCCGCCAAGATATATCCTGTCATTTACCGCAAATACGGATAATATCCCGGTAACTAAGAGCGTTTTTTTCCATGTTTTCCCTTGATCTTGAGATACAAAAACATTGTGTTGTGTCACCATAATGATAGTTCTGTTTGTCTGGTACAAAGTTATAATGTTCGATGTCTCCAGGGTATTATCATTAACTCGCCGCCAGGTATAAGCACCACTATCAAGGATAAAAAGACCATAAGAATTTGTTCCCGCCATAAACGCACCGCGATCCTCACAAATTGAAAGAATAGTAACATACTTTGGAATACCGGAATCGATGGGTGACCATGAATTCCCCCTATCCATCGAAAGGCGAGCGGCTCCGGTCGATGTTTGAACAATCCATTTGTTGCTGGTAACCATCCCTATCCCGCCACCATAATTGTTGGCCCAAAGTATTTGTCCGGAATTATTATTCCTTGCCCGTAGAGAAGGAGGTCCCTGACTGGAAACAAAAACGATAGAATCAATAGCGTATATGGAAAGCACAGCATCATCCGGAGAATCATCCGGAAAAAGAGAAAGCCAAGGTCCGCCATTGATAGCAGTATAGTAACATCCGGCAGTTGTTCCGACATATAGAGTGGTCTGGACAACAGTCATAGAGGTAACCTGAATGTTCGACATGGATGGGGAAAAGAGTTTCCAGGTAACGCCGGAATCAATGGAAAGGAAAACACCGACATCAGTTCCTGCAAAAAGTTTGTCATCCTGGCCCGCGAAGCAAGTAATTTTATTAACAACGGGATCAACGAAAGAAATTTTCCCGGAGATATTGATAACCAAGGACGTTATGAATATCAAAACCACTAAGTATTTTTTCATTGTACCCCCTGCCATAGAATTCCATTATAATAACATAACCCGTTAGACCACCCGACCCAGATTTTATTTTCAAAAGAGGTAATGCAATTGATCCTTTGATTGTTCAACAGCGGATCATGAACGACTGTCCACATCGTATCAGCTTTCCTGCAAAGCCCGTTGGCGGTGCCAGCCCAAACAACACTTTTACTGTCTATGTAAAGAGCAGTAATGGTATTACTTGGCAATCCGTCCTGAACAGTATAGTTTGTCCAAGTTGTTCCGTTGAAAACAGCAATGCCATTTTCCGTACCTGCAAAGACTTCGCCTGTGGTGTTCAGCGCAAGGCACCTGATGGAATTATTGGGAAGCCCCTCTTGAACGGTAAAAGAGGACCAAACAGTATCCACCAGATGATGGAGTCCTGATGTAGTTCCAATCCAAACACCTGAGGAATCCCCTGTTATGGCCGTAATGGTATTGCTCGGCCATTTAAAAGATTCTTCAACCATTTCCAGCAGGGAATCCCGGCTGAAGTAAAGATAACTCCCCAACCCAATCCACACACGTCCTTTAAAGTCGGAGGCCAGGCATTTGATCTCGGAGAAATCAATTGGGGTGAAAGTCCTAAAGGGTGACCATGAGATGCCGTTGAAAACACTGATCCCCCGGATAGTGCCAGCCCACAGCCGACCCTGGGTATCTTGCATCAGACTGGTGATATTATCATGGGAAAGTCCGGCAGCAGAGGTATAATAGTTCCATAAACCTTCATGAAAACGGGCCAGTCCACCGGAAGTGCCCGCCCACAATGCCTTGTCAGCACCGGCAAAAAGGCACTGCACTGATTTTTCGACAAGAGTTAGCGGCATGGACAATGTATCGTGATTGCCAGACAGAACTGTTATCAAAGTCTCAATGCTGAAAAAACGATTGACAGAGGATTTAAGAAGCATAGTGTAGGTGCCAGATGCCAGACTGTCAAGTGTAAAAACACCGTAAACGCTAATGCTCCGGGCATGGAACGGTGTGCCCATGATGCATAAATTAACCCCACTTAACCCGCTTCCATAAGCATTTTGCACCTCTCCTGAAACAGAACCCGGCTGGCATAAAGTATCCATCAATGAAGGAATATCTGAAGAACCATCAACATTTAGTGATCCATGAAAACTACGCAGGCCTTGATGAACGGCAGTAATATTATATTGGCCTAAAGGAAGGTCACTGAATGCATATCGGCCTTGTGAATCTGAAAAGGTCGAATCCATGGTAAACCCGTCTTCAGACATGTTTGCAAAAGGATTATAATCTGACCTAACAATAAATACCTTGGCATTCTTCGTTGGCGTCGCCCCTGCACTTGGTAACCCGGTAGGCGATAATATCGTGCCGCATACCATCGCATTCCCCGACTTTGTCCCGCTACTCGCAACATCCACCGGCCCCTGATGCGAACAGCCGAACCAAATACCAATGAAAGCAACAGCTGCCAGAAACCGTATCATGACAAAGGTTTCCTTTCCGTTTCAATAATCGGAAAGAACTGAAAATTAAGCTGATAAACCGTTTCGGCCTTTTCATTCTTCTTTGCCAATATCTCCAGAATTTCATCCTCAAAAGTGGAAATCATGGTTTTAATGTTCTTGATTTCGCTTTTCGGTATGCTGACAGTTATTGAACTTACTTCCCGTTCCTCACGAGGGACACGTTCGATTGATTCCTGGGCCAGACGAATCATTTGATTATGGAAATTCCGAAGCAGCATGGACTGGACTTCATCATCAGTTTTAATAAAAGGGTCTGTTTGCACCAACTTTCCAATTTCATTGTATTTCAAAAACCCAAGTTTTTTCAGAAGTTCCAAGGTCCTCTGCGCTTCTGAGGGCTTTATAGACGGCTTCAGGTTCGATGCTATCCATTGAGGGTCTTCCTTGAAATCCTCAAGCGAAACCATCTCGCGAATCGGGATATGATACCAATTGCTGTAAACCTCAAACTGTGCCTTATGCATCTGCTTTAGCGGGCCGTTTACAGTATGGCGGATGAGCTCTTTGAAATGGTGGTTTTTGGTTTCCTCGGTTTTTGCCTGATTGAATTTGACCAATGCGCGAAAAAAATCCGCTTCACGATGGTTAAGTTTAAGTGCAAAAATGAATTTTTCAATGCTTGTATCACTCAGGTTTCTTTCACCATCCATGACATATTTTAAAATTTGTGGTGAATTGAACCCGGCTTTTTTTGAAAAATATCTCAAAGAAAAGAAAGAACTGATTTCTTTCTGATTATTGTAATAGTCGAGAAGATATTTGCGATAGTTTGTGTATTCGAAGATTGAGTTCATATTTTATCGCTACTAATATACGAAGATAAACCAGAATTTTCAATATAAAAACGCCATAATTTCATATAAGTGTTAACTAATAGTTAACAGATATTTATTATATCACTAACTAACACTATGATTTTAAACATTTTTATGTTACTAATGATTTACAATTACTAAATTTGACAGCAAATATTGTTTCACTAAGAAAATTGTGTTGGTTGTATAAAATTTCGGATATAACTTTTTACTTATAGACTGTTAATACCCGCTCCTGCCTGAAATCTTGAGCCTCCATTTTTATCACATACCTTCCTGAAGCCACTTTATCGCCACGATCACCCCTGTTACTCAAAGGGATAAAATGAAACCCTGGCGAAAGCTTATAAAGATGTAAAACCGATATAGTCTGCCCGGACATATTATACATACTCAGATTGACATCCGAAGCAGGATGTTTGTTAGAGTAAGGTATGCCTACCTTAAGTATGGTAGAGGAATTAAACGGGTTTGGAGAATTGGAGGATAAACTGAAAGTGGATGGGATTTCGCACTCCTGCTTTAAAATTCCCGTTCCGCCACCTGTTAACTGGTTGCCTGAAATGTCACTACTTGAACCTGCTGCATTGTACGCCTCCACCCAATAATAATAGATTGTGTTTACGGAAAGACCATTGTCAGCATGGGAAACCACATTGGCTGCTGTTGTATAAGAAGGGGTAGAGGGCTTGGTATCAACTGTGTTTCGGTAAATGTAAAATCCACTCTCGTTGTTTGAATTGTCTGTCCAGCCTACGGTTATCTTTCGGTTGGACACACTTGAAAATACAAGATCTGTCGGGGCATCCGGGGCAACAAGCACAGTAGCTTGACTGCCGGTAATGTAGCTGCTGGAACCTCCGGAATTATAAGACTCCACCCAATAGTAATAAGCAATGCCTGAAGAAAGACCATTATCAACCTGTGATACAGCATTAGCGGCCGTGGTATAAGAAGGTGTTGCCGGCTTTACATTAACCGTGTTCCTATATACCTTAAAACCCGTTTCGTCTCCTGAATTATCCGTCCAACCAACTGTTATGCTGCTGCTGGTGACCCCTGTGAAAACAAGGGCTGTTGGCGCTGTTGGCGCAGGAATCCCAGTAGCCTGGCTGCCCGATATATCGCTACTGGGGCCTACGGCATTATACGCTTCCACCCAGAAATAATAAGTTGTGCTAGGGGTAAGACCGGTATTCACCTGAAATGAGGTATTAGCAACTGTGGTATAGGCCGGTGTCGCGGGCTTCGTATTGACAGTGTTTCGATATACCTTAAAACCCGCTTCATTGTCGGAATTATCTGTCCAGCCCACTGTCATGCTACTGCCGGTAACACCTGTGAACGTGAGGGAAGAGGGAGCCACTGGAATAATTGTACTTGAAGTAGGCCTGAATGAAGCCACAATAGAAGCAGTATTGTTCAAGGAACGGGCATTGTCCGCTTGATCCGCAACTCCCAGCGTGTATCCTGAATAAGTTAAATTAGGGCTGGAAAAATAGAGAATTCGAGTACCCGGAGCATAAGACATGATGGTTCTATACACATTATCCGATGTCCGCCATCCATAAGAATATGGATAGGCTCTCAGATTAGTCGTATTGGCCAAATCATGATCACACCCCATGTTATGGCCTAATTCATGGACAAAACTCATATTGCTTAAAGACCAGGTGGAATTTAATACACTGAAAGCTGATTGTTCGAAACCAGTACCGAGATCGGAACTGGACATTATCCATGCATAACCTGAAAAATCCGTATTTTCGCAAAAAAGGGCGACCAGGTCCGCACCCAGTAAATCCCTCTGTCCATGCACTTCATCCATATATCCATCGGTCTTTGAAGTCACCTGTGACAGGTCGGTTATTGATGATCCGGTTTCGGTATAATTAGTCAATGCCGTTCCAACCAGATTCAACTGAATATTTACAAGGCTGTTGATATACGCCTGATTGGATTGATCGACACAAGCTTGTATGCGCGTTACAAGGGCGCTATCGCCCCACTTGGCCTGGCTTGCAGGAGTATAGACAACCATAACGTCAATGTTGGTATTAGCGGCAATATCCGGCGCCATTTTTACAGTATCCCCACGGACACAGCTCGCAGGCATCAATGGCATCGTTTCATCTCCGGCACCGCAATGGGGGGCAAGTGTTGGGTCAACTTCAAAAATCAGATGTTTCTCATTGGATATGGGCGTAATTTCATATACAGCACCCACAAAATGAATGATGCCCGCTATCCGGCTGTTTCTAACAGTCAGCATGACTTCGCCAATTTGGTTTGATCGGATTTTACCGAACCAAAACATACCATCCTTACGATTAACCTTCCGCGACTTGGCAGCGATAATGATTTTACCATCCGGCAGCTCAATTTTGATTTCATCCTTCTCAAGAACTGATAGGTCGGGCAGGAAAGAAAAAACCAGGTTTGGTTTGGCATGACTTACTACTTTTCCTTCTTTCAAATCCTGTTTTCTCTGGGTTACCAATGATTGGGAAAAAGAATTTAAGGACAAAGCCAGAAAGAGAGTGATAAATACACGGATGCGGTTTTTCATGACAGATCTCATTATGTAAAGTATATCAGTATTGATATTAATATATATAATTATTATTGAAATGTCTTAAATAAACTTATGTTAAGTCTTTTTAAGCTCAGTTGCTAATACTTACTGCTGCATATCCAGCCTTTCTGTCTTTCCTCACTTGTTGACCTTGTTTTAGTATAAGGATTATATTTCCTTTATGTCTAATAGAAAAATAAACAAATCTAATCATAACTATTTACACCACATGGATATGTCTGCTTTTGAAATAGGTGGCCTTGAGAATGCTGATAAGAATGAGACACATTATTGGTTAAGAAAAAATTATCAAGATCGATTCACAGCATTGGAAATTTTACGTCAACGCTTTTTTGGTTACAATGATAAAAATACCCCGCGAATTCAAAGAGTTCTTGAAATTACTGTCCAAGTATAAAGTCCGATATTTATTAATTGGCGGATATGCTGTTGCATATCATGGCTACATTCGGGCAACACAGGATATGTACATTTGGAAAGAAACTTAAAGTATCCCATGAAAGTAAATGGTAAAAACTACACGGCCGTATGGATGAAAAATGGTGTTGTGTACATGATTGATCAGCGCCTTCTCCCGCATGAATTCAAAATCATCAGGCTTAAAAATTACCTTGAGACCGCTGAAGCCATCCGCAACATGACTGTACGCGGAGCAGGAAGCATCGGCGCAGCAGCAGCGTATGCTTCTGTCCAGGTTGTACAGAAAGCGAGGCAAAACAGATTTGCTGCTGATTTACAAAAAGGATTTGATGTTATTCGAAAAACACGCCCGACCGCACGGGATCTTTTTAATGCAATTGAAACAATCGAAGCAGAAGTCAAAACTTGTGACAATCCCTCAGATGCCCTTAAAAAAGCTGAAAAAGCCGCACATTCAATCTCCAATGACTACATATCGGCTGGAAAAAAGATTGGCGAACTCGGTGACAAGCTTATCAAGAATGGCATGAATATCCTTACCCATTGCAACGCGGGCTGGCTCGGCCTCCAGGATTGGGGTTCGGCACTTGCTCCTATTTACACGGCACACCGTGCAGGTAAAAAGATTTTCGTTTATGCTGATGAAACACGGCCCCGCTTGCAGGGAATGAGGCTTACAGCATGGGAATTAAAACAAGAGGGTGTGCCATTTGCTGTCATTCCCGACAATGCAGCAGGGCATTATATGAAGCTTGGAATGATCGACATGGTGATTGTGGGGGCGGACAGGATTGCAATAAATGGTGATGCAGCGAACAAAATAGGCACATACGAAAAAGCTGTGCTCGCAAAAGAGAACAATGTACCGTTTTATGTTGCAGCTCCAAGGTTTACAATCGATCGCAAATGCAAAAATGGAAATTCCATACCAATTGAAGAAAGAGGTGAGGAAGAAATGCTGTACATGGATGGTATGACAAGGAAAAACAAAAAAGAAACCATTTGCATTGCACCAAAAGGTGTGAAGGCGCTTAATCCAGCCTTTGATGTTACACCGGCAAAATATATTACAGGCATAATTACTGATTTAGGCATAAGAAAACCAACTGAAATCGCATCACTTTTCATATAATATACAATCATTATCCAAACAGGAAAAAACACAGGAGCCGCCAATGATAGATAGAATGAATGAGGAAATTCTAAAGGCTGCAATAGAATCGCTTCCAATAGAGATTACCGTAATTGACGAGAATGACGAAGTAATCGGCTGGAACCAGCATAATAAAAGAATATTTAAACGTCCTCTTACGTCAATGGGGCTTAATTTCAGGGAATGTCATCCAAAAGAGAGTCTACCCAAAGTCGAAGCAATAATAAACGAAATGAAAACAGGCAAACGCGACAAGGCACGCTTCTGGATAAACCTTGGAACAAAGTCAAAAGACAAGACACACAAGGTACTTATTGAATTTTACGCGCTTCGAAATGACAGCGGAAGGTATATCGGATGCATGGAATGCACCCAGGATGTGGACGAGATAATGCAGCTCCAGGGAGAAAAAAGGCTTCTTGACTGATTCACAGAATAATCATAAGGAGAAATCTCATGAGTAAATCAATAATCAAACACGCAGTACTGATTCTCTTTGTTATATCAATTGCGGTTTACGCACAGGAAACTTGCAAATGCCCTCCTGCACAGGACAGCGCAAATTCAGTTTTTGACACGACATTTATTTTCTCAAATGGCAATTCAATTATCCTATGCGGCAGCAGGGAAATAGATACAAAGGGTTCGACCTTTTCCGATTTTTCCCTGCGGCAATGCGGCAAAGACAGCGTTCTCGGCTTTTGGAACGAAAACAAAACATGCCGGATTAACCAGACCAGGGATGCTTTAACCGTGGAATATCTGATAAATCTTCCGGTTGGAAAGGATTACGGCTATATGCCGGTCCCGTTTCTTATTGATAAGGTGTTCTTTACAGGAAACAGGGTTAAACGAACAACAAACATAAACAGCAAAGTAAGAAAATATACCCAGGGAGAATGCGCCTCCATCATAAAAAAATATGAGGAAACGCCCAAACCAATTGTGGATGATCTCGAAGATGTAATCAATAAACTTTTTATGGCTGCATTAAGCGGTAACAGAAAAGCCAAAGCACTGTTAATGGATTTCACAAAGGTTAATCCTGAACTTGATGGTGATTCCCAGGAACAGTATAACGAGCTTATGGTTGTGCTGGGGTATTTGGGTCAGCAATAGTAGATTGGTTTTATCAAAGAACTATGATCAATTATAATGATTTATGCCATAACTCATTATATATCAATATCAATTTATAAACAGAATTATAATTTCTGTTTAGCATAATAAATTAACATATCTGTAATCCGTATCATGTCGCCCAAAGAGTTCCTTGAATATTTTCCTGTCTGACTTCTATAAAATCAGACTTATATCTTCTGAACATTGAATCCATATTCATCCGACCATTAAAACAATAAAAGCCTATTTTTACTTATTTTAGCTATATATCGTATCCATTATGGATACGTTTTGTTTTTTATCTGTTGACAAATAAGCCTTCCCGATATATCTTTACAATTATGATACCTGTGATTTTTGAATATATCGACTACCGACTTTTCCTTAAAGATTACTATGCTGTAAACAAGAATAGTAAGTCTTATTTTTCCTATCGTTTTTTTGCGCGAAGGGCAGGGATAAAAAATCCGGTGTTTCTGAAACTTGTTATTGATGGGGAGCGCAATTTATCAGCCAATGCAATCGAGAGCTTTTGCAAGGCAATAGAGTTCAATGAAAAAGAGGCCACCTATTTCCGTCATCTGGCCGGTTTTAACCAGGCCAGGACCTCGGCTGAGAAACAGGAACATTACGCTGTTTTAAGATCCTTTGCGCACCTCATCCCCGAGCAAAAACTTACCGCCGACAGCTACGATTTTTACAGTCAATGGTACACCAGTGTGATACGCGAACTTATTTGCCTTTATAATTTCAATGATAATATTGAAAAGATTGCTGCTTCCATATCTCCCAGAATATCCGTTAAAGAGGCGAAAGAGGCTATGTCACTGCTTTTGCGTCTGGGCCTTGTAAAAAAACAGGAGAATGGAAAATACACGCAGACCCATAAGGCAATTACCACCGGCAACGAGATTACCTCACTTGCAATTCGAAATTTCAACAGGCAAATGGCGGGGCTTGCAGCTGACGCGCTGGAACATTACGCGAAAGAGATACGCCACATATCGGGAATTACAATGGGAATATCTCAAGGTTGTTATCAGGTGCTGACTTCAGAAATTGAAGCTTTTAAGGAGCGTGTAATTCAGATTGTTAATTCTGATGAACAGAGTGACAAGGTGTATCAATTAAACGTCCAGCTGTTTCCACTTAGTAAAGACATGAACCCGAAAACAGATGGACCGGAAGAGAAAACGGTAAAGGCTTCAGTATGAAACAAACATACTTTTTATACCTTTTGATCATTGTATCAGCATTCCTTTCCTGTTCCAGGAATGCTCCGACCATGGCAGGAGGAACCAGCAATACCGGAAATGCCATTGTCCAGGGCCGGCTTATTTATACGAACGGTGCAGCCGCTGCAGGGATTAGGGTTTACCTGCGCCCCAAAACTTTTCTGCCGGGGATCGCAACACCTGTCGGGCCGGCTGTTGCAACAACTGATGCTCACGGCTTTTTTTCATTTTCTTCAATTGAAAGCGGCATATACATCATTGAGTCGCTTGATGGCAAAGGCAACGGCATTGTAATTCCGGATATTTTGCCTACCGCACAGAAAATCACGATTGATCTTGCTGACCGGACACTTAAACAGGTTGGAAAGATCCAGGGTAGTGTGGAAATACCTGATTCACTGAAACCTGAAAACATTTTTATCCAGGTCTATGGCCTCAACCGTTCCATCACCGTGGATTCAAGCGGCCAGTTTATAATAGCCGATATTCCCGAAGGAGTGTTCTTTCTCCATCTTGTAACCCCGTCTATATCCTGTGATCCGCTTGCGGGCCAGGAGGTTTATGTTGTTTCAGGGCTTGACACGAAAACAGATACCATGCGCATGGTCAACGCTCAAATTAAGGAGACTACACCGATATATTATTCAGTCGGCATAGGTACTACTGCTTTGTACCAGGGTACGGGAAGCGCAGTTTCAGGGACACTGACGCTTGATTCACCTGCGCCGGATAATGTTGGCATGGGTGACGAAGTCCGCGCAGGGCAGATGCGATACTACATCAGCCGCCGAAATTCATCTCATTCCTTTCAGATCCAAACCGCTTTTTCAGCCTCGCAACCAGCCGGAGCCACGACGATTTCGTTCAATAATCAGTCAGTCGAAATTTACCGTGCCTTTAACAGTCTGGGTCAGGCACTGGACGGAAATAATGTCAATGGATGCGCAGCGGATTCAGGCCATTTGAATACCCTGGACCTTGTTTCCGGAAATTATCAGCTCTCCATTGCATGCTACGCGGATGGGACTGATTCGAGTGAGGCGGTAATAAGAGGTTGGACAACAAGCCCGATAAACCCCATCAGAATATTCACGCCTGTCAACAATTCCGAGGTCGGCACAAGCCAGCGCCATCATGGGAATTGGGGTGCCAATGGTTATCGAATCCACATCACCGCAACCCGTGTGGACCAAAACACCATCACCTGTATGGTGTCCAATGTGCAAATCGATGGTTTACAGATAGGTCTGACCTCGGATTTAAACGGGACAGATGCTGTTGAGTTCTATGAACAGCGTGATGGCCGGTTTGATGTGAGTAATTGTATCATTCACGGCGCCATTTTATCCACTATTGACGCGGGCCGAGCCATCATGGCATATACGTCCGCGAACAATGCGTTTGTCAGATTCTGGAACAATATCATTGACGGATTTTCCTCTTATGACGGTTGCGGCATCCGGGTACATTTTGCAACCATCACAGGATATGCAGTGAACAACACATTCGTCAATTGCCATTATGCGCTGGACGGATATCTTGACAGGATTGTTATAAAGAACACCATAGCAAGCGGCTGCACCCGGGCGCTCTTTCCTTGGGGCACTCAGTTTTATCCGGGCAACGACTACAATGTGACTGACTGTGCGGGTCCTGATTTTAAAGGTATTCATTCGCGTGATTCGGTTTTTGTGAACTTTAAGGACCCACTGAACTGGGATTTTCATCTTGCGCCAACTGATACTGTGGCAAAGGATCATGGGGTAGTGGGTCCGATATCCGGTTTGTATTCGGATGACATTGACGGTGAGATTCGCACGGAGAACTGGGACATTGGTGCAGATGAGGTAAAATAGCAGCTAACATTTACAGCCGGGAAACCGGTAAGCCTATTGGAGCGGGCATAGGAAACACCCGCATTTCGGGCTCGGGTAGTTTTATTTACAGCGATGAAGGCGCCGCTACCTTCAATAACTATCATTTATTTTAAAACAAGAGTTGTTATAACCAGTTACAATATAATATGATAGGATTATTGTTGAAATCGTATCGAATATAGCGTATATTTTCGGTATATGTATAACCGCCTATTAAAGTTATCTCAAGCACACAGTTTCTTCTTATTCGGCATGAGGGGGTCGGGTAAATCCACTCTCTTGCGAAAGGCTTTTCAAAATTCCAACGCAGTATGGATTGATCTCCTGCTTGCCGAACCAGATCTCAAATACAAAAGAAACCCGGATATGCTGCGAACTGAAATCCTTGGATTGATAAAGGCCGGTAACCGGCCCGATATCGTCATTATTGATGAAGTCCAGAAAGTTCCGGCACTACTTGATGTCGTTCACCATCTGATTGAGAATGAGAAAATCACTTTTGCACTGACCGGGTCATCGGCCAGAAAATTAAAACGGGGAGGCGGTAATCTACTGGCAGGCAGGGCATTTGTTTTTTATCTTTTTCCGTTTTCATTTATGGAACTGGAAGAAGTTTTTGATTTGACAAGTTTCCTTTCATGGGGTGGTCTGCCGGCACTTTACAGCGGTGAACTTCAGGACGACAATGATAAAACCCGGTTCCTGAAAGCCTATGTTCACACCTACTTGAAGGAGGAAATCCTGGAAGAACAGATAGTCCAGGCGCATCAAACCCTTCTATGCTTTTCTGGAGGTGGCCGCCCAGATGAACGGCTGCATCCTTAATTTCTCAAAGATTGGGAGGGAGGCCGGCTCCGACGACAAGACCGTTGAACGTTATTATTCCATTCTGGAGGACACCCTGCTCGGATTTCATCTCCCGCCGTTTCACCTCTCCGTCCGTAAGCAACAAATCGGCAGTCCTCGGTTTTATTTTACGGACAACGGTATTGCCAGGGCGCTTCGCGGATTTTTTCAACCGGTCACCCGTCAATCGACATATGAATACGGGCAATTATTTGAGACGTTTTTAATAAGCGAGATTTACAAGCTGAACAAGACCGGCGAAAAGGATTACAAACTCTCTTTCCTTCGAACCAAGGAAGGCCTCGAGTTGGATTTGATAGTGGAACTGTCACCGAAGAAACGTTATTGCATAGAGATAAAATCAGGCATCGTGAAGGATTTGACGGATTTCAACGCACAGTTTCGGATTGCCAAAGAAATACCGGATTCTGAATTCTTCGTATTTTCACAAAACGATGTCACAATCAGCGATAATGGAATTAATGTTCTGCCTTGGCGGAACGGCATCCGGATGCTTTTCCCGGGTTGATCTGACACATGTCGTTAACGCAAGAAAATGTCCATGTATGAGGTTTAAGATAGTTCTAAGTGTATTGGAATCGTCGAATCCAAACAAGTATGCACACCAAACCTTAAAATCCTTATTTTAGTTAATTATAGCCACAAAACGTATCCATTATGGATACGTTTTGTTTTTTATCTATTGACTAAAAAGCCTTCCCGATATATCTTTACAAGTATGATTCCTGTGATTTTTGAATATATCGACTACCGCCTTTTCCTTAAAGATTACTATGCTGAAAAGAAGAATAGCAAGCCTTGATATTGGTGCGGATGAGTTAAAATTGCAGCTAACATAAACAGCCGGAAAACCGGCAAGGGGGAAGAATAAAGAAGAATACATCAATTGGCGGAGTCATTCTGATGAGGATGACTGCAATGCTGCTGGTATGCAGCGGACTGTTCATGATTGTTCAGGCAGACACGCACACCGCGGCCAGTTGTTCCAAGGCTGATGTGCAGACATCCATAAATGCCGCAAGCAGTGGAGATACCGTCAAGGTTCCATCCGGCAGCAGTACATGGTCGTCCGGCCTCTTAATTCACAATAAGAGCATTTCTTTGATAGGCGGATATGGCGGAGTGACCACCATCGCACTAACCAATGGAAACTTTGTCCACCTTACCAGGGCCGTGGGCGGACAAAATGCAAGCAGGATAAGCGCCTTTACAATCAATCAAACATCCACAAGCTCCACATTTCATATTGAGTCCGACGGCGGTCTGGCTCCACAGGGATTCCGTATCGACCACATTACACGCAATGTCACCGGAAATGCTTTTATCGAGTTTGCTGAAGGATGGGGTAACGCGGCATCAAGCTGGGAAGGGTTGATAGATAATAATCTTATTACCAATGGCCGGGTGGAATATTGGGGTGAGAACTCAAGTACCGGCGGGCGTTATCGCTGGTCTGAGCCTCTCAACCTGGGAGACGAACATGCGCTTTATATCGAAGACAATACGTTCATTGTCACGAGTCCTTCTGCAACAAACTATATCAATCAGGTGGATGGTGGCGAAGGTGCCCGTACCATTGCCAGGTTCAATACATTCACAGGCGGTCGAATTGAGTCTCACGGAGTGCAAACCGAGAATTCCCGGTCAGTTAAACGGTGGGAATTTTACTATAACATTTTTACATCATCCCCCTCGGATAAACAGTATCGCCCGTTTTTAATTAGAGGTGGTACTGGTATGGTTTTCCACAACACAACCGATGGTAACTATTCGATCAATGTCATTAATATTGACAATCTTCGGTCGCATCAGTCTGACGTATACAGCGGTATGCCGAATTGGGGACCCTGCACAGGAAGTTCGCGTGTTGATGGAAATCAGCCGGATGGAGAAGGGTATCCATGCAG
This sequence comes from uncultured Fibrobacterota bacterium, assembly GCA_963831235.1. GTDB lineage: Bacteria > Fibrobacterota > OXYB2-FULL-49-7 > OXYB2-FULL-49-7 > JAEUSG01 > CAWHPS01. Next base: position 199,155 of record CAWHPS010000033.1, read on the forward strand.
GGATCAGATTGGAATGTCAACAGATGCCACATTATGGGATTATTCAGGGACCGGTCCGATTCAAACAAAGGCCCCAGCCTATTTTTGGGGAAATACTCAGAATGGATCGAGATTACAGGTCAGCCTGAATTGTGTAGGAACAGCAGAAGAGTGTACTCGCCAGGCGACAAAGCAACTTGTTGAGAATCGTGACTGGTTCCAAACTCCTGTCGGCCCTTTCAACGGAACAGTCGGCGTTGGGGAAGGCACGTTGGCCAATCGTCCCGCTACATGCACTCCTGGCACTGCCTATTGGGCCACGGACCAGGGAGAATGGAACAGCAAACATGACGGGGCTGATGGTCAGCTCTATAAATGCACGGCTCAAAATACCTGGACACTGCAGTACACACCCTATACATACCCCCATCCATTGACAACAGGTGATCCTGCCGCCAATCCTATCCTGACAAGCATTTCAGTTACCCCTGCGAGCGCGGAAGTTGTGATAAGCAGTACTCATCAGTTTACAGCTATTGCCAAAGACCAGAATGGCGCGGACATGTCCACTCAACCCATTTTTACCTGGACCGTGAATGGCGGCGGCGCCATCAGCTCCTCCGGCTTATTTACCGCGGAAAACACGACAGGCGGGCCTTATACGGTCACCGCAACGGCCGGTAGCCTTAATGGCACGGCAAGTATTACAATCATTGTCGCTCCCGCTGGAGTACTTGGCAACAACAGCGAAGGAACAGCTACAGACAATATCAGCGATGGCTCGGGCAACTACATCAATGCGGCCCGTTTTCAGGCCGCAACAAGTTTTACTGCTTTGCGGATAAAGGCAAAGGTGCTCGGTATTACCGGCAAATACAAATGCGCCATATACAGCGACAATGGCGAAATGCCGCAGACATTGCTGAAGGAAAGCGCGGAAGTCACAAACCCTTCCACCGGTTGGCAAACCTTTAGCCTGGTTTCTTCGCAGAGTATCCAGAGTGGCAGCTATTATTGGCTGGCCATATGGTCGGATGTATCAAGCACCAGTGCCGGCATTTACTATGATGCCACCGGTGGAACAACGCGCTGGACATCTGCAACAACGTATGGCAGTTGGCCGAATCCCATCACAACAACAGGCGGGAGCAGTTACAACTATTGCATCTATGCCGAAGGGGATGATGGAGTGGATGCTGAAATCAAGAGCATCAAAGCGCCCGCAACAATAGATTGCAATACGACCTTGCGGATAAAGATTTACAATATCGAAGGAAGGCTGGTGCAGACCACGACCTTGACACAAAGCCAGCTCAGCCAATTGTCCAGTACAGTGCGGCTGCCGAATGGGTTATATGTTTACACCATAGGCAGAGAGTACGGAAGTGCGAAGGCGCTGTTGGTGCTGAGATAATTAATACGAATAAAAACCTGAAATAATACAAAACCCTTGGTTTTATGGATATTTATGGATATATTTATGGATATGAGTTATACAATAAGCCTTGGCTCTCAGGTTCCAAATGATATTTTGAACCAGATTGCCGAGATAGACGAATTCAAAGGCCGATGGGAGGCGCTAAAAAATATAGCTCCAGAAAGGCTTTCCATCCTTCGTAAGGTGGCGACAATAGCGTCTATCGGCTCTTCAACACGTATTGAAGGGGCCCGTCTTTCTGATGCGGAGGTTGAAAAACTTCTTTCAAACATCAGCAGACATTCTTTTAGAAATAGAGATGAGGAGGAAATTGTAGGCTACGCGGATGCCATGAATATGGTCTTTGATTCGTACCAGGAGATTCCCATAACGGAAAACCATATCAGGCAAATGCATAAAGTCCTGCTGAAATACAGCGGCAAAGATGAGCACCATAAGGGCGAATACAAAAAGCTACCCAACAGTGTTGAGGCTTTCAACTTAAAAGGTGAAAGCGTGGGTGTTGTTTTTGAGACCGCAACGCCGTTTCAAACACCTCTTTTCATGCACGACCTTGTTGAATGGTATAATCAACAAATCAATGATAAAATCCATCACCCTCTCCTCATCATCGGTGGATTTGCCGTCCATTTTCTTGCAATCCATCCTTTCCAGGACGGTAACGGCCGCTTATCCCGTATCCTCACCACCCTGATGCTTCTCAAGCAAAGTTATTCATACGTTCCTTATTGTTCACTGGAAAGTATTGTAGAAGAAAATAAGGACCGCTATTATCTCTCTCTCAGAAAAGCCCAGACTTCATTCAAAACCGATCATAAAGGAATGGTTGAATGGCAGCGCTATTTGATAGCCATCTTTAAAAAGCAAAAGGACATACTTCTGAAAAAGATGGAGCAGGAAAAATCCCTTTCTCTTGCTGATTTATCCGCACTTGAGACAAACATCTTGAAATTTGCAAAGGAAAGAGGGAAGTTTGCATTGCGTGAATCCGTCATTCAAACCTGTTCGAACCGTAACACTGTCAAAAAAAACCTCCAGAAACTTGTGAAAAAAGGGTTGTTAAAAAAACAAGGGGTAGGGAAGGGTACATGGTATTCGTTACCTTGAACAGGAAACACATTGGATCATCGGTATCTGACACTTTCATCAGCCCCCTGAATAGTTGTCAGACGATTTTCTCTTAAGGCAAGGAGTTTTGAGATATGATCTCATAGAATAGGCATTTATTACTTTTTCTTATTATTTATTATTTTATTTTATCTGATAGACGTGTGAACTTAGCGCCCTTCGGGCGGACTTTCAGAGCTCCTCCGTACATTCCATGGAGTAATTGTTACACCCCGGACATCCCACTTTTGGCATTTCACCATCCTGATACTCATTGTTGAATTTAGCCATGCCAATCCCGACATCCACGATGGCCTCGTTGACTTTTATCTCTGTCTTACACAAGGGACAACGATAATTGTATTCCCTCGGCGGAGGGCCGAAGGGTATGTAACACCTCTCCCGCTTCAATGATTTCTTTTGCTGACGCATCCATTCCTTTCTTGAGCGCTTCCAGCGCATCATAAATGAACCCATGCTTGGGATGCCAAATTCTCCAGAGTTCCATTTTGTTCCGGCAATGTGGACAAATAAGGGGGTCAACGCCCGTACTCTCCCTGTACCTTTCTCGATAATCTTTTCTCGCAATTATCTGTATACCGTCTTTCACCACACCCTTCACCTTAGCCAGCGCTGTTTCAATGATGGCTTTTACTTTCTCAAATGTTCTTGTCGCCTGCACACCAAAATATCTTATCCGCTTGAACCCCTTCGGCAATACGTGCTGTATCATTCTCCCGATAAAACGATAGACCGGTATTGTCTCCTGCTCCACACGCTTGGTCTTGTGGCTCCGATAATGATAAGTCACCTCTGCCCCATCATAACGGTCTATCCGCTTTACCGATATCGGAGGACTCACAACATATTTCGCCAAATATTTCGCTAAACTCCGATACCGAGAGGGAACATCGCCTTTCTGCACGTTGGCGACAAAACCTTCGGGGTACTTTTTATAACAATCATCCACCAATTTGCCTATCTTCTTCTTGCCCAGTTCCCGCTTAAGCATCTCCAATAAATACCACTGCCATTTCTTGTGTAATACATTGTATGGCAGATATCCTAAATGCTTCCATTCTTTTGTCTCTGTTGTTATCCCGCCACTCGTTCCGATAATATGCAGATGCGGATTATATTCCCCGTTACGGCTATTCGTCTGCAATACTACGATATATCCCCCGCATAAGGTAAATTTGGCGGTTGCACTAAAAAAATCATCCAAACAAGATACCCCACAATGAAAAAATGGTCCTAACAATCCGACATTATCAAAGAACGTCTTCCATAATACTTCCGGAACCGTCAAAACAATATGTCGGTAAACTACTCCTGGATGCAACATCTCGCTGACTTGGCTCACCCAATTATCCACATAGACTTTCCCGCAACGTAAACACATCGAGCCTTTACAACTCATCGATACCACCCTGTGACCCTGGCCACAATCCATACAGAGATATTCGACATACCCCATTTTCTCCGGATTACCACAATCGAGCATCTTTTCTACAACGCTGTTGTAATATTCCGTATCGTACATCGGATGTTGATGCTTGAAGCCTGGCCAATGATCCGAGAATATCTGCTTAAATACATTCCAATCTTTCCTTTCTTTCTCATCCATATCCTAATAATAATTTACTACAACTCCTATTGCCACAATCTGTTAGCCAAGTTTTTTCCCCTAAAAGAAGATGAAAATTCCTATGCATTTTAATTATAAAACCATTTTCAACAGGAAAACATGGCTCTGTGGTGCTGGTTTTTATACTCCTTGGCAGGAAAGGCCCGTTGTTATTACCCAACTTCTCCAATACGTAAAACCATTTCATATTTCCGGAGAGCTTGACAGTCTTGCTTTTAAATCCAGCCTTTATGCTACTTTGGCACAGATTCCCTTTGACAAAAAACCTTTTACCAGCACTTTGAACACCGTGTTTTTCAATTTAAAAGGTAATATGAGCGATTATTATTTGAATGTCAGTGGAACCGGATATTCCACTGTTTTTTCCGGGATGCCGATAAGCGGCCCCGGGATCGGGCTTATGTGGGAGCCGGAATATGAACTTTCGCCTTGGATGAGACTTATCGGAGGCGCGGGATTTGCCTCGATGTGGCTTGACTCCATAAGAGGACTTAAAATAAATCCCGCAAAATATGAAGTGGTAAGCGATGGGAATTATTCCGTTAAAGGTTCTGCTTCTTTAAAAGGATTTCTCTTTTTACTGGGTTTTTCATGGAAATTCCCTTGTAATTTACGCACGGATCAGTCCCTTGCATTTGCAAGACTGTATCCGGATTATTCTTTTGACTGGATAAAAAGCGGGCTGTTTACCAATACAACATACGGCGGATCGCGATCCCCGATTGTTTCCAGCGACTTCCGTTGGTATCATGGTGCAATTAAACTGCTTGAAGTCCCATTTGAAGCGGAGCTTTCGTTTGATCAGGGTATTCCAATGCACATAAACTACCGTACGGAAACGGAAGAGAATACCGGAGGGGCAAAACGGAAAGACAGAATAATCGGTCTTGAAAGGATTGCATTGACTTTGACTTATCAGTTTTTCAAACATCCTCGGAATTGAATTCGTCCTTCCGGGCTGAAGGGCCCGAACCCCATTAAAGAACAGAGTATCAGATGACAATAATTGTCATTCAAATTATTACCTGTTTATGATGAAACTATGACACTTTATTAGGTGCCAATAGTTATATTTTAAGCTCTTTTATCAAGCAAATAAGATTATAAAACTTGACAAATTCATATTTGTTAAATAATTGTTATTCAACTATCGGAGGTTTCATGAGGAAAACTGTATTGTTAAGAGGATTGCAATTGCTGGCAACGGTTTTATTGCTCACCGGTTGCACGGAAAAAGGTCTTCCCAATTCACCTGTATCCAGTGAAATATCAGGGAATTTAGATCGATCTCAGGGGCTGGAGAATACATTGGATGCTGATGCATTCAGCCAGGCAATAATAATTTACCCGGATTCTGAAGCTTTAGCCCAGATCATTAATCCAAAAGAGGATGAAGATTATTTCAAATTTCAGGCGGATTCAGGCCAGTTTTACGAGGCTGAAATCGCATCCTCTGGAGACACCCGTATTTATCTATATGGACCGGATACATCACGTGTCATAGCTTTTAACGATGATAATATAAAAGGGTATAATGCTTCAGTTTCATTCAGCTGCAAAAAAACAGGTTTTTATTTTCTTAAAATAAGAACATATTCGCAAACAGACACCTTGTCATATACAATTAAGGTCAGCCACCCGCAAATGAATTGTGTGCCGGATATTTATGAACCTGATGATAACTGGGCCACTTTCATATCAACGGATGGGGCAGCTCAAATACATACAATTTATCCTAAAAATGATCAGGACATGGTTAAATTCATGGTAAGGGCAAAACATTCGTACTATGTAAAAATATCAAAAGCTGATACCAGCGCAAGTTTAAAAGTTGAAATTGATAATAATGATTATTCTGTTAAAGACTCAATCTTCACTATACTTAGACCTGATGAATCTGGTATTGTTTATATCTATATAAATTATTCGTATAGCTACAGCTCCTATCAAGACACCATTGTTAATAAATATGTAGGCCAATATCAGATTGAAGTAAAAGAATTACCAAGTGCGGAAGATGAATTTGAACCTGATAGTACTCCTGCGCTTGCTTCATTTCTTGATTCAAATGGCACAAAAGCCCTTCATACCTTAACCGGAACTAATGCGCACCCTGACACGGATTATATCTATTTTGATGCTATAATCAGTTGCCCGGAAACATTATTCGTAAGTTCCATTTCAAATGCATATTTATACTATTCAGTAATGGACTCTATCTATAATCATATCGAAAGTAGTTCGCTTTATACCGGTACAGATACAATAATCATCCATCAAACAGGCCGTATTTATATTCGGGTCTATAATTACAATTATAGTTATAGTTATAATAATAGTGTTGCTGTGTATAATATCTGGCGTAAAAAAGGCGCAAGTCAAGTTGATGCCTATGAACCAGACAATACTCCGGAAAAGGCTTCCTTGTTGGATTCTGCCGGAACAAAGAGTTATCATACATTGGTTGGCATGACAAGCCTTCAGGATACTGATTATGTTTATTTTAATGTAAACAAACAGGTCCCTGAAACACTTTATATTAGCAGCCTTGATGATGGTTATTTTAATTATGGTTCTATCAAATATACAGTACTGGATTCAAACCAGGTTTTTAAAAGCAGCGGCAGTATATATTATCCGGGAACAGATAGTCTGGTTATAAATACTTCAGGCCGAACTTATGTTAAAGTTTATAATGTAAGCAGTAGTTGGAATTATTTACCAAGTTATTCAATCTGGCGTAAGAGAGGAAATTAAATATGAAAATCATTTTATCAATACTGATTTCCGCAATAGCAATTCAGGTTTTATTCACAGGCTGCAGTACTAATGATGCAACAACAGGTCCAAAAGGAGATCCGTTGTCAGGGTCATGGTCAGATAATGCTTTTTCAATCAAAAAAGCCACATACATGATAGGTTTCAAGAAATCCGACAACGAGGTGTTTATATTTGGTACTGGTTTTGCGGTTGATCCTCATCATATCGCAACAAATGGTCATATTGCCCTTGGCGCCCCCTATGGCCTTGACTATTATCATTCATATTTCAAGGAGGATTTGAAATTTGTTGCTGTAAAATCAGGCACTCCAACCTCGTCGCCTGAATGTATTATACTGAATAAATATGTTGTTCACCAGGGTTTTAACGGGCTTTTTTCACCGGACTACTCTTTGTTTTACACAGATGAAGTATTGCCGGATCCTGTATCACTTGAGCCATTATCAATTCTCGAAAGTCTAACCGAAGGCACTCCAATAGCCACGCTCGGTTATCCTGGAGAAATTGCATTCTATATGGGACGAACATATCCTGAACCGGTTTTTAAAGAGGGTACAATTTCAGCGCTCCATCCCTTTTCGTCAACAAATAATTCTGAACCAAAATATATTGTTCAGCACAACTTTGATCTTACCGGCGGTACCAGCGGAAGCCCGATTTTTGATCAAACCGGTAAGGTGATTGCGATAAACAACTCGGGCTGGACCGGGCTTAGTCTTGGTTTTGGGATTCGTATTGATCTTTTGGATTATTGTTTAAAGCAATCCTCGTATTCTTCAATTTATGATATTTCAATAAATGAGTTTTCCAACTGGTCACCGGTCTATTATTCAAATCCCTCTATAGATAAGATTGCAATCGGGGATTCCATCAGCAAAGTGGATTCAATTTACGGCCTTAACAGGGAAAGTGTATTCGATTCAATGCCAGTAAAGATAGTCAGTTACACGGACGGATTTTCCTATAAGGTGGAAATGCTTTTCTATGAAGGAAGGGCGGAACGGTTTATTATTTCCAATTCACCCGGACAGGAAAGATTGAATAGGTTCAGAGAAACGAATTTTGGAACAGAGCTTACAATAGGTGCTGGACATAATTCCATAGACATAGCATTCGGGCCATCCATATTCAAAGACACAATAAACGGTCTGATAATTCAGCATTATCCTGAATATGGCGTCTCGTTTGCATTCAAGGCCCCTGATGATGGTTTTTGCGACGCAATTATTTTATACCCGGGCAAATGGCTGGTTCCAATGTTGAATAAGATAACCGCAACAGAAATTGCTGATGCAAAACAGATTCTTAAAAAGAGCGCCGTACCGCGTTCGTTTAATGATGTACCACCATTCAGGATGGCTAAATATGGAATGAATTTGTTAAAATCGGATATAAAGTATTTCAAAGAATAATGCCGGAAGATATTCCAGATGAGTGGAAAAAAGAATAAGCTGTGTTGATTTCAACTTGTAATTGCAAAATAAAGAGCCGATCTTAAATTCTGTTCAATGGCGTATGGTAAAGTGCCTCCTTGAGGCATTCTACCTATATATGGTTCTGGCTTTTCGCCTTTTCCAGTGTTTCAAGCGTGGCTTTAACGGACGAATTCCCTGTGTTTAAAAGCACTACGCGCCCAGGAAACCGTATCATTAGGGGCGACAGGAATTCATCTGCCCAGGAGGGAGCAAGCACCATGACCCCTGAAAAGTCTATTTCAATGACCTCCGCCTCTTTGTTTCCTTTCAGCATGGGCTGAAGGGCAAGGTAGGCTTCCTTGCCCGAAGGTCGTGAAACAAGAATGGTCCCGAATTTCTCAAGAAGGATTTTCATGGTCCCCTCCCGGAAAAAGAAAGAATAGCCAAACATCCATGAACTGTAGCATCCGATTTTTTGACAATCACTACCGGATGTTCTTGGTCCAGGTTCAAGATGGCATGCCCTGAATAAAATTGCAATGAAAATGGATTTGCAACGACAACATCCTTTACAAACTTCAATCCATTACCTCTGTTTTCCGGCGCACGGCCTGATACATACTGAGTAAATGCCACATGCAATGCTTCCTCATCATCTTTCAGGTCGGGCAAAACACCTTTCAGTGTTTTTAAAACCCCCTGCCCTCTATCTGCCAGGACTAAATGCTTTTTCCTTATATCATAACCGAATAATAAACCCGGCGTATCAGGCCAATTGCCAAGATTATGGTTAAAGGAATTATTGCCGATTTCCCCTGTTATGGCAACAACAAGAGGAAAAGATTCTTTTAACTCCGGAAACAGGTTCAATTCCATTGCAAAATTATCTAATCTGCCATTAAAAATATCGCTTGTTCTGCAATGCAAGGATGAAGATATTGGAAATCCTGATTCTGATGTCACCCACTTTTTTGCAAGACTTATTAATTCAGATTCACCAACCGGATTACTTTTCTCGAGGAACATATCAATATCCTCTTTGCGGAAATAACGATTGCTTGTTGCCGAAGGTCTAAAAGATTTAAGTATGCCTTCCTGATCCCATCTTCTAATAGTATCAATTGAAACACCCAACTGTTTGGCTGTTTTACCAATGGAGAAAAGTCGTTGTTCCATATATGTATATATCTAAGCAAATATATGTATATCTATCGATTAATATATGTTTTTCATTAAACAATATCAAGAAAAAACCAAATTGGACTGCTTACCGCAGTTCTTTTACACGATTACTGGAAAAAAAAATAAAGGCACCAAGTCGGTTATCCGCTTGCAATAAATGATCAGACAATTTTTACATACGGAAAATATTGAGGTGCTTGCTATTTTATACGTTAATGTATATCTTTACGTATATACGTTATAAAGGAGTTTGAAGTGGTGACAAAAATATTCAGAAGCGGAAATTCTCTTGCAGTCCGTATTCCTGCCTCAATTCGTCTTGGCCGTGAGGGTACCGAGGTTGAGATAGAGCAACAGACAGGCGGCATTCGAATTAGGCCCGCAGCCCGAAGTTTGGGCAATGTCCTGGAACGATTTGCAGCATTTGATAAAGGGTTTATGAAGGAAGGCCGTGAAAGGGGTGCGGAGCCAGAGAGAAAATGGTGAAGTACCTTCTTGACACAAACATATGCATCCATTTGTTTAAGCATCAACCCCCCTCTGTTGCGCAGAAAATGGCAGACTTAAAAGTCGGTGATATTGTCATTTCCACCGTCACATTGGCTGAATTGGAACATGGGGTAGAACGGGAACCCTCCCTATCGGCTGACCGCAGAAAAGCACTGGACAATCTTATAGAACTTATTCCTGTCCTTGATTTTGACCGCAAGGCAGCACGTGCTTATGGCCGGCTTCGTGCACATGGAAAGCACCTCGGCCGTCACAGGTTCGATACGCTTATTGCCGCGCATGCGATTTCATCCGGCGCAATATTGGTTACAAACAATACCGATGATTTCAAGAACATCAAAGGCTTGGAAATAGTAAACTGGATTGATTGACAGGGTATTTGTTTCAAAAAGATATAACCAGAACATAGCTTCGTAATCTATAAGCACACAATTTTAAATTTATTTATATCAGGTATCTTAAGCTTCCAATAATTTCTGCAAATTCTAAAATTATAATAACAAATTAGATACATACGATGGGTACATGACAGCTACTGTATACCCCCTACGCGGCATTTCTCAAGAAAACCCTGTTTGCCTCAGAGAGGAACAGCTTTCTCTTTTCCCAATAAGTGTCCCATCTATTGGTTGTCGATAATTCGGCGGCTAATACCTGGAACCTGGTATATGAACCATACACTTATCCCCATCCGCTGCAGAGTGTTGGTAGCGTACCTATTGAAACAATTACAGAAGGGAAAAGTGGTCAGACATTGGCTTTAAATCACGAGAATGCACCAATGCATTTAAAGATATTTAATATTGAAGGCAGACTAGTGCATACCGCGACACTGAGACAAAAGCAGATAAATCAATTGGCGTATTCTGTAAGATTGCCGAATGGATTGTATATTTTGCGGATAACAGACAGCAAAGGTACGCATCTTATTGTCAAACAAATTTTGATAAAGTAAACTACATTTTCCTTAAAAAGATAGGATCTTTAATCCCAGCGTCCCTGAATGAATTTGCGCGAAGTATGCATGCAGGACATTTCCCGCATGGGGGGAACCTGTTGTTATAACATGTGTGGCTCAATGTCAGGGCCTTAAATGCTCCCAAACGCTGTGCCATAAAAAGAGCTTCCGACTTTGTCTTGTGTATAAGCGGCGTGTAAATTGTAAAGCAAAAGTCCATACCAAGAGAGAGGGTTTTTTCAAGGGAGCGCATGGTCTTTTCCCTGCAATCCGGATAACCCGAATAATCCGCTTCACACACCCCTGTGACAAGGTTGCCGATTCCTTTTCCATAAGCAAATGCCGCTGCAAAGGTAAGGAAAATTATATTCCTGCCAGGTACAAAGGTATTCGGCAGGCCATGTGGACCTTTTTTTTGTTTCACCGGTAACTTGCCGGTAAGAGAGTTGTTGCCAATCATGTTGAATGTGTTGATTTTAAGGACCGAGAGAGGAACCTTGGCAAGTTTTGCTATGGCACGGGCGCTATCAAGCTCTATTCGATGACGTTGTCCATAATCAAAGGTAAGTGCCGTAACGTTTTTGGCCCCAAATTTATTTAAGGCCCAAAAGAGGCAAATGGTTGAATCCTGGCCGCCTGAAAAAACTACAAGCACTTTTTTACTTTTCCTCATTATACTCCCCTGTTCTTTTTAGGCCAGATTATTTTGTGTAACTGGAGATTGAGTCTTACTTCCAGATTATCCCTGATAATCCATGATGCCAGTTTATCAGCCGGGTTTTTCTTATCAACCGGAGACATCAGCACTTTACATTTTTTTGTCAATGCATATTTATTTATGACCTTTTTTGCAAATAGATAATCAACCCTGTTTGTGATAACGAATTTAACCTCATCCTTGTAATCAAGATGTCGTATATTATCATATAAATTATATCCAGACATACCGCTGCCTGGAGTTTTGATGTCCATAATTTTTACAACATCAGGAGGCACTTGTGCTATGTCAATGGACCCGTTTGTTTCGAGGAGCACTTTGTAACCTTTGTTAATCAAAGCTTTCATGAGTAAAAGACTTTCTTCCTGGATAAGAGGCTCGCCCCCGGTTATCAAGGCCAGCTTGCATTTAAAACCGGACATTTTGTTTAGAATTGACTGGATTGACATGGCCTTTCCACCAGAACGCGCATAGAGGGTATCACAGTAAAGACAATTCAGATTGCAGCGTGAAAGTCTGATGATTATACATGGAAGACCCGAATATGATGATTCACCCTGAATGGTCTTGAATATCTCGGAAATAATTAGGGAAGTCATTACTATTGATGGGCAGTGGTTTATGCGGCGTCCGGTTCTTCGTGCCCGTCAATTCTTTTCCGTTTGAGCCTGAGTCTTTTATTTGGCTCAAGTTCCCTCCAGGTGGCGCTGCAATCTCTGCACACATAGCGGTTGTTCCCTTTCAGGAACCGGACTATCTTTTTAAGGCCTTTGTCAAGAATCCGGATACGTTCACTTTTACAAGCCGGGCAGCAATGCATATTTTTTCCTTTTCTTGGTGCTTATAAAATAGATTATACTATCATAATTTGAGAAAAGGCAATTGAATTCTGTTATAATCATGAAAGCAATTAAAGGAACAGTTACTGGCCGAGTGCAGGGTGTCGGGTTTCGATATTTTGCCATTGATGCTGCTGATGAATCAGGATTGGCAGGATGGGTACGAAACCTGCCGGATGGCAATGTCGAATTCTTTGCCCAGGGTAATGAAAAGGAGCTTCAGAATTTCACAAATAAACTTAAAATAGGGCCACCGCTTTCCAGGGTTGATAAACTTTTAATCAACACAATTGAGCCGGATATGGAACTTAGAGGTTTTGAAGCAAAATTCTGACCTGAAAATGGAATTTTAACATAAACATACGAAAGGAATTATTATGGATCTCAAGCAAAAAATCCGCACAGTAATGGATTTTCCTAAAAAGGGTATTGGCTTCAAGGACATTACAACCCTCCTATTGGACAAGGATGCGTTGAAAATTGCTATTGACAATATGGCTGAGCCGTTCAAGGACAAAGGTGTAACAAAAATTGTGGGCATTGAATCCCGCGGGTTTATTTTTGGTATGGCCATGGCTTATAAAATGCACCTGCCTTTTGTACCCATCCGCAAACCCGGTAAACTTCCAGCTGCAAAAGAGTCTGAATCTTATACACTTGAATATGGCACGGATACCATAGAAATCCATAAAGACGCCATATTGAAAGAGGATCGTGTTCTTCTTGTTGATGATCTTCTGGCAACCGGCGGAACAATGGCCGCGGCTAAAAGACTGGTGGAAAGGCTTGATGCGCGTGTTGCAGGCCTTGTCTTTTTAATAGAGCTTGACTTTTTAAAAGGAAGAGAAAAATTAAAAGACGTTCCAATTCATTCTCTTGTTCATTACGATGGGGAATAGAACACTGCTTTTATTGATCCTTTTTCTTGCTTCCGCATCTTCAGGGCTTGTAAACAACTATCTGCCCGGTTCCATTGCACCCAACCGGGCGTGGTTTCCTTTACGTAATACGGATTACTCGCTGGCAAGGCGTATTGCAGATTCAATGCTTACTGTTTATACAATCAGTAGCAAGGTGACAAAAAACATTTCAGCTAACCGTTTGGAAGGATCAACAATTGTTGATCCTTCCGTGTGTGAGAATATTTCCGGCAACCGCATAGGAGAAACAGGAGAGGTGTTTCTAAGGGGTAAAAATATGGGAAAGGTCTCTCTTAAGGCCTTTCATCTTAACTGGTGTGATTTCTACGGTGCCCTTTTTGAAACAGAATACGTGCCAGGCCAAAAATTCAAGATTAATGCTCTTTTTGCAGATGCCCTTCTTGTAAAAGGTCTTTTTACCTACAAAGTCCACCCTTTCAAGCTTGTGGAATTGTCCAATGAAATTCCACTTATCAAATCTTATTTCCGGGATATGGATCCACAGCCTTTTGATTTTATTTCAAGCACAGATATTAAAATATTTGTATATCCTAATTTTTCTACCAGAAGGCTTGTTCTTGTTAATTTTGAGGCTGGCGAAGGGTTTTCACCTGGAGCTGTTTATCTGCTTGAAAAAAAAGGCAACTCATACTTGACCCTTTCAAATTATTATTTGGGCGAAAAAGCTGAGATCCTTCAAATGCTTGTTGAAGATGGGGACAAGGATGCTTTGATCCATGCCGGTACTTTTGGAAGCGGTACGGAATATATCATCATTCATTATAATGGGAAAGAGTTTGAAGCAATCTTCAAGAAGAAAGAGGGAGACTTTCCGTAATCTGAATCTGTTTCAGAGCATCGGCAACCTCAGAGGCTGAAATGCCTTCCAGACATTCAAGTGTATTGTTTTTACACTTGTCAAGGCCAATTGCCGTGCATGGACGGCAGGAAAGAGGTTTTTCAAGGACAATGTTTTTTGCCCGGAAGGGAAAAAAACCAAATTCCCGTTTTGTTGATCCGAATATCGCGACAACCGGGATTTTAACCGCTGTTCCAAGATGCATAAGTCCCGTGTCGTTTGTTACAATTGCCCTGCAACGTCTTAGAACTTCTCCTGATGTTGGAAGTCCTGTCTTTCCCATAAAATTAATAACGCGATTAGGGAAGGCTTTTACAAGTTCCTCGCCCAATTCTTTTTCGCTCTCCTCGCCCATTACCACAAATCTGTTGTTTGGAAGCAATTCTATAAGTTCGATGAAACGTTTTGCCGGCCATCGTTTTGTGTACCAGCGGGCGCCAGGAGCAAGTGCGACAGGTTCTTTTTCAACCAGATGATGTTTAAGAAGAATGTCTTTTGCCTGTATCACGGACCGCGGGCTTGCAAAAAAATCAAGCCCCATGCCATCATCGGGTACTCCATATTTTTCAAGCGACTTCAAATACCTTTCAGGCACTGATAATGTTTTCTTCAATAAATTTATTTTGAACCTGGTTAGGAGTATTCTTCGTATTGAATGTTTGGGAAAGCGGGTGACCGAAGGGCCAAATAAAAACGGTACCAGAATCAAGGTCCTTAAATTCCTATGCAAATCAACAACGAGATCGTATTCACTTCGGATCATCTTTCTTAAACTCAACAATTCTGATAAATCGCCTTTTTCCAGTTTTATTATTCTGCTTATATAAGGATTTTGATCGATAAGAGGCGCATATTGTGTTTTTGTGAGGAAATCTATTTTAGCAAATGGAAAGCGCTTCGATAAACCCCGCAAAACAGGTGTTGCAAGAAGAATGTCTCCAAGAGAACTGAGTCGTATGACTAGGATCTTATCCATGACAAAAATGGGTTTCCAAAGATTGTAAAAAGAACCGAGATTGATGTTATGATAAATATGCTTAAAAATGTCTTCCGCTCGTTTGCAAAAGCCACTGAAGCATTGAAACCCACGGTTGAAGGTTCATTGTATTTTCTGAAGCCGGGGAAAAAACGCGGCACACATTCTTTGTAACGAAGGTAAACTTCGCCGAATTTCTTTTCCAAAGTGGCTTCTTCAAGAGCAACAATGAAATGATACTGTAATGAATAAAGAAGAAGAAAAAATATAAGGGTCCATGGTATTAGAGCATCCATGGCAACACAGGCCCCAAGGGAAATAAGAAAGTTGCCGGCATACAACGGGTTTCGTATGATGCTAAAAGGTCCTCCGGTAACAAGTACATCAGCTCCTACATTTCTTGTGCGGGTAATAAATCCGGCATATCCGACACCCCATATACGTATGGCTTCACCGATAAGCATAAAAAAAACGCCAGATATAACGGTCATCCATGAAGGCCTGGCAAAGGCTAAAATAACAAGAAGAAATGGAACAGGGGTAAAACTTCGTGCCTTGAAAAAAAAACTGCCGATTCGTTCTGTCATTAGATTTCCTTTTTATTGAAAAATAGTTATACGTTGATACTCCATAAAAGTGTAAAAGATTAATTTTAATAATTTCATATAATTACGTTGAAGTTATATGGCAATATTAATTTAATTTTTATTCAAATAAATTCAAGGAGAATGAAATGATACAGTTCGAGAAGCTCCAGGTCCCTAAAACCGGCGATAAAATTACTTATTCGAACGGGATTCTTTCAATACCAGACAATCCTATTATTCCATTCATAGCTGGTGACGGAATGGGTCCGGATATCTGGAATGCGACCAAAAGGGTAATAGATGCTGCTGTTGAAAAGGCTTATAATGGAAAACGTAAAATCGAATGGCTGCGTGTATATGCAGGACTCGATGCCATGCCAATTTATGGGAAAGACAATATTCTTCCAGATGATACTGTAAACGCAATACGTGAATACCTTGTTGCCATCAAAGGCCCACTTACAACTCCTGTCGGGGGCTTTCCGTTCGTATGCATGACTTGCGCCACAGAGCAAGGCGAGCCTGATCATAAACGCCCTGAAAAGTGCGTTAAATGCGG
This sequence comes from uncultured Fibrobacterota bacterium, assembly GCA_963831235.1. Taxonomy (GTDB): domain Bacteria; phylum Fibrobacterota; class OXYB2-FULL-49-7; order OXYB2-FULL-49-7; family JAEUSG01; genus CAWHPS01. The sequence continues at coordinate 215,631 of CAWHPS010000033.1, forward strand.
GTCCGAATGGATCGCCAAACGCTTTCGTTCCATGAATGTCACATTACGGCAGAAACTCGATCTCTATGCCTGCGTAAGGCCGGTCAAGTGGATACCTGGAGTTCCATCACCTGTCAAAGAACCTGAAAAACTCAATGTTGTAATCTTTCGAGAAAATACGGAGGACGTTTATGCGGGCATTGAATTCGAGAAAGGCCGTCCGGTAACCCAGGAAGTCATAATTTACTTGAGTGAAAAGATTGGAAAAAACATTCGGCCCGACAGCGGTATTGGAATTAAACCCATAAGCGTCACATGCACAAGGCGAATCGTTGATAAAGCAATCCGATTTGCCATTGATCATAATAAACCAATGGTAACACTTGTGCATAAAGGTAATATCATGAAATTTACAGAAGGCGCGTTCCGTGATTGGGGTTACGAGCTTGCGCGCGAAAAATATCCTGATAAAGTGGTGACTGAAAAAGATCTATGGGACAAGCACAATGGTAAAATGCCCTCAGGCAAAGTCCTGCTCAATGATCGCATTGCTGACAGCATATTCCAGCAGGTCTTGTTAAGACCCGCAGAATACAGCGTCCTTTGCACACCTAATCTTAATGGTGATTATCTATCCGATGCCTGTGCAGCCCAGGTAGGAGGGCTTGGAATGGCGCCTGGTTCAAACATAGGCGAATCAATAGGCCTTTTCGAAGCAACACACGGCACAGCCCCTAAATATGCCGGCCTCGACAAGGTAAATCCAGGCTCGCTTATTTTGTCAGGCGTGCTTATGCTTCAGTATATGAAATGGGACGAAGCAGCCGCCCTTATTGAGAAGGGCCTTACAAACACAATAAAGAAAAAACTGGTTACTTATGATCTTGAACGCCAGATGCAGGGAGCCAAAGTACTTAAAACATCTGAGTTTGGTACTGCAATTATCGAAAACATGAAATAATATTTTTCCAATACAATTGGGGTAAAACATGTCTCGAAAAAAGATATCTTTAATCGGCGGCGGACAAATAGGTGGAATGCTTGCATATATTATATCCCAGAAAGAGCTCGGCGATGTTGTAATTTATGATATCCCTGAAAAAGAAGGTATGGTCAAGGGAAAGGCTATTGACATAATGGAACTTATGCCGGTTACAGGGCGGGACGCAATCCTTTCCGGAACAGGAGACATCTCAGGTATTGCGGGTTCTGATGTTGTAATCGTAACAGCCGGAATTCCAAGAAAACCCGGCATGAGTAGAGAGGATTTGCTTAAGATAAACCTTGGCATAATAAAAGACGCCGCATTGAATGTCAAAATACATTGTCCCTCCGCATTCTGTATAATTATAACAAACCCTCTTGATTCCATGGTTTACGCTTTTCAGAAGATTTCGGGATTGCCCGTGAACATGGTTTGCGGCATGGCAGGCGTTCTTGATTCCGCCAGGTTCAGGGCTTTTATTGCCATGGAACTTAACGTCTCGGTCAAAGATATTCAGGCGCTTGTTTTAGGCGGCCACGGCCCCACAATGGTGCCTCTTACAAGACTTGCCACAGTTGGCGGGGTTCCTGTCACTGAACTAATACCCGAAGAACGGCTGAATGCCATTGAGGAACGAACAAGAGAAGCGGGCACCGAGATAGTTAAGCTTTTCGGCAACGGCAGCGCGTATCACAGTCCTGCAGCTTGTGCGGTTTCAATGGCTGAAAGTTTTCTTCTGGACCAGAAGCGGGTTCTTCCATGCGCTGCATTCTGCAAAGGTGAGTATGGAATAAAAGATCTTTATGTCGGAGTTCCGGCAATAATCGGTGGCAGGGGAATAGAGAAAATCATCGAGGTTAAGCTTTTACAAAAAGAAAAAGCGGAACTTGATAAAACAATAGAGGCAGTTCGTCAATCCGTAAAAGAGGTGAATCTGTAATTCTTGCCTGGCTTATGCATGGGCAACACGGCGGTTCCACTTAATAGGTTCAAGGGATAATCGATATCCGATGGCGCGGCTCGCTTTAAGATAAGTCATTATATTACAGTTTTCACCGTTTTCAAACCTGGAATACTGTTGCTGAGTCAGATGTGCCTTCTTCGCAACATATGTTTGAGTTCCCCCTCTTTTCTTACGCTCTTCATTCAGCCGAAATGCCAGTTCAAGAAGTTCCTTGTATTCTTTGAATTTTAGATCTTTAAGCTGTTCTTTCAGGTACTTGTCAAATGATGTCATGGTCAAGCCTCCTTATCGTATTTACATTGTATTGTTTGAGAAAAGCATTTCTGTATTCCTTTGCGAGAACAATCTCCTTTATTGGAACCTTGTCCGATGTTTTCACAAAATCATGTGTCAGAATAATGTAATCCTGATAACAGAAAAAGTAGAGAATCCGGGTTTGGTCGCCGGACAGCTTGTCTGGACGATCCGATGAACTCTGAGTGGAGAAGTATTTACATTCAAGAATTATTGGAAAATAGAGCGATGATTGACCGCTTCTTTATTCCGACTCCTTTCAAGCAGCTTCATTTTTCCTTGTAATCCTTCGCAATCTTTCAAGTTTTAATCATTGAAATAACTGATGATTAACCAGAAATTGATTATTACAGGTATTCTTTCAAAAAGGATTGCTGAGTCTAAAGCTTGTTAGAAAAGGCATAATTAACTCATTAATTGATTACACTTTATTTAAGCTTTGGTTAATAATCGCTTGCTAATATCTACTAAACAAGGATATATTGTTTACATGAAGATTAGCGGAGCAGTTAACATATACTTATATTTTGATTACAGGCATTACCTCGGAGATTTCTATAATGCGGCTAAAAAACAAACTCGAACATTTTCTTACCGTTTTTTTTCTAAACGTGCTGGCGTCAAAGCGCCAAATTTTCTTCAATGGTTAATTGAAGGCAAGAGAAATCTTACTCTTAAGTCGCTCCCCGGCGTAATACGGGCGCTTGGATTGGATACTAATGAAGCTGAATATTTGAAAACTCTTGTCTTTTTTGAAAATGCAGAGACAATTCAAGAAAAATCCCAGCATTTCCTTGGGCTTATTAAAACTGGAAAGCCATTTGTAGGAAAAGAACTCATTGAAAAACAATATCTGCACTATAATAAATGGTACAATAGCGCAATACGGGAACTTTTGAATATCTATGATTTTAATCCCGAAGAAAAATGGGCCTACCGTAAACTTGGGCGAGTTCTTCTTCCATCTATAAGCGAAAGCCAGGCAAGACAGTCAATTGAGCAACTGCTTGCGCTTGGTCTTGCAATTAAAGATGGCAAAGGATTCATTAAGCCAGCGGATAACGCTATTTCCACAGGGGACGAAGTGAAGAATATGTTAATACGTCAATTTCATCAAGCTATGATCACGCTTGCCGGTGGTTCTCTGGATCGAGTCCCCAAAGAACAACGTGATATCTCAAGCTTAACAATGTCCATATCCGATGATTGTTTTAATCTAATTAAAAAGGAAGTACAACAATTCAGAAAACGTATTATGGAGCTAATCACAAAAGATAACACCCCCAATAATGTTTATCAGCTTAATTTTCAATTTTATCCTTTAACCAATAAATGTAAAATGAGGAAGGCTTTAAGCCATGGCACGATTCATCGTTAACCTAGCAATTATATTTTCTGGCCTGACGCTTTTTCCACTTCTTATCGGATGCGGAAAGGGTAAAGACGTGGCGGGCGGCAGTGTTACTGAAACTGGAAATGCACTGGTAGGCTTTGTCCAAGATGTAGTTGGAAACCCGGTGGCCAATGCTAAGGTGTGCATTTACAAGACAAATATTACAGAAGACTCCGTAAATAAAAATCGACCCGATCCAGTAATAATAGTTGACTCCATGTATACTGATGGCCAAGGCCAATTCCACTTTCTCGGTTTAAGACCTGGAATTTATTCTATTGATGGAAGTATGTCTTCCGCTAATCTATTTGCTGCAAAAAAGGGCATATTTTTTGATTCAACCCGGACAGTCACGGACACCCTTGTATTAAAAAGAGCTGGTACAATAAGGGGTCTGGTTTATAAGGGTGCAAATATTGCACCGTTTTCTTTAAGCGGGTTTATACTTGTCAACATTGAAGGATTGTATAATCATTTGACAATAGCAGATCCATATGGTCAATATACAATTGGCGATATTCCGGAAGGCGTTTATACATTGGGATTTTATAGCAATGATAATAATTATTTAAACCTATTTATTGATTCCATCCGTGTCATTCCAGATTCAATAACCAATATTACATTGGTTACATTGGCGGAAAGTCCCAATGCGCCTCCTCCACGGCCAACCGGCTTTACAGCCCAATATGATACTGCTAATGGTTTGGTATATTTGAGATGGAATCAGTTGAAATTTACTAACCTGCTTGGGTATAAAATAATCAGAAAAATACAATACAATGAGTCTCTTGGTGATGAATCGCCTGTTTTATTGGATACGTCTTATGTTGATACGGTTTCTGATCTCATAAATAACTCAAAGGTCATCTATTTACTGCATTCCATAGACAAAGCATATAATGAAAGTTTAAATGCAGGTCCCATTGAATTTGTCATTAAAAATTGAGATTAATACAAAGGCAATTTTATTCAAAAAAAGGAATACTTTATGAAGCGCTACTTAGCACAACTTGTTATTCTTATTGGAATACTCGTTTTTTTCCAACCGCCAGCCAATGCTCAATGGGCGCAAACGCAAGGACCTTATGGTGGTTATATAATGGCTCTTGAAACAAGTGGAGCCTCTGTTTTTGCAAGAACTATAGATGGTGATATTTTTCGTACTACGGATAGTGGAGCAAACTGGACAAAAGTTACATCTGGTCTAACCGTTGGCTTTACTGATAATTTTGCGGTATGTGGCCCGAACCTTTTCCTGGGTGCCCGTAATGAAGGTATTCTGCGATTTAGTACTACAGATACGGTATGGTTAGCTGCCAATTCCGGGTTAACGTATTTGGATATTCAGGGTCTTGCCGTAAGTGGAATGGCTCTTTTGGCTTTAACTGACTCCGGTGCCCTTTTTCGTTCAACGAATAATGGCGAGATTTGGACACAAGTTAATAATGGTTTCAAACTCAGCCAAATCTATACACTTGCTGGAAGAGAATCTACTTTAATGGGAATCTATAATAACTCGCTTTACAGATCTATCGATAGTGGGATAACATGGACTTATATTGCTTCCGGAATAACAAGTGATTTCCAATCGTTTGCTCTGTGCGAGTCAATTCTTTTTGCAGGAACCTATCACAATGGAATCTTCCTTTCGAAAGATAGCGGGATAACCTGGACAAAAACCGGTGTAATGTTACCTGCTACCAACCAAAATTATACTCTTAAAGTAATCGGACCAATTCTTCTTGCTGGATCTGTGGAAAGCGGAATATATCGTTCCACTGATAATGGAGAAACATGGACCCAGGCCAATAATGGATTGACAAATATTGATGTTGAAGCGCTTTCCGTTTACGGTCCCTTTGTTTTTGCAGGGACTGGCGGATCAGGTGTTTTTTGTTCATCGGATAGTGGTAAAACCTGGGTCCAATTCAGTTCCGGTATAACAGCCACATATACAACCTCTCTTGCCAACAACGGTTCAAGTCTTTTTGCTGGTACGCATGATGACTTATATCGTTCCAAAGATAATGGAAACTCATGGACAAAAGTCAATTACGAGTCATCAAATTCCGCATTTCGTGCAATGATAGCAAGTGGTACCAGTCTGTTTCTTGGAACAGATAAAGGTGTGTCGCGTTCAAATGATGATGGCGTTACCTGGTTACAAATCAATTCAGGACTTCCAAGCAATGTGTCCCCTATTTCCCTCACAATAAATGGATCTACTTTGTTTACGATGACAAACGGGAGCCCTGTTGCCATCTATCGTTCAACTAATAGTGGAGATAGTTGGCAGCAGTGCAATATAGGATTTAAGTATATGTCTTCTGTTGGATGTCTTGCTGTGTGTGGTTCTGTTATTTTTGCGGGAACTCAAATGGAAGGAATTTATCGTTCCACGGATAACGGCGCTACTTGGACGCATGTACCTTTGGATTCAACTGTTGAAATATCTTTTAATAATGATGTTCGCTGTCTTACAGCAAACGGTTCAACGCTTTTTGCTGGAACAATGGGAGGGCTCTTTCGTTCCGTAGACAATGGAATTAATTGGGTGAAGATAGACCCCAAAATAAAGGCCCTTTCGTTAATAGTGGATCATTCAATTGTTTTTGCTGGAGCCTTTAATGGTGTTCATTGCTCAAAAGATAATGGTAACCATTGGGAACAAATTAATTTAGGATTGGATGCTTCGGATATAGCTTCGAGTGTCGGAGTAAGGTCTTGTGTTTTTTCATTAGTGACAAATGGCGAAGATCTTTTTGCAGGAACAATTGCTGGCGTTTGGAAAAGGCATATATCGGAAGTGATCGCTATAGAAGAACCGGCAGCTCCCTATTCGGATGAATTATCTCTTGCCCAAAACAACCCAAACCCATTTAATCCTACTACAACCATCAGATATAATACGGGAATTGAAAAGCAAGGGCACATTGCCATTTATTCTCTCACAGGTCAATTAGTCTTTTCAAACAAAGTCATGGGGTGTGGTGATTTTATTTGGAATGCCGCACATCAGCCTAGCGGCATTTTCCTATGCAAATTGGGAGTTGGGGATAGAGTGGTCACGAGAAGGTTGATTTTGACCAAATAATGTCTATTTAAAGAAGTAGCTTTATCGAGTAGGAGGCGGGAGGATTTTCCCCCGCCGTCCTCTCACACAACAGGACGTATGGTTCCGTATACAGGAGTTCGTGAGCTATTTAGACGGTCCACAGTATCCAGAAGCGATATGGCCCCATGTTACTGAAAATATCCTTTGTAACTGCCCTTCATATGCTAAGAACCAGCACTCCGCCACGGGCCGTCACCATTGTAACCAGCCTTGATGGTAGATTCACGGTCCAATCCTCGGTTTTTAAGCTTCTTAACCCGAGTGCGCGGTTTCTTCCAGTGTCTCCAGATAATTACTCGCAACCGGTGTCGTATCCATTCGTCCAGATTCATGAAGACTTGCCTCACACCTGAGAGTTTGAAGTACTGAACCCATTCTCTCAGGATAGGAGCAAGCAAGCCAATAACCAAGATGAGGGATTTACCACAGCCTTTGCGAAGACCGTTTCTCAGTTTATCCTTGAACCGTACCACATTTTTACTGTCTGGCCCATAGGCGAGACTCCTTGTCCCCTGTCATTGTGTAACCCAGGAATTTTACATTCCATAAGTTTTCGACTCTGATTTTCTACACGTTCACTTTCAGACGCAACTTCTTAGCAAGGAACAGAGTGATTGAATCCATGACTCGTTTACCGGATGCTTCTGACTTAACATATAAGTTGCAGTCATCCGCATACCGGCAAAACACATGGCCCTTTTATCCAGTTCCCGGTCCAGCGCCACATCGCTTGCCTCTTTTTACTCAAGAATAATGTTCCGCCATATCAGATTCAAAAGATTGACGGATGGAAACAACGTTCTATGATAGAGCATTATTCACAGACAGATACGATAACCGCCGCCAGCTTGACAAGAGAGCGTGTTTTACAGATGGAACTGAACCAAAAAGTTCTTCCTGTTTCCGCCGGCCCCAGCGGCTCCTTTGAATGAAGGGTAGACAGTTTGGGTAGACGAATTTGAGTATACCGCCCGTTATTTTCGTATATTTACGTCTAGGTTCTGTTTTGGAACAGAAAAAAGTAATCCTCCTAACTCATTGTAGAATCAGGAGGATTATTGGTGCGCCTGCTAGGATTTGAACATAGGGCCCGCTGATTAAGAGTGCCTCTTTTGAGGGCTCTTTTTTACCCGTAAGTCGTTGATTTATATGGTGTGGCCACGTGTCAACAGGCACCCTTGTAAGTCATTGATCTTTGCAACATTTTGCAACTCTTTGCAAAAAAGTGGTGAAGGTTTTTCAAAGACCTCATAAACCGAATAAACCTGCTGCCACGAATACTCCATTTAAACCTTACTTTAAGCTGTTTATTTCTTTTTCCAATTCCAACAATTGATCCATGACCCATTGAAAAGAAGGGGCTTCATGGAAAATCATTTCTGTCATGGCTTCATAATCCTTCATCAAACTTTTTATCGATTGTGAAGGCGGCATCAATCGAATGGTTCCTGGTTTAGCCTCATCGTATTTAGCCCAACCGCAAGAATAAAATCTTTTCTTGAATGTGACAACAGATTGCAACAGGTTCAGATCTTTCAGAGCGTTAGTCTTGGGCGCTTTCCCTGCCATCATGGCTAAATCATAATAATGCCGCGAGTAACGGGTCGGCATTGGGCTTTGCTCCGGCCTATGCGCCTCCCTATGCAGAATGGTGGCTTTTTCCCAGAAGGTTCGTTCAGCCAAAATAGCCCTGACCCGTCCCTCAGGATGCTTAAACACTTTTGGTACAACATCTGCGACATAAGATTTTATAGGAAATTCACCATGAGGAACCCAAGCTTTGGCGCTTAGATAAATACCCACTACTTCTGCTGGCATAATTACCCCCCCCATAAAATTAGCATCCCTGCATTTTAAATAGTCCTGCAATATAAAATATTACAGATTTTAAAATTATTTCCATGTGTTTATCCTGAATCTGATTTTCTCTTTAGTTTAATAACTGGAGGGAATGGTGGTAAAAACATGTGTTGCATGCAGTAAATCTTTTGAACCGAGTCCACAAGTCAAGGAACAAACGTATTGTCCTGAGACAGCATGCCAGAAGAAACGTAAAGCACATTGGCAAAAGGAAAAGCTTTCTACGGATACTGATTATAAGATGAACCAGGTGTCTGCGCAAAAAGAATGGCGTATGAATAATCCTGATTACTGGAAGCAATACCGTTTATCGCATCAAATATATGCGGAGCGTAATCGACAGCTTCAGAGGAATCGTAATCAGAAGCGAGGTGGCCATAGTACTAATAGTCCTTTCCCCCAACAAGATAATGCGGTTGCAAAAAGTATCGCTAAAGCCATAAAAGAAGAGACTGTGATTGCAAAAAGCACTCCTGAAATTGCAAAGGAAGAGCCATTGATTGCAAAGATGGACGCGTCAACCTATTTAAAATCAGGGCTTTACGTTTTAGCTCCATTTTTCTCTGGTGTGATTGCAAAGATGGACGCGATAATTGTTCAAATTTCGGCAATATATGCAGAAAGTTGTGATTGCAAAGAAGGACTCGATAAATTCTTTATAAAAATGGCCGATACCAAAGTGTGATTAAAAGAAAGAGTAGCAAAATTGTGAATATGTTGTGATAAGGAAAAGGCATGATTGAGATAGAGAGTGGTTTGATAAACACTCAATATGAGTGTCTTCGTGTTAAGAACGCCAAATGGGAGATTTTACTTTGCTCCTCGATCATGGAGCAGGGCATTCTGGATCCTCTGTATGTTGTTGACATGGGAGATGCGGGCCATGCTCTTTTGGATGGTTTCAAGCGCTACCGGTGTGCATTGAGATTGAACATATCGACGCTGCCTGTGGTTATTCTGGAGAAGAACCCTGCGATGGGGATAATGAAATTTCTTCGTCTTTCATTGAGCAAACCACTAATGTCCATTGAGGAGGCAGTGCTTGTGGATGAGCTTCACACCAAGCATGAGCTAAGCGTTTTGGAGATTGCAAGCAGTCTTGAGCGTTCGGTGGCTTGGGTCAGTTTACGGCTGGGTTTGTTAAACGAGATGAGCGATGATGTCCGCGAGAAGATATTTTTGGGACAATTTCCTATACGGAGCTATATGTATTCTCTGCGTCCTTTTACGCGCGTAAAAGATTCTGTGTCAAAAAAGGCTGTTTCATCCTTTGTTGGTTGTATATCAGGGAAGGGGCTCGGCACCCGTGATATTGACCGGCTTGCTCAGGCTTATTTCAAGGGGAATGATGTGTTGAAATCCCAGATTGAAGGCGGGCAATTGGACTGGACGCTGCGTCAACTGAAAGAGTGCGACACTAAACAGGATGCGCCGCAGGATACATTAAGCGAGCTGGAATCACGGGTGTTGTCTCAGCTGGAGGTTCTCTATGCATACGGAGTCAAGTTGAGTACAGGCCTTATGGATATAAGCTTAACGAGCAATGATTTTTTATGCCGGTCTTTAAGTGTGACCCGGCGAATATTAAACAATTATGACGGCTTCCGTCAAACATTACAGGAGTTTTATGATACCACTGGGAAAAAGGCAGGCAGTAATTGAACTTTATCATGCGGGCAGACCTAAAAAAGAGATATCGCGCTTATTAAAGACCGCTTTAAAGACAGTGAAGCGCATTATCATAAACAATGACGCTTCTTTTGTAAAGTCCCGCAAAGATATGATATCAATAGATGAGTCAATCCTGAAAGATGTGTACAAGCGCTGTGATGGATATATACAACGAATGCATGAGGTATTAACAGAAGAGCACAATATTAAAATCGGTTATTCCACACTTACTCAGAAAGTCCGTGGATTGGGTATTGGAGAAGAAGAGACGTCCAGAAGTTTTCATGTTGATGATATCATAGGCGACGAAATGCAGCATGATACGTCCCCATACAATATTGTTATAGGCGGAAAAGAAAAGCGTGTTATCTGCAGCGGATTATATCTTCGCTACTCCAAAATGCGGTATATCAAATTTTATCAGAAGTTCAACCGTTTCGCCATGAAATGCTTTATGGATGAAGCATTGCGGTTCTTTGGACACTGCGCAAAAATATGCATTATTGACAATACCAATCTTGCTGTGCTGTATGGCACCGGCCCAAGGGCTGTGTTTAATCCGGAGATGGTGAACTTTTCAAAGAACTATGGCTTTGAATGGAAGGCTCATGAAATTCGGCATTCTGATAGGAAGGCTGGTACAGAGAGGAACTTCTGGACCACAGAAACGAACTTTATTCCAGGACGTTCTTTTACGGACATTGAAGACCTCAATAAGCAGGCATTTGAATGGGCAACAGAAAGATATGCTAAAAGACCACAATCTAAAACAAAACTTATTCCCATCCAGACCTTCGAGATAGAAAAACCATATCTTGTAAAATTACCGGAATATATTTCATTGCCATACAGGGAACATTACAGGGACCTGGATTGTTACGGATACGCTGCATTTGAGGCCAATTTTTACTGGGTGCCTGAATACACAAAAGATAAGCATAAAATAAAGGAAGTTAAAATTATTGAATATGCTGAAAAAATAGTTCTGGTTTATAAAAACATGGAACCATTGAGCTATACAAAACCCAAGAATGATGTCAGGAATGAAAAATTCACTCCGAATGGCATAAGGCCAGTATATCAGCCAAAACGCAGAAAGAAATCAAGTAATGAAGAAGAAACGGCTCTTCGCGGTATGGGTAAGCCCGTATGCGACTATGTTGACTTTATCAAATCAGCAGCCAGTCGCATTCATTATCCCGGTCATTTCTTAAGACAGCTTTATCTGCTTTTAAAGAAGATGGCGCAGCCGCTTCTTGAACAAACACTGGAAAGAGCGCTGAAATACAAGGTAAATAATATTAAAACTATCACCAGAATAGCGGCAGCCAGCCTTAAATCGAATACCGTAGATTTGCCGGCAATAGAAGCTCAGTATGATTATATGCAGCGTGAGGCCTATAACAAAGGTAGGTTCTGCGATGAACATGGCTTTGACAATCTCGGCTCCATTCTCAAAAACAATGAATCCAAACCTTCCAACAATATAAAGGAATAAATTCTATGGACAACGAAATCAAAAAGCAGCTGGATTATCTGAGACTTAAACAGCTTGCACTCTCATGGGATCAAACACTTGCGGACGCATTAAAAAACAAAGTCTCTTATCATCGCTTTCTGGAAGAGATCATCAGCAGAGAATACATGAATCTCAAAGAATTTAGACGACAGGCAAGGCTGAAAGCTGCCATGGTTCCGGAAATACTTCTGATGGAAACATTTCCTTTCAACGCACAGCCTAAACTCAAGAAGAAAATGGTCATGGAAGTTTATGACTCTCTCAATTACATTCAGCAGGCACAGGTGCTTTGTTTTATCGGCCCTACAGGATGCGGAAAATCAGGTCTTGCAACAGCCTATCTCATTAATGCCATGAATAAGGGTTATCGCGGACGTTTCATCGACTTCAGAGACCTTATGGACATTCTGCACAGGTCTCAGGCGGATTATTCACAAAAGAAAATACTCAGGCAGCTTGCTGACTATGACTGTCTGTTGATAGATGAACTCGGCTACTGCTCATTCGACAAAGAAGATGTCGGCTTATTCTTCGACCTCATGAAGCAAAGACATAAAAAGAAGTGTACCATTATCACAACCCAACTCGGCTTCGATGAATGGAACAGTTTCCTTAATAACAAGCATATTGTCATGGCACTAATTGACCGCATTACAGAAAACTGTACTGTTTTTGACATGCAGAAATGCATCAGCATAAGAAAGAAAAATATCAAATTGGCTGCCGAACAGTAGTCTTAGCGTATTACGTCAACATATAATCATTCAGAAATAAACCCTTCCTGTTTTTTAACAGGAAGGGTTTATTCGTTCCCAATAGTGTGCAAAACTCTGCGAAGGAAAGGGCCCTTTTATCTCAGCAAAATGGGGGTAGTTTATCATAGCGCTAAAGCCCAAGCGGCCAAAGGCCCGATCTCAAGGCGAAGCTCTGGCTGGATATAGCTTCTGTTGAACGAAAAGGGATAGCGTATCACCACACACTGCGGATCCTGTTTATCAATCAAACCAGTAACACCGTCAAGACGGTGTTGTGACAATTCAGCATTAAATGACGGCAGAAAACGGTTTTTCAGAAACTCCACTGATGTTGTATTCATTTTGTCTGAAAAGACACCATCTTGTGTACGGCTCCGCTCCTGCCAGGTTTTTTCGATAGTATAACCGATAATATTCCAATCAAGAATCAGATCAATGTCTTCAGAGAAACGATCAATCAAACCAAAAACCTTGGAAAGACTCGTTCCGCCTTTGAACATTAAATGCGGTCCCCATTCCTTGGACTGAAATAAAATATCTAGGATACAGCAAACCCAGAAATCCTTTTCAACAATGGCAGGATGGAGTTTCAGTTTGTCCGCAGCGTCTTCGAACAATTTTGTTCTATCGCCAGAAGCCCATCGGGCAATGTCATGCATTCTGTTTGTCTCCGCAGATCTTCAGAAGTGTATCGTAAATCCACCCTGTTATAAACCTGGTTTCTTTGAGCAATGCTTTCTTTTCATTGATCGATATTTTTCGTCGAAGCGTACCCAATACTTTGTTGTCGATTCGCTCTTTCCCGAGCGCTTTAAGGGCGCTCACTACAAGAGCGCTCTTAGGCGAGAGCTCCGCTAAATCCTTTCTCCTGGTGTGCTTGAAAGATAACTTCCCCCCATCCCATTTGAAGGTGCGTGTAGGCCCGTCACTTTGGTATAAATACTGAGCAGGCACTTGTGTTGAAAGGCCAAGAAAGTTCAAAGCGGTTTCTCCTGATGGATGTATCCGCCAACGGAACTTTCGGGCAAGTGCCTGGGCCACTTGTTCCGGGTCGGGGCTTAAAAATCCCTCTGCATATTTGCTTTTGCGTGGATAATCATAAAGGCCACGCATTATTCGTCGAACAGTACCAGCGTTTGTGAGACGATGAAGGATGATACGAATATTTGATCTGGGTGTAATAGCAACAAAATCATTTGGTGAGAATACCCACCCCCTACCGTGACCATAGATGCTGTTAATTATATCATTCATAATGTATTACAAGACTACTTAACTGCTTTTAATGTAACATAATATATATGTTATTTGTTACACAATCCCAATGTTATAAACCAGATAATCTCAAATGGATCTATTATGTTTTGCAACTCTTTGTAAAAAAGTAGTGAAGGTTTTTCAAAGACCGCATAAACCGAATAAACCAACTAAAAAATTTACCTTCTCCAGATACAATTTCCTGGAGAAGGTAAATAATGCAGAATGCAGCAGGACTATTTTTATTTCAGATAAAAAGACTGGTCTGGTCTTTGACTGCCAACGTCCAGGTCTGGTATCTGTAACACCTATGCGTGCAACGAACCAGATGTCACAGACACTTAAGTGTAAGGGTAACGTACCACCGTTCAAGTTCGGACTTTATGCAAAGTACCTGTTACAAGCGTTACGCTAATTCCTGGGGCCGAAGGTACGGTTACAGATGAATAGGCCGCTCTCTGCAATCCTTGTAAATGATGAATCTCCTGATATTAATGTTCTACTTATACCATTGCGTCTCAACATTAACCAGGAACATGAATCCTATAAGCAGGCAGCATAAGAATCGCTGCCAACCACAAGGGCGCAAACCGTATAAAGGAGTAAGGGTGGCACATGTCACCCTTACTCTGGAAGCGGTTTGTTATGTAATCAATTAAGTATTTGCCTATACCCATGATTTAATTATTAGTTGACTTATTGAGGTAACACAGCAGGTAACACAACTATAGGGTAAAGCAGGGTAAAACATGGTATTTGGCGAGATACTGTCTTTGACAAAAACAAATAAATAAACCTCCGTAACCGCCTTTTCTAGCAAAATTCCGAAGGTTTAAAATTGCGCCTGCTAGGATTTGAACCTAGGGCCCGCTGATTAAGAGTTGACATAGAGATAATATTGCACTTTATTGCAAGGCTTCGCAAAACATTGTAAAACAATTGAGTTGCGTGCTGTTTTAGGGACATTTTCAGAGGTCTGTTTTTGCAGGTTTTTGCACCCCTTTGCAGAAAAAGTGTGGCAAAATTATTTAACCAAAAAATCAATCTGTAGGTCTGGGTTTTCTTTCTAAATCGGTTTATCCATCACTGGCATTGAAGGCGATATCCAATCCGTTTGTATCCTTTCAGTCGGCGTTCATGCATACGCTTCAGCATCGGTACCATCGCGTCAACATAGTCGTAAATCTGGACTTCCTTCTTGGAATCGTGGAGGCGGTGCAGACGGCCGGCATATTGTTGAATCGTTCCATGCCACGAGACGGGAAGAGACAGGAACAATGTATCGAGGCGGGCGTCATCGAACCCTTCCCCGATATATCGACCTTTGGCAATAATCAAACGCGGTTCATTTTCAGGAATAGCTTCCAGTGCATCATTTATAACTTTCCGCTCCTTCTTTGTTCTGCCACCTCGCAATACGACAATGTTTTTAATTCTCGGCTTCAAAAGAAAATATAATGCATCCAGATGTTCGGTGCGTTCCGTAAGCAGAAGCGGTACCCGCCCAGCCTCCACCGCGCGAAGGACGTCATCGGCTATCATCTGATTTCGATTGGGCGCGACAGTAAGGAGTGTGTACAAGTCCTGAATCTTGACATTCGTCATTTCCGCCGACAATGCAAATTCCGTTAAACGGGGTATGACGATGTGGTCAAAAGGTTGTTCTTGTGTTTGAGCCTTGGGACTAGTTCGGAAGCGAATGGGACCGCACTGCATGATGATGATGGGATGATGCCCGTCCTTGCGAAGAGGGGTTGCTGTAAGACCAAGAATATATTTTGCTTTCACCTGCTTCATGATCAGTTCGACGCTGACCGCTGACACATGATGGCATTCATCGATGATGATATGGCCATAATCAGCGACCATGTCCTTGACGCCGCCTTTTCTGACCAGACTTTGAACGATTCCGACATCGATAATTCCACTCGCGGTCTTGTGTCCGCCACCGATGGCTCCAACCATCTTCTTTTCCGCATCGAGAAAAAGCGCGATTCTTTCCCGCCATTGGTCCAGCAATTGTTGGCGATGGACTAGAATAAGGGTGTTTCGTTTCCTGGCGGCGATCATCCAAAGCGCGACAACGGTCTTTCCAAAGGCAGGAGACGCGCAAAGCACACCCATGTCGGATTTCAACAGTGCTTTGACGCATTTTTCCTGCTCAGGTCTTAATGTGCCCTGGAAAGCAAATTTTATCGGATTCCCCTGGAAGCGTTCATCCTTTAAAGATGTGGCAACACCTTGGGGTTCAAAAAAAGCCTGGACTTCTTCCATCATGCCTCGCGGTAATGCGATGTGTCTTTCAAATTCATCAGAACAGGAAATGATGCGTGGAATTTTGTATGTGGGCTGACGCATAGCCTGTTTTCGGTAGAATTCCGGATTCTGAAATGCCGCCATTTTTTTCAGACGATTAATGGCTGAAGATGGCATTCCCAGCTTGGGAATGAATATCATATTTGCATAAACAAGCTCAATTCTTTTTGGCATATCCAATATTTTCTCTGCTTCCCGGGGCCTGCCAGAGGGCGGCAACGTCCACGGGTCATCTTCTGAATACTCCGCTTCGGTTGTTTTTCGCACGCCGGTGACATTCCCATCTTTGGACAGTCTTTTAATGATACTATCTGCCTCTATTGCCGATAATCGCTTGGCCCGAGACAGTATCCGCCATTGGTCAGGATAAGGGGCAAGGTACTCATCCATGAAAAGTGTGTTGCCTGATGCTTTAGCCTCTTTCTGAAGAGGTAATGCGATGAGGTTGCCAAACCCGGCCTCTGGCAGTGTATCCTGACACGGAAAAAACCTGTCATAGGATTTAAAATCTATCTGATGCTTTTTTTCCATTGCCTGCGTAAGAAGAACAGCGCCAAGTTTTCTCGCCACCACAGCCTGTACCGGGGCATCAAAAAAAATCCAGACATGGGCGCCGTTTCCTGACCGTGAGCGTTCGAAAAGAAAAGGAACCTGATTCTCCCGGCAGGCGTCACAATAAGCCCTGGCGCCATCCTGCCAGCCTTCTTTATCAAAATCAACCGCGATAAAAAAACAGGTTTCGTTATCCAGCAAGGGGTAGAGGCCTACGATTTTCTCGCCGCTTAAATGGCTGTAAAGAACATCATCGGACAAGGGAAGAAGTTCACGGTTATTACATTTATTGCATTTGATCTTAGGTTTGCCACAAAGCTTTTGATTCCATATGTTTTTGCAGACCGGTGAGTATCCGGAATGTCCGATTTGGTTCTGCCATCGGACTGCATATACATCGCTACGACCACGGAAAAATAATTTAAAAAGAGCAATCTTTGCATCTACGGGTGACTGATTATGAACTTCATTGGGAGAGGACTCGACTTTCGATGGAATGGGCGTGGTGGGCGGAACAGGCAAACCAAGTGTTGCAGGTGGCGCGACAAGCCCCAGCTTTTCCCGAAGCTGTTGATTTTCAATGCGTAACTGTTCGCTCTCAGCAAGAGCTACGCGTAATTGTTCTTCCGGGGATATCTTCATGGGAAGAGTTTACAATCAAGCAACCATCAAGCATTTTGTTGTTTCGCATCTCTATTAATAACAACACATTATGCTATTTAATAATTTAAACCACACCACAAAAACAGGTTTTCATCAAGCAATTATCCTTAAATTACCTTGGTTGGGGATGCTGTCCAATAAGGTAGATAGCTCCTGATTTTAGTTCCAACGGTTGGATCGCGAACAACGATCATTCCATCATCAACGGCTTCATTAAGAAGACGTGAAGCCAAGGCAGAGTTCTTTTCCTCAATGCCGAACCGTTCACGAATCGAGGTATTGGTCACGGGCTGGCGCATGACATACCGCAAGCAGGCATGCAGATAGCAGGCCCGAACTCGATCCGCTTTATCCATAGCAGCGAGCGGCTTGTGGGTAAACAAGACCACCCTTGTAAACCCTTCCGGCGTCTCGAACAACGGTGCAGGCAATTGAAACAACTCAATCTGTGAGACGACTTTATCGATACCGCTACCGCGTTCTTCACAGATCCGGAAGCGGCGCATCAATGAGGCAAGTGCTTCATTACGGGATTTTGGTGGTGTGTCAACGAAACGCTGAGTATCCACCAATGGCGTGCCAGGATTGGTAATCTCGACACGATCCGAGAATATTTCCACCATTGGTCCGGCACCGGTAACAAAGAAATCCTGATGGATGATGGCATTCGCCACCAGTTCACGCACTGCCAATTCCGGATACATTGGAACCGTTTTACGCAGCGCCTGTCCGATGACCTCATTGGTAGGCAGAAGTCCGTTGATGTAGCTGATTAATCCGGCGAAACCACTGGCATATCCCTTTCCGTCTTCTTGTTCACGCAAAGTGTTTGTGCGTCCTATATCACGGTATTGGATGACCCGTATAGCTTTTCGTTGAAGATAACGGAAGTCTTCCAATCGCTTGGCAAATAAAATGGCGCCCAAGTTGGTGATATTCCAGCCACCCGCTTCGCAGGGAAGAATCAGACTATCATCCACCAGTGCTTTAATGATACCATCTTGATTAGATGGCAGAGGTTGTTCGAGTAAGTCGAAATAGGCTGGATAATCAAGCAATTGCAACACTTTGTCTGCGGATGTGTTTTCAACTGCAATCAAATCTTCAAAAGGTATTTGATCAAAGATACGCCACAGTGTTCGTTCACGGTCAGAGGCATCCTTCAAGGGCTTCTTTACGGCACCAATACGGATGAACTCTTCAGATTGGAAGCGTACGGGATGGCGAAATGCCCGACCAATTTCAAGCAACACAACCCGCAAGTCATTGATGATCAGCTCATGGAAACGGAAGTGGATCTTAGGTGTGAGCAAGCGTAGCAGCCATGTTTCAAGCGGCTCGTTACCCTTCCTTGTGGTTGCGGGAGAAAAGTTTGTACCTATGATATGGTGGGTCTGGTCTTCAACGCCCCAAACCAGATAGGCAAAGGCTTTACCGTTGAGCGCCGCCGCGTTGGCAAGAGCAGACAGATATTCGCCGATTTCCTGTGGATCGGCATTGTTGACCTTGAACTCCACCCACTCGGTTTCGCGTGATAGATTACAAAGTTCTCGGACCAAACCCGCGAAGTATTCGGAACTGCGGTCAATGTTCATATTTTGTTGTGGGGTATCCGGTTTATTATAGCTTTTGTTTCATACGGGTATCACGGATGGTTTAGTCATCACAATATGACTTTATGCAAATATAAATGAATGAGGAAACAAAATTCATCTTGTTTTAAACTGTGGTTATCCGTTTCCGCTGGACATAAGAGCTATGAAACTCACTTTCTATCCCCTTTCCGACCCCTTTATCCCTGCCTCAGTTATAGCATAGAGACAATAGCGAGATTTACTTTATGGTTATTTTCATAAATACTGTGATATAGGACTATTGACAGTACTTAACTCCGTTATTCATCCATCAATCATTGTGCAGAATAAAGCAGCTGCCACCCGCTGGATATCTACTGTTCTGGATAAAGACCGCGACTCTAAACTGTTACGGACTTGAGGACCCGGAGCAATAGATTGAAGGCGGGAAGCAGGGTAAAACAGGGTATTTGGCGAGATACTATCGTTAACAAAAACAAACAAATAAACCTCCGAAACCGCTTTTTCAAGCAAAATTCCGAAGGTTTAAAATTGCGCCTGCTAGGATTTGAACCTAGGGCCCGCTGATTAAGAGTCAACTGCTTCCTTCGAAATTCTGCATAATTAAGCGACTTCTTGTGCCAAAGGGCCACAGGCAGGGGCCACAACACTTGCCTTCTCTTGTATCTTTTCCCAGGTCCCCATTGACTTTTCAGGGTCTTCATGGTAGTATAGCTGAATCATCTTTTGGGTATATTGTATCCCCAAGTTCCTCAGCTGTAGCTCCGTATACCCGTTGTCCATCATCCAAGTTATAGCACAATGTTTTATGTCGTGGAATGTCAATCCGGTTACCTTTGCTTCGCTTAAGACTTTTTTCCATTCCTTCTTGAAGTCTCCTAGCTGATGCCAGCGACCCTTTTCGTCAATGCGAGGGAATAAATATGGACAAGTTTCAGGCAGTGATTGAAAATATTCCATAATCCGTTTGTCTAAACACTCCAGATGGGCATGTTTTGGCTTTCGCTTTCCCGTCTTCTGCGGCAGAAAATGGACATACGATCTGAACGGATTGAATTGGTTGAAATGATAATTCTCCCGCTTCAAATTTATCAGGTCGCCTTTTCGAATTGGATTTTTAGAGGCGAACAAAACAGGCATAAGCAAATACGACTTTCTTTTTTCCAATATAGCAAAAATCCGCTCATATTCCTCTTTGTCCCAGACCCGATCTCGTGGCTTTTCATAAAGTTTTTTAAACCCTTTTAACGGATTCTCTTTTACCTTACCCTCCGAAACAGAATAGTTATATGCCGCTTTGGCATAAGCAAGATAACGATTCCGTGTTGATGACTTTATGTATCCACCGAGTACTCGCACAGTTGCTGGTTTCTTTTTACGTTCTCTTTCTAAAGCACGTTTCAGCGCCTTTGCACCGAGTGTTCGCACAATTGCTAATTTCTTTTTACGTTGCCTTTCTAAAGCACGTTTCAGCGCCTTTGCACCAACTTTCTCACCTACACGCTCCGTTAACAATGCGCGTAGGAAGTCGCCAAAACGTTCTTTAATTTCTTCATGACGAACAGAGCCAGTATCTTCAACCATTCTGTCAATACTTGTTTGTATTGTATCAAGCTTCGCTTCCGTGTTATCGGCCCAGAATTTTAGCACATCGCCAAATGTATGTAATTTCAAAGAACTGATCGTGGGTGCTGCGTTCTTTTTCAGGTCAGCAAGCTCTTTAAAGAGCTCAACTTCCATTGTTCGTGCATCGATTCTTGTACCAGTGATTATTTTTTTCCTACTTATCACTTGGCCAATTATCCGACACCTAGCACGCACTTCCCATCGATGATTACCAAGATTTTTTATGCTCATAAAGGAATCTCCTCTATGGGCACCAAAATAGACCTAAGAACAAATATAATTATTTTGTTTACAAAACGATCCATGTTTTATCCTGCTTTACTTAGACTAGGCATCAATAAGGTTCCTAACCGGCGAGCGCGGTCGATCGCAATCTTCTCATAGCGCCAAGCATGACCACATTTCATTTGGCCAGGCAACCGCCGATCCTGTGTCCATCTTGTGATTGTCCGGAGAGAGAAATTCAAAAGCTCTGCCAATTCAGCCGGATTATAGTAAGCCGCATTGTTTGGGGTATTCAATGTTTTAAAAGACCGGGATTTCTGAGGGAGTAGAGGTTTCACATTCTGAATGTTTTGATTTAGAAATACTGCCTCCATAAATGTCAGCATATAGCTATTTTTCATCCACATCATTGTTAACCTCTTTTCCCAGCGTGTTCAGCCATGTTCAAATACGACGATTTACATTCGATTCCATTCATTTATAAATTCCCATAGAATACTCTATCATTTCTTAAGAGATTACGACGGGCAGCTCTCCCAGTAAAGGCTCCGGAGAAGTCAACAAAAGGGATTTCTGTCTGCGTGGAAGTTTGGTTGAGGTTGATTTCTTGATCCTTTTCCGGGGTATAGATGGAAGCATGTGGTAATTTATCTGCTTTGGTAAATTCATCCTATGGCAAAACCATGCCGTGGCAAACGTGCAACCCGACTTTTTTGTTTCCCGCGTCATGATAAACTCTATCCGCCGGTTGAGATATAGTATTTGAATATCACTTCTTTGAAACTGTCTCTGCCCGCTGGCAGTACCAATTGTTGTTACCGGAAGCAGTAGCGCAAATGGTACTCCTAAGTCATAACAACGCTGTAACCATTTGTATTTCAGACTATATGGCGAATTGGTAACGATACAGTCAAAATGCTGTGGACGATACTTAAAGAAATCCTGGCCTGTCCTAATATCGCTTTCTACAACAGTCACCCCGGCCGCGTTTAGCACATTGGTAATGTGGTGCTCACCAGCCGCCGGTTCCCATACAACCGACCCAGTTGGGATATATGGAATTATTGGTGCAATGGCCTCAGCAGGGGTATAGCAGTTGTCCTTAGGACCGGGTTTGTAATTTTTCATCGGTATCATGTGAATGCTCCATTGTTAAGTTTATTTCGTTAGTACAAAATTTAATTGGCCGTGTTTTCTAATTAATTATTTTCCATTATGTCCTCCTTGATCGGTAGGTTGACTTGATGGTCTTTGCGCTTCTTCTATCACCGGTCCGCCCCAGGATTTGCTGATTTTTATTTTCAACGAAAACGATACTCCGGGAAAACAGCGGTTAAAGACGTTTGTCACGACATCGTCGAGAATCGAAGAAACAGTTTTCGCTTCATCGGAAGGGCCTTCAATGAGAAACGAATCATGAAGGAGGAAAATAAGACGGCTTTTATAACCGGCAAGTGTATAATTGACTGCAATAGCTGCTTTAAAGAAGGCATCACCGGCGGGCGCCTGAATTGCGTAATTGCGCATCGATCTGGCCGCCCAATAAGCATCGACGGTATCGCCGGGATAAGACCGTATATGACCAAAAGGTGTCCGCAGGTAGCCGTCGGCCTTTCCTTTTAACACGATCGACTCAAGATACCTCGCTGCAATTTTGTATCGTGTTTCCATATACGTCAAGATGCTTTTTGCCTCTTGCTTGGAAATTCCAACTTCTTCTGCCAATGTGTCTCGCCCCATTCCGTAAAATCCCCCAAGCAATGCCCGCTTGCATACATCTCGCTCTTTTTCGTGGTCTTTTTGAATTTGCTCATCGGCAAAAGCGCTAAACGCGGGAAATATGATCCTGACAAGAGCGCAATAGATATCACCGTCTTTTAAATCCTGGATAAGGACCGGATCCTGTGATAGGCTAGCAAGAATCCGGATTTCAACGCTTGTCAGGTCACCTTCGATGAGGCAGTCCGCGATAACCATTGGCCTATATTTTCTGCTGATGCTGCCGATGGCCGGGTGTGTGAATGTGATCCGGGTGGAGTTTCCGGCTCTGTTCGCAAATGGGTGGATTCTGCCATCAGGAGAGATCCAAATATCGTAAGCAAAGAAGGTTCGGTAATTTTGGTAATGTCTTTTCAGAACATGTACTCGTTGCTTAAATTCTTTATAAACTTCTGGATTCTGGAGTCTCAATGCGCTGACATGTTGAAATAATTCATCATCGCTCCAGTTGTCCTGCCAGTTGAATGGGGCCTGCTTCAGAGCCGTCTTCTCTGCCTCAATTTTCTCTGGGAGCTTATTCTTAAAATCGGTAAAGATTTCAACAGAAACAGGCAAGCCTCGTTTATGAATCTTATATGCCAGCAATTGAGCTGGTTGCCAAAAGCTGAGGTAGTAGTGGTTTTGGTTCCGGTTATACAGCCTTATGTTAAGCTCGGTATCCAGTTTTAGTAGGGTTAGAGCAATGGTTTCAAGAACCTGAACATCATTTGCCTCATAGGTATTATTGGAAGATAGACTAGGAGTAGTCACGTTGGTCTCCAAGGATGCAATATCTGGGCAGTACCGAGCTACAACTTTATCAAATTCCATCATAGCGGAACGCGCTTTACTTGAGATAATCTTCTGCTCATCAGTGCCCGTGCTGGTGGATGGAAAATGACCGGATAAAAGCAGTGCGGCTTTGCATTGAACATCTTCTACCCGGATATGATCCACACAGACTCCAATTTTATCCAAAGCTGTCATTGATTTGTTTAAATCAAACACAACAAGCATTATGTCCCGCGGGATTTGTGATACGGCCTGCATTGCCTCCCCTATAAGAATAATGGTGTTTCCGGTGGCAGGTATAAAAAGTGTTATGCTTTCCGGTATGAAGGATGAGAGTGCCGGTTCGATTCATTTTATCACCATCAAGATAATCGGAGTAAAATCCTTCAAACCAAATCCCAACCAGAAAAATCTGTTTCAAAAGACCTTTTAAAAGATTCTGCGCATCAGCAAGGACGTTTGTTTGCTGGATCATTTGACATCTCCTTTTTCTGCCTGACAAGCAGGCGGTGGATTGTTGAGCGATTGATATTTAGTTTTTTGGCTGTATCGGTAATGGCATGGCCGGACCTAACATGCTCAAGAATAGAGGCCTGTAAAGCAGTGCGTTTCGTGATATCCAGAGGTTGAATGTTGAAATGTCTCCGCGCCTCTTCGAGCGAGCTGAAAACCTTTTCTCCGGGTAAGACCGGGCTCGCCTGAAAGGATATGACTTCAGTTCCTGGGGTTGTCATGGGACGGGCCCTACCAACCGCTTGCAAGACAACCCCGACTTCATAAAAAGCTAATAATTGCTCGGTAAGCTTATGTGTTGACGGATCCATCTTACTCTTAATTTTCCTGCCTGTTGGGGTCATCGTTATTTCAAAATCGAAGGTGTTCTGATATCCCGTCACCCATTCCAGATGATTACTCAAAATAGCAGGGTTAGTATTGTATGCATTGACACAAAAAACACATTCATAATTTATAAAGTCATTGAAGCCAGTTACGCCGTAGTTAATTATTGGCACCGTGTTCTCCTTGCTCAGATCTGTGCTTACGCGGAGTTCCATACCCAGGTCTGATAAAATTAAATTCATTGTTTTGATTATCAGGGTTAGAAAGCCCTTCTTTGAAATTAGGAGAACTTTCTTGCCACGTCGACGACGCTCAATTGTCAGCAAGACGAAAAACCCACAGATGCGTGGCATGTTACTCAGAAAATTTCGAAAAGAACCGATACTGCTGGTGATCCGGTAAAATCTGGCACCAGGCGGGATTTTCATCGACATCAGCGGCATTGATATTTCCGAAACCCTAATTCCAGGATATGCCGCACGCACCAGGTCAGCGGAAATAGGGGCAAGAACAAGAATCCGGTTATAGTATAAAGGGACCCGTTTGCCCAGGGTATAATATCCTTGCCGTTCAACCAAGTGTCCCTTGCAAATTCCGTACAAAACATCTAAATGGTTTGACAAGCCCCGACCCTCAAGATATCTTTCCGTTTCAATATTCAGGTTCGGGTAGTGAATTTTCCTTGATACCCTTCCAGACTTATAGAGTTGTACCAGTTCTTCTAACTCATAAGGTATTTTTGGTTGGGTACTGAGCGCGCTGACAAACAAATTAATTTCACCTCGCCCAACTTTCTCGCACTGTGGAAGGAATATATTAGGCTCGTCAATGACAATCATTGTTCGCAAACCCAGAAAGCGGCGATAAAAGAATTTATCCCGCTGAAGACGGCTTTGAGTTGTCACAACGACAGTTACCGTTCCTGGTATATGAATGATTGGCTGCTTTGACAGTTTGAAGGCGCATGGGGTCTTGCAATTTCGACATTCCTCTTCGGCCATGCGAGGAAAATTCAGAGAAAACAGTTCATCAATGCGATCGAACTTTTGGCACTCCTTTGGATTCCTGCTTTGAATTCGGTAAAGTCGAATGTGCGGAACCGACTCCATTTCTTTGATATACTCGTCATTTTTCTTGTGGCTGTCGCCTGCAATGATGACAACATCGGTGTCGTTTAGCCGTTCCTTATTTATTATGAAATTTGCACCGGATTTACTCTTCCCTATCCCCTGCCAATAATTAGCAAGGACACAATCGGCTTGGTTAAACTTTTTCAGAATGGCAACTGGCGAAAGTTGATTATATCGAATTTCCGCTATCTGACGGGTGTAACCGTCGGTCAGTGATTCGAGTTGCTCAGTGGAAATTGCTTCCGTTATCATAGCAATGGAGCCCGGTTGTTGGTAGGTATCTGGTTCAATGTTTTTTGCTGATATTCCTGCCGACGGCGCTTCAGATCGAGTTTCTTTGCAAGAGTTGGGTTGTCGGCCATGAGCGCATCCACTTCGATTTCGGGAAAACACAACGTGAAATAGGTTTCTGGCGGGTTCGCAGCCTGAAACGCCCGCAGCTTTTCGACGTCTGGCAGGAAACTTGGTAATAGGTCGGCAGCCTCCGCCATATAGATGTTTCCTCTTTGCTGTCCGATGACTTTGGTAATTTCGACGCAGAGATTTACGAGCGGCCGACCAGCGGCGGCTTGGATAATTGCCTGGATGAGCGGCTTGCCCTCAGGTTGAGCGCGAGCGTCCAGGGCCTGCATGAGCAGTCGCGGGCCACTGGTTTCAAACTCCCATCCGACCAAGCCGATATATGGTTTGGTCTCTATAAGAACCCCTAGTTCTTTATGCACGGCTTCGGAAACCCTGTAGTATCGCCGTGCTTGATTGCTAAAGTAAAGGTGGCCTTCCTTGGTCCTAACGTCGTGAAAAAAATAGGTAAGGGGTTGCTTTTCCGTTAGGTGTGCTTGCAATAGTTGTGATTCTGATGATTCGAAACGTGCTGCAAATTCGTCGAGATTCCGTACGCTCATAATGTCCTCCTCTTTTTTTTTGTTATGAATGAATGTTTATTACCAACAAAACCCTCTGTGGCTCACCAGCCAAAAAGGCATTAACGAACCGGCCACCGTCAATTCGGTTCATATATTGTGACATAAATTGAAACCACGAACCGCTCTGGCCGTGGCTTGGGCGCCAGAAATGACCCGACATAGGACAGATGTAGAAATCGGACTTCACCGCATTAAGGTGATCAGATAAAGGGCAGGAAAACGCAATGGCATAATAGGACGGGGCATCAAGCCAGAGAAAGAACTCCCGCCACTTGCCGCTCATAATCGATTCATCAAAACGGTACGTTACGATGTCTCCAAACGATCCTGATTTCTTAATCATAATAAGGCCTCCATTTTAGTTAAAAAGTTGCTTGGTGTCCTCATTCAAATACCGGGCTATGGCCTGTTTTTCAGAAAGGCTAGGCTGGACCCGGTTGCATCTGATACGCGAAATTCGGACTTCTGAAATTGTAGTGTGGAACGCCAATTCGGCATTAGTAATCCACTCCGCCCTCATTTTTGCAATGAGTCGATCGTTTCGGAGTGGTCGTTCGGTTTTTGAATATTCCATTTTTACCTCCTGGCTTATTACCGGTCTTTCATTAGGCCTGGCAAATATTTTATTTTCATTTGTAAATCTAAATAAAGTGGGGGTGCTAAAAAGCCCCTCTACTGGAAAATATTCTGATTTTTTTACAATAAAATGACAGCTTTTAACTTTTCTTTATGAAACGTATTCAAAATGCAGATACAAATAAAGAGAGTCAGATGATGTGGGTGTGTTGCAGCGCCAATATATGTATTTGTATTAAGGGGCATTGCAACACTTTAGAAAATACAGAAAATATCTTAAAAATGGACTAACCAAAATGATACCTGATTTGAAAAACAAACTGATTAATGGTGCACATCCAAAGGTAAAGAATGATTTCCAAACCCTGCTAAGTTTGAGTTCGAAGAATTTTAAGACCGGATTTAGGGATAAATTTATCAGCATGGTTGATGATAAAGATGAACCCTTTAGCTATACGGTTGAAGACGAGGTTGTCGCGTTGATTAAGTGTGTTCCTAACGTTCGAACTATCGATCAACTGAGACTTTTACTGGATATCTATGATATTATTGTTAAATCTGAATCAAAGAAACACCCCTCCAACACGACGCTACCAGAAGATCCGTTAACTGAATCACGAAAAACCGTCTTCTGGGCACGTATTGTATTTCGGTTCGTATCTAATACCACAGACCTTGTTGAACAAGTGCACAAGAGTTTGATGCGAGATCCATATCCTGTTCTGGAGTTTATTTCTGGCGATTTCGACAAAGATAATCCCGATGATTCCCCGGAGTGGATTCGGCGGTATTTAGATTGCGCTTGGGCAGCGTATTATAGTGTCTATAATCCAACCTGTCCACACTATAACGTACCGGGTAGAATATGCAAGCCCGGATGGGATCCAATCGATGCCTTCGAATGCTACAAGAAATTCTGCTTAGAGTTTCCCCGTGATCACATACTGTTTAACCATGATAGCCCCGGGAAAAAAATTGACTCAAAAGGCGTGCCATCAATCTTTCTTGCCTATGCGCATGCTCGCAAATGGAAGAGGGGAGATATACATCAGGATGAAAGGTATGATTTTCTTGCATTACCTGAGATGGGGCGCGTTGTTCTAACAACCGGAGAAGGGGAGAATCCTACAGAATTTAGATCCGCTACAGTGTTATTGAGACTATTTCTTGCAATATTGGTGTATGGTCACAACCCGACGCTTTTTGCTATGGCAATATCGGGAATAAAAGCTATTCCTGTCCAAATTTCCAAACTAGAAAATAGACTTAAGATAATATTGCATGAACGTAAAATCAGGATCTGCAATAAAACAAAAAATATGAACCCATGCTACTCCTTCGTGCGAAACACAGCAGTGACAGGCGGTTCATTTCCAGGAACAATACGGTATTTAATTATATTAACTCCCAAGCAAACTCCGCCAGGGCTGCCATAAAAGAATTTTCATTGAAGAAGTTGAGCCTATAAGGTAATTTTCCTATAGACAAAAATGATTAAAAGAGCCATGGCTGAATTATGTCAGCTAAGCGCTAGCCGCTTTTATTTTGGCGGTCATGGGTTTTCTTGCCACATTTGATTGATAACGCTATCGGCATCGCTTCTCGGCTGTTTTTTTAGCGCTACCAGTTCCTCGTCAAGATTGTGGCTGACAATTTCCAAGCTCGGTGAAGCTGTCACCAATTCATCGGCTCCAAATTCAGCGAATCTAAATGGAAAGAAATGTGGGCCTGCGGCAAGGCTCTTCAGCACCGCTGTCCCCGTCCCCTGTGAAACCATAGCCGTCTCAATCAGCCATGCAGCCAGCGCCTTTTCTCCAATTGGAATTGGAGGCAATTGTTCATAAACCCCGGAGCTCTTAGCCGGGCCGAGAACACCCCAATCGACAAATGCCCTCAGAACATATCGGGTTCTACGGGAAACCGTTTCCCGCTCCCCATACTGTTCCCGTAAACGGCGCTGCACCTGTGCCGCAACGACCGATTCCTGGAGTTTGAGTAGGCGTCCAACTTGCCCCGCAACTGCGGCCCAAAACGGATATACGGCCATGATCATTCCCCAGTGAACTGCAACCTGTACTTGTTTCGGCAGGCGCTTAAGCAATTCAAGCCCCGCTGCATATAATTCTGCGGATTCACGAGGCGGATTCACCCATACCCTCATCAAAATTGTGAGCGTCTTGTCTAAAGACCCGCGTTTTTCAATAGTGTCGGATCGGAAGGCATCCTTTATATCATTCTGCAATATTGCCTTAATATCTGCTGGTGAGGTGCCCGACATTACCAATGCCGATGCCTGTTCCAGCCAGTTAAGTCGGATCAGACGATCAATACCAATCTGCTTGGTGCGGTCGCTCATTATACGGTTCTCCGTTCAATCCGTATCAGGGGAACAATGACTTCCTCAATGGAAATACCACCGTGGCTGACGGTCTTTTGATGTTCCGTTATAAACGCTTTTCCGGGAGGCGCCAGCAGTGGCAGGTAGTTACTCGGTAAGCCAAGAGGTTCCCACTCCAATGCCAGTGGGTATTTTGCCTTTACCCTGGCCATTAATTCTGCATTGGGGTAAACTCGGGCTCGCTCACCTCGTAGATCAGCCATAACCCCTTCTGATGGGCGGCCACAACCTTCAGCTTCGATATTACCATGGTCGGAGGTCAGGTAAACTTGATAACCTTTGTTCAGTAGAAGTTCAAGGAGAGAGCCCAAGTAAGGCTGGGCTGCCCACTGTCGAACCTGATTATGCATTCCGGCTGTACCCAGTTCCATGCCGTGCATAATCTTATCCACTTTGTCCACAACCAGTCCTGCTATTCTGGCGCCGGGATGGGACAATGCTTCGGAAACATCTTCCAAGCCACCATCACCCAAGCCCTTTATATAGATCACGGCATGTGTTGGAAACCCTTGGTCAACCCAGAATTGGGTCCATAGGGATTGCTCCTTATCCGTGGTGTAGATTGTATCCGGAAAATAAAACGGCAACTTTCCAGAGAAGGTTGCCTGGCGGGACACAGAGGTAAGCGTCGGAACCCATGCAAAAACAGCCTGTTCACGGAATATAAATGCGGGCTCCTGTTTCGATAACGTCTCACGAACCGCCACCCACTGATCCAAAGAAAGGCCATCCAATACCAGCATGGCCACCTTGGTTGTCGCTGGGGCTTCTTCTATTTGCCTGGCCAAGAACCGCGGAACATGGTGCACCATAACAGGTGGTGCTGGCGGCAGGTTAATAAGCCCGGCGTAACGATTTTGGAGCCACTCTGTGAATCTGGAACTTACCTGTGAACGTAAACCGCTAATGCTCTCGTTCGCAGAGCTTGACTGATCACTCGCAAGAAGCAAGAGTTCCGCCCAGCCACGTGCAAAAGTGGTCCAATCCGTATGCTTTGCTTCAATCGTTGGCAGGTTAGCCTGAAGCGACTCGGTAAGTTTATGAAACCGACGGATACCATCATCTTTAGGATTTGACAGAACACCAATGCCCGCCCAGGTTGTCAACAGGTTGTCAGCCTGAGTGTGCGGCACGGGATGTAGCATCCCTTCGAGAAAAAGATTGTCAACATAGATACGAATGTCGTCGTGGTCAAAAGGCAAATCAATTGGGCCCGCCATAATTAGTCCGGGCCTACTCTCGCCATCGCGGATACCGGGCGCCGCAGTGGATGTTGCGCGATCCAGGAAAATGGGCCACCGCTCCTGAAGGAAAGTAAAAAAAGCTTCTCTATTTGGAATAAGCATATCTAGCGGCCAATCACAGAAAACGTTCCGCTGTCGCAGGAGTTGGATAAGTCGGTCATCAAGGATGGAGTGCACAAGTTGCCCGCAGTAATGGCGGCGCAGGAGCATTCTCAATAAATCTGACGGCTGCTTGATTAATTCTGGCGCCACTTCAAAGACATGGCGGAGCACGAACTCCTTGGTGGCGTTATCGCCTAATTGTCCCGGCGCATGATTTTTTTGTGCCTCATACAGGGCGTCCAAATCACCCCTATCCAATGCAGCCACAACCGGGTAGCTGAGATTCGGGAAAATGTCTCCAAGATTGAACGATAGCCTGCGGCCAATCTGAAGCAGGTCAAACGGCAGCTTCGAAACATCGCTTTCCGCTGACCACAATACAACAACAAGATCCGTTTCCTCTCCCTTGTCCCAGCGTGCGCGGTATTTGGATTCGTAAGCATAACGGAAGGCGATGTGGTCATCAAAGGGTATCAGCTCAAATCCGCGCGCCCTGATACCGTTGAGAATGCCTTCCTCTAACAGTAACCCGTCAGGATCCGCAACAATAGTCAGTCGGGCCACCTTGGGAGCAAAATCCAACAGAATCGGGTCGCGCCAGTTACCCATGATTACCCTCATCCACTCTTTAGCTAACCTCGATCACGATTGGTTTCCTGCTGAATTTGGATTGCAGGCGTGATACGAGTCCGAATTTCATCATACACGGCGATATCAACACCTTCACCAACTTCAAATGTTACCGCTAAACCATAGGCGATTGGATTTTGTATTTTTCCAGCATCTTCACGACAGTTAATCTTAATTGTAATACCATCACCATCAACGAACGGCTCGGCTCGTTGCCCTTCAAAGACCTCGTGCTGCACGGTGCCCCGTCTAACTGCGCGCCATCCTTCGCTTCCACTACACCCATCTTTTCTGTCTTGTGCGACTGATATGCCACCAACTTCAAACCAAAGGCTTGCGGTTCGATATTTCTGAGTATTGGGAGCAATTGGTGACAGCCAAGCCAACGTAACAATAAGGCGTCTCCTTACTGAGCGGGAACCCAAGGATGGAGGTAACGGCAAACGGTAAACGTGAGCTTCGTCATCTTCAAGTTGTCCAAAACCCAACAATGTCGCACGTTGATTAGTGCAATCCAGGACTCGTTCTATTTGTGGAATTCCGTAACCCAGCCATCTGCTAATAAGTCCTGTGAGCTGTCGACTATTTTCCCCCGTCCGAAGCACATCTGAAATCCGTTCGCCAATACCAGCCCAAGAACATCCATGCACAAGCATAGTTTTGAGTAGCGGGACTTCATAGTTTCGTGAATCTATATCGGTAGCCTGCTCACTGAATATTTGCAATAAGGAATCGTAACATATTCCTGCTGCGCGGCTTATTAATGCTGTGGCATTGCTTGTCCCACAACTATGTGCAGTTGCGCTTAAATCGCCAGACTGGCTCCCTGGGGAAGCGGATTTGATTCCAGGTGCAGACCGAAAAATAGCAGGCTCGATGGTAATCCTTTCTGTGGACTGATATGGATGTCGATATAATTGTTTACCTCCAACATTTAGGAGGTCGGGTTTAATTGCCCGGCGGTAGCCGCTTCCGAACGCGGAAATTGGACTCGGCAACTCGTGTTCAAAGGGATCGAATCTATCACCTATAGACACTGCTCGTGTTGCATCATCGTGAATTGCTCCAACAGTGAGCCCATTGATTGATTCGGCAGGTGATAGTAATCTTCTATTTCGCGCGTCGCCATAAATAGTTCTGATTATATCAGTCTCTCTCTGTCCAGGGCGTAAGGCATCAAAATCATTACGAGAAATGCCTAAAGAAATTGGCTCCGAATGATTTCCCGCACTAACAACAAACAAAACACCATACTTAACACTTAGCATGTCAAGCAATCTGGCAAGAGGACTTATGGACTGCGTGAACGGCCTTCCCTTATCGCCAATAGACAAATTAATAATTCTTATTTGTGGAGCAATTGGCATCCCACCCTGCTCACCCTCAAACATCCTTTTTACCGCCCTATGAATAAGGTCTAGAGGAAGACAATTTTCAGGAAGCACTTCAGGGCGTGGAGAAGTCGGCCAAGGTATCGGCTTCATTATTGGCCGTATATAAATGGGGCGACCTAAAGGAGTCGTTGTTTCATTAATGTCACCATGGATAATAAGGGATGCCATTGATGTTCCGTGAATACGTTCTGATGCCGTATATTCCTCTTCAAAGTTATCGGGATCATCAACTTGAACTCTCCCAGTCAAAAGATAATGATTGACCAATGGCACGCCATCTAAAAGTGCAATAATCGGGTCACCGTTAGGTAATTGCCGTTCTTCAATAGTAGCGGTCCCTGTCACTCCTTCTGATGGTTTATCTCCAGCGGTCATTTGCCCCGTTGGCCGAAAGAACAGCACTTCATCACACTTTACTAACTCGATTGTTGAGTCTGTAATTATAGAACGAATAGCGCTTGCAGGGAGCTCCGCCAACAAACTGTGATAGGCAATTTCATCGATAGTGGATTGACAAATGATTCGCCCACCCAGAGATTGCACCAAATCTTTGACTCGATCAGCGCTAGCTTGCCTCTGCCCCGCACTTCTTCGAAACCATAACTCCGTTTCAAATTGAACAACCCTGTTCCCGTCAAGTTCGAGATTCTTGCGCCACACATCGATCACACCTGTTTCTAAGAGCCGATCTTGAACATCCCAACGACGAATACTTTTTAGCCAAAGGAATACATCCCTAAACTTGGTAAGCCCATGTTCGAATTTCATTCCTTGATCGGCTTGATAGCGCCGCCACAGAGAAAGCATTTCATCAAGAGCCTTTTGATTGGCCATGATAAGATATAAACGCCCACTCAGCTCTTTTTGAGGAGTTGATTCATCGTAAAAATCCTGATCTGGAGCTATTTCATCACTCTCGATCTCACCCATCCATTCAAGGCCTTCGATTCGCTTAATTGCATTTGCGAATTTATCTATGGTCCCAACCGTCTCAAAAACAAGAACTTGCTCAGGATCGATACCTGATGTATTCTGCTGAAGTTCGATCCGTCGATTATTAAAAGCCAATTGAAGTTGAGTAAACATCGGAGAGAGTCGTGCACCTTGTCTCGCAATGTCGGGTTTTCGGACTTGACCTCGTGATGATGTCTGCTTCGTTCTATCAGCTCTCTCTGGGGTTGGGAAAAGTAGCAGCGGGCGTTCAGCCATCATTCACCACCGGTTCATCTTGTTGTGCCACTTTCACGGATCTTTCAGACCAATGCTGGAGGGTTTTAGATACAATATCTGTCATTTTAGAACCCGGTTGTTCCAGTACATATTGCCGATAAACTGTTGCACCAAACTCTTCAATTTCAGCAAAGCTTGAACCCTGAAGCCGTTTGGCCAGTGTACCTGGAGCATGCCCAAGGGGTATTTTAACCCTTCGTTCGAACTTATCAAACCACTCTGTCAGTCGCGCGCGAGTTGGTCCAGGCAAATTCATGCGGATCTGAAACCGGCGCCATACTGCCCGATCCAGAAGTTCAGCGTGATTTGTTGCACCAATAACCATAACATGACTCGGTAAGCTATCAATCTGCATTAGGAGCGAACTTACGACACGTTTAATTTCTCCTGTTTCATGAAGATCTCCACGTTCTTTTCCAAGGGTTTCAAATTCATCAAAGAAAAGCACACACTTTCTAGTTGATGCATAATCAAAGAGCCTTTTCAAACGAACAGCTGTTTCTCCAAGATAAGTACCAACAACACTCTCATAGCGTACGACAAGAAAAGGTACGATTAATGCTTCAGATATTGCTTCTGCAAGGGATGTCTTACCGTTGCCAGGGGGGCCAATTAGCAAAAGGCGGTTACGTGGTTCCAGATTATACGACCGGAGAAGATCTGTTCGGTGGTGTTCCTGGATTAGGCTTTGACATATTTGCTGAACCTCCATGGGTAAAATAAGATCCGACAATTTCCGCAGTGGATTAATCTCGTGAAATAGATTGCCCGCACGCTGATCGAGAATCGGCCCTCCATTTATAATAGGCCGTTCAACCTGTGCAGTATTAAGCAATTCTTCCAGCTTATCCGCCAATATCTTGTGTTGCTTGGTTCGTTCCTCGGCAATGATTGCTTCAACGACTTTCTTAAAAACAGTCTTATCTCCCCGCAGCCCCATTTCGATAAGGCGGGTTAAAAGGTCGGCTCTTGCCATTATACACCTCCGGTTCTTGTCATTGCCTGGTCGTACCACATCAGAAGCTTCGAGTCTTCCTGGAGAACCTCTTCCGGTATCTTCCGAGCAACATTTATGATAGTGCCATAATCGCGATCCTGCCAAGCCTTCTTAAACCCGGCACGGACAGCTTCCAAGCGAAAAACTTTCAGACGTTTCTGGACGGATACGCAGTACTCCTCGAACTCTCTTAACAGTGATCTCTCGCGAAGTTTTTCCAGGTCACCGACCTTATTTGGGTCGGGCACAAACCAACGGTCCTTAGCCTTTGCCCGGAGCACCGGATCTTCCTTGCCCTTCTTGCGAAGCTCCGACCAGTTGCTGGACAGGTAGGCGTGTATCTGGCTCGGAACAGCACCGCTTCCGTCGTAAGAAAGAAAGTTTTGTTCAAGAAGCATCGAGAGTTCGAGCGTAATCTCGCTTTTGCTCCAGCCGCTGATTTCCTTAAGAAACTGCGGATGCAATTCACGGAATGTTTGCGGCATCTTGATTAGTTGCTGTTTCAGCCATTGAATAGCCGAAGATTCGTCGGTCACGAATAGTTGAAGCTGTAACACTTCCTTTACCGTCATTCGTTTCTTATCATATTCCGCAGCCTGTTCGGACAGGAAATACATGCTATCCCGTTCGGAAAATCTCTGCGACAATCCGGGATAGAACTCTGCCGCAGAAATAGGCACGGTTACGCCGCGTTGAACATGAAAAGAGACCATGCGATCGAAAAGAAGAAAGTTCTGACGTTCACCGATGATTTCGGCCTGGCCATCCTTGGATACAAAGACCGGTAGTTGCTTCAGATGTGTGCGTACAAAGTCCCAAACGCCATCTTCCTTGCCTGCTTCGAGGGTAAACCGTTCTTCAAGACCACCGTTTGGTTTGTAGGCAGAAATAACGAGATCTTGGTCAACTGCACCAGCCCTATTGACTGCATTGAAAGAACGTTGCTGTTTATCAAGGACGCGAACATCTGCTACAACTAAACCAGAAGATTCTAAAGCCTGTTGTATTGCACTCCAAACTGCATTTTGGCTATTGTGAAATTCGATAGTAATCCATCTTCCTGCTTTCAAAAGTCTGGCGTATGTTTTGAATGCCCCAAGCATCATGCGCGAATAAAACAATAAGTCCTTTTTGTGGACATAATTCAGTACACAGTCTTCACCAATGACAGTTTTTACTTTTAACCAAGCTTCGACAAACATGTTCAACTCGGCATACTGAAGGGATTCACCGAATGGTGGGTCTGTGAAAATATAATCCACCGTCCCATCGGGGATATTAACCACATCCACAATGCTTTGTGTGGAAACGTATACGGGCCCTAAATCTTGTACGGCAAGGGCTTGGAGTTTCTTAAGCTTGCGCTTCAAAACGTCAAACACATTCCTCTCAAGGTGTAGGGACGGCGTAAAAAGAGTTCCCGAAACCCCTCCACCGCCGCCAAAATAGCCTTGCTTACGGGAAATGTAGTTGTTGATGGAACTTAGGCAAAACCTGAATAACGAAGTGTATTTATATGAAGTTAGTTCCTGTTGCCACAAGTATCCATAGGCAAATAGCGCTCTTTGAGTGTACATGTGGCAAACGTATGATATACCAGAACCATTGATCAGCTTATTGGTCTGACGCCCTGGGAAAAACTCATCCTGGGGAATATGCGGCCATGATTTTCCTGCAAATCGAGAATCCATGACCAGCCTTGCGTCCTTTGTGATCGTCCTTGACTGCCGAGTCGAACCTGTTGTTACAGTTTCCTCTACCAGTGCGAACTTTGGTTTAAGCACTGCCTTTTTTAGGACAGGATCGAATGTAGTTGCATATGGTCGTTCGAGTTTGATGGCCCCGGTTGTTTTGGAGGCAGCCTTGCCAACCGTTATCCCGCAATGTGGACAAGGAAATGACTCTTGTATTACCCCTTCTCTAATTGCCACTTCTGAAAAGACAAATTCATGACTGCAATTAGGACAAAGGAACAGGTCCGACCAGACGGAGTTTAATACCTGGCCACCAGAAACACCTTCATAAAGCCAACTCAATTCCTTCTCTATCTTGGCAACCAGCAGCAAAGCCTCTTCTGTAAAAGATTCGAGAAAAGAGAAGGCTGCATACTTACTCGCGATAAAGGATGCTGCGGGCGACAAGTCGTTTAAAACCGCCCTGCGAGCACCAAGTTTGGAGAAAGGCGTCCAAACCATTTTTCCGTTCGCGTCTGTTCCCTGCTGCGAAATAGATCCATTTTTGTCTACCATGTAGCCCAAGGATTCGACATCTGCTTTATTAGCACACATCTGTGCCGCTACACCGGTCATACCTGTCCCGCAAAATCCGTCAAAAACCAGATTCCCCGGCTCGGTGTAATGCAGAATATACCGCATAATGGCCTTGTGCGGTACCTTGGTGTGATAGGAGTGTGCGTTATAAATAGGATCGTTCTTCCCCTCACTCACATCCGCCGCAAACGGCTCCCTGCTGTATGGTTTTTTCGCATTGAAAGGCTCATCGTAATGTTTGATGAAATCCACGATGAATGGGTTCGGGCAGGCAGTGTAATAAGGCGGATCTGATAGTGCTAGAATATCCTCATCCGCACCAATAGGGAATCCCTCGATTTTACGAAACTCAGGGTCTTTCAATTTTTCCCTTAACTTATCCAGGAAGTGTTTCCTCCGCTCCTTATCATTTGGAAAGGTCAAGCCAAGACATTCTACAGGTCCGGCATTGTCTCTCTCATATACGGTCTTGAACAGCTCTCCGGAATCCGGGTCTGCCGGTATCAGCTTTTCCTTGAAAAGTTTCATTTGATTCTTATTATGCTTGGCCATAAATATTCCTATCTCATTGATTCTTACTTTGCGCCAAAACCCGGCGCCCATGCTCGGTAAGACGGTATCTCTGTTTACTGCTGCGGGGTTTGTCCGAAATGGTCATTTCAATCAGTTCAAGCCGCAACGCCGGTATGAGGTATGCTTCCCTGAAGTGATCTTCATGTTTTAGCCCCAGAGAAACCTGAATCTGCTGTCGCTTCATTTCATCTTTCATCACATTGATCAATCGGCGGACTTCCCCGGTGACTTCCCCGGTGACTTCCCCGGTAACTTCCCCGGTGACTTCCCCGGTAACTTCCCCGGTGACTTCCCCGGTAACTTCCCCGGTAACAGCTTTGGCGCTCTTTTGTGGTACTGCCCTCGTTCTGCCGAACATGGCTTTCATAAGATCCGAAGCCATGTCCACTTCCTTATCTAATCCAGGAATGAAAATCTCAAACGCCTTCCAGGCACGGTCGTTCTTGTAGGTAGGCGCCTCGTGGCCCATCTTCTGCCATTCTTCCCGCATCATCCTCATGCCGGTGCCAGCCTGTTCGCACATGGCGATCCGGCGCATGGCCATCGCTATTGTCGGATTGCGCACCTCTTTTTCGCCCGGCTCCATAAGCAGGGTATCATCACCGAATACGTCACCCGGATTCCAGAATTGAATTCCATTACGGAAAAACTTGATTACGGCCTTGCGGGAATGGTCACCATAATCCTGATGGATGAGGAGATTAATCGCAGCCTCGCGGAAAACCCTGAACCCGGGCGGGTCGTCACGCCGGCCTAATGTTACGGGGTCAATATCCCGGAACGGTTTGGGCATAAAAAACTTATACTTGGTGACCAGTTGTTCCCAGGCCTGGATAATGTTGTCCTCGCAGACAATCCGGTCAATCCAGCGTGTTTCGGGCATGGCTTCATCCGTGCTGTAACCGAGAAACTGTGCATCAAGAGTGGGTCGGGGAAGCAGTTGGTGGACGGCTAAGGATGACCCAAAAAGCATGATTGCTCCACGGGTAGGATAAATCTTTTTCCCGTGCCGGACAAGAAAGCCCCAATGATACAGGAAATCCCGGTCAGATTGCTTGGGGTTTGTTCCTGAATTAACCTGATTGAAACGATCACGAAACCAGCGTATGCTGCTGGAGTCAAATGCTTCCTTGAGATATACGCGGTCAAAGGGCTGCTTGTCCCAGCGGTTAGCCGTGGCATCACGTAGCATCCGTTCGATGTCCTGCATCTGGGCTTTGTAGTTGCTGCCGCCTTTACGTACAAAAGTACGCCGAATATCCCCGTCAAGATAGACAGGTTTGCGTGTTCGCTGGTTTTCGGAAATATGAAAGACCAGGACGGTTTTGCCGCTGACATTCAGCCGATGTTCGGCCACAACGATGTCATGGTTGATTTTCGCATCCGCATGCAGGACCGATAGAAAATCATTCTGAACTTTGTCAGGTCTTTCCACTCCCGTAATTTCATATGCTTCACCCTTCTGGGCCACACCAAACACCAGCCGGCCGCCGTGGGTATTAGCAAAAGCGGAAACAGTCTCAAAAGCGGCTTTGGGAACATCCGTACGCGCCTCTTTGAACTCGACATCGTTCCACTCACCCGCCTTAAGCAATTTTCGGAGCTCTGCTATTTTCATTGTCGGCATTCCATGATTTTTAACGGTTCCGCTATTCCAAGACTATGCGCA
Organism: uncultured Fibrobacterota bacterium; assembly: GCA_963831235.1. Lineage (GTDB taxonomy): Bacteria > Fibrobacterota > OXYB2-FULL-49-7 > OXYB2-FULL-49-7 > JAEUSG01 > CAWHPS01. The sequence continues at coordinate 254,929 of CAWHPS010000033.1, forward strand.
CCTTACCGGGTTCCTTGCCTTTGGTAAGACTATCCAGATATTCCTCAAACCGTTTTTTCATCTCCGCAGGGGTAGCGGGAGCGCCACCGGCGAAGATTGCATTGCGCAGGTTTTCCACCTTAATGGTCACTTTGGTCAGCCCGGAAAGCGCTTCTTTTAAGGCTTGGATAAAATCCTGGGAAATGTCATCGGGTAAAGCCTTTTTCTTGATGAAGCCGTCCACCAGTTTTCGCTGGCCGGGTTTAAGCAGGGCCAGATTATCTTTGGTGGTGGGATCGTTGAGATTGACAAGTAATGTGCGACACCAACCATCAACGTGCTTATCCAGGACTTCGTCCATCTGGCTGAGGGACGAAGCCGCCGATCCGCCTCCAGTCCATTCGCCAGGTTTATAACCGCAATGTGGGCATAAAGCGGTATTCTCAAGTTCCCGTTCCGTCAATGCAAAACAGCTTTTTAACTCTGCCAGGCGGTTTTGAAAATCCACCAGTTGTTGCCTTGGCATGAGGTCTATTGTCGAAAGCTTTTGAAGCACCTTCAGCCTGTCATCTGCTATCATCTGACCCTTACGCCTATCCTCATTTACCCCCAATCGGGCTTTTGTGTGCATACCCAGATAGACTTGAATAAAGGATTTTTTGATGTCTGCCAACTTTCGGGCCGTCTGTTGGCGGAAAGTAGCGGCGCCTCTTTTGGCCGGGCTGGTGATTTGAGATAAAATATCATCATGAGCGGCCTTCATGGATGCAACCCATTCATGCCCGGCTGGGAATATGGCTTCAGCTGTTGTAAGGTATGCGGCTGTAGGACCAAGGTCTGATAGCAATTCTTGCAACGCTTCAATTTCACGAAGAGCGTCAAGACCTTTCTCTTGACTGATGACATCTTGCGCTTCATAACGGAAATTCTTCAATTTTCCAGGAGTGGTATATGTCTGTAGCGACTCCAAAAAGCTTTTTGTCTCGCCAAGTTGGTCCCGCCGCGCCTGAATTTCTTCTGCCGATAGCAGGCCGCGCCCCCAAAATGGCATACCGCCCTGTAAAACCTGCTCTGCAAGCACGATTCGCTTTACAACACTCATGGCGGCAGCAAGCATTTCCTGGACCGGTTCTTCATTTCCCTGTGTAACCAACTGCGCCATACCTGGCGCCTTCCCGAGCATTTCAAAGACGGCTTTGAGCGCCGGTATATTCCAATCCTTGGGTCGTTCAATGTGTTTGAATTGGATGAGTTCATCTATACCGGTACCAGCCATTTGCTGAAGTCCGGTGGCATCGAATTTCTTTCCTGGTATGGACAATACCAAATCACCGCTATAAACAAGGGATGCCAGCAGTACCGTTATCCATTCGGGCTCCAAGCGGTATAAATCCGGCGCCAGGAACTCAATGGAATAGATGCTCTGAACAAGTTCCCCATGATTAACGACCTGTCCCAGCCCCTTTGATTTGACAATATCCAAGATGTATTTGGCATACTTTGACCGGTAAGGGTTAAGTCGTTCACCATCCAGAAGTTCTAATGCGTCCAGAACAGCAGTGGCTTGCTTGGTACGGTTTTGTCCGGCAATGGCACGGAGTGCATCTTGTGCGGCCTGCGTCCGGTTTGCTCCAGTGATAAGAATGGAGAAAACAGGGTATTCGGGCGCCTGTTCCTTGAAATTGGCTTCAAGGCAGATGCCGGAAACGGTATTGATAAGGTCTCGGAAATTGACTCTCTCGTGCGACGCAATACCAGACAGATCACGGATGGACTTTCCTTTTGTCCATTCGGTAATGGACTTTGTTCGGCCCTGATGGGTCACATCAAAGGCAGCCATCATGTTCTTCTGCAACCAGGCCACCAGATCACGCAGAAACCCCGAGGATTTTGATTCGTAAGTCGTTTTGGCGTGCCCCGAAGAAGTGGATGCCAATTCTAAGGCTGCCGCGTATTTTTTAATAGAATCGCGGAAGGCGTCGTCTTCATTGGTCAACCGCAGCATCAGTTCGTCAGATTTTTTCTCGTCCTTGTAGTGCGGCGTATCAAAAGGTTGGATGAAGTAGATATAGAAATCCCGCGGCGGTACAGCCGTGGATCGCTGGTTGGGCGCGCCGAAGAACAGATAGCCTTGACGGGAGGCTTTACGTTCAAGCCATTCGATTTCATGCTGCCATATTTTATAACCAGTGACATAGGTCAGGTCCGTGCATTCCATGACCCGCTTCAGGGCTTCGTAGTAATAGCGGTCAAGTTGGGATGGATCCAGCGAATCGGATTTCTTCTCTATCAGAGCATCGTAATCGTCCGTCTTTTTCAGGTCAAGGTAGTATTGACGGTTGTCCAGGTTGGAGGAAATAAATTGGCCATTAACCGTCTTATGCACTTCCTTAAGCACTGTTTCCACTTGTGAAAGCAGGTCGTCCGCTGGTGTTCCTCCCAGGTCTTCAATTCCCGGCTGGTAGAGGCATAATGTATCGCGCAGTTCCTCCGCCGTGGCGCCCAGAGGTGCATAGATGTCTCTGGTGGTCAGGCGATGAACGGAAAGGGCATGAATAACCCGTAAGGCAATCGGCCTATATGCCGGACGCGTGAATGCCTGCTGAACCCTGGCCTCAAGGACTTGGCTGCATTCAATAACAGCCCTGATATCTGGTACGGCGCGAAAAGATGGATTTTCCCGTAAGGTAATCCAATAGGAGTCGTATGCAATCAAACCGGGGTTGTCCTTTGGAACTTCATCATTCAGAACTTTTTTCATTGCCAGAGATAATGTTTTTAGCACTTCACGTTTCTCGACCGCGGTGACGCGCCCAAAAGTATCGATGTAATCCGGATGAATCGGAAACAGCCGTACAAAGTCGTCCATGCGCTCATTCATACGCCCGTAGAACTTGGTAAACGGGATTAAATATTCACGAATTTTAGCCTGTTGTTCCGATGTTTTCTTAAGCAATCGTTCGGCCACCACATGTTTCAAATCATTGGGTGCAATCAAAACCTGTTCAAAACGGTCCTTCACACGGCGTATGCTGTCCGCAACAAAAGAAAATCGTGGGCTGTCAAAAATGGCTTCCTGTACTCCGGCAACAAAACGGAATTTCAAATCTTTGCAAACTTCACCGATTTCCCGAAGGAAATTTAAATCAAGTATCAGTTCCTGGTCTTTGCGTGAACGGAGATAATCAAGTAATTCATCCACAACAAGAAGAAGCCCGTGGTCCGGATATTTCCGGTGAAAGGCCGTCATCATCTCTTCAAACGCGCGTTTATTGTTCGATGTCTTTTCTGCTGGCGGGAAATCATACGCCACACCCATGCTCGCCAGGCGTTCTTCAAGCTCAGCCACCAGGATATCCCGGAGCGACATGGTGGTTGCGCCGATCTCAGTCCGGACTACTTTGAATCGACCGCCTATTTTAACCGCGGCCTTAGCCACGGCTTTATCGGTCAAGATATCAGCTAATTCGGCATGTTCGGCCAACGCGGATATTACGGACATAAGATGCGATTTACCTGTACCATAGTTGCCGACCACGAGGAACCCTTTGTTGTCCATTGGCTGGTCGAATTGGAGCTGCGGGATGATAAGATTGATTAGTTTATCTGCCATTTCCTTGGATATGACAAAGGTGCTTACGAATTGCCGTGCGGCATTCGCTTTATCGGCGTCACGCAGTTGCACCACCGTTTCAATGGGCTCGAACTGTATCAGGTCTCCGTATTTCATTTATTCTGCTCCTTGGGATGACAAGGTTAAATTGACGCCTTCGATCGGAATGATGGTCAAATCTCGTAAAGGGTACTGTCTGAATTCAGGGTGACCTGGTGCGGCGTAAAAAAGGTTTTCGGTGTTTATTTGTCCATTCCAAGATGCGACAATAGTTTTGTTACGGGATAAACCCTGAAGGATTCGTAAGGGATCTTGATTCAAGTGGACATCGAATAAAATCTCGTTGTTGTCGAGAAGAATTTCTTCCCGCCCGGCATCTTTGATAATTTGATCCAAAATCTTCTGTGTTTGCAGATAACGTTGTCGCTCGGTGAGTTCAAGCAGTCGCTTGGATAATTCATAATTGACATTAATGAGCGGGGCATTGATTCGCTCTTTAATTTCCTGAAGAACAGAAGTCTTACCTTTTCCTGCCGGGGCAACCAGTAAAACAAGCCGATTGTACAGCTCTTTTATCTGGCCGATACTTTGAATAACTTTATCAGGGAGTGACTCCATAAATGCCATGTTTTTCCAGAATCAGACACCTTTACCCACAATGTTGGGGTAACAATTCAAATGGCCGTTTCTGGGAATGAAAAGGTGAAGGAAAGTATAATAAAAACACAGTACAATATTAAAATCATAATTTTTAAAAAGGCACGCTCCTTTTTTCTTAAGAATACTGCTATGTGACGATCAGGGTTGCTCCAAAATCTTGTATTATTGTGTTTGCCTTTGCGTTTTGTATAAATTATTACTGAAGAAATAGGAGGAACCATGCCCAGTTTAAATGTTACTCAAGCGGATCTGATAAAAGCATTTAAAGCAGTCGGTAAGTACTTTAAAAAGAAAACTTGTGACGATGTATTTTTTTCATTTAACGACAATAAATTAAATATCCGATCACCGGAAATATGCGTTACTATTCCAGCTATCGGTGACTGGTCTGGGCAGGCAATTGTATCGGCACGATTTATTAAAGCTTTTGTTTTGGAACCGCCAGTATCTGATCCGGTAAATATTAAAATTATTGACAGCTCCATGGTTATTGAAACACTGTCTGTACCCTGTATCTGGAATTCTATTCCATGTGTTGGAATTGTTTTGCCTCCATTTTCAGAATCCAAGGTGGTATTAAGTGTCAGCTATAACTATACACCGGAAGAGATAAGAAAATCAGGATTAACAGAGATTGTATCATTAGTTGAGAAAAAGCGCGATCTATGTATATCAAAAGCCCATGAGCACCTTGAAATATTCGGGGTCTCTCAAAATGATATCCGGCAATTGATAGATGAGAAAATTAAAGTGATGCCGCGGCTTGATCTGAAAATGGAATAGATCACAAAATCCTGCAATGAGTAGCAGAAAAGTAAAAAGTCATAATAATAATCTATGAGAAAAAACCGGACAGTAGAACTACCTGTAAATATCTATAATCTGGGCAAAATGACAGAAGGTGTTTTTTGCAGAATTGAAGTTCCGAATTATGCTGGCGAAGATATCACAATTTTACTTTTTCCTACTGAACAACAATATTTATCAATCGGTCGTGCAGCACATTTTTCCATTGAAGGAACGGTCAAAACAGGCGACTTAATTCATCTGCATATCAAAAGTGATGACGTTTGGGGAAATAAGATCGAATCCAAACACATAACCCCGACTTTAACACATACTATTATATATGCACAGGCATTAAATATTTCAATTTGTGAGGTCTTTGCTCATGATGTAACGACATTAGCAGATGATTCAGTAAAATTCAAGGGACACTTCCTTTTATCAGACAGTACACTATTAAAACCATTTAAAATCTTTACAAATTCGTATACAGGGGAAAGAACACTTGATAAAAATCATGCCGTGGTATTCTCTTTGGAAGATGGTTTAAACTTCGAATTCGACACTTATTACAAACACGACACAATTGACAATACTTCATCAACATATCCTTTCCTTGTCGCGGTACTAAAAACAGACCATACTCTAAATGAAATTGAGTCTATAGAGAACAAATTAAATGATTTGCTCCTCCTATCCTCATTTGCGGAAACAAAACGAATCTTATGTTATGGCAAGGAACTGTTTACTGAGAAATATAAATTAGCAACTTTCGAGAAAAAGGGGACAGCAGACACCCCTGAACAATTTGAAACAATTATAGACATGCAGCATTTTGAAAGTTTTTTGCAATCAGCGTATAAGGAATTGAATAGGACTCCATTTAAGCAAGATATTATTCAAGCAATATATGGTCTGACATCCCGTGGAGTGGCGCTTGAATATTCATTTATTTCTTTATTCGCATCTCTCGAATCAATTATTACCTCGTTCAAGAAGCATAATGAGATTGACAGGATATTCGACGAATCGGAATGGAAGCTTGTCAAAGACGGCTTAAAAATAAGCCTAAGATCCGATAGCGTTTTAAAAAACGATAGTCCTAAAAGAGCTCTTGTTTATGAGAAACTGGAAGAATTAAATAGACCATCTTTTAAACATGGGATAGGATCCCTAATTAACACTTATAAGATTCCGCTCGAAGGGTTATGGCCAATCATTGGCAAAAACAACGAAATCTCATTATTGGAAATAAGAAATCGTCTTGTTCATGGTGAAAGCCATGCAAGTTTTAATCCTGTAGCACTTCATGTTGCTTCTATTCATTTAGTATGGTCAATTCAAAGAATAATTTTAGGCTTACTTGGTTGGGATGTGGAAAATACGAATATTGCGTCAAAGAAAATATGCAACCATAATGCTTTTAAACAAGTAAGCGAAATGATGAATATGATGAGTATCGGTTAAAACAATACAAAAAATGTTTTTAAAAAGATGTGCCGTCGCCCATTCTTGGGTAAATCAGAGTGCAAATCAAAATCAAAAGACATCTTATAAAATGGTTCCTGTTTATACTGATTCTAAGATAGTTTAACATTCGTTAAAAATAAAACACCCCAGCGATATGAAAGCCGGGGTGTTATTTTCCAGGTCTAACTATTATGGCAGATAATCTATCCGACCTTTGTCATACATGCCTATCATTTCACGGATAAAGGTCTTTTTCCGTCGTGATGGCACGAGTTTTTTGCAACCGGGAAGATGCTTTTTGAACCATTCCCAGGCCGCATCAATGTCTTCATTGGCAAGGGCGACGCTAAATTCCTTAAGAACTTTATCGTCTGCATCTGGAAGTACCCTGTCCAAGTGTAGTGATAAATGGAAGGCCGGGGTGGCATATCCAACCCGTCCATTTGTTTTTGCTTCAGCACACCCACCAATAAAAAAGCCTGGGACGCGATAAGATACATTTTTATTTTGTTTTTTCATTTTATTTCCCTTTCTAAATTAACGTTATTTTGTTTGTATGATCACGTCCAGATTACAAGGGGAAATAAAAAATAGGAAGACCTACTTTACTTCCATCTCAAAATCTGAGACTAAGTATAGTCCGACAGGCGCTTTCTGCCGGTTTATCTTCCATCCGGTTGTTATTTGCATCGCCAGACTGGCGCGAAAAAAACCTCCAAAAAAAAAGCGAACAATTATTTTAAAACATTTTATTGAGCTTTCCCTCCTTCCTTTTAAAATGATTAGTTCTTTACTTGTTAATCTATATTAATTTTGTACATAAGTCAATTTTATCTCTTATTATCAGGAATGCTGTAATCAATTTTAAGCACTCTTCTTTCGCTTGCGAATTTCTATTATAGACATAACATGGATGACATAGGAAGCTATAGTCACCATTGATAAGCGAAGCTTCAACAATAAGAGGCCACTTTTACTGGAATAATTGTTATTCTTACGCATTTCCTGACATAAGATTCTTGATAGCAATTAACCCCGCTTTCCTAAAGAAAGGATATCTATGGAAATTACCGACCTTACCATAATCCCTGAAAAAGCCCATCCTTCTCACATTGCCTGTTGCACCGTTACTTTCGATAGCGCCCTTATAATCTCTGGCATTCACATCCGTGAAAATAAGAATGGCATTTACGTCCAGTTCCCTTCCGCCTTCAACTTTACCGATGAAGAGTATCGCAAGGAAGCATCAAATCGCATTCTCGCTACTTATGTAATCAATCATTGTTCTGAATAAAGGCAGCTGCCGCCTGCCCATACGGAGAAAGCTTGAGAAATTTCTTAAGCTTGAGGACCCGTTATGTGGCAGGCATTCTTTTCTCGTTCACAATAAACCTAAAACCAAAGGAGTTTCACTATGCAAGCAGTCAAGATTCAAGCAGGCTTTTCTGAAAAAGCCTCGCAAAATTACAATTCTCAACAATTCAGCGTCTCGCTCGAAATGGAATGCCACATCAACGGCACCACCCATGAAATAGAAGATGCTGCGGCCAAATTATTCACTCTCTGCCGTAAGATTGTCGCAAACGAGAAAAGTACAAAGGCTACCTCAGAAGCCACCATTAAACATGAATCAACCTGACGGTAATGATTTACCGCCGGCAAGCGCAAAACAGATCGGCGCTATATTCGCCATAGGCAAGTCTATCGGGCTTGATAAGGCTCAGCTTGAAGATATGGCAGGCACAACCATATCCTCAACATGCCTGAGCAGTAAGGCAGCTTCAAGGATAATCGAATCCTTGAAAAAGAAACAGGCGGCCTAATTTGCGTATACAGTGTAAAAAGCCTGAGCTATTCCACATATAGCCAATTTCTTGGCCGTCCTGAAGCAGTTTGGCTCAGTAAAATCAAACGTGAAAAGTCTGTCGGGGTTTCTTCCAATTTGGCTTTCGGTTCAGCTATACACAGTGCGGCTGAAATACTCTACCGTAACCTCATGGTCGTCAAAAAGGTCCCGCCAAATGAGTATCTGCTACGTGTATTCAAAGGCGCTTATGAATCCTTTCCAGAAGACCAGCTTATCTACGGTGAGAAAGCGTCAAAAGCAGACCTGTTTAAGACCGCAGAACAGATTATAGGTCTACTGTCAGATGAAACCCCACCAGCCAATATCGTGGCCGTTGAGGAAGCAAAGGTCGTTGACTTGGATGCCCTGAAAATTATCCAGCGTGTTGACCTTGTCACCCGTTCCGAAGGGGACAATGTTCTAACGCTATGGGATCTAAAGACAGCGGCCCGCAGATATGGCGATGAGGAAAAAGCTAAAGCTCAGGAGCAACTTTCCTTGTATGCAGTTGCATACGATGAACCTGTTCGGTTAAAGGCAAAGGTGCTTCTGAAGCAAAAGACACCTTCTATTGAGAATGTGGACCTAGAGTATAATCCAGACCAGGGGCCTGCGGTTGTTTCTGAAATATGTAATGTGAAACATGCAATAGAAAATGGTGTACACTATAAAATCAGGTCCTTCCGCTGTCAAACGTGCGGATACAAGCATCTATGCAGGCCAGAGCTTGCATAAAACTCATAAACAGAAAGGAATAAACAAATGACAGAAGTTCGTTGTCCCCGCTGTAAAACAGCAAGGTTTGAGGTCATAGGTAAATTCATCCTGGGTGAAAAGCTATTCTTGGCCTACCATCCTGACACACAGCCGGAACCCTGCCGGAAATGTGGGTATATCTTCAATCACCAACCAGAACAACAGGTGGCATAGGATGGGAAAACTACATTGCATCTTATGCGACCATGAAACAAGTGATCCCGAAATAATCACTCACATCAACACATTCCATAACGGCCTTAATGCTTATTTCAAGTTGTTTCCATCTGTTCATGTTGTGTCAGAGGACCTTATGGCTGCAATAGCTGGTAAGTACCTCTCTCCTTCTGCTGACATTAAATGCATACTTGATAGTCTATCCGATGATGACAAGGTGTTGGTCGCCACGTATCACACGTTGGGGCTGCCTGTCAGGTCGGAGATAATCATATCCGAGGAATAATCCCTATAACCTTAACATTCTGAAAGGGGTGATTGACAAAATGAACCCGAAGATCGCAAAAATCGTGCTGGGCACGATAATGGCAATTGGCGGCAACATTCTGCTTGCTGCAGGATCCCGAAACCCACAGGAGTAATCATGACCTTTGAACAGCAACTTGAGCTTCTGGAACGGGCTATACGCCTTTGCCAGGAAACTCTGAAAATGGTAATTGCCTGGAAGCTTGTTGACGAAATATGCAAGACAACTGAAGAAGATGTTCGTCAAGGTTTGTCCGCAACCCTTGCCAATGTCCTTCAGTGTGGTCTGCCCATACAACAGCTCAGGCCTGATTACTACTGACAACGGGCCGTCCTGGGAGTAATTCTCAGGGCGGCCTTTTTCATTTTAAGAAAGGAGCCTTAATGGGCCGCACACTGCATTATGAACTGCGCCGCAATCCAGCCGTTACATTAACGGATAACGACTGGAATCGAATTGAAAAGATTACGGATTTCTTCAATAAAACTTTTACGTGGACTTGTGAAAATGTCGGATTTTGCACGTTAACATTCTATCCTCGCTGGCATAAATTCTTCAAAGACAGCAAGCTCCCAGATGACAAGTCAGGCTGGGATATTGTAAACAGCTCTTATAAGAATCTTCAAGCCAAAGGACTCACCCGGTTGCAAATCCTTCATGCGCTTCATAAACACAAGCTTATTGCCTATTACACCAAGGATGATAAGCTCAATTTACAGAAAGCTCATGGTTTCACCAAAGTAGCAGGAAACGAATGGAACGCCGTGCTTGTTACAGTCTGGCTTACGGAGGTCTCCAAAATCCTGCCTGATAATGAATTTGAGTTGCATGATGAGGGTATGTTTCTCAAAGTTGACCTTATCATTAAGAACGGTAAAGCCAGTCCGAATATACCCAAACTTCTTGAAAGGATACGGTGGTTCTCTGAGAAAATAGACAAAGGTGAATCTGCTGATGTTTACCGTAAGGAGCGGGATAATGCCCGGGCTGTCTTTGATGAGTTCAAGGATTGTGGTTGGCAGGAAGTCAGTTATTTCTGTAGGCCTGTAACCCCTGCTGACTTCAATGAGCATCCGGAATTTTCTGGTGTTGCCATAGCCGTTGATAACGGCAAAGTAAGTGGCAATAGCGGGCAGGTTATGGCTGGATTTTATGGTGAATATTACGGACATATTAGTGAGACAGAAGCAAAATATCGTTCAAAGCAAGCATTTGATAACCTTTACAATCAGTTATTCAAAAGAAAGGAAAAATCATGTTTATAAAGCTCAAAGATGTTTTCACGGCTGATGAAGCCTTGAGGGCAGCACATCTCGACTGGTCAGCTGAACCCGTGGGTCTTATGACCACAAACGGCTTGAACGTGCCTGACCATCAGGCCATTGTTCGCAATGACACGAATAAAGTGCTCGGAATCGTCGGCAACCGTTACGAGATATTCCAGAACACCCAGGCGCTTGGGATTTGCGATGTATTCTCACAGGAATATGGCGCCTCATACGAAACCGCAGGCTGTTTGCGTGAAGGCCGCAAGGTCTTCCTTCAGCTCAAAGTGGGCGGAACAGATGAAATCAGGAAAGGTGACAAAATCAGTCGTTACCTTACCGTCCTGAATTCACATGATGGGAGCAGTTCCGTAAGGATCTTTGCTTGCCCTATACGCATAATTTGTCAAAATACACTAAACATGGCACTCAGAAACATCGAATACGGTGTAAGCGTACGCCACACAGAAAGCATGGATGACAGGTTGAAAGAGGCGTTCAAGGCCTTTAACCTCACACAAGCACATTTCGTGAAATTCAAAGAGATGGCACAATTCCTGGCCAGGAAGCAGTTGGACCGTATCAAAGTTGAACGGTTCATCAATGATCTCATGCCAGATACTGGCTCCACAAGAGTTGACAACCAGCGCAAGCGGGTTATCGAACTCTACGAGGGCGGCAAAGGAAATGGACAGGGCACGGCATGGGATTTGATGAATGGTGCAACTGAATATGTTGACCACTTTCGTACATCTGATCCTGAAAAACGTCTGGAATCAGCCATGCTGGGGTCAGGCGGTCAATTAAAACAGCGGGCCTTTGAGCTCGCAATAGCACTTTAAAAAGAAAGGATTTCCATGAGTGGAATATTTAATTTCATAAATGACTTGTTCGGCTTGCCACCTGAGAACAGCCGCACAGGTAAACCCAGACCGAGACCCCCACAAGCACAGTCAACTACGCAAAGGCCTGTCCATAAACCACAAGTCCAGTTATCAGGAATCGACAGGTTTCTTGCTCTTGGACGGAGGGCTGTAGCTTATGTTGATATTAAAAGTCACCGTAAACCATTGCAGGGTGTGCTCATTCGTAATGGCAAAATGTATGGGACAAATGGACACATTGCATTTGTTGCCAAGGTCGATGAACAGATAAATGATGTGATTTTGCCAGTCAGTTTCTTCAAATCAAAATGGGCACCAGGACAGATTAAGACTATGGGCGTGACTCCTGACAAAAAGCTACTCGTGATAAACGGGCAGGTCACGACATTCGAGACCATACCAGGCATTGAATATCCTCAAATAGAAAATGTTTTGCCGAAAAAGTTCATGCATGGCATTACGTTGGACAGGGGCAAAATGATGGCAGCTGTTATGTCATTACGGGTTATTGGTGACAAGAAGGCTGTTTTACGGTTTGACCCAAGGCCTGGAAATGTCCTGCAAATTAAACCGCTGACGAGTGAGCGTCCTGTAACAACACAAGCAATTCGGTATTTTGGTAATCCACTTAAAGAACCCTTTGCTCTTAATATCGATTATCTATTACGAGTGCTGCATGATCTGCCAGGTAACTCTGTCCGCCTGCGCTTCAATACAACAATTGGAGCGTTCATGTTGGATTCGGGTAATGCGGAAGTGTCGATGCTTATTATGCCAGTGCGAATACAGGCGACGGAGGAGGCATTGAGACAAGCTGCTTAAGAGGAATCGCTGCCACCACAAGGGCGATGGCTGATAGCGGGGGAGGGTGGGCTGAAATGGCTCATCATTCCTCGCACGGTCGTCATTTTATCTATCGCTGTTTTTAATATTAATCAGTTTTAGTTGCGTAAAGGCAAGAAAGTATATATTTTATTTGTTACCAGACCAGCTCAAGGCATGGGGAATTCCCAGCCGCAAGGATAAAACCTGCGACCGTTTTTCCCAACCTTTTTTTTATTACCACAAGGGCAACCGAGTCCCGTAAATGGGTCTCGGGGGCAATCACGCCTTGCCCTTGTGGTATGGTCTTGACGCTGGTCTGGTAACCCGTCATTTAGTGGTTGTCTCCGGGGCTTTTTTATTCCCCTGATGCTACTTCTGATGAGGGAAATGCTAAAACGTTTCACCTTTTTCGGGAGACCAGATGCATACATTTCGCGTTTCTACTGTGCTGGTTTGTGGATTTTTAGCTCTTTCTCTTTCAACATGCTCAAAAAAACCTACCGATGTTCCAATGACCGGCCAAATTACGGGCCGTGTCACAGATTCTCAGTCTGGTCTTCCAATCGAATTAGCTACAATAACCACTAGCCCTGTTACCGCATCCGCTAGCACAAATACAAATGGTGAATTTCTTGTGTCCAATGTCAGTCCCGGAAGCTACTCTGTTACCGCTTCGAAAACTGGTTATGCTAACAATACTGTTTCCGTAACATCTATTGCCGGTCAAGATGTTGCAGCAAACATTACTCTCGCAAAGATACTGCCTGTTATGGGAGTCGCTCCAACAGTCATGAATTTTGGCACAACTTCAACTACACTTCAACTTAACATATCCAACTCGACGGGAGCTGGTACTTTGTCATGGACAATCACCAAACCTGCTGATGCGATATGGCTTAATCTGTCTGTGAGTGGAGGTCAGACATTGACAACGCCTTCATCCGTGATTCTCACGATAGATCGTACAGGGCTTTCACCCAATAATTACAATACGGTTTTGACAATAACATCAAATGGAGGAAATACAGATGTGCAGGTATTGATGACGGTTCCAAACCCAAGTGCGCCACAACTTTCATTAAGTACTACATCACTCGACTTTGATAGCCTTAAAGGGACGCAGTTTCTTAACATATTCAATACTGGAACCGGCAACCTCAACTATCAAATATCATCAAATTCAAATTGGCTGACGGTTTCCCCAGGCAGCGGTTCTCTTGCCTCGGGTCAGGCGACAATCTCGATTATGGTAGACAGAAGCGGGCTTGCTGCGGGTAGCACTAATATTGGGATACTGTCCATTACTTCAAATGGTGGTAGTTCAAGCATCAACGCGTCTGTAAATGTTGCTCATGCCGGGACACTTTCCGCGCCGGTTTTACGTGTCGTTTCGTACGATGAAACCGGATGTAATCTTGCTTGGACGGAATGTTTGGATAATGTTCACTTTGGCTCATATAAAGTATTTTCCTCGACTACGGCCGGTGTAGGAAATATACAGACGCACCTTACAACCATTTTAAATTCAACACAAAACTCGTATCAAGTATCGGGTGTTGTTGGTCCGTTAACGATATATTACAAAGTTTTTGTCTATGATAAAAATGGAGTGACGACAGGCAGTAATGAGGTCAGTGTTGTTTATCCCGCACCACTCAAGACATGGACCATGATTAAGTCTTTTGATAATGATACATTGACAAGTGTTTTTGCGCTGAACGATAATCTCGCCTGGGTGTCCACAAACCACAGAATCTATAAATATGATGGATTGAATTGGAATGTCGTCTATACCTGGAATGCTGTCTATACTAATTGGGCGCATATTAATAGCATCTGTTTTTTGTCAGCCACTGAAGGTTATGCAGCATATACGAAAGATTATGACGGGGGACTATTGAAATATGATGGCATTTCCTGGCAAACAATCGATTCTTATTCCGGCGATGGCGATTTTGTTAAAGCGGCAACAAACATGGATATTTACTATGGAGGACCGAATGGTCTTCACAAGTGGAATGGTAGCGGAAGAGTTGAATGTGGAGTTTCGAGCCCCGGACAGCCTGCAATACTTAGCCCTAACAAAATCTTTGTAATTTCAACCAATGACATGTACCATTCGGCTTTGCTTGAATATAATGGATTAGGGTGGTCGCAAAGAATGCTTCCACTGACCCAGATTTCAAGTCTTTCTGTAGGGCAGGATACATCCATTTGGTTTTTAAATTGGTCTTCCACAGGACCAGATACAATCTGTTTTATTCGAAACGATTCTCTAGTAAAATCTGTTCAGCCGCGAAATTCATCCGGATCTTTAAAGTTTTCACGTCCAATCCTTTATGTGTTGTCAAAAAATGATGTGTGGGCTGCTGAAAACGACATCTATGGAAACGGCTCGAACGAACTCCTGCATTATAATGGATCTTCATGGAAAACTATAAGTGTCCCATTAGATAATAATGTTGTATTGGCTTTTTACTTTATAAATTCCACTAGTGGTTGGGCTATTACAAAAAACAAAATCTATGTGTACCGATAAAACCTTTTTTTCTTGCATAGCATTCTTTATGGCTTTTGTTTGCATGGGAGTTCATGGGAGTGATTGTAATCCGCCCGAGTGGATGAATTCACCACCAATGGCAGGTGCAGATTGTTATTGGATAGGGCAGGGTACAGGAACAACCTCTGAATCCGCCTCAAATGCCGCTTGGGCCCATGTCTTAGGTCAGCTTGCGATATCACGCTCTACACGCATTACTTCTGAGATAACAGGTATTGAATCGGAAAAGGACGAGAAAACATCATCATTTGTAGAAAGCAAAGTTCATGCAGATGGATTCTTTTATAACAACGGACAAAGGTTATTCAAAGTAATGGATGCCAGACAAATTAGTCCAGGTTGTATCGATAACCTTTATCACCATTATTTACTTTTATGTGTTCCACAAGATGGATGTAGTTGTTCAATGAGCATTCCCTCCAATACAGGAGCGATGTTTAGATCATGTTTACTGCCAGGATGGGGACAAATTTATAAGGGCAAAGGGGTACGCGGAATATTTTTTGCCGTGTCAACAGTTGCTTTAGTTGCAAGCTCGATTGTATTTAATTCATCAAGTTCTCAAAGCGCTGAGAGCGCTAGATACGCCAGAACAATATCAGCCAGAAATGATTATCTTGCCAACAGAGACAATTATTGGTCTATCAGTTTGGGCTGTGCGGCTGGTGCTATTGGCCTATACCTATGGAATATATATGATTCCAAAAACTGTAGGGTTGAAGTCATATACAAATAGCCAATTCAATTAAGAAGAGTAATCGTTGTGTACGGCACGATCATCGGAAAAAAACTCTCCTGCACTTCATGTAGGCAAATATTCACTTTATCGTTTATCCAGAATGTTAAGCCCATTATTCTTGGAGAAACCACACAGCTCGAACAAGACCTACTCGCTAATCTTTACTGCCACCACTCCAATACAAACCCTGAAACCGGGCACTGGTTCCATGAGATTGGTCTTTGTCTATCCTGTCTTCAGCAGGAATATTTTGACGCTGATGCTCTTACGGCGGCGGAAAGAACTGCGGCGCTGACATATGTTCTGAATGATGCTGAACTTTCAGCACAAAAGATTCTGGAAAACATAGAGACCGATTTTATCGACACAACTTTCGACTGGAAGAACAGCTTGTTTGCCCAGAATACAATCAAAGAGTATCAAGACGGTATTCAACCTCATTTGGAAACCATTGTTTCCTGGTTCGGCAGAAACTTTTCCGATATGCCTATATTGTGGTATGAGCCTTCTGTAAATTGGGAAATAAAATCTGGAATCGAAGGTTGTGATGCTATTTTTGAACTGGAGGAACCTGTCCAGAATATCTGTTTTTATCGGCAGCAGCTTATGAGTAGGGCTGAGGTTGATGCTGTTTTAGCGGACAAGGGAATGGGGCTGTTGGAGAAGAATGTCCGATTACAAGTGAAAGCATTAACAGATATTCGAGAACAAGACTTGCCCGAAGAACATTTATAGTATAACAGTTATCTGTTTTATGAAAATCAAATTCCGGCATTCAACCCCAACCACCCATATAAACATACTAGACATACTTCCATAAAGTTTCAGCACTCACTCCTTTTAGTCTTTTTTGGTGCCCATGATTAAGGGTTTAGGAAAAAAAAAGGAGTGCTCTGGAAAGGGCCACAGCAGGGGCCACAACTATAGAGTAAAGCAGGGTAAAACAGGGTATTTGCCGAGATACTATCGTTAACAAAAACAAATAAATAAACCTCCGAAACCGCTTTTTCAAGCAAAATTCCGAAGGTTTAAAATTGCGCCTGCTAGGATTTGAACCTAGGGCCCGCTGATTAAGAAATAAAGAATATGAAAATTTATCTTACGCAGTTCTTGCAATAGATCACGATGTCATTTTCGAATGGGGAGACGGAATGGGGAGACGAAACAACGGGATTTTACGCTTTTCCGTGAGGACAATTCAAATGACGGAAATAGTGGCTTAATTGCGGTTATTTTTTCGGGAAGTTATCAAGCGCACTAATGGTGCGTTTCTGGATTTCAATATCGAGAAGCTTCTGACATCGATTAGTCTATATATATTCTCAAGCCCGCAGACATTTCGATTTCTCTGCTGTTATCAACACCTACTTCTGAAAAAAGAGACCAGTGATGCGACAGATCAATAGAAGCCCATATTTTTCCGTTGTAGTAGATAGCTGAATCGATCTTTTCACCAAAAAGAAATAATGCTGTACTTCCTAATCGCCAATGTTCGCTGGTCAAAATAAAGGTATTTATTTCTGGGCCAATAAACATTTTTAAAGCCTCTTTATTTTCAATATGCCAAATGCTACCAGATATCATTAAAGAAATAATCGTTGCCTGCCTTCTGTCAAATGTGATGCTCTTTCCAACACCCCATTCAAGTCCAGTATGCAAAAGTCTTTGGCCATCAACTCTATGCCTAACGGTACCCAGAGACAATTTCCAAGACAGTTCTGGGAACATTCTATCGGAAGGCGGGAAAGAATATTGCCTAAATAAATAGAACTCTTCAATCCTGGCTGAATGTGCTTGCACTCTGGATTCAAAAGACAAAAGATCATAACTATTATAACGCGAATAAAGCACGGGGCAATCGGAGGCCTCATGCAAAGCTGGTCGAAACGACAATCCTATTGCTGGTTCTTGAAAAGAGGTGCTTGTCCACGCAATGCCAAAACGTGCATACGGATGGGCTTCAGGTTTATTTTCCGCAACGCTCGCACTTGGCGTGCTGACATTGCTTGAGTCAGTATTATAAATCCTTCTTCTAAGCCAAAATAGTGAAGACTGTTCTTTAGGAGTAAGGTGCATTTTCCGCTTAGTTAGTTTCCATTCGATAAACTCTAACAACAGAGACGCTTCTTTCTCTTTTAGCTCTTCTAACCGCATAGTATCCTGAGGAAATCCATCACCCAAAAGAGTACGAAATTTGACATCTTGATCAGATGAATGTTCCATTATGATTTGATGTATTTTGCTTTTCATTGCCATTACTTGTGTGGGTCTACAAAGCCGACCATATTTTTCTAATGACTCAATCACATTCTGTGGACCAACAAACCAATTCCTCGGAGACGGATAATTTTCTAATACTTCGGAAAGAAGGAGTTGGATTTGATATGCGCAGTTACGGGTAAAAAACCAATACTGAAACCGGGTGTTTTGTAATTCATAAAGACGAGTCAACAATAATCTTCGTTCTTCTTGAGTAGTCAAGATTGGAAATAGCCAAATATCTCTATCTTCCAAGCCCGTGTACTGTCTTAATTTCTCATGATATGGCAGAAACTGAAACGATCCATCGAAACCACCGGCAATTCCTTTGACAAATTTAGTGAACGAGCCGACATTCCCTGTTTCCGCCATATAATTCACTGCATTCCATAATAACAGAGGCGTTTTCTTTTCTTTTGGCGGGCTCAACAAGATAAAAAGGTGGCCAAATGCAGAAGAAGGACTCTGGGGAAATGATCCTGCAAAAACAATATAGAGAGTATCGAATTCATATAGCTTTAAAAAGTCAATCTGTGTCTGACACGTAGAATCTTCACCGTTTCCACTAAGAAATCTTATATTTTTCTTGAATTCCTGGAAAGGCAAGGGCTTCTTCAGTTGCTCATCAGCGCTAAATGCTACCCCATTCCAGAAAACAAAAAAAATATGGCACGGTAATAGCCGTGCCATAGAAGAAACTAAATGTTCAAGTAAACGCGATTTCAGCTTTGTATTATTAATGAAATTCTGTTGCCAAAAATAACCTGATCGCCCTGGGACTCTTTTACAGCTTTTTTAATGAGCAACACAATTTCTTCTTTGTTTGATCGTGCTCCTAGTAAGGATACTAATGCATCTAAATGTTCACCTTTACCAGAAGCAACCTCAAAAGATATTTGGGAATAATATAGCATTGAAAATTTGCGAACTTTATACTGGCGTTCAAAATCATTCAGGCTTTGCCCATCTTTACGCAAATCGATCTGGTAACTTGCGGGTGTGTATGAATAGGCAGCACCTGTGCCCCAATCAGTAATACTACCAAGTGTGCCCCCAATAATTATATTTCCCCAAAACATGGGTTCAAGACCCTTTGATAATGCTATTGATTGTGATGCGTATCCTGGTTTTGAGATCATAAGTATCGATTTGCCTTTGGGAACTTTACCAGTAAAGGGTGTTGTCCCTATCTGCGCGCCATCCAGTGTCAGCGCTGCCCCGTCAACATTACAATTTACGGTCATTAACTGCGAAGTCCCTTTTGCAATAGAAGCACACCCAGTGAAAAAGGCCACAATTACGATGATCGTCAAACAGGTTAGAATCTTTTTTAACATAATTTACCTCCAAAATTTAACTATGCAAGTTTTTCTTTGTAGAAGAAATCTCTTAAGAATTGCGTATAATTTACCATTTTGTTATATAATGAAGCAAGAAAAATGTTAAAATTGGTTTCAACATTGTTTAGAAGTAAGATCGAAGGAATAGTCCCGTGAGCTATTTTGTTATGTAACATCTCGTTGGTTTTCAAATTTAGAACGTGTGTGACAGAATGGGCCAAAAAACTCTATGCGTGTAATGAAAAATAAATGGGCTTCATTTTCAAAAATGTCAGGGTTGCTAATAATCAATATTGAGCTTTTGGATAAGAAGAAGGAAATCGGCAATTATGTTATTTCACATGAGCGGATGCACTCGCGGGTTCCAAACTACAGGAAGCCATAGAAAACGTACATAACAGCCTATTTGCCGAAGTGGATTTCGTTTTGAGGTGGACTCAAACTATGATTCTGTAAATCCCTTGGTGATCCAAATTCAGCCGAGTGGGGTTATGCCACTCCGAAAGAATTAATCTCTGTAGGTTACATCAAGGACTCGACTTTCCGCCCGACTCCTTTCAAGCAGCTTCACCTTTTCTTGTAATCCTCCACAACCTTTTAAGTATTCCAAATCAAAACAACTGTTGTCTCATCTTGTAAATAGTTGTATAGTTCCCTTAAGGGCGCAATAACAAGGAGACGATCAGATGAAAACCAGAAAAGAAACAACCAACCAGATGAAAGAGATTCTGGACAAACAGTATTGGAAATACATTCCGCTATATTTACAGGCCTGTGCTGATAAGGAGTTAGAGGAACTCACCGCTGAACAGCACAGCGACAACTTACTGGACGCACTTTTAGACAAGGTGGTAGTAAATGGAAAACTCGTTTTCTAAACCAAAAACCGAGCATTGGATTAATGACGGTCATCTTCCAACCGACATCTTATTCGTTAAGACCGTTCAGAATGCGAAGAATCTCCGTGAAATTCGGAGAAATTACCTGATAAAAGAAATTGGAATCATTGTGAATCACGATATGATCTTGGAATCTTGGAAGGAACGGATTTCAAAAGGAAATACACGTTTAGAATCACGTTTAAACCGTGAGAAAATAAATCTGGGGTTCAACATCAAGAATTCTCCGATCTTCAATTCTAACAGTTTCTAAACGGGTTAAAATATGGAACATTACCTTCTTGTAAATATTCCTTTCGAAATCGGTAGTATCCGGATTTTCCGATTATTCGGAAATCAGAATCAAGTATTTGAAAAGATGAAAATGGTGATTCTTGATGAATTTAACGAAACTGCTGATCTGGATAAACAACTGGAATCCAAGGGATACAAGGTGAATAAGGAATCCGGGATCATCTTCAATAAAAATAACGAATGGAAACTTGTTCCAGAATCAGAGATCATCAACCTTTAACTCAAGCCAAAGGGGGCTCAAATGTCAGTGAAAAAGAAATCCACCGTAAAAACCGCTAAAGAACCTGCTCACCTTATCACGCAGGTAAACCTTGACCACATTCAGTGGGCGGCGGGTCGCTCAAGGCGCTCCTATAATGAATCGGATGGAATCGCGTTCCTTAAGGACACGAAGGACTTAACCACCGATCAGCTTACCGAAAAGTACGGATTGAAGAAGTCCAGCCTGTACAGCCGGATTTCCAATACGAAGAAACGATTCATTGAACGAATCCGCGAAGGGAACAATGACTTATTACAGAAGCTTCAGTCCGAAGGACTGCTGGTGGAGAAAGAATAAGTGACCAAGCTTGTGTGTCGCAAGTGGCACCGGTGGAATGGGGGAGTCGGAAGACTCCATCATAATAGTTTTACCAAGGGCGGAGCGCATGTTTTGGGAAAATAATCTTGATTTGTAAAATAAAGGAAATCTATTTTTATTAGCTATTTGGCTATCATAATTTGTAATACACAAATTAACAAAAGGATTATCATGAAAACTATTCTTTCAATGATAACAACGTTCATTATCATAATTTTTGGAGGATGCGCCACGACTTCAACGACGCAACTGGGGGGAGATTCTTCCGTTTCAAAACCGGAGGATTGTGAGATTCAGGTTTTTACCGTTGAACCCAAGGACAGGCAATTTGAAGAACTCTGTCTTGTCAGTGCCCGTGGTGGCCAGTCAATATTTGAAGGAAAAAGCGTTGCGGATTTGATTCCGCAAATGAAGAAAAAGGCCTGCGCATGCGGTGCGGATGCGATAATAATCCGCACATCCAAAGAAGGCGGCTATAATTTTGGTGGGGCGGCGGACAGAGCGGAAGCTTCAGCAACAGCGATACGCTTTATTGCAAAGGCGAATAGTACGGTCAATATAAAATAGACTGGTATTGAGAAAATATTTTAATTGTATAATTTAAAAGGAGGCAGTATGCTTTTTGTTAGAATGATTGGATGTTTATCTGTAATTCTTATATTAGCAAATTGTTCAAATCCAACGAGTTCAACGGGGAATACACAAACCTCCACGCTTCCCACAATCCCTGCTCTTCATACACCTGATAATGGCGCAACCGGCATCGACACCAGTGCGCTTCTTACCTGGTCTCCCAGCACCCGCGCCGTTTCTTACCGTGTTCAGGTATCCACCTCGTTGTCTTTTCCCACAAATGCCACCACGGATATAAGCGGATTATCAGACACTTCCTACACTGCTGGCGGGTTAACCGAGAACGTAATCTACTACTGGCGCGTGAGTGCCGCCAATAGCAGTGGCTCAAGCGATTGGACCATCACCCGGAGTTTTACTACCTCATGGCTACAGGCACCAGCGATCCCTGCTCTTTCTTCACCCAGCAATGGTTTAACCGGAATCAGTATTAATCCTGCTCTTACTTGGTCATCCAGTTTGAGAGCAGATTCTTATAGACTACAAGTATCTACATCTAATTCCTTCACCTCCACAACATCGGATCAAAACGGGCTTACCAATATCTCTAAAAGTATTAACGGATTGTCTTCGAAAACGATCTATTACTGGCGTGTGAATGCGACCAATGGCAAAGGCTCAAGCAGTTGGTCTGAGATGTGGAGTTTTACCACTGGACTCTACAAGTCCAGTTCCAAGTATGGGTTTTCAATCTGTTTGCCAACCGAATGGACATTGGAAAGCGATGACGACGATATCACATATGGAACGTCCGTGAATACCAGTGTATTCTTGACTTTTATATTATTGGACACAATCGGAGCAGCGGATAAACAGGCGGGGCTGGTAATAGGTGCATACTGGCCAATCACGAAAACCTATACCCAATCTGAATTGCAGAATTTGGCACAAGCATTTTCTGATGGTGCAATCAAATTGGGCACAAGCCTCACAACAAGCCAAGTTACGATCGACGGGAATGTTGGTTGCGAGGGCTCCTATCTTGATAACGGCTCGGTTACAGATCGGTATAATGTCACCTTTATCCAACACGGCAAGATTCTCTTTTCCTTAGTCGGTTTCACCCCTGACGGTAATTCTGGCATCGGAAAGCAGGGACTTCATGATATAATCGCTTTGTCAAAATTCCAGAGTGCAACTGTCGCCAAGGTGCTGGCCAAGAGTTTAGGCGCACCCATACCGGAAAAGGAAAATATTTCGGTTATCGACTTTGGACACCTATCTGCATCTTGTTCAAGGATTCAGGGAAAACTGCATTAATATAAAATTGGCTGCAAGTGGCACCGGCAGAATGGGGGAGTCAATGGATTCCCCCATTCTATTTTGACTGGTAAAATAATCGCAATATCAAGGAATAATATTTTATTTTATCAAAAGTGACTAAGCCTTCGGACAAATCCGTAAGTGTATTTCATTTTGAACCTAAATCACGGACCTCAGGTTTATCCATGAACTTATGGGCCATTCGAATTCGGAAACGACGGAGATTTATACGCATGTAAGCTTAAAACCTATTTCCAAGGTTAAGAGTCCGATTTCGCATTTGATGCTTAATAAAGGAAAAACTGTTGAGTCAGATAAAGGTGTATAAGAATATCGATTATGGACAAAGGGGGTACTTTTGAGTACGCTATTATACTTTGGATGAAGAAATGACAAAAGCTTACCCTTTGTTTAGTTGTAAGCAATGCCTGCCGGAAAGACAAAGAGAAAGAGGGCGCGCAAAGGCAAATTAATTTAAATCAAATGCTTCAAATCATATTTTATGAATGCGAATTTTACTACAATAGAACAATCATGGAAACATCAATTCCCTGATTTAGAAGCCATCCTTGAAAACAAAAGAATAAGACTTGAACCTGTTTGTCGCACTCATGCGACAGAATGCTTTGAAATATTATCCGATCCACGCCTCTATATTTTTATTCCAAAAGAACCGCCATTAAATATTGAAGCTCTCCTCCAACGATTCGAAAGGCTTGAAAATAGGTTCTCGCACGACCGTGATGAGCTTTGGCTTAACTGGATTATTAGAGAAAAGATAAACAACAAATGTGTCGGTCGTATCGAAGCAACTGTCTATTTAGATCACACCGCGTATTTTGCATATGAACTTGGAGCAATATATTGGAAACAAGGTTATGCAACCGAAGCATGCCGGCTTGCGCTCACTTTTTTATTTGATGCCTGTAACACACCGCAGGTTTCCGCTGAAGTTGATACTCGTAACACACCCTCAATTCAACTTCTTGAAAGATTAGGGTTTCAACGTGTTTCGTTTAAAGAAAAGGTGGATTTCTTCAAAGGCACCGTCAGCGATGAATATAAATATTGTTTAAAGCGGGTAAATTAGAAATGATGTCCTTGATTCGCATAAAACCTGAAAAGCGCGTACTAGAAATTAAGAGGGCGCGTAAAGACAATAAATACCAAAGCTTTTTGTATTTTCAATTTATAATGATGAGGGCATAATGATTAAATCAATAAAATTCAAAGACAAAAGTGTTTTTAAGTTTAGAATGCCAATAATTATTGGCATTGTCGTAGTTGTGCTCGGAATTTTAATCTCATTTTCCATAATTGGAAAGGATGAAACAGAAAAGGTAAATTATTATAATAAAATTCATCCATCAATTGAAAATATGGACGGCAATTTCTTTCTAACCATTAGGAATACTTTGCCTACTTCCGTGGACTTAAGGGTATTTATTGATTCGATTGAGATTGTAGATAATATATTTGAAAAAGATACCTTTCATAGATATTGTTTTCAGCTTTCAAACAACCCCCACACTATTTCTACCAAATCATCGCTATCCAATTTGTGCAAGATATTTCCTTTCTTGCGGGATACATTAAGAATGATGGATGTGTCATGCAATATTGACAGTGTGGGCAATCAACAAATCACAATAGCAAGAACACTTTTAGAGTATTAATATGCTTGTCAAATTCAATTCAACACAAGAAGAGCGCGCCCAAAACAAAAGGCACCGGCAGGCACAGCTTACAACAACCGGCTATGTAGCTCACAAGCACGGGAATATTTAAATATGGAATTCACGTGCTTGTTCACCCAAATGGCCGCATATTTTTGTGGTGTGTCATTCGCGTCCTTCGGCGCTCATGTCATTGTAAAGGCGGCCACTTTACATAGCTTGGACGTTGTAAGCAATGCAGGTGCAAAGACCGCGCGCAAGACAAAAGAATGCAAGATGAAATACTGACAAAAGAAAAAGGGGGCACGACATGAAAGAAATGATTTCATTGATAGCTATTTTATTCCTAGTGGGATGCGCAACCATACCACACATCCCAGTGGAACTCCAATACACCACACCTCCAGGACCGAGTACGGAATTAGCTACAATTACAGGTTCCCAAACGGACGTTTTCTTTTTTGATGATTATACGGTTTACATATTGGGACTTGACGGGAAACGCGTTATGCTAGGCCGTAAAGGTTGGAACACTCCCATTCAAATTCAACCAGGCCAGCATAATATCACAACTGCGTTTGTAAGGGGCATGTTCTGGGCTCAAGCAGATTTAATGCTTCAAGCGGTAGCTGGCGCACAATATCAAGTGCGCTTTTCGAGCGACGTATGGGCATTTGGTCCAAACAGCTATTGCGATTTCTGGATCGTTGATGTTACTACACAGAAACCCATTACTGATATAAAGCGGGGGAAGCTTGGTGGCGGACAGACGCCAGTGTTTATCCCCGTGCGATATTAATGCTCAAGAAGAGCGGAGCAATACCTGCCGGAAAGACAAAAGACAGGGCGCGCAACAATAGTATATTATTGCAGTTTTATTAAATTACCCACACCATACCTTCGAAAGGACCACCAATGCTAAACGAGAAAGAAACCAACATTCTGAATAAAGTTACATCCAAAAATTCTCTAGGCAGATTAAAATCGGAAATTTTAGGCCTCACAATGGGATTCATTATTGTTACCGCGTTGCAATTCGTTGATTTTCTTCCGAAACCTAGACTTATTTTGCCAACTTTGAATAGCATTGTTTTTCTTATCTATATTGCGTATATTCTCTATTTGTCCATTCAGCTCTCGACACTAAAATCTATCTGCGCAAAACTTAAGAAAGAGCTTGATTCACATAACAAGTGATAATAAACCAATAAGAGACCACAGATGTTATATATACGAAATATTTTCAGTTGCTTATTATTATTTGCCTTATTTTCATACTCATTCTCTAAAGACGATCAAATATTATTTGTCACTAATTTTTACAAGTCTTATATCGATACTTATTTAGTAAACTATCATAATATTGCTCTCAAGAATAACAACCGTTTAACAGCAGATCAAGTTCCTAAAATTGAAACATTTTTATCTCATCATCCTTTCTTTTCAAAATCCTTACGTAGACTTCTTGATTCTAACCATATAATCTGTGCTCGATATGCTAATGGTGATATGTGTGGGTTTAGCACTGATGGCGATATGTTTCTAAACTCCCAAGAATGGAGTGATAGCCTATCTTTTGAAGCAGCACAGTTTAAATCAATCATAATTTCTCCAAATATTGTCGAATTATCTTTTAATATATGGCCTGGTTTTAATTGGGCAAATTATGTCTCGCAATGTAATTCAGACACTAATTATTATCACCGCAAGATTAGATTTGTTGTTATTAAAGAAAATGAAATGTGGAGAGTTGATGACATTAACTATCCCGATCCTGATTATGGTGAATTTAAAATTGAAGGGACAATGAGGTTTTCTATTCAGAAAGAAGATTCATATTATATAAATCAGGCACCACGTGCTGATAGTAGTTATCGCAAAAAACTCGAAAAGATTATGCCCAAATGAACATCTCAAATAAAACTATGGGGCATCGCGTGTTTGTGTGGGTACAACAACATGTTGTGACAGTGCCAGTCTGATTCCTCCGGCGCGCACTTGTCTTTCCACTCTATGCGGCCTTCAAGACTGATTCCGTATGCTCCCTGTCAACGGAGATGTAAATAGCGGTTGTTTCAATAGATTCATGTCCGAGCAACATTTGAACGGTTCGAATATTCGCGCCAGATCTTAAAAGGTTTGTTGCGAATGAATGACGGAGCGCATGAGGATGAGTTCCAAGATGTTTCTTCACGATCAGCCTGACTTCGTTCGTGCTCAACCGATTCCCCTTCCTTGATGTAAACAATTCCTCCGAAGGATTCTTCGGATTCTTCCAAGTTAAATACTCCTCAATCTCCTTCCGAATATGGTTCAAAGGAATGGAACGGACCACTTTTCCTTTTCCCGTAATCTTCAATTCAGAAGAAAGAACATCGGAAACGTTCAGGGAACATAATTCTGAAACCCTCAATCCGGTTTTCAACATCAGAACCGTAAGGAACCAGTTTCTAACAGAATCAATCTTGATCTTTTCAAGGAGAACATCGTAATCAGATTTAGGAATTATTTCACCGTTGAAATTGTTTCTTACATGGATTAAATGGAGGTTCAAAGAGGGATTGGATAAAATCATCTGATTCTCAAAACAGAAGGTGAAGAATCTTTTAAGGCTTCCTTTCTGTCTGTTTTGGTAGGAAATCGAATATTCAGAAAGGGAAGACACATAGTTCAGGATTTGAATCGATTCTACCGCGTTCAAATCCGTTTTAACACCGATATAATCCGCGAACCGATTCAAATCTCTTCCGTATGCTTCCTTCGTTGATCCAACGGACACGGTTTTTACGAAGATTTCAATGCTTGATTGTATTGTCATCTCAGCCTCCCTCTTTTAGTTGTCATTTTTCAGATAATGTTTAGCGAAAAACGGATTAATCAGCGAAACCAGAACAATGTCATATTCTACATCATTGTAATTTCCTTCAAAATCCACGATTCCATAGCATAGATTTCCTTCAAGGTCTTCATCTATTGAACCGACTTTCCCAAAGGCGACCAAACAGCCGACATACGCTTCACCTTTATTATAGACCTGTACTTCATTACCAATCGTGATTTGTTGCTTCATTGCGCATCCTTTCATGTTCTTATAATGTAAATATCATCTAAATAAGGACAAAAGTCAACAGCACTAACAACGTGGAAACCGCATAGATACAGTTCAAAGGATTCCACGAATGAAGGAGATTCTGTGTTCTCCTTCATTCAACAGTCCGCGAATACGGGAAGTTCGAACAGTTCCAACGATTCAAACAAAAGGGGAGGTTAAACAATCCATTGAACCAATGGAATTCTTCGTTTAACAACCGCCAAACCACGATTAACCAACGTCAAAGTCTGATTAACAAGGGAGAATTCGATTAACCCCTTCATAAATGCGGGACTATTTCCAACATGGGCAACTTGGAATAACCAGCGAATGACAAGAATATACAAAGGGGAATCCGTGTTTAAAGCGCGAAGATGAGGTCTTAGAACACGGGATCGTCCGTTCGATCAGGGTATAGCCGCTGTGGAAAGGTTTTGAGGGCGTGTAAATCTTCGAAAAATACGGATTCCTACCCAATGCTAATTAGAGAAAAACCTGATAATTCCAGAAAAGGTATTGATATAAATGTAAAGGATTAGAAAAGATAAACAATAAAATGAAAGGAATCTCAATGCAAACGACAGACTCGCAGTACATTGATGTCAAGACAGCACAAGTGGAATACAAGATTCACCCTGCCACGGTGCGAAAATATGTTGAACAGGGATTAATCATGGATGCTTACCGTCTCGGCTTCCATGGCAAGTTATATGTGGCAAGGGAGGGACTTGTAGCTTTACTACGACCGTTCAAGAAAGGAAATTCCAATGCTTAATCTAAATATTCGCCGTGAAATCAGAAGAGAGGCAATCAGAATAATTCAACAAGCAGGTATGCCGGGACAAATCAATCCTCAAGACATTGCCTTCAAACTCATTCAATTATTACAGAAGAATAATCCTCGCAGTCTTTCCGACAGCACAAAACTCATTGAAACATATCTGAACTATTTGGAAC
Source organism: uncultured Fibrobacterota bacterium (assembly GCA_963831235.1). Lineage (GTDB taxonomy): Bacteria > Fibrobacterota > OXYB2-FULL-49-7 > OXYB2-FULL-49-7 > JAEUSG01 > CAWHPS01. Next base: position 283,788 of record CAWHPS010000033.1, read on the forward strand.
GCTTAGTAGGAGAGGAAGACAAAGAAATAGAAGCAGCAAATGAAAGGAAGATTCTCGTCGCCCTTGGAACGTCTTTTCGAAAACCACTTTCCAAGTTCGCTATGCAATACAATTACAATGGCAAGGAGGTTGCTGTCAATCAAGACTTGGCAAAGCTGGCCGTAAGAGTTCTATCAACATACATGCGCACCGCGAATCTTTTAGATGCCGTCGAGATCGCACAGGCGTACCAAAGAATATACGTCGCCATCTTGAACAGCGTCGTACCGAGGTTCAATTAATGATTCTTTCCGGATCGAGCGGCATGGAAAGTAACGGCGCGTTGAAGTTCAAAAAGGGACTGTTCCAGGAATCGGACATGACTGTTTTTCCCTTATTGTTTTCAATCATATCATCGTTACCGATTTATACAAATTCATAACGATGGCTGAATTCATGGAGAATGCAATGGCGCGGAGGAGTTCAAGGTTCAAAGGAATGCGGAGAAGGAGTATTGGGAAAAGGGGAAATCGAATTATTTTCTATTCCGGATTTATGTATAACCGCTAAAGGGGACATATTATTCTATGAAGTACAATGAAAAGAATCAAATTGTAAATACCGTACCGGTTTCAAGAGGAATCTTGGAACATTTAGGACGGAAATTGAATCCGAATGAATTTACTGTTCTGATTTATCTGATTCTTCGCGCAGACTTCAAAACGGGATGTTGTATAACCTCGTCCGGCGACCTTTCTACTCGGATAGGTCTGGCGCAAGGAACCATTCGAAGAATTCTACAAACACTTTCAAAAGAAGGTTACATCAAACTTTTCTTTGAATCACCAAACAAAACATATCCCATTCTGGTAAATCGTTATCATACTGAAAAAGGTGATGTTGATGCGCATGGAACCGAATCAATTCAAAACATCCAATATCATCAATCGTATTCCAACACGGAGGACACAAGGAGGGTGACAAACAACACTCTACGGATTGGGGAAAACTCCGCGCTCACGGAAACAGGAAGGGTAACAAGGGAAATACCGGATTCGAATAATCCCCAGGTTCTCCCGTTCAATTCAAATCCGATATCGGAAAGGTCTGCATGTAATCAGTCGGAGCACAGGTTGGGTAACAAGGGAGGAGACAAGCAGGGTGACAAGTCGGGTGATAAGCAAGCGCCCACGGAATCAACGGAATCCCGGTACCACGGAAACAAGGAAGGTGACAAGCAAGGAGACAGGTTAGGTGACAAGTTGGGTACCCTACTAAAGAAGAATAAAGAAATAAGAAAAGAAGAAGAAAAAGAAAATAAAAAAGAAAGAGAGGAGGGGCGATTTTTTGAAACAAAAAATCGCGCTCTCTCAAAAAAGAAAATCAATAAGGAAAATGATTTCTTTGAGTATGAAGGAAAGAAATATTCAAAGTCCGAGTACCGAATCGATGATCGAAATATTCTGATTAATCTGAAATATGACTACGAGAACGAGAATTATCCAGTAATGATTTATGATCTTCCGGGGAGGCCAAGAATAAAACGTTCCTTAATTGACACCGAGAAATATTTCATTCATTTTGGAACGGCGTACGAAAGAGGTTGGTGGTACTTGGATGATGAATGGCTTGACATGGAACCAACGGTAAGGGCAAGGAAGGGAATAGATGTCTGATTTGAATGTTGACCTATAAGATTTCTGGCGCGGACGAATCCTCTCTTTCCATCTCCTATCCTAATTTTCGATGAATTTCAAACAGATGGTTACAATCGCATTTGTTTTTTAAGGGTACAAAACCATTGGTTGGTTTGTGATCTTCAATCCTGGATGAAGGGAGAGGGTGAGTTCAGGAAAGTTTTTCGGAAATTGATCTGTGAGTGAGGAAATGGCGAAAAACACCTTCGATAAAAATGGGTTTATCGGTTGATGGTTCTTATCATTCTTGGTTTCAATAATTTGCTGCCCAATACTCGCACTCACACTATCCTGCATATCAACTTAACAATCGAAGTTAAACGCCTTCAATAGCTAATACAACATTAAGATGAATTATGTGAAATCACGGAAAACCGATAGGCAGACCAATCTTTAAGCTGACAAAAAGCATTGCGACTGCCATCATTCATACAATAATGTATCCGGATCATGCCGTTGTAATACGATCGCGTTTACAAAATAGGTCGAAATATGGTGATGTTGTGACAACAAAAACGTAAGAAAAAGAATCTGTTGTACAAGCTACTTAACGCATTTTGTGAAATTAAATACCAAAATAATCTCACACTAATGTAGCCTTCTCTCCAGTTCAAAATCTGTCACAACGGAAGTGGCACGCGACCAAAGTGTGGGAAACTCACATAACCCATTGATTTAAAATCGTGCTCTCTCACCGGCTTGAAATCTGCTTTAACAGGAGTATCGCGCGACCATAAAGAACTCAGATCGATACCGGGGTGGGTACCAAGTCACCGGTTGGTGATACGGCCAGGACAGCTCACCCTTAACCTTTATTTTATAGGAGGAGCTCATCATGAGCGATTTAAAAAGTTCTCCGGGGACATCCAGTCCCCTGCTAGCGTGAGTTTATTATGCGGACGATGAAAAATATCCCCAACTGATTACAATACAGCGTGTTACAAGGCCTGCTACTTGTATACACTGGAACCGTTTATTACTATCCTTTTTTTATGGATATCCTGGATATTTAAAGCAGTTACCAGCGCTTGCTGTTGTTCATCAAGTATTTCAAGTTTATAAGTCATCTTGGCAGGTCCCTGCGTTTTTGATTCCTCCAGTATACTTGTAAGCCTGATGTTATTAAGGATGTCCAGGAGTGTATCCGTATTTTCGGTGAACTTTATCTTATTTGTAACTTCTTTCCACACCAGTCTTTCCATGAGATAACCCAATACACAAATGAAATAGTGGACGGCTATTTTCTGATCCGTCCAATGGTATTGCGGTCTCAAGGCAAGGTGGTAAGGGTTTTTTAAATTACGGAAAGAACTCTCAATGAACGATTGGCCGTGATAAGCCTGAATAATGGCGGCAGAAGTCCATTCGTGCTGACTGGTCATGAGTATTCTTAATCCCATCTCTTCCTGAAGCTCATTGATTTTTTCCTCCTTACGACCATATGTCAACGTCCAGCCGCCATCTGTGTTTTGCTGGACAGAGAAGCTAAACGTCTGCTGAGCATGAACGGTAGTAATAGCGGTACGGACTCTATCTTCTGCTTCTGAAATGGTTTTAAAGTGATAAGCACGAGGATTCTTTAGTCCCTCCTGTAGTTCCTTAAGTTTATTCTCTACTTTATCCAGTTCCTGTAATAATCCACGAATCTGGCCTTCTCTGAGTTTATCAGAGATAAAAACTAAAACTGTCCTTTCTTCGTTCCAGACCATCCGCTTATCGCGAAAAACAAAAAACTCTTTCTCGCCAATGTCGACGCGCTCACTCATTTTGTCGATGGCGTCCTGCACCAGTGCCGTATGATGACAAGGGCTCAGCGCGCCGACATAATGAAGTCCGGCAGTCTTGACCATTGCAAGATTTTGTTTTGAATTGTTTCCCCGATCAAAAACAATGGTGTGGTGCGGTAAATTGAGATGTAATTCTTCCATGCGTTTTTTGATCTTATCAATAACGGATTTGAATACGGTTGCGTCATTGAAATTTCCCTGGTAAGTCAAATGAAACAGGGGTATCAAATCTTCCCTGTTCACTACCAACGCCAGACCCACTTGGCGTAGGTCTTGTCGGTGTTGCTTATTTTTTCCTCGTCGGGCAATAGTGCAGCGTGTGTTGGTCGTGGCGATATACGTGAAGAAATTTGTTGTATCGAAAAACAGCGTGTCTGTATTTATGCTGTATTGGCTGAACACTCGCTTTACAAGAGCGCTTTCGATAGTCTCAATAGCTGTAACCGGCAGGGCGTCCATCGAATCCCAGAAATGTTGACTGTCTATGCCCCGGAGACTGCATCGAAGAAGATATTCGCAAGAGGTCGTCTTTGCCCATGACCACCAGCCCCGCTTACTTGTTGGCATGCAAATACGGCCAACGGCTCCCAATAAAAGTGTCATTCCCACGGTGAGATTGTTGCGGATTGGTTTGTCAGCCATATATTTCCGTCTGGAATGAACATGCTGATTTATCTCTGTAACGATATTTAGACGCTGTGCGACAGAAAGCAAGGCGGCGACAGCACCATGAGAGTAAGACTTGAGATTAAAACCTGAAGTCAAGCCTTGTAGTCGGCGCAATAAATCGTCCGCTTTACCTAAATAGGCCAGGACAATTGGTCTTGGTTTACCGTTGACTCTTCGAGATTCGACAATATACCAGTACTTGTGTCCCCGAGAGACCTTCGCTTGTATAGTCGCCATACCACCCCCTATTAGCAGTGTATACTAATCTTATTTGCGTTGTTAATATAATATATTATAATACAGATTGCAAGATAATTAATCAGTGTATACATGTCAAGCTAAAACAAAATAACCCGCAAGCAATTATCAGATAATCAATTACGGTTAGATGGTCAGGACGAAAATAGTGGTTTTATAATAAACTCACGCTAGCCGCTGCAATATCTGTCGCAGCAGTGGTGAAAGGCATTTTCGACAGACTTGTTGGCGTGATCAAGCGCGAGGGAGGTCGCGGCCTTGGTCTGGACTGCTTGATCAAGAAACAGATTGCTGATACGGGAAGCTCGGCATTCACAGTTCCAGAGGCACAGGACTATCTGTTTTCCGAAGGCATCATCTGGACAGACCATCGTAGCTTCCTTACCCGTAAAGTTGAGCAAGGCAAGATAATCCACGGGATTACTACCGACGAGGCGATACGGATGATGTTACGGAAAGAAACGCAACGATGCCTTGCCAGCTCGCGTGTTAAGGGTAACGGCAAATCCCTCTGGTCGTGCAGGTTGGCGAGCGTACCACTTGACTGGCGGGCACCCCACATCTACTCCCGAAACTTGACGGAGAGGATGTACATGGACCGTGACGAATTTGAGCGTCGGAGCATAGCTGCGATGGGACAAGACGAGTTCCTTTCCTGGCGCAAGGCGTATTCCGTGCGTCACCCCAAGGGCACAGGGGCTGGTGTACAGCCAACGAGTCGCACGTTGGATTTGGGTAGAGTAACGCAGGTTGCACCCAATGCGTATGAAATCCAAGTATTGAAGGCTTCCAATCTGACCGAAATCGGGAAGATTTCCTATGCTGTTGTGGATGGCGGCGTGAACGTTCAGTGCGTCACCGGCGACGTGCCGAATCTGGTCATCGAACGGGCCACCTTGCGCGTCAGGATGGAAGCCAAGCTCGATGATACCGTGGCGGAACCTGCGGTGCTGCAAACCAGCGGTGCAGTGCCCATAATACCGGCGAGTCAGGATGAGGACTCCTCTTCCGAGGAAACTCCGTCCGAATCGCCTGTAGAAGCGAATATAGCGGTAACAGGCGATGAAGCCACTGAAGTTCCAGAGACTGAAATGAACGCACCGCCAACTGACTCGGATGCTGCTGTCACGAATGAAGCGAAGGCGTAATTAGTGAACGCCACCGTCTTCCTGGCGGTGGTATTTCGCCAGGCCGTGTGGGTCAAGACAAACGATCTACGCGGCTCGGTGTTTTTGAAGGGAGGTGAGATTTCAGATGGACAAATTATCTATGGTATGTCGCTATTTAGGTGAGCCCTTTACCGAATTTTATCATGCCGTAAAAGCGGGAGAAGTCGACATTGAGACTCTTGGTCTTATAACCGCTGATTTGCGGCTTGTGCTTAATGACCTCGATGAAGCGATGACAAAACTCATCGAATCAAGAAAGTTCACGCTTCCGGCGACCACAGCTGAACCTGATAAGACCGAAGAGGCAGACGGTTAAAACCAAACCCAAAAGGGGTGCGAAAGCACCCCTTTTTCATAAACGGAGGTATAAGTATGAGCATAATCAGATTTATCCTTGAAAAACTTTTCGGCGTACGACGGGATCACATAGTTGAGTGCCCGACCTCAAAAGGCAAACCCGCCTATAAGCATGTCTTGGAGCCGGTCACGGAAACAGAAATCCAAAAACATCTTGACGGCAACATCACCTTGATGTCGTATGCAATCGATAATCCCAAGGATAGCCTTCTTACTTACGGCTTCTTGGATGTTGATAACGGAACGTTCCTGAACCCAATCCTTGACGTTCTAAAGAAGCGCTTCCAAGAAAACAAGTTCCTCATTGAAGCGAGCAATGATGCACGGTACCATATTTGGTTCTTTTTTGACCAACCCATACACATAAGCGCTTTTGTGGGTCTGCTCCGGGACATTGTGACAGAGGCGGGCTTGCAGGGTATGTTAAAGCCTGACAGCCTTGAAATAATCCCGGAAAAACCGCCGGTCGAGGAACTGGGAGGGAAACCATGCCGGGTGTTCCTCGGGACTAACCTGAAAACGGGCTACCGGAAGCATTTTATCGATTTTCAAGGTCAAGAAGTCGATCCGGCGACCGTGTTGGGCGCATTGGTTCCGATCCCCTCGGCAACCATATCCCTTCAACCGACGGTAAGTGTACCAGTACCTGTTACTACGAGCGCAATGATTACTCCCCCCGCTGCCGGCATGGCCGGGCTGCATCAAGGGATGCTTCCACTCCCTTGTATTCAAAAAATCCTCACCACCGCCATTCCCAAGGGAGGCCGGAACAAGACAGTCCTGGCCGTGACTGCATTCCTTAAAAAGCTCAAACACGCGCCCGATGTAATAAAATCCATCCTTACAACAATCAACGCCTCCTTCAACCCACCGCTTTCGGCGGCGGAACTGGATCGGACAGCCATGTACGTGTTGAAAAAGAATTACAACATAACCTGCACCAGCAAATACATCAAAGGCTATTGCACCATCGGGACAAATCAAACCTGTCCGGCTTTGAAAAGTGTGGTTCAGGTGCAGGTCGGAACTGAGCCTGCGCGGGAACAGATCGCGGCTATACTTACGCTCCCAAGGAAGGTGATGTCCGACTATGATCGGTATGAAGCTGTTGCCGACATCATTATTAAAGACCTTGAACGCCGGAACGTAATCTTCTTCATCAATGACGAACGCGATCCAGCCTTAAAGATAGGAGCGAAAGAGCTACGGATTGACGCCGAGAGACCGGGTCATGAACTTGGTGCTTTCTTCGCCGGTGAGTATCGAGCCATACCGAAAACAAAAGAATGGCCGTACATCATCTATAGAATTCTCGGCTACAGCCGTGACCATTACATACCGCTTACGTCAAACAGCGTTATCGGCGGAAGCATCACTACTCCCAATATCTATCTGGCGCTCTGCGACGTCGATGATACGATATTGGAGATTGTACCTGGCAAAATCACCCCGATGCTTAACGGTGCCAACCCTGATAAGATTCTTCTTTCAACCTCAACCTGGTCGCTTCCACTCAAATATCTACCGGACGTAGTTGTCGCGGATGGGTTAAAAATTCTGTACGACGAAATCCTCTCATATATACCCTGCGATTCATTGGATATGTATTTGATGGCGGCTTGGACGATTGCCATCTTTGTGGCGCGCAAACCCATTACCTCGCGCCCAGCAATATTTTTCGAAGGAGGTTCCGGTACGGGCAAAACGAGTTCCTTACGGCTTATCGGGTACCTCCTGTCCGGTCGAGATCCAATAACGAACTCCACCTTGAGCGCGGAGAAAATAATTGCGGCTCGATCGCTAATAACCATAATTGACAACATGGAGGCGCAGGATTGGGGCAACCGGGAACTTCTGCGGTTCGCCCTGCAGGCTGTTACAACGGCGCGATTCATCAAACGAAAGCTATACTCTGACAACAAGACCGTGGAAATCGAGATCAACACCTTCTTACTTCTTGGAGGGATCGAAGGTCCATTATCCAAAGAGGAGTTTTTACAACGGACGCTACACGTCCAAATAAAAGACGCATATAAATCAAAAACGGTCTCGCCGGATATTTTTGATACTGTCCTTAAAAAACGAGACTTGGTTCTAAACGCGGTCTTCAAATTCATTGCCGAAACCATTCTACCCAAGCTCCAGGGTGACGGATACAATCAGATTGTCAACAAATTTACTGCCAGATATCGAAATCACCCAAAAATCAGGAGTGCGGAATTCCTATCGCTGATGGAACTGACCCTTGACGAGCTGTCCAAGATACTACCCATCCCGCAAGGTGTGTTCTCTAGCGTGATGCGCAAGCAGGCCGCTGTCGCCCGTGATACATCTGAAAGCAACAACCCGATAATCGACTTGCTAAATAGATACATCTACTTGCTCCGACATGGAACAGGCCGAGAGGTTGCCACCCATAGCAATGTTTTCTTGGAGAGGAAGACATTCCGTGATGGCGATAATATATTTGAATTTGACAAAGAGGATAAACGCTGGAAAATAACCTTTACGACTATTGGTCTAAAAACCGCATTCGATACGGTGGTGAAAGAGTACAATCTTACAAAGTATGATTATCCGCTCCGCTCCTCCGGTGTGCTAATTAAGCGGATGCTGAGCCTCCAAAACAGCTTAAAGGATCTGGGTTATGAGTTGGAAACTGGTGCAGGTGGGAAGATTAACGGAACCCTTCATCATATAATCCGGCTGCCCATTGATGTACCCGATGATGAACTCGAGGCAATGGCCACTGACCAGGCCTTTGCTCAATATGAAAAGATCATCGCGGGCCTGAACACGTGCTGCTACATGAAATATGCGGAATACCACTATATCCGGTGGCAGGATGAGTCCGTGCTCGATGACCCGCGTATTGACGCGGATGATGCTGAAAGGATAATGGCTGCAAAAACAACAAAGGTACCCTAATAAAAGGTGGGGGTTCAACTCCCCTTCTCCCCTTAAAACCCCAATAACCCTATTCTACAACGTAAAGATTATTGGGGGGAGTTAGTGGGGGAGTTCAAGGGGAGTTCGGGGGAGATCATGTATTGGAATGATAACCTAACGGGTTTTAACCAAATCAATCCCATGGAATGGGGTTTTTCTGTTTACCATACCGGAAAAAGAAATGATTTTTCCCTTGATGATGAAGAAGAATACCTATCGCCACAGCAACTCGCGCAACGGCTCAATATCTCGCTCCGGGCCGTCCGGGACGACTTGTACTCCTCTAATCCGAGGATTCCGGCGATCAAGGTTCTCGGGCGCTGGCGGATCCCGTGGTCGGCGGTCAGGAGGAAACTGAACAGAGGTGAGCTATGATTACAACGATTCACGCGCTAAAGCATATTGTTGAAGCCTTCAAATATTACAAGCGGAAACGTTTCCGGCGACAAAGAACGGTTCATGACAATATCAAAGTCGCAAGGGAAGTTGAAGACAAACTCACAGTAGAACTAACGGAGGAACTGAAGAAGAAAGAAAATGTTCGTTTCGAACGTGCAAAGGTGTTCCAGGGGCTTATTGACTTCTATAAAGAGGCTGGTGAACTTAAACCCAGCATGCAATACGTTTATGACCGCATTGAAAAAGATTGTGGCCATTTCCCAATGGATTCCCTGCAGGAAAAAGTTACGGCATACCTCCGTAAACTTGACAAGGAAATAACCTACAAAGGAACCACTCTCGCTAACGCCTCCAAAAATATATTCGTCAGACTTCTGAGGCGCATTTGCAGCTACTGCTACATCCACGGCCGCATTGACACGCACTCATTACGGATGATTAAAACTTACAAGACCACTCCCCGCCTGGTGGACTTAAGCTCAGAGCTTCAAGAACGTCTGCTTAAGGCATGTAAGAAATCTAAATCCACGCGAACCCTATATGAATTATTATGGTTCTGCCTACGTAATCCGATTAGAAAATCTGATGTTTTAAATCTCACCACTGATAATCTGGACATTGAGCACCATCAAATCAAGTACTGCTCCCATAAGAGTGACACAATTTCATGTACTGTAATTTACCCTGAGCAGGAGAAATATTTCCGCAGCAGGTTAAAGGATAAGGATTGCCCCTACCTTTTTTATAGGGAAGGGCGCTTTGGTCAACGTCAGAAAATCATAAGTATCAAAAAGGCTTGGATGAAAATTAAAACCATCGCTGCCAAAGGATTGGATCCGGTTTCCAAGGAAAAGATACTCAATTATCGTTTTCACGACACCCGCCATACAAGTTGTATGTATCTTGTCAATAAGCAAATACCCACCAACGACATTCAATCTATAGGAAATTGGCGACAGAGGTCGATGATCGAACTGTACAGCAAATCAGACGCGGTCAGGGCTGCTACCACGACCAGAGAACACATTCTGCGGCTGGAACAAGCTGCCAAAAAGAGCAAGGCTACCCGTTCCAATGCTTCCCGGCGTAGGAAGGGGAGACGTGATGGGGAGACGAACTGACGTCTACTCCCCGTGACTTCCGTATATTTCCGTATACCCCATTTTCAAAAAAATAAAGCCCCATTTCACTCGTAAAGTGTTGCGGGGCTTTATAGTGCGCCTGCTAGGATTTGAACCTAGGGCCCGCTGATTAAGAGTCAACTGCTCTACCAACTGAGCTACAGGCGCTTGAAAAAGAAATTTAAATATACCTTTTTGCGGACTGTTATGTAAAGCCAGTCTCATGATATTCTCAATCGGGCAAAACCACTTATTAGGAAATACTAATTTCATTACATTAAATAATTTTGAATACCTACAGCCGGACTGATATTCAACCCTTCTGCAAATTTATCCTCGACTACGAAGACGACAAAAACAAAGCGGATACTGGTGCCAGACGCAAACACAAAAAGTCGATCCGAATCAATTAAAATTATTATAATTTACCCTTGAGGTACTGCGATTCAGACAGTAAAAAACGCCATACCGGGGTAACAATACTCCCAAACACCCGTTTATCTCTGTAATCAGTCCCTGTCCAACGTAGTTTTCCATCTGACCATTAATCAAAAAGCGGATTATTTTTAAGGGATGTCATTTTATGCGATATTTTCTTGCTTGTCTGGTATGTATAATAGTATATTAGCATACCAGATGAAACCAGATGCAAGCCGCCTCAAGCAATTAATTCGAGAATTCGAGGAATCCCGTTTGGCTTATGTGCAAGACATTTTGCAAGAGCAAGGACCTCTGCGCAGCGGCTCCTTGGTTACCATCCGGCGCAAGTGTGGCAAACCTAACTGCCGGTGCGCCACCGGTGAAGGACATTCCGCTACCTACTTGTCCACAAAGCAAAGCGGCAAAACCAGGATGGTTTATCTCTCCGCCATTTGTTTAAAGACAGTAGCCCAGCAAGCCCGCAGCTACCGCCGTTTTAGTAAAAACCGGGCTACTTTGGTTAAACTAGCCCGGCAATCGTTGCAACACATTGATCGCTTACAGGAAATGCTTCAAACCACGACATCCATTGTTAATAAGAAGAAAAGAACCGCTGGTACAAACCGCAAAAAGCGGAAAGGAAGGGGCTGATATGGATTTGGTTGTATTCGAAGAAAACAAAACCATGGTCTTGCAAGCATTGAAAGAGGGAGAGTTTGATTATATTGAGGCGGCCAACGAGGCTTTCGAGACCGATTTTTTCAAGCACATTGGAGCCAAAAAGATTCTTGAGCAGGCCGCGCAGACTTATCCAACGCCCCGAAAGAAGGAAGAGGTTCCCCTGTGGCTCTATATTGCCAGCGAGTTGACGATGCGGTTACATGGCGTACACAGTTTTCATGGCTACCCCATGGTGGTGCGGACAGGGGGCATGCTCAATGCCTTTTTTCCAAAGAATGCCCAGCCTGTAGTCCATCCGGACACCAAAGATATCACACTGGCCTGCGAGGGGTTCAATAATAAGAATGAATATGATCGCGAGACACCCTGTGATCAGGATTTTCTTCGCAAGCTTGCCAAAGGTACCAGTGCGGAAGCATTGACACAGTGGTTTAACAACGATATTGCTCGTATTTTACGCTCACAGCGTGCCTTTGACAAGGAAGGTATTTTCATCGGAGACGCCTCCTACCTGTTTGTCCCGGACAATCCCAATTATGAAGGTTCCAAACTTTTGCTTTTTGATGAAAACAACCACCCTGTCAAACAGGAAGACTTCCATAAAATGTCTGACGAGCGCAAGGCGCGTTGTCAGTGGAAACGGTGCTATAAAATGGTCACACTGATGCATACTAATGCAAAGATGGAATATTTTCTTCTCGTGGGCGTCAGGGTGGTCTCTGGTGAAGAGCATGAATGCCCATTATTCTACGAACTTTTAAGGGAATTTATCAAAGCCGTAGGAAAAGGCGTTGTGAAAGAATTGATTCTTGATCGTGGCTTCCTTGATGGGGAGGAAATCTCACGAAACAAGAAGGAGTATGCTATCGACACACTCATTCCGGTACGCAAAAATATGGACGTATATACCGACGCAATGCCGTTATTCGAACGACCCGATGTCAAGTGGGTTGTTTGCGAGGAACCAAAGGAAGAAAAAGAGACGCCACGTCCGATACGGTTGAAGCCCATGGTTATAAGAAAGAGGGAACAAAAAAGACAGGAAACCTTGGAAAAGAATAAAGCAGAACAACCGGCTCCACCGCCCGATACCGTCATTGTAAAGAAAGAGGCTGCGGCTATCGGCAACTTTACCAGTTGGTCCACCTGCACCGTGCCATTGACTGTCATCGCCAATAAGGAGCATTATGCTGATGGACACGAAAATACATGGTTACTGATCAGTACAAAGCAGATAAACGATCCTCCCGTGGCTGGGCGAAGATATCATTTGCGTACATCAATTGAAGAAAGATACCGGCAGCTAAAGTGCTTCAGCGATTTGGCAAGTTTTACTTCCCGCAATCTGTCACTTGTTGTCAATCAAATCGTCTTTACATTCCTGGCCTACAACCTGCTTCAACTGTATCTTTTCCGTATAGGACGGGAGGAGTTCAACGCAAAAACACCTTTAAGCATAAGACGGGAACTGTTGCCAGCGGCTAATCACTTCATTATCTTCAAAGAAAATTATTTTGGACTGTTTGCTCCTCTGGAGTTGATGCAACTGCTGACCATCGGGATAAAGGAAGAAGCGCGAAAGAAAATCGGCGAAAAGTGTCGTCGTCTGCGCCGTGAACTACCTGAACTGATGGGTAGTCCACGCCCGACATGATTCAGCGGCAAATGAGAAACACCGCACGTCTATTCAATAATTCGTTCCAGAGAATCCGCACTTTGTTGCAGTGGGATTTTATTCCTGGCTGGTAAGATCGTTTGTAGCTTCAGATGTATTGACATATCCTGACTGGCCAATTTGTTCATGACTCGCTTATTGTGGAACCTCAGCTAACCAATTTTTTGCCAGTTAATGCAACCTATATTATCCGCACAAGGCAAAAACCTCTCCCCACTGTCTGAATCGCAATTGAGGTAAAATAATGTTGCATTGTTAATGTCATTAATATATTTTACCTTAAGGGTAAATTATAATAAAGGCATACTGGCGTGCAAGTCGAATACCGGACAAATAAACTGCAAGAGCAATACGAAAACCATAAAGAAGCTGAAAAGGATTTTGGTGTTGAAGTTGCCAGGAAATACATCCAGCGAATAAACATTATCAAGCAAACTATAGATATCAATGAGTTAAAGAAAATGCCGGGATTGCGATGTCATCCACTGAAGGGTGCCCGCAAAGGTGAATGGGCAATCAATCTGACTGGTTTTTGTCGGCTCATCTTCACATTGCAGGGCACACAATTGAAAATTGTTTTAATTGAGGAGGTAAGCAAACATTATGATGACTGAAAAAGCTATTGTTTCCGATCTCCCTGTGCCTCCTGGCGAATACCTCGAGGAGGTACTGCTTGAATTGGGAATGAGCAAAGAAGAGTTGGCCCGCCGTATGGACAGACCATCGGCCAAACTAAGCGCTATTTTCAAAGGTGAAAAAGCGATTACTCCCGAGACTGCACTCCAGCTCGAGAAAGTTGTTGGTGTCCCCGCCCACATTTGGACCGGACTTGAGAGTGAATATCGACTTACATTAGCGCGGACAGATGAAAAAGCTCAGGTAGAAAAACAACTGCCGCTTATTTCCAAATTTTGTTATAAACAACTGGTTAAATTGAAGGTCTTTGAAGGCAGGAAGGAAAAGAAAACGCAACTTGAAGAATTGCACCGCTTCTTTGGTGTTACATCATTGTTTAATGTGAAAAACATAAGCCGGTATCAGCCTGCATTCAGGTGTGCAAAGACCAAAACCAGTCAATCACCGGAAGCAACTGCAGCCTGGCTGCGTATGGGCGAAATCAGGGCACGGGCTGTTGATTGTGGACCGTTCGACAAAATTAAATTAAAAGCAATGTTGCCAACTCTCCGTAATTTGACCCTTAAAGGAAGCAGCGCTTTGAATGAAGATATGCCTAAAACACTTGCCGAAGCCGGGGTAGCATTTGTTCTTCTTCCCCATCTGAATGGAACTTATGCACACGGTGCTGCTTTTTCTGTCGGGAAAGAAAGAGCCGTACTGATGACAACCATCCGTTACAAATGGGCGGATATTGTCTGGTTCTCAATCTTCCATGAAATAGCACATCTGCTGTTGCACACCCGAGACGAAGTTATTCTTGAATGCAAAAACGATGTCTCAAGAGATATTGATAAAGAAAAAGAATCTGATGCGTTCGCCGCAGAAACATTGATTCCGGAAAAACACTATCAGGAATTTCTGAGCAAAACAAGCTTCACGGAAACGTCCATCAGGCAATTTGCTGCGGATGAAAACATCGACCCTGGAATTGTCGTCGGACGCCTCCAGCACAATAAAAAGATAATTCCCCCATATATGAATAATTTGCGTACCCGTTTTGAGTGGGAAAATTAGCAATGCCTTCAACGACCTTGGCGCAAATTAGTTAGAAATTGTATGAGACAATGATATTGGAACTGGTTGGTACTGACAACTGTCGGACTGGACAATTGTTTTAACAAAAAATTAAAAAGGGCACCTCATGTCTCTTATTGATGATGTCAAGATGGCCTTTTCACGTAATATAAAAGACCCTCTGTTTTCACAGGGCTTAAAGATGATTTTAAGCCGATATATGGAAAAATACGGCACCATAATGGAGTGCTCCATCAATACTACTGGAAAGTCAATTGACTTGTCAGTACTTTTAAAAGGTGAAACATATCCCGTAACCGTTACGATAAACCAATATGAAATACGCGAACAGAATGGAAAATCCTATTTTGTTGTAACAAAGGCATCATCATCCAAGCCTTGGCTGTCAGTATTACTTGATGTCTGGATAACAGGTAAATCCATACTTGAAATCCCTGCTGACTATAAATGGATAATCGGAAAGTTGGTATAAAATAATGGAAAAAAATAAAGTGATTGTGATTGGCGCAGGGCCAGCAGGCTTCATGGCAGCAGGTCGGGCCGCAATTGAAGGGGCTCAAGTCATACTCCTTGAAAAAATGACACGACCGGGTATAAAACTTTCCATGACAGGCAATGGCCGTGGAAACCTCACGCATATCGGCATGCCTGAAGATTTTTTACCGGCATTCGGGAAGAACGGTAGGTTTTTAAGACAGGCCTTTGCCAGGTTCTTTAATGAAGATCTTATCTCATTTTTTCAGGAATTAGGTGTTGATACTGTTCCGGAAAAGGACGGTAAAATATATACAAGAAGCGGAAGCGCAGCACAAGCTGTTGAAGCCCTCATGAAGTGGGTCAAGGAAAATAAAGTGGATTTAAGGGTGCAGTCACCGGTTATGTCATTAATAATCGAGAATGATGCCATAAGTGGCATTAAGCTCAAAGACGGAACTTCCCTTGAGGCTGATACTGTTTTGATTGCAACCGGTGGGGCAACGTATCCCGGGACCGGATCAACCGGCGATGGCTTCAGGCTTGCCGAATCAGCCGGTCATTCGGTTTCGCTTTCAAGAGCAGCATTGGTGCCGATTGAAACTGAAGGCCATTTAGCCCAGGGGCTTCAGGGGATAAGCATGGCAGACATAGTTGTCAGAATTTTTACATCAAATAAAAAGGTTGCTGAACAAAGGGGCGATATTCTATTCACTCATTTCGGTTTATCGGGTCCGGCTGTTTTATCCGTAAGTGGTGAAGTATCCGATCAGTTTGCAGAAGGGAACGGTCCACTTTCAATATCACTTGATCTTTTACCAGACAAATCAGCAGCTGCTGTAAACGACGATCTTCTTAACCGCCTCGATTTGCATGGAAGAATGCTTGTAAGAACACTGCTATCAGAGAGGATGCCGGAAAAACTTGCGGCAGCTATTCTTAAGTCAGCGGAAATAAAAAATGACATGCCTGGCCATCAGTTACCAAAAAAAGACAGGATTGCCCTTGCATCCCTTCTTAAGGACTGGAGATTTGTTATCCGTACCACACGCCCCATGACAGAAGCCATGGTCACACGCGGAGGTGTGGATTTAAACGAAGTAAATCCCAGGACAATGGAATCGCAACTTATCAAGGGCCTGTATTTTGCCGGCGAGGTACTTGATATAGACGGCGATACCGGTGGTTATAACCTGCAAGCGGCCTTTTCAACAGGGTATGTTGCCGGGACATCAATGGCCTGAAACATTTATCATGACAGAGCCCCTTCCAATCTTTGAAGTTAAAAGCAATATCATCTCGGAGTTCAAGGAAAAGAATCGCATTGTGATTCATTCCCCGACCGGAAGCGGCAAGTCAACCCAGGTACCTCAGTTCATACTGGATTCTAATTTATGCAAGGGACGTATCCTGGTCCTTGAACCAAGGCGCATTGCGGCACGCATGCTTGCATCACGTGTTTCAAACGAGCGAGGAATCGAACTTGGAACCATTGTGGGGTTTCAAACGCGTTTTGAAAGCGCTTTTAATGATGATACCCGTATTCTATATATCACAGAAGGAGTATTGCCTAGAAAACTCCTTAATGATTCCAATCTGTCAGGTATTGATACTGTAATTTTCGATGAGTTTCATGAAAGAAGCCTTACAACTGATCTTGGGCTTGCGCTCGTGAAGAAACTCCAGGATATCAGCCGTCCGGATTTACGAATCATCATAATGTCAGCTACTCTTGATTCAGAAAGCTTGTCCAGGTATCTTGAAACATCTGTGACAATTAAATCCGCTGGCAGGATGTATCCGGTTGAGGAGAGGTATATTCCATCCAGTCCCATGATGCAACCCTGGGACAATGCGCTTAATGGGATACGGCTACTAATGAGGGAAAAGGCTGATGGCGACGTGCTCATATTTATGCCCGGGGCATACGAAATTAAAAAAACAGTTGACCTTATAAAGAACGCAGCCCTTCCTGAAACCTGCAATGTCATGCCCATGTATGGCGATCTTCCATGGGAGAGCCAGAAACGGGTTATGGAACCAACAGAAAAGCGCAAGATAATAGTTGCCACGAATATTGCCGAAACATCCCTTACAATTCCAAATGTTCGGCATGTGATCGACAGTGGTCTTGCCCGTGTCAACAGGTATGATCCCGGTCGGGGGTTTAACACACTGTATGTGGAATCCATCAGCCGCGCTTCAGCGAATCAACGTGCCGGTCGTGCTGGACGTGAGGGCCCAGGCATTTGCATAAGACTATGGGGCGCAGGTTCGCACAACGACCGTGCCCTTTTTAGCGAGCCCGAAATTCTCCGCGTTGACCTTGCTGAGGCAGTGCTTACACTGAAGGTGCTTGGGATCTCTGACCCATCTCTGTTCAACTGGTTTGAACCTCCACCACATCAAGCCCTTTCGCGGGCAAAACAGCTTCTTTATTTGCTTGGGGCGTTTGACTTGAATGGTGCCCTAACCGAGGATGGAAAGGCCATGGCCTTTTTCCCGGCACATCCGAGGATTTCAAGGCTTCTTTTTGAGGCAATAAAGCATGGTGTTCCCCATGAGGGAGCATTTGCCGCAGCTGTATTAAGCGAGAGACCGGTACTATCCGGCAAGCCGGACTTAGCCGATAAGTCGGATATTAAAACCGGCGAATCCGATTTTGAAGCGCTTGCATATCTTATTGGAATGGCCGAGAAATCCGGGTTCAGTCCACAAGTATGTTCTCGGCTTGGAATAAATGCCGGTGCAGCAAGACAGGTGCTCAGAACTCAGGCGTATTACATAGGACTTTTAAGAAAGCTCCATACTAAAACACAGGACACTTCCTCGGATCGCCATGCCTTGTCCAAGGCATTGCTCTGTTCCTATCCTGACAAGCTGGCTCGTTTCAGGGACAACGGCACGCTGCAATATGTCATGCAAGGCAATAAAAGCGGTGAACTCGCAAGGGAAAGCGCCGCACGCGGTGCACAACTTATCATCGCAGCCGACATACGTGAAATGCGCAACAGGGGCGCTCAGGCAAGAACCATACTTTCTCTTGCCTGCGGTATAGACGAGGAATGGCTGCTCTCATATTTCCCAAATGGTTGGCGCTCCGAAACCAGGATTGAGTGGGAAGAGGCAAGAATGATGGTTGTAAACCGCGTCCGTACATGGTGTCTTGATGTTCTGATAGAAGAGCTTACAAAAGATGATGTTGATCCTGTATCAGGGTCGGTATTTCTTGCCAGCATAATAATTGACAAAAAACTAAGGCTTGAGGGGTTTGAAGAGGAAACTGATAAATTAATTGACCGGATAAAATGGCTTGCATTGAAATTTCCGGATAAAGGGCTACCTGATTTCGGAGATAATGAGAGAAATATGATTATACGGGAAATGTGCATTGGAGAAACAAGATATTCAGCAATTAAAAACAAACCTGCATTGCAGGCAGTGTACAACCTTCTAGGTACTAAAAAAGGATTCGTTGAAACCATGGCACCTTCATATATAACATTACCCAACAATAGACGGATGCCCATTGTTTATAAAGCAGCCAGAGAACCTGTGGGAAGAACGAGAATTCAAGATTTGTACGGAATGAATGAATCGCCGACTGTTGCAGGAGGCAGTGTAAGTGTGCTTATTGAAATTCTAGCCCCGAATAACAGGCCGGTACAGGTAACAAACGACCTTAAAGGTTTTTGGGAATGTCATTATCCTGAATTAAAAAAAACTTTGTCAAGGCGGTATCCGAAACATGAGTGGCGGTAGGAGTTGGAACGATGGCGTAAATTTAGAGTTAATAGTTAAAAGTTGAGAGTTATTTTTGATTTCAACTTTTAACTCTTAACTTTTAACATTCGCAAGATAATATATTCTATCACAATAAAACGAAAATCCACCTTCTAAAATAAAATGAGACCTTCCTTGCAAACCTTAACGATAATGATTCTTTTTTATTCTGTTACGGGGTTGTTCTTTTGTGCTGATGTTAATGCTCAGGTCCCGTCAATGTCAAAAGCATTTGATGAAACCGCTGTCCGCACCATGGATCAGGAGCAAAATCTCATAAGGGAATATACCAATTATCTCAAAGCACACCCTCTGCATGTTAAGTCTTTTATAGGACGCGGTCAGGTTAAACGGCGGATAAAAGATTATTCCGGAGCGGTAAGCGATTTCAAGCGTGCCCTGGAACTTGATCCTGAGAATACAATCGCTTTGTATAGCAGAGGTTCCGCGTATTGCCAGATGGGCCTGTTCGATTTGGCTGACAAGGATTTAAGCAAGGCTGTAAAATTGGACAGCACTGATGCTGACCTTTATCTTGCCCTTGGTCTGGCAAAGGCAAGCAAAGGCGATTTTAGGGGTGCTGATAATGTTTTTACCACCATGATTTCCCTTTCACCTGACAATGCATTCCCATATGTAATGCGTGCTGACATAAGATTCAAAATGCATGATGATTCAGGCTCTCTTGCTGATTACAATAAATATATATCAATGTCTCCTGATGATTATATGGGCTACAGTGCGCGCTCCGAGTTAAGGTTTGGCATGGGAAATTATATTGGATCGATTGAGGATTGCCGCAAAACAATTTTGCTCAAACCTGATATTCCCGCAACATACGAATTACTTGGACGATGCTGTTTCATGATAGACAGTTTTCCGCAAGCAAAGGAGGCTTTTTCAAAAGCCATAGAGCTTAAACCAGGCTTCGTTCAGGCTATTGCCTGGAGGGGACATGTTTTTAGCCTCATGGGAGAAGACAGTGCAGCACTGAGCGATTTTGACGAGGCCCTTAAACTTGATGCAGACGATTACCGTGCTTTTTATGGACGCGGGGCCATAAAATACAAGCTTAAGAATTTTGAAGGCGCCATTAAGGATTTCACAATGTCAATCCGCATTAATCCTAAAAACCCGCAAGCTTTTATGATGCGTGGAGTGGCAAGGCTCAACGCCGACGGCAAACCTGGCTGCGCCGATGTTATGAAGGCAATCGATCTCGGCTATTCCCCTGTACCAGATGATGTCAAGAAATTCTGCAATATAAAATAAAAGTGTGCTATTTTTTAAAAGGATGTCTTGTTCTCAATATCCCTGGCGTCAGAACGCTAAAAGAATTTTTAATTTCTTCTGCATGATAACGAAAAGCCTGGGAAACCAAATCAGCTTTTTTATCATTTGCAGCATTAATAACAGTCAAATCAGATATACTTGGTGCCATTTCCGCAACGGATAAAACAATATGACCATCTTTACGCAGTCTTTCAATTATATTCAAGTCGATATTTTCATCAGCCAAGATCATCATGCCGCATTTTCCGGGACTGGATATATGACATCAGAATGAAGACAGCGTGCCGCAAAATCAAGCGCAGCCAATATAGAATCACGGGTTAATTTTGGATGTGCCTCAATAATTTGTTCTATTGTTTCTCCTGCTGCCAACTTTTCAAGTATTAGTTCAACTGTTATACGTGTTCCTGATATAACAGGTTTTCCCATCATTATGGCTGGATCGGATTGTATAACCGCTTTATCCATATAGAACACCTTTCATTGATTAATAAGATAATCTTCTTTTTCCATTTTGTCCATTATTTTACTGAAAACTTATAAATAGTGGTCTGAGAATACTGTTGATCCGGCAGCAGTGTTGTGGTTGGAAAATTTGGATGGTTTGGTGAATCAGGAAAATGCTGGGCTTCCAGACACAATCCTGAATGTTTTGAATATATTCGGCCACCTTTTCCTTTATCCCCTTTTAAAAAATTCCCGGTGTAAAGTTGGAGCCCTGGCTCTGTAGTATAAACCTCCATCATCCTTTCTGTTGCATCATCGCATAAAACCGCTGATGGTCCCTTAAGGGTTCCCGGTGAATTAAGCACAAACGTGGCATCATATCCACCGGCCAGGACAATCTGTTCGTATGGCTCATTTAAACGTTTGCCAATAACAATGGGGTTTCTGAAATCAAAAGGTGTGCCTTCAACTTTTCTTATCTCTCCTGTTGGAATCAGGTCTTTGCCGGCAATAACAAAACTGTCAGCATTGATTTGAAGCGTTTGGCCCAGGATATCGGGTGTCTCGGAATCACCGATATTGAAATATGAATGGTTGGTCAGGTTGATGATTGTCGCTTTATCCGTTTCTGCTACATAATGTATTGATAATGCATTCTCCTGACCAAGCACGTAACATACCGAGACTGAAAGGCTTCCCGGAAAACCCTCTTCACCAGCCTTGCTGATATAAGAAAGCTTGATCCCTGCTTCATCATTGTTCTCGAACTTTTCAGTCTCCCATATTTGCCTGTTGAATCCCAGAACTCCTCCATGAAGATGGTGTTCGCCTCTGTTTATGGTGAGTTTGTATTCTTTTTTATTCAAGGTAAAGCGGCCATTTGCAATTCGGTTGGCATATCGTCCGGCAATACATCCAAAGTAAGAGTTGTCTGCCAGATATTCATCAAGTGTATCAAAACCCATAACAGCATCATAGGTTTTCCCTTTTCCATCAGGTACATTGATGGACGTTACAATACCGCCGTAATTCGTTATCGAGACTTCCATTCCATTGCTATTGGAAATGGTATAAAGGTAAGCTGTTTTTCCTGATGGTAAGAGACCGAAAGGTTTGTTGATTATTTTCATTATTTTAATTGTCCTTGAAGAATGGTATTATCGTTAATTTTAATTCTTTTATCAGTTTCATTTATGAGCTTAACGAACCCTTTAAATATTATCCCGGCACCGAATTCAAAATCGCCCTTTATGTCAAGACCTTCACACTGAAGCATGGATGGCACTCCATTAGGAAAGCGCTCTTCAAAATCATCGATGTTTTTGTAAAAGGTGCTGTCCAGTTTTATTGACGGAACACCTGTTTTATGAACAGGGTTTAAAAACACCTTGAAATCATTAGACAATATGTACAGGTCAGAACGTACTGCAAGGAGATCGTTATTGGCTTTTACCGGAGCAAAACGGGTACGCGGCACACGTATGGCGGCAGATCCCGGAAAAACCGAAATTGCCGAACCCATTGCTGTTTCTATCTGATAAACCTCCGCGGACTTGCTGTCACGGGGATCCAGTGTTTTGCTGTTTCTTATCATGGGAAGGCCTAGAATATTGCCTCTCTCAGTGAGTATTGCAGACAGGGCCTTGAGGTTTATCCATAGGTTGTTTGTGTTGAAATATTTGTGTGCCTGGATATTCTGGAAAGCCTCCATGTCCTGTTCAGGACACTGTGCGGACTCCTGCAAGAGGAGCCTATCGTCAAGGTCTTTTGCGAGGTGGCCGCCTTTCTTATCAGCTTCTGTTCTATCCGCACATTCCATCATGAAAGGAAAATCATTAGCCGCAAAATAACCCAGAATTGCATTGTCGAGAATTGCTCCCAGGTTATCAGCATTTGAAATAAAAGCGTATATATATCCCGCGGATAGGAGTTTTGTCAACATGCCGCTTGTAACAAGCGCAGTATAAATGTCGCCATGGCCGGGGGGATACCATTCCAGTTCAGGATTATCAGGGAATAGGGCAGGTTTAAGATTTTCTTTGAGTATCTTTGGGGCTTTATGCTGCAGAAAATCAAGCGGTATTTGGCTTTTTGCAAGATTGCCGTAAGCTGCAAGAAGCTCAAGTGAGTCCTTTTGAGTGGAAAAGCTATTCATAAGAACAAGCGGCACCTTTGTATGCTCGGCCTGCTTTGCGATAATGTCAAGGAACGTAAGGTTGTTTTTGACTTTTAAAAGGGATTTGGCCTTATTAAGGCCCATTCCTGTGCCAAGTCCGCCATTAAGCTTGATAAGAACCGTCTTGGAAAGGGCTTTTCCCCCTGCCTCAAACATGTTGTTGCCTAAGGTTTCTGAATCAGGCAGCATATCAACAGGTCTGATGCTTTTTTCAGGAACAAGGCCTGTTTCGCCTTTTACGAGCAGCTTGTAATAATATTCAAATGTGTCAATTGCGACCTGCGGAAGGTTTTCCTCAATCATTCGTGCTTTAAAGAGTTGAAAATAGTCGTTCATCCTGTATTTGCTTCCTTAAATGTTATTGCATCCTTCTATTCTTTATCCGAAATAAAATACAATTATGGAACAGGCCTGTGTCAAAAAAATCATGTCAAGCGAAAACAATTGCATTAATCACCATGATGTAAGTATTCTTAATAATAAAACCAATGAAAATTTGCTTGATAACACATTCATATCCTGCATTTAACGGGGATTGGCGTTCAAATTTTATCGAGTCCCTAGCTGAAGCATATACTGATTGGGGTCATAATGTTATGGTGTATGTGCCTTATTCAAAAGGATGGAAACGCTTATATGATGAAGGAAAAGGTGTAAGGATTGTGACATACAAATATGCTCCATTTGAATCATGGCACATTTTGGGATATGGACGATCTTTAAAAAAAGACCTTTATATTAATTCAACACATGCGTTCCTGGGCCTTATGATGATAATATCAGGAGCCTTGCAGTTTGCTCGTTTATTGCGTAAAGAAAAGTTTGATTTGGTTCATGCTCATTGGGCAATCCCAAATACGATCATTGCCTTGTTAGGCAAATATTTATCAACCACTCAAACAAGGATATTTACATCATTCCCAGGTTCTGATGTGACTTTAATTATTAAGATGAGATTTCTGGGAAAATTATTAGCTCGTTTTATAAGAAAAAGCGACTTCATATCATGCAACAGTACGGATCTTGCTGAGGAACTGGCAAAGGCCGGCATACCCCGAGACAGAATAAATTTGGTAATTTACGGGGTGAATAATAACGCTGTTTCCTATGATTTTGAAGGCAGGCAAAAAGTAAGAAAGTTACTAAAAATTGCAGATGATGAAATCCTTCTCCTTATGGCCGGCAGGTTTGTCCCTAAAAAGGGTTTTTCAACCGGGCTTCGGGCCATGAAGCAGATAGTTGATAAAAATACGAATGTGAAGATGGCTGTAATAGGAAGCGGATCTCTTTTCAATGAATATTGTAATATTCTTGAACAAGAAAAAGCGAAAGCCAATGTGCTATTTCTTGGCGAGGTGGAACGAAATAAAATTAATGCATATTATTCTGCATGCGATATTTTTCTTATGCCTTCAGAGCGCCAACCTCCGGATGGACTCAATGTCGTTGTTCCGGAAGCTATGGCATGCGGCAGGCCGGTTGTGGCCTCAAGGGCAGGGGGCAATGAAATAGTTGTGCTTGACGGTGAGAATGGCTATCTTCATACAGCGGGTAACCATTTGGAATTGGCAGAAGCGATTCTGCGCCTGATTTCGGATCCTGTCCGTATGAAAGCCATGGGAGAAAGGTCACTTTTGCTTGTGCGCACCAGATTCAATGTTAAATCGGTTGCATCACAGTATTTATCAGAATTTGAAAGGCTTTTAAAGTGATAGATTACAACAAGAACTTTATGACATCAAAAGACCGCCTTTCAAAGGCCAGAAAGATTGAGGCTGTTTTGTGCGATTTTCTATGCCTCAAGCAGATCGAAGGAAAGCTCATTCTGGATTATGGTTGTGGCAGTGGGCATATATCAAAATATTTCTCAGCGCGCAACAGAGTTATTGCCGCTGATGTTGCCGACAATAGAGACTATAGTCAGCGGGATGGTTATTTGAGTGTCCTTACAGGCTCAAAAGAACTGCCATTCCCTGACCATTGCTTTGATGTCGTGATTCTTAATCATGTCATTGAATATGTCTCTGACAGGGAAGGGCTGATGAATGAGGTGCAAAGAATTCTCCGAACAGGCGGTGTCTGTTATCTTGCTTTACCAAACCGTAATTTTCCTATCGACACCCATTCAAAGCTGCCTTTTATTCCATGGCTGCCGCAGACTCTTTTTTTTGCTGTTTTCAGGCAGGCTGTTGGTTCAAATCAACAGGTATATCTTGTTTCTCATGGCGATACAATAAAACTTGCCTGCAACGCTGGTTTCAGGATAGTTGAATATACATCTGAAATTATAAGGGGGCCGGATAAATATTTCGCACCTTCATTGCCTCTACATAAATTCTATCCATCAATACTTGATTTTATTTCACCTACTATTGTTTTTGTCCTGGAGAAAAGATGAGCCTGTATAAAAAAATATTCCGTTTAATATTTGTTTTGATGCTTATTGCCATAACTCTGTTTTTTTACAGAGAATTAAAACAGAGTTGGGAAACTTTGGAATTGCAAAACATCAAAACAAGACCGGTTTGGTTAATGATATCACTTGTACTGGTTGTATCATCATATCTTCTGATTACCAGGATATTCCGATACGGTATCAATTGTCACCCGGCTGGAACCAATATGTCAATGATGGAAAGTGTGGCAGTAGTTAGTACCTCACAGTTGACCAAATATCTACCCGGAAAGATATGGTCATACGCATTACAAATGGCCATGATGGCCGGACGTGGTGTTCCAGCTTCATATACCCTGTTCCTGAATGTTCTTATCATGTTTTCAATTTTATTTTCCGCTTCGGTTATTGGAACATTCTACATTATGGTTTATATAAGGGATATCCCAATGGCTGTTTCGATTCCGTTATTTGTTTTATCGGTTCTGTTTTATGCGGTTTTTGTGTTCTTCAATGGAAGAACATTCAGAAAAGCATTAAAAGGGGTAAACAATGTCTTTCATAAAGACTTTATATTTGTTGAGATGCCGGTTAAATCATTGATTTGGATCCAGACTGTTGTATTATTGTCCAATATGCTTTTTGGTTTATCAGGGTACACTGCTATTTTGGGAATAAACTATTGTCTGCCGGTTAATATGGTTTTTCCGATATCTGCAGCAGTGCTTTTTTCAGACCTGTTGGGGTTTGTGGTTATTATCGCGCCGGGAGGTCTCGGCGTACGTGAAGGTGCGTTGTACTTTCTTCTTGCAGGAGTATCAGGAAAACAGACGGCGCTGTTGCTACCATTGGTGCTGCGTATTGTCACAATGGCATCGGATCTTATTCTGGGTTTGGCGGGTCTGGTACTTCTTAAGAAAGGGCGGTTTATCAGAAACTAACAAGAGAAAACTACCAATGTAAGGCTAATTTCTCTTATACCTCCTGAATCTGAACGTCAGAATCAACCAAATCATCTGCACCCCTATAATAATGGATTTACCCAATGCTCCGGTGGCCATGGAATCCCCCATTCTGACCTTATAGTTTACTGGAAGCTGTATGAATTTGAGTTTTTTCCATCGCGATAAGAGCATCATTTCAGGGCCGAAGAAGTTGGCGGTAATACGAAAATCATCCTTCATTTTATCAAGCGCTTCTTTACGGATAAGCCGGAAAGTGCACCCGACATCGCTTAAGCTGTTGGTGTTATAAAGTACTTCCATCAGTTTGGCCACTGTCCAATTGCCCACGCGTAAGAACCAACCCATATTGGCGCCTTCCCAAATGAGATTGTGAATGGTTCGTGAACCAAAGACTATGTCAAAGTGATCGATATAAGCCAGAAATTTGTAAGCATCTTCGGCCACAAAAGTATCATCCGGTTCGCAGACAAAAATCAAATCCTCTTTTGCTTCGCTGAAACCCCGTTGTATGGCTGCTCCATATCCTTGCACTGGTTCGTGTATTTCTACAGCCGAGGTCAGGGCAACCTCATCACTGGTACCAGGTGCGGCGTTATTATTAACCACAACAATGCGATCCACTATGCCGAGTGCTTCAAAATCATTAATGCATTTTCGGATCGAATTCTTTTCATTGTAAGTAGGCAGAATAATGCAGACGCTCTTTCCCTTATACATTCGGAACAGGTTCCTTTTTGAAAACCGCCAGCATCTGTTTTCCAAAAGGCTTGAACGGAAGGGATAGGTATAATTTGGTGAGCCAGTAACTCTTGGGCAAAATGGAATTCATTGTCAAGGGCAGATATCTGGGGAATATCCTGACGGGAACAAAACGGTTAGCGCAAAATAGGTCAGTAAGTGAAACATGGGAAAAGGCCCGCTGATGTGTAAAGTCGTCGAAATATTCCTTATATGCGTATCGATAATTGGGCCCAATAACAACCACTGTTGCTCCTTGGGTTGAAACTCGATAAATTTCCTGTAAGGTGAGTATAATCTTTTCCTCATTCAAGTGTTCGAGTACATTGCTTAGAAACACAGTTTGAACGCTGCCTGCACTCAAAAACGGAATATGATGGGTTTCTGCCGCATGAAAGGCGACATCCTGGGCGCAAAATTGCCCGCATTCAGGATTAATATCAACAGCCACTTTTTTTTCAGACCTGATATTGTTGATAAACGAGCAATAACCTGCGCCCAAATCAAGAACAGTGCCCTGCTGAGCCACAAACTTCTGCAAATCTTCACAAATCGCTTTCCACACAACTTCACGACACGGATCGAAGCGAAAACGCGTGGTAAAATAGCCTGTATTCATGCGGATACTGCGTCTTGTTTAAAGGGTTCCTTTTTTCCAGCAGCTTCTTTATATAAACTGGCGATAATAACAAAAAAACCGATGATATCTAAAAAAGAAAGCACCAGTTTCACATCAAGCGGCTGAAGGTGGCGCTCCACGGCCCTGCACCATGTCGCCAATACACTGTTGCCATAGTAAAGATACATATTTATACACTGAATTATAAGTAGACCATGAATGGAGATTGTAACCGCCTTATTACGGGATTTGGCCAGCCAATAAATAAGAAGGATTGACCCAAAGAAAAGATGGTTTTCATGCGCCGACGTCATTACAAAGGGCAGCACAAGGCTTGCAAAAAGAAGGAGGGGAATCAAAATATTGGAATGCCACTGCTCTCCTTCTTTTTCCCCCATAAGGAACCCGTATCCCGTGATTAGCAATAGCGTGATACACGTTGCCAAAGTTCTTGCACTAAGATGCGGTAAAATGGCTATTCCATCGCTGATTGAACAAATCCGCTCACCAGGAGCTTTCAGGACAAAGGCAACAGGATGCCAGAGGTTGAGCATTTGTGCAGTCAAACAGGGCATTACATTTGCAGTATTAAGAAAATAATGGGAAAGAAATAAAAGTCCTCTGCTATGGAACGCGAAATATATGGAATAGCCAAAAAAACATAGGAATGGAAAGATGAACAAGGCAAAAGGTTCCCCTCTCCGGTCCTTAGACCAACGGAACGCTGAATAAACAAAAAGTGCGACTGCAATAATAAGCGCCTGTGGTTTCATGAGCAAAGCGGCGCCGAGTGGTAGTCCGGCACATAGAAAGTCCGAAAACTTATGGCCGCGTGCAAGGAGGAATATCATTAGCAGCAAAAAAAACGCGAAATGAAAATCAATATAGCCAAGGGAAAAAACCAGGAGAAACCATGGATGAATCCAATACAACAGCGAGAAATAAGCAGGCACCCCAGACTTGACTAATAGTGCATAAAGCAGGATAAAACTCCCCGTATCGAACAAGAGATTCACAAGCTTAAAAACCGTATAAAAATCCATATCGAGTTTTTGTGATAGAAAATAGGCGCTCTGAAAGATTTGGTATTGAATTGGAAAGTAAGCGCCATGAAAGGAATTAAATAGCCCTTGTTCCGACGCAGCTTTTCCCCAGGCATAATAGGCATTCATATCAAATACGCCATTGTAAAAGAGCATCACGGTTTTAGCCGTAAGCCCTAACAAGAATCCAAAGACCATCACGGTCCTGGCATTTATGTTATGCATTCTCAATATCATAGGTTTTGTTTATTAGAAAAATAGTTTTGTTCGTGTTTATAACTTTTCAGGCCCAAGATTAAGATAAAATCCATATTTCAGTATTTTCAAGATTAATTTATCCGATAGGCTAATTTGCCTTATTGTATACTGTGGTCTTTTAAAACCAGATACAACTAATAATAAAACAACAATTAATTATGAACGGCACTAAAATGTTGCGCACATTTTATATTAATCTTATTTTTGATTAGAGCATATTTTAAAAAGCTTCCGCAAGACAGTTTGGAAGACTATGGCAGCCCAATACAACAGCCCCGCTTCATGTAAAAAAGTGCTTCTTGTAAATCTTCCTTTTGAGAAAATTTATTCAACCACCAATTTTAACGGCATTGCTCCTTCCACACCTCCATTATCCTTGGCCTGCATTGGCGGAAGCTTGCTTAAAAACCGGCATGCGGTAAAAATATTTGATTTCAACACCTATGAAGATGGTCTCCATGAATTCGAATTCCTGATAAAATCATTTCAGCCTGATTTTATCGGTATCACCTTTGTTACACCCCTAATTAAAGAAGCTGAAAAGCTTTGTACCAGGATCAGGAAAATATTGCCTTCAGCAATCCTTATCGGGGGCGGGGCCCATTCCTCCTCCTTTCCGGAATCCGCTCTCAATGAAACCGGGATGGACATAATTGTAATCGGCGAGGGAGACTTGACTATCCTTGAGATTGTGCAAGAAAAACCTTATTCTGAAATTAAAGGTATTGGATTCCGCAAAAACGGGAGGGTTATTTTAAATGCACCCCGGAAAAATCTGGATAATCTTGACGAATTACCCTTTCCAGCGCATGAACTCTACAATATCCATGCATATAAAGTGCCGACAGCTATTGGCCGCCGGAACCCGGTAGGCTGGATGGAAACTTCTCGAGGCTGCCTCTGCAACTGCGTTTATTGCAACAAGTCGTGTTTCGGCAGAACTTTTCGCGCAAAATCCCCTGAGAGGGTGGCACAAGAATTCCTTCACATGCAAACCTTGGGGTTTAAAGAGATTCATTTGACGGATGACAATTTCAGTACCAACATCAACCGGGCAAAGGCTTTGTGTGACATTTTGATTGAGAGAAAAATAAATCTTCCCTGGGTCCCCATTACAGGCCTTAGGGTGGATAGAATTGATTTCGAGCTTTTACAAAAGATGAAAAATTCGGGTTGCTATAAAATATTATTCGGCATCGAATCAGGAAACCAGAAAATACTAAACCGCATTAAAAAGGGCATTACACTTGATAAGGTTCGCGAAGCCGTCATGCTCACAAAAAAGGCCGGGATGGAAGTGGCTGGGGCTTTTATGATTGGTCTTCCAGGAGAAACTGAAGAAACCATGCAAGATACCATTAATTTCGCGAAAAGCATTAAACTCGATTATGCTAAAATAAGCATTACCATTCCCCTACCTGCCACGGAATTGTTCAATGAATTGGAATCCAAGGGACTGATAAA
Organism: uncultured Fibrobacterota bacterium; assembly: GCA_963831235.1. Taxonomy (GTDB): domain Bacteria; phylum Fibrobacterota; class OXYB2-FULL-49-7; order OXYB2-FULL-49-7; family JAEUSG01; genus CAWHPS01. The sequence continues at coordinate 314,317 of CAWHPS010000033.1, forward strand.
GACACGTCAATGGGAGGATTTTAAGTTTTATTCCGTTCCCTCAGCCATCTATGATCACGAAAATCTTTCCTGGGCAACCATAGAACGTTATTATAACAAGTTTTACCGGGCAATTTATTTGAACCCGCTATTCATCCTTAAAAGATTGAAGTATTCTATTGTCAATAAAACTATTACAGAAGATATCCGGACAGCCCTCTCAATCATCCGCTGGTAGACAAAAACAGTAACATTTGTCAGACAAAGGTTTACATTATCGTTAATAATATCCTTGTAAGTGTTTTTCCTGAACAGTATATTTCGATATGATTAAGAATATCATATCCCTTGATAACCGTACCACGGTTGCTGTGGTACTTTTTATAATCATTTTTTCTTCCATATTCATTAAATTTTCATATATACAATTGAATCTCGTCCCGAGCGGTGATGAGGGCCAGTATATGGATGTCGCTAAAAGTGTTTATGAAAGCAGAGGATATTACGAAGAAGTGCTTGATGTGGATCATCCAACTGGTAGAGAACCCGCTGTAGGCATCATGCCGCTTTATATTTATTCCATTGTACTTATTCACAAGTTAGCAGGATACAGCGAACGCAATGCATATTATGTGAATCTGGTTTTTGCAGGGCTTCTTCTATTGCTTTGTTTCGGTGTAACAAAAAAACTGTTTGATTCCACAGGCATTGCGCTTCTATCCACAGGCTTCATTGCTTTTGATCCTGTATTGACCAGGATGACGGCCCTCGCAACCAAGGACATTTAATCAATACTGGGGAAAAGTTAACGATACGCTGATTGAAAAAAATGTGCCTCTTTATTTATCCCGCGTATACCCCACCCGCACTCACGCAATTTACAGGATAAATCCCTGAAAAACAGCTTTGATATTCCATTTTCCTGCCTTCAATCCTATTTGTTGTCCCTGTTTGCCTCCATGTCGAAATGCATTGCGAAAAATATGGACTGCAGGCCCATTATGGCGCAGAACATAAGGGCCAGTAGATTGACTTTTGGTATTTCTCCTGTTTGAGCGGACACAATGAAAAGACGTATGCATAATGGCAGTGTCATGAACAGAAGGATAAATCCCAGCATATAAAAGAACACAAGAGGATGGAAATTCCTGATCACATACTTATCCCTTAATCTCCTGAAAAAACCTTTAAGCAATAGCCAGGGAATCGTAAAAATCACCTTGTGAAGCCTGATGCCCGATTTCTCACCAATATTATAAACCGGTTTTACCGGAACGTCAACAACACGCAGGTTTTCGATATTCAGCCTGATGAGAAGATCGTTCGGCTGGCCGTATCTTTTATAGAGTTTGTCCCAGTCAATTAAATGAAGAGCTTTCCTGTTTATGGCTGTATATCCTGATTGTGAATCAGCGATATGCCAGTAACCAGAGGCTATTTTTGTAAAAAGCGACAGTACTGCGTTTCCAAAATAGCGGGTCTTCGGTATGAGTTTGTAAGCCTCACCGGTAAAAAGCCGGTTGCCTTTTGAATAATCCGCCCTGTTTTCCGCCACTGGATCAAGTATTGCATGAAGATCCGATGGGTCCATCTGTGCATCTCCTGCCATGACAACCGCAATGTCGATTTTGTTGTCGCGACACCACTTGTATCCGGTTGCGATTGCCGCACCCACACCAAGGTTTTTTTCGTGGCTTATAGGCACGGCACGGTTTGTTTTTAATGCCCACTCGCGAATTTTATCAGGGGTCGCGTCAGTACTGCAGTCGTCAACAACCACTATCTTGTCTATAAACTGAGGCATGGCGTCAAGCGTACGCCTTATAAGTTTTTCCTCATTATAAGCAGGCACGATAACTGCAACACCAAGGTTTTTATACATGGGGTTAACTTTGGTCAAGCCTTATGAGGGTCTTCGGGTTTTCATATTGAATAATATATATTTAAGCAGTGACGACATGACAACCTGCTTTTTTATTTTTATTGAATAACTCATAAATGCCACAAAAACGGATAAAATTCGTACTTGCGCTTATTTTTGCCTTATGGGCCGGTTTTTTCATGTATCTCAAATTCGATTCTGATTATTCCGTATTTACAGTGGGTTCTTTATATATGGAGATCGGCAAATCATTCGCTGAAGGCACAGGTTATCAGGATATAGCCGTGCCTTTCAAACAAAATAATCTTCTGGTTCCATCAGGTTTTCCTCTTATCCTTGTACCTTATTGGTTATGGCTGAAACCTCATATTGCAATATATAAGATATTTCTGATTATTATGCTTATAATCGGCACCTGCTGTTGTTTATTCTGGATGTGTTATTTTTCGGATAAGTTTACGGCTTTTTATATCCTGCTTGCCTTTTCAGCCACCGGCATGTATACCACGTTCGGAAACGAACTGTTTGCTGAGGTGATTTTCATTCCGATATTGTATGCGGCTTTATTGTTTGAAAAGAAAAAAGACGAAAAAAAATCAGAACCCTGGATGGGCTGGCTGGCCCTTTTCCTTTGGGTATTTCTTGCAAGGATCAGGGTGGTTGGAGTACCTTTTCTTGTAACTGCACTGGTGTATCTGGTTTTAAGGAAGTCTTATGTAAAGGCTTCTATCGGAGCCGCTCTTTTTAGTGTATGGATTCTGACGGAGAGGTTGCTTCAGGTAGAAGGTGCATCTGTAAATACTTATACCGGATCAATGCTTGAATCATATCCGATATTTGTTTACCCTATTGAAACTTTGAAGAATTTGGCTGGATATTATATTCACAATACATGGTCATTTGCAGGGTCAATTTGCGCCAACATGCTTTTCCCTTACCTTTACTCCCTTCATCCTATGAATGTTCCTAAAAGAATGATTGTCCTAGGGATTTTTCTTATCGTGTGTTTCGGAGCAGTTCTTTTGTGGAAAAAGGAAAAAAGTTTTCGTTTTGCCTTGATTTCATTTGCAGGAGTTTGCATTCCGGTATTCAGCTGGGACAATACAACAATGATCTACCGTTATATGGCCCCTTTTTTTCCTCTGCTCGCATTATTTTTTGTCTATCCGGTTTTTTTCATTTTACGAAAATATGAATCTAAAATCATAAGGGTATTTGTTTATTTCCTGCCTGGAATAATGGTTGTATGCCAGGTTTTGCCGGCCTTTGGAAAAGATAATGATGAATTCGGATGGAAAGATTTTAAAGCAATAAACCAATATATAGTCGAATCTGAAGAAAAGCCCGGAGCTGTGCTTTCTTTTGCCCATTATTATACACATGTCAAAACAGGAATTCCTTCCTGCCAGTTCAGATATGGCGATGAGTCGGGTTTTATTCCTTGTCTTTCATGCGGTGTGGTATGGGGCATTTTCAATATTGATGACAACGGTAAACCACTTCTCACTTCCAATCAGTTGAAATTTATCGGACCAATGGAATCTCCGCTAAAAACATCGGGCCGATGGGGTCTTTTCAGGGTCAGGCCGCTCAGCCCCTAAGCTTGAAAGTTTATTATATTTAACCTTATGCGAATAATAGAAGTCTTGTTTTTTTGCGTTTTATTTGTCTTTAACGTGATGTCCGAGGATAAAGATCCCCTAATAATAAAACATGCAGACAGCTTCGAATATTTTAACCGTGACGGATTAAAACTACAGAAGCTTGTAGGACGGGTGGAGATTCATTATCAAAGACTTATAATTAAGGCCGACACAGCCATTCACTCACCTGCACAGGATCGCATAGAGTTCTTCAAAAACGTCAGACTTGACGCAGACTCACAGGAAATGAGAGCCGATCGTTTCACATTCTTTAAAAAAGATTCTACCGCGATTGCCAGGGGCAATGTGGTTTTGTCAAACCCAAAAGCCGGTTCAAAAATAACAGGAGGTGAAGGACATTACACACGGGCCAATCAGTACAGCCGTATCTGGAACAACCCCGTACTCCTTAAAATCGATTCCTCTGCCCATGATACTCTTAAAATTATCGCAAAAGTCATGGAACATTACGGCAAGGAAAAAAAGGCTATTGCAATTGAAAATGTTATTTTGACACAGGGACGCATCAGGGCCTTGTGCGGCCGTGCTGAATACATGGAAGGCGATCAAGAAGCACTTCTCCTGGAACACCCTGTTATTTATTATGACAGCAGCAGGCTTACAGGCGATACCATCCGCCTCTTTTTTGCAGGCGATACTTTAAGAAAGATAAGGGTGATAGGAAACGCATTCGGCCGTTTTCTGGAAGAGAATAAACGCAATCCGGATTCCACTCAAATTTCAAAGATCAACGGTGACACCCTTATTGCATATCTGAAATCAGGGGAAATTGATTGGATGGATGTCCGTAATCATGCTGAGTGCATTAATTTTCTTAAAACTGACACAACAAACCCGAATACCATTTCAGGCAAAGCAATTGAATTCTTTTTTACAAAAAATGCGATTGACAGTGTGCACGTCAAAAGTAATGCAAAAAGCACTTATTATTATACTGAAACCGGAGGAACAACAAATAAGAATGAAATGAGCGGTGATACATTGAATATAATATTCAATGCTGAACAGGTCTCTCAAATCCTCGCAAAAGGAAGCATAAAAGGTGTATTTTATGAACATTAAGTATATATGCAGTATTTACTTTGTCTCAGCATTGTTTATTTGTAAACATTAAAATTATATTGCTTAGTCCGAACATCAACAAAGTCTTAAAACACTAGAGAGGAGTATTCCCCATCCATGAATTTCAAAGTGAAAAAAACAAGCCTTAACGGCATGATATCAATTCCTTCCTCAAAATCGCATACAATACGCGCAACAGTTATAGCCGCTCTGGCGCGTGGTAAATCCGTGATCCATAATCCGCTTGTTTCAGACGACACCATGGCATGTGTTGAGGGACTTAAGCTTCTTGGTGCAAGCATAGAAACAGGAGATACATGGACAATTAATGGATTCAATGGCAGGCCCATTGTTCCGGATTCGCCGATAGATGTGAGGAATTCAGGAACCACAATGAACATTCTTACAGCGGTTTCTGCACTGGCTGATGGAGAAATAGAACTTACAGGCGATGAATCTATCCGCCGGCGTCCGGTAAAGCCTTTATTAAAATCCATTCTTGCCCTCGGTGCATCAAAAGCTGAATGCAAAGATGACAATAATTGTCCTCCTGTAATTGTTAGGGGCCGGATGTTCGGTGGTGTAACGGATATAGAGGGCATTACCTCGCAATATGCTACAGCACTTCTTCTAACAACACCGCTTCTTAAGAAATCAACCCATCTTAAAATAGTCCGGCTTAACGAAAAACCTTATATAGACATGACGCTCGCCTGGCTTAAGAAGATGGGTATAGAATACCTAAAACAAGGGCGTAATAATTTCGAGATTCCCGGCGAACAATCATATTACGGGTTCGAGTCCGCAATCCCCGCAGACTTCTCTTCAGCTGCCTTTCCCCTGATTGCCGCGCTTGTTACCGAGGGTTCATCTGTTCTATTAAAAGGTCTTGACATGAGCGATATTCAAGGTGATAAAAAAGTATTTGACATTGCAAAGGAGCTTGGAGGCCTTGTAACGAATGAAGAAGGTGGAATAAGGGTCGCATCATCAGGGATCGAAGGATCTGAAATGGATTTAAACGAAATACCCGATGCATTGCCCATACTTTCCATTCTTGGGTGTCATGCGGAAGGCAAGACTTCGCTTATAAATGTGCAGCAAGCGCGCATAAAAGAAACGGATAGAATCACTGTCATGTGTAACGAGCTTAAGAAAATGGGTGCGGACATTGAAGAACGCCCTGACGGCCTTGTAATTAAACAGAGCAAACTTACAGGGGCTGTTGTTGAGGGACATGGAGACCACAGAGTGGTCATGGCTTTATCCATAGCCGGCATGATGGCCGAAGGAGAAACCGTAATCACCACAGCAGAATCAGTTGGCGTTACATTCCCGGGATTCTTGGAAAAAATGAAGACCCTTGGAGCGGATATCACGGTTGAATAAGGATGTTAAATATGATTGACGATATCCGCTGGAAACAACGATTTGATAATTATAAAAAAGCTTTTGGTCAACTGGAAGAGTTTGTCAGCAAGTTAGAACTTAACAAGTTTGAAAAGCAAGGACTAATTCAATGTTTCGAATACACATTTGAATTGGCATGGAAAACGATTAAAGACTATCTGGAGGAGCAGGGCTTTACAATCACAAGCCCCAGAAACGCAATACAGACAGCTTTTCAGATACAATTGATTTCAGATGGACACACCTGGATTGACGCGCTTGAGAAGCGAAACCTTATGGCCCATACCTATGATGAAGATAAAGCAACTGAAGCAGAAACCCTGATTCGTTCAAATTATTTTGGCATACTTCAGAATTTATTTAAACAGTTATCTGAAAAATAATGAGCTTCGGTTTATCTGAAAAAGACATTGCCTTTATTGTTTCAGTCTTACAACAATTCCCCGAGGTTGTTAAAGCTGCAATTTTTGGTTCCAGGGCAAAGGGAACGCAAAAACCAGGTTCGGATATTGATATTGCAGTTTATGGGCCAGACATCACTTTCACAATCGTTGCCCGGATACATTCTCTGCTGGAGGAGCAAAGCCCTGTTCCATATTTGTTCGATATTGTTGACTATACCCACCTTTCGCATGAAAAACTAAAGAACCATATTGACAGAGTTGGGCAAGTATTTTTCAGTGCCTGAGAAATATTGATAGTATAATTCTGTTTAATGTGCAACTAAGCATAATAATCCCCAAAATATAATTGTAACAATGAAGATACACTCATATTTTCATTAATTTCAAATTTTATAACCAATAGTTAATAAAAAAAGAAATCGCTTGACAAACATTTAACTTTTGCCTATATTAAGAAAGTATGCATAAAAACAGGTTAAAAGTTAGTTTTGTGGATAGCTTAATGGGCTCTTTCACAAGGACTTATGCGGTTTTATGTTATACACACTATCTTGTGTAAAAACTCGTCTCGAATACCATATAAAGCATATGTCAACTAAATTTAAAGTGAAACCTTATTGTTTACTTTATTAAACGTTTTAACATTATTGTTTGAAAGGAGGTGATTGCAATGGAAGAAAGGTACCTGACAACAGGCCAAATTGCCAAGTCCCTACGGGTTTCTTTGTCCACCCTCAAAAGGTGGATCAATGATGAAGATGCCCTTGTTGATTCCACAAGGAATGCAAGCGGGTGGCGTTTATTTACCCAAAAGGATTTGGAAAATCTGAAAGGATATAAACGAAACAAGAAAAGGAATGGTAAAAAGTTTCATGCGCAAACCTTAACACCGGTAATCTAAAATGCCAAGATTGATTGCTCTCTTTTTCCTCTGTTTTCTGTTTTTCTGTCAGGCCTTCGGGCAGATAAAGCGGGAACGAGAGGAAAGCATAACAGAATTGATTGCATCGAATACCATGGGATTCGGCAATATCTGGGTCCGTTCCGGTTTGTCCGTTGAATCGAAAAGCGACGGTACTGGTAAGTTCGAACCGTATCAGGCCATTGGCCTTGGGCTGTCACAAAACATGTCGGCCTGGGCGGGTGCCGTGCCTTTTGAAGGCGGACTAAAAAAGATTATCGGGAAAGCCGATGCTCATATCAAACTCACATTACCATATAACGACAATTTACGGCTCTTTGGACTTGCAGTGCAGGGTGATCTGATTTTGAGCACAGAGATGGACACGTTAAGCAAAGGCCAGGATACTGCCAGACCTGCATTTACACCGAAGATTGGAATTACAGCGGCGGCTGATCTTGATCTTATCAAGGTTTACAAACAACTTCCTCTTAAATTCTATGTCAATTGGTCGACCATAGACAACGATCGACTTCTTGTCACGTATCAGCAGCAAAGCTTTCGGTTCGGTGTGGAATACAAAGATGCTCGTAACAGCTACTTCCTTGGCATGAAATATGGACTTTACAAGCAGTTGACAGGTGATGATGTTATTGATGGAAAAGCGGGGTATGACGAAAATCTTTTCATGCTTCTGCCTGGGGTCCGCTACCGTATCCTTAGCCGGTTCTCCGTGCTTGGGACAGCTCTTTTTACAGTAGGAGGCACTCTAAAACGTAACAGCAGTCTCAGTTATTCTCGGTATGGGTTCAGACTTGGACTTGAATTTCCAATTTTTTTCAGGGAAACCAATGCCGAAGCTATCAGGGCAATGATTTTCCTTGATAAAAAGAAGGACATACCGGAAGATAAAGCTGTTACAATAAAAACAAGAAAGAAAAACAATGACCTATCCGGTTTATTCATGCCGGATGATCCTAATGAAACTCAGTCCTTTACAAAATCGCTCAAGGAAGGGGATGTGCCTGAAGAACGTGAGGAACAGGTAAAGGAAAAGCGAAAAAAAATAAATGAAGAACTCGATAATATCGAGAAACTTCTTGAATAGGAGCGTACAAGTGAAAAAAGCACTCGCATGCATTATTGTACTTCTGTTTATTGTTCCGATAACCTCCCAGGAGGTTTTTAAACTAAGCAGCGGTGAAGGCCTCGCATTTTGCGACAATGCGAATACCCATAATAGGGGCGATATCTGGTTAAGCGGTTTCGGACGTGGGTTCTACTGGGACAATCCTGATGGTAAAAAAGGCGGGTTTCCGTTAAAAATATTTCCGTCAGGCAGTCTGGATATCGGAATTTTGCGCTACTGGGATGCGTCATTCTCAACGGAACTTTTAAGTTATGGTTTTAAAATACCTGGAAACTTCCGGGTCAAATCAAAAATCACGCTGCCGAATAACAATAAATTAAGATTAATTGGCCTGGCTTTATCAGGCTCATATACATATAATTTTTTAAAAGATTATTCATCCATCGGTGGATACAGGAATATTATCGCTGGATTTTCTCCTGAAGGAATAATGTATTCAGGGGGTTCCTTTGAATTGCGAGCCATAAGTGATGTGGAATTCATCAAATGGAAATCCTTTCTTCCCCTGAAGTTTTATATTAATATAGGCTACCGGTCTTCAATGCAGGATATGCCGGGTGCGGTAAATTATAACGGTAGTATTTTGCTTCCTGATCCTAAAAGATATGCTCAATATATTTTCTTTTCGGGATTGGAATATAAAGGGCTTGAAACGGATTTTTTCGTGGAGTTTTATGCGGAAGCTTTCAATTCCATAAAAGAGCTTCAGACAATAGTCTGGATAGGTGGAGAGAAAGTCAGCAAATTTCCATATTATTTATCTGAGAACCCGATGTATTTAACACCCGGCATGCGGATAAAATACAGCAACGGGGTGATGCTTATGGCAGCGTTACCAATTCTTTTAAGTAAAGAAAAAGGACTCACATCAACTTCCGTTAAAAATAACGAACTTACACCCAGTGATAAGGCACAAGGCTGGACTGACGGCTTTTCTCCATTTTATGCGAATTGGAAGGTCACGGCCAAAATGAGCATTCCGCTCCACCTTACCATGAGCAATGCCGAGATGATCCGAAGGTTCCTCCTTATGAAGAACCGCAGTAAAAAGCAGACAATGGACATTGACGAAGCCATAGACAAAAAAGACAAGAAAAAGAACGAGAATAAAACTGATGAAGAAAAAATGAAGGATGATATAGACAAAAGAAAACAGGAAATGATGAAGGAAAACCTCCTGGAATAAGCATGATAAGACCCTTTACGGCTTTTATAATTCTCCTTGTTTTTTCAGGTCTATTATGGGCCAAGGGGGATGATCCGGCCAAAAAGGACACGGCAAATATCAAATGGTTTGAGTTCCGAAATATAACTGGCCGTCTTGAAGAGGAGTTTGATCGCCTGGAAATACTTGAGAATGAGGTTGATCGTCTTAAAAATAGTTGTGAGGACCTTCGCATAATACAGTTTTATCCGGAGAAGCTTACACTCCTTAAAAACGAGGACGCCGTTGATATAGATAAAAAAATAAAACGCAATGAGGATGCTGTTGCACAGATAAAAGCCGAACTTGAAGGTCTCCGCTCACCTCTTAAAGACGCCATTGCCATGCTTCGCGAGCTTATTTATGAAGACCAGGAACCTCAGATGCTTGGCCTTCTCAAGAGTGAAAGCGGTAGCCGTGTACAAAGGATCATAGAGCTAAAACGTGAGCTCGGTGTATTATGGAATGCCCAGGATGATGTGTTAAAGAAACTTTACGGAATGGCAAAGCTTAATTATCCTGTTGAAAAGGACTCGGGTGGATTTGACGCGGAATTCTTCCATGTACTTTATTCAAATCTGGGGCTGTCTTCAGATTTGTTCCTTACCAAACTTAACGCATATAAAGACACCCTTATAAACCGTATGGATCCGAAATTCCTTGGTGAAATTGCAAACATAGAATTATCAGCAGCTAAGAAGCGTTTTGAACGCGGCGAATTCAAAGTTGTGGAACGCGATTTGAGTGATCTTGTCAGACGCTACGAAAACAAGGTCCCTCTTAATGGGGTCTTTTATTATTTGGGCCAGATTAACCAGCAGTTCGGGCGTTTTGTGGAAGCCATGGATTATTATTCTCAGATAAGCCGGAGCAGCTCCTATTATATAAAGGGTTTGACTGGAACGTTGCAGTCCCTCTATGCTCAAGGCAAATATTCAAGGATAGAATTTCTGTTTGAAAAAACCCAGAATGAGCTCAACGGGATTAAGGATCTCAATTCCCTGTTTTACGTTGTTTGCCAGGCCTTTTATGAATTAAAAAAAGACAAAGCAATAATTGATCTTTCCAGCAAAGCTGAAAAGGAAAAACCATTTTATTATGGGATACTCTATACATTGGGACAGTCTTATACAAGGCAGAAAGACTATGTTACGGCCCGTGACATCTTTAAAAGCATATCTGAATCCAAGGGAGTGCAGGGGAGTGATGTGCAGTTCATCCAGCTCTCAAGAATAGCTCTTGCCCATCTTGATTATGCCGAAGGAAAATACGACAAAGCCTTGAAGCAGTATCTCGAGCTTTTGGATGTGGAGCCTCTATTTGCCGAAGCCTTAAGCGGGATTGCCTGGTGTTATCTTAACCTTGGAAACACCAATAAAGCGGAAATTGCATTAAAAAAACTTATCAACCAGGCCCCAGGCGACCCCTCCGGTTGTGAAGCCATGCTGCTATTATCTCAGAACACACTTAATAAGGCCAAAAAAGAATGGCAGTTCCAGAAAGAGCAGGCTGCAAATGTTCAGAAGATTAAGCGGTATGAAACGCGGCTTCTGGACCGATACCGTGACAAAGAAATTGATTCCGTCAAATTCAAGGAAGCCTCGCTGCGTCTAAAGAATATGTTAAAAGAGAATCAGCAGTCTGATTTCATGGCTTTTTCGGACGTATCGGATCTATATCGCAAAGCCGGTGAAACAGTTGATTTCCTCATTAAAAGCTATGAGAGCGGTGATTTTATAAGCAACCCTTCCAAAGATATGAAACAGGAGATGTTAAACAGGATTCGTGAACTTTACCTTAAATCAAACATTGAAAACAGTTTGACATTCCGTGTTGATTACCTTAATAGACGCGAAGCAGGTGGAAAAAAACGATCAAAGATTCTGGAGACAGTGATTCGTGCCCGGATGTATAAAGTACAGTTTCTTATTGACAAAAAGGAATGGCAGCAGGACGTAAGCCGCGTACTGCTTTCCAATATAGACAACAAAACACAGTCACTCAAGAACGCCCAAACGCTTATGGATTCCGCGCGGAGCATGGAGATTGCCGGTCTTGCAAATACACGCGAAGCATTAGTTAGAGATTTTGAAAATGATGCAGCCTTGAATCAGTCAGCAATTATTGAGCAGCTCCTTAAATTAAAGTCAAGTCCTCTTGATGATGAAGAAGAACCATTTGTCATGTATTACCTTGCGGAACTGCAGTACAAAATAGCACAGGATGAATATTTAAAGGCGGATGAGGAATATGAAAAAAACATCAGTGAATATAATGATAAACTGAAAATATATAATGATAAAAAAATCTCTGAGGTTCCGCAAAGGCCAAAAGCACCGGAATTGTCTTACAAAGCGGCAAAGGACTATTACCAAACGCTTTTAGAAAAATACCCTGATTCGCGTTTCGCTGATGCGTCCCTTTACGGTCTTATGTTCTGCAATACCGAAGAAGGCAACAAGGCCGCAGCTGTCCGTTACGGAGAAAGGCTGGTTGGAAAGTATCCCGGGAGCGAATACGCTCCTCAGACATATCTGATTCTGGGAGAATTTTATTTTGATGAAAACAAACTTGATATGGCCCTTAAAAGTTATCAGGAAATACTGAAGTATCCCGGCAGCAAGTGGTTCGATAAGGCCCTCTACAAAATCGGATGGACCTATTACCGTCTGTCCGATACAAAGCGTGCAATAAGCGCCTTCTTTTATATCATTAACGAGCAGGATGATTTTTCCGAAAACGGCATGGACCTTGAACTCATGAAAAAGAGTCTTTTGACCAAGGAAGCTGTTGACTACATAGCAATCAGCTTCTCGGAAGCCGACACAACAATCGAGGAGGAGATGATCGGGCTCAAGAAGGCCAAACTGTTTGTAAAAAAGATAAGGAACGCCTATGTAAGCTCAAAGATTCTTCATAGATTGGGAGATGTTTACAGGGAGCAGTTGAAGTTTGTCAATGCGCTTGAAACGTACAAGGACCTTAAAGCAATGTATCCTAATTATGCTGAACTGCCCGTTGTCGCATACAGTTCAATAGAATGCTACGAACAGAAGGGACAGTTCCTTCCTGCAAATGAAGCCCGTCGCGAACTGTTCAGGATCTACAACCATAACAGCGAATGGGCCGGGAAGGTCAAGGACCCGGCATCAGTGCATCTTGGTGATTCCCTGGCCGAACAAGCCCTTCTTGAAGCAGCAAGCTATACCTATTCCATGGCCCTTGAAAAGAAAAACAAAGACATATATCGGCAGGTAATTGATATGTATTGGGATTATATCAAGACTTATCCGGAAAAGAACAAAGCAAGCGAATGTCATTATTATATTGCTGAAATACTTTTCGGATCGGGCGATTATTCCGAAGCTGCAAAGCAGTATATCGAAGTATCAAGAAAATACAAAACTTCAAAATACCGCGAAACTGCGGCCATGAATGCCATTGTTGCAGCGCAAAACCTGCTTAAACAGGAAGAAAACAAGAAAGGACAACCGGTTGAAAAGAAATAGTCAATATGCCGCCTATGTGGCACTATTTCTGGCGATTTTATTGACTGCCTGTGCGGGACCCGCGAAGGTTAAGAAAGATGTTGCCATATCTCCTGTCCCGGCCAAAACAACATCAGACACAACAAAAGCCCTGGAAAAACCGGTAAAAGATTCCACAGAGGCCCTGGATTCCGCAGCTCTAAACAGGTTAAGCGATGCCACAAAACTTCTCCTTAATGCCATAGACAATTATGTGCAGATTCTTCCAAACAACAAGAAGACACCGGAAGTCATAATGATCAAAGGGCATACCTTCTACAACAACCGGATGTATGGGCAGGCGCGTCAGGCTTATGAAGATGTTATAAGCAAATTTGGAAAAACCCCCGAAGTTCCTGAAGCAATAAAAATGACTGCCCAGACATATTACGAGGAAAATCGATACGATGAAGCGCAATCGTGGTACAAAAAACTTAAGGAGATTGCTGTCAGCGGAGAGGATAAAGAAGAAGCCGCAGTACGTCTTGCCGAATCATATTATAAGCTCGGCGAAAAATTCAAGGAACTTGGCAACCTCAATATGGCTGCGGAACAATTTGAACGTGTGGTTATTGAATTTCCTAATTCAAAAATTGCGGACGCAGCACTCTACAACGCAGCAATGACCTACGAATACAAGAAGGAATGGTCAACGGCAATTCTTTCGTTCAACAAGCTTATCGCAAACTATGGAAACTCTGAATTCATTGAAAAGTGTCTGTTTTCAATTGCGAAATGCTATGAACAGATGAGCAACTGGTCAAAAGCAGCACTAACCTATGTCGAAATTTTCAGACGTTTCCCGAGTTCAGCTCATGTCAAGGATGCATTATATAATGCATCCCTGGCTTATGAGAAAGAAGAAAACTTCCTTTTGGCAGCAAGGATGTACGAAAAATATGCTGAAACCTGGCCCAAGGACAAGGATTCACCTGATGTATTATTCAAAGCAGGCGAACTTTATGGCAAGCTGGAAGATTGGGGAAATGTCGAACGCATAAACGGCATGTTCGGCAGCCGTTATGGAAATGACAAAGATAGGATAGTAATGGCACAATGCATGACCGGTATCGCCTCATACATGCAGAAAAAATACGATAAAGCTTTAATCGAACTCGAAAAATCCATTGTAACAGGGAAGCAATTGGGATTTGAAAATAAAGTCAACGCATTCTATTCCGCCAAAGCCCAGTTCACTATTGGCGAGATAAATCAGGAAAAAGCCAATCAGATAGCGCTTATCCTTCCTGAAAGTGAATATCAATCAAGGTTGAAACAAAAGATCAATTTTATGGACGCTGCTGTTACGGCTTTTACAAAGGTCAGCACATATAAACTCATCGAATGGACAACAAAATCAATTTATAGGATAGGAGAAACATACGAACAGTTCGGGGTCTCAATATTCAAACGGGAGAGACCGAAAAATATGGCTTATCAAAAGATGCTGGCAATGGAAGAGGGGATTGCAAATGCTGTTGAGCAATATCTCGTTGAAAAGGCATTGTCAACGCATGAACAGAACATGAATTTCGGTATACAGTACAAATATGAAGACGAATGGATAGCACGCTCACGCCAGCAGCTCACAAAACTTCCATATTTGGCTGCCATGAATTATTCCAAACTTATCCAGGCCGCAAATGTCGCACCGGCAGTATTTGACAGCTCAAATCCCATGAAAATGATACAAAAGAAACTTGAGTTGCTCCAAAATGTGGCGCCTTTCCAAGACAAGGCCATTGCACTTTTTCTAAAAACACTCGAGATGGCTGCAAAATACGGCGTGGAAGACAAATACCGAACAGATGCTTCATCTGAAGTGACCCGCATGTCTTATGATGTCGGCAATACATACGCGGAGGTCGTTTCAGTTGCCCGCAGCGCTCCTATACCGGCGTCTTATGATGAGTACAAGAAGTTTTTCTACAAGGTGCATCTTCTTGGTGAGGGACTTGTTGAATACGAAAACAATGCAATATCAGCTCTCTACAAAAACATTAAGATTGGAGAAGCATACAGTATCAAGGATGAATGGATAAAAAAATCCAAGGAAAAACTTTCAGAGGTCCTTTTTACACGGAGCCTTTGCTATGAAATTTTGGCGGAGCAGGCGCTAAGAACACCACCTATACCACCTTCCGCCACTGAAGCCGAGATCGAAGAGTTCAAACTGCAATTCGAGGAACTTGGCTATAAGCTTCAGGACGAAGCATTCACTATATACCGTGATATTTACAAAAAGGGGGAACAAGGATTAACCACCGGCCCCTATCTTGACATGACATATATCAGGCTATATACAAAGTTTCCTAATGAGGTTGGCAAAAAGATAGAAAAGGACTCACTTGTATTCATAAGGACCGATAAGGAGTGGTCCTTTTCACTTTCAATGCTACCGGATTGGATGGTCGCAGAAGGTTCCGAAATATCCGGCTGGAAGAATGTGTCAAAAGGAATGAAGCCGGATTCAATCAACCTGACCGGATTCAGCGAGCCGCTTGTACCTGTCTGGGGAGGTGCTGTTGTGGATGGAAAATTCAAGCTTGCTGATGAAATCTATCTGCGAAAAGAGTTTAAAATAAGTAATAAACCTGTCAGGGTTTCAATTGAATATGCGGCAACAGGTCATTGCGAGATTTTTATTAATAAAGGACTTGTTGCATCCGATTCAATTAATGCTACAACTTATTGGAACAAGGCCAAAAAGAAAGAAGGGTTTGTAGATCTTTTTAAACCAGGCAAAAATGTAATTGCCGTACATATAAAGAATACTACACAAAAGGCCAAAGGTCTATTTCTATTATTGAATTTCGAAGACAAGATGAGTGAAATTCTCCCCAAGCTTCCATCAATGGAAAAACCTATTACCATTGATGAATTAAAGAAAATCAGGTACGAATATCCAATGATTAATAATTTCGAATATAAACCTGATATTTTTAAAACAAAGTGAGCCCTATGAAATCAATTTTTATGATAATCATTTTTATGATAAGCCTTGCAGGGGCACAGATGAGTGTTCCTGTAAAGAATAAGGCTCCGGCAGGAGAACCAAAAGACGACGATTTCATAATAAAAAAACCTGGTGAAATAACCTTTACATCGGGTATTGTAATAGAAGGCCGTGTTGAAAAACCCCAGGTCATGCTTGTCCTTACAAAAGAAAAGATCAAATCCGATCCATCTTCCTACAAGCAGTCATTCCTGAAAAACATAACGGATCCGCTACGGTATAATACCTTTGAGATTTCAAAAGGCAGTCTGGAAGAAATGGGCGGTTCTGATGAAAAAAAAGGCAGGCGCAAACAATAAACATATTGATAAAAAAGGAAACAACATGAACAAACAGTCTCTTGCAATAGGAGTGGATGTAGGCGGTACATCCATTAAATGCGCGCTTATAAATGATGCCGGTGAGATAGTTTCCATAAAACGCTCTCCCACTGAAGCTGAAAAGGGTCGTGAGCGGATGCTCGACAATATAAAAGCCGCTGTCAACGATATTATGGTCAATAACAACATGCTTATAAAAGATATTGCGGGTATTGGTGTTGGTACCCCTGGGCTCCTTGTTGATGGAACGGTTGACGGCAATCCGAACCTGCCGGCTTGGAACGGAACTCCGATTGTGACGGAAATGCACAAGCGGTTCGATGTGCCCTGCTTCGCGGCCAATGACGTAACGCTCGCCACTTTTGCGGAGTGTATTTATGGCGCAGGCATGGGTGCAAAAAACCTTGTCATGTTTGCAATTGGAACCGGTATAGGCGGTGGGGTCATTATAAATGGAGAGCTTTACGAAGGCAGTAACGGCATGGCCGGTGAGCTCGGCCATATAACAGTAGAACCGGAAGGCCGGGTTTGCGGCTGCGGACAACGCGGCTGTCTTGAGGCTTACTCAAGTTCAATTGCCATAAACGCCATGACACGGGAATTCCTGTCCTCAATGCGTGGAAAAGACTCTATGATATTCAAGGCCGTGTCTGGAGATTTAACTAAAATTACCCCTAAAATAGTCTATGATTGTGCCAAAGAAGGTGATGAAACAGGCCTTAAAGTGAATGAGATAGTCTGTAAATATCTGGCAGTAGCAGTAGGTAGCATAATTAACATATTCAATCCTGATACTGTTATCCTTGGCGGCGGGGTATTGGAGGCAGGTGAAATAATATTGGAAAACATAAGAAGGAAACTTCCGCTATATACGCATGCCATGATGCTTACCAGGTGCCGTATATTAAACGCCAAACTTGGTGAAAATGCGGGTGTTACTGGTTGCGGAGCGCTTGTGTTTAGGAAACATGGAAAGGTTTAAAATAACATAATGGAGCCCCTTTTCCTTAACAGGGATTCCACATAAATATCTATATTTAAAATATGGCAAAAATAAAAACATTCCGAGGTTTGCGTCCGGCCAAAGGCCTTGAAAACAAGGTCGCTTCAGTTCCTTATGATGTAATAAATTCAGACGAAGCAAAAAGATTTTCTGAAGGAAACCCATACAGTTTTCTTCATGTTACAAGATCCGAAATTGATCTGCCGGACGTCACTGATTTATACAGTGATGCTGTTTATGAAAAAGCCAGGGAAAATCTAAGGAAATTCAAGACCGATAACATACTTCAATACGATCCATCAGCTTATTTTTATGTTTACTCTCAAAAGCGCGGCAGTCATTTTCAAGCCGGGCTGGTAGCTTTGACTTCGGTCGATGAATATGATAACGGCCTGATACGCAAACACGAAAAAACCAGGGAAGACAAGGAAAACGACAGATCACGTCATCTTACAACACTTAAAGCGCATGCCGAACCGGTCTTTCTTTGCTACAGATCAAGGTTGGGGATAAATCAGATCATAAACCGAATAATGCAGGATGCGCCGGTAAACAATTTTATCTCAGAGGACGGTATCGAACATACCCTGTGGATTGTGTCCATGCTGAAAGACATAAGTTCACTTATACGGGAATTCGAACGCGTTCCGAATCTTTATATCGCTGACGGCCACCATCGCAGCGCCTCGGCATCGCGCGCGCGTGAGGCCATGCGAAAAGAAAACCCGGCACATACCGGCGATGAGGAATATAATTATTTCTTAAGCGTGCTTTTTCCGGACAATTCGCTGTCCATTCTTCCATATAACCGGCTTGTTAAGGACCTGAACAATAACGATTCAGCAACATTCCTAAAAGCAGTAGCCGAAAAATTTGAGGTTATTTCCGAAGGACTTCCCACGCCGGAAAGGGCTTCTGAAATATCCATGTATCTAGAAGGCAGATGGTACACGCTTAAACCAAGGCCGGGTGTGGCTGACAGGCTTGATCCTGTAAAGAGTCTTGATGTGAGTATTCTTCAGGACAACCTTCTGCAACCAATACTCGGCATTGAAGATCCCAGACGAGACAATCGCATTTATTTCTCCGGAGGTATTCGTGGAACAGGCGAACTTGTCAACCGTGTGGATTCCGGAAATGCGGCTGTTGCGTTTTCAATGGCACCGGTCACGGTAGCTCAACTCATGGCCATATCAGACAGTGGGGAAATAATGCCGCCCAAATCAACCTGGTTTGAACCCAAATTAAGGAGCGGGCTTTTCGTACATACATTTTAGTAAAAAAGCGATTCCATTATGAAGCAGGAAGTCAACATAAAAGAAATTAAGCCAGTATTGATCAAGGATGTCAATATCAACGAGCTTATCTTATCAAGCAAACAACAGCTTGAAACCATGTTCGATTCGATAACCGACCCCATCATACTTGTTACCCCTGATTTCACCATAGAGCGACTAAATTCGGCGGCCGCAAAAATGATTGGTGAGGATTTCAGATTAATCATCGGAAAAAAATGTTATGAAAAATTTCACGGCCAGCCGAATCTTTGCACCTTCTGCCCTCATTCTGGAGCATATCAAAATGAACAAAAAGGAAATATCAGCGTTCACAAACGGATAGATAATATTGATCATATATTTGACCTTCGTTATTTTCCGCTCTACGATAAAAACGGCCATGTACGTTCTGTTGTGGAACATTACGTTGATATTACAGAGGGCGAAAAGGCAAAAAGGTGTCTTGAAGAGGAATTCCTGACAATCAAAGAGGAAATTCAGGTCGCAAAGAACATTCAGAATGCTCTTCTGCCCCCGGAACTTCCCAAAATATCGGGTCTTAAAATAGAAGTACATTACAAGCCGGTCGAGGAAATCGGAGGGGATCTCTATGATTTTATCCCTGTCAATAGCGAAAATTGGGGTGTAATCATAGCTGATGTATCTGGTCACGGTATCCCAGCCTCCCTTATGAGCGCCATGGCAAAAATGTCTTTCTACAACCACACTCCTGGCAACTTATCAACGCTTGATGTGTTTGAAAAGGTCAACAAGGACTTGTTCAATAACCTTATGATGGAATATTACATAAGTGGAGAATATCTGATTTTCGACACATTAAACCATACAATGCGCTATTCGAGGGCCGGCCATCCGGAAGGTCTCCTTTTTCGCGCTGAAACAGGTCAGATCGAGAAGCTTTTCACTCGAGGATACTTCCTTGGCATAATGAATAATGGAGAATACGAACAGGGTGAATACAAGCTTAACAAAGGCGATAGGATAATGCTTTATACCGACGGCCTGATGGAAATGGAAAATCCTTCGGGCGTAAAGTTTGGTATTGAAAACCTTCGTAGGATTTTACGGGAAAACAGCCACGAAAACCTTGAAAACGTCAAGGCAGCATTTATTTCCAGCACGGAAAACTACCGTCAGGGCAAAAAACCTGAGGACGATGTCACATTCATATTGCTTGAAGTAACTGAAGATGCTGCAATGGAGCGATTCAAATTAAAGTGTCATTTCTCCGAAGATTGTGATGTGAGGATTTTTCGTGCAATGCATCCATTCGATTTCAGCAAAGGAATACAACTAATACTTGATGAAATGAAAACTGCATGGTACCCTGAAATCGACAAAGACAATGTCAGGCTTGCGGTTTACGATGCTCTCGAACTTGTTCATCATACAAGCGAAAACCGAACAGAAGGCATTTGTCTTGCCTGGCAATGCGGTAAAGAGGAACTGCGTATAGTGGTAACCGACAATCGCTTTGAAACCTCACATTGCTTTTCAGAGGATTATACTGAAAATTATCCAGATACACTGAAATCAATTCAGGAAAGAATGACCCATCTCTCCTTTCCCGATGGCGGACGTAAAATAATGCTATCCAAGCATAACTCCAAATATTAAAACACAAAATTACCGATTAAAAAAGCAGGAAAAATCATGAAAAAAAAAGCAATTATAATAACCGGTGCTGCAAGACGCGTGGGACGCGCATTATCAATACAATGCGCCAAAATGGGATATGCGGTAATTGGTCATTATCTTTCCAGTGCAAAGGATCTTGAAGTGCTCAAAGCAGAAGTTGAGAATGAAGGGGTTCCTTTTTATAGAATCTCCAAGGATTTATCCAAGGGTGCTGAAGGCATGATTGAACAATGCTTGAATTTTCCGGTTCAAATAGCGGGACTCATAAATAATGCATCTATGTTTGAGAAGGGTAATTTCCAAGACTTAAGTAAGGATGAATATCTGAACCTTCTTACTGTAAACACATTTGCACCACTTCAGCTCATGAACGATTTTGCACGTCTCGTAAAACAGGGATTTATTATAAACCTTCTTGACGCCAATGTCTTTACTTTTAACAAGGACTTTGAAATCTACCGTATGAGCAAACGCTTTCTTGAAGACATCACGCTTGATCTGGCGCTTCTTTATGCTCCTATGATACGGGTCAATGCAATTGCCCCTGGTGCGGTGCTTCCTTCCAAGTTTAGTGGGAAGAAAGAACAATGGAAAAAGGTTGCTCCGCTGAAAACAGGCGGAAGCCTTGACGATGTCTGTCTCGCTTTACACTACGTAATTGAAAATAAAAGCACCACCGGACAAATTCTGTTTGTTGATGGCGGACTTCACTTAAGAAAATAGACTTAAAATGGATTCCATTCAAATCAAAGACCTTGCACTTCGGGCAATCATCGGCGTTTATCCTGAGGAACGTAAGGAAAAGCAGGATGTTGTTCTTAATATCCTGCTTTACACAAATCTTTTTAAAGCCGGTAAAAGTGATGATCTCGCTGATACGGTTGACTATAAATCATTAAAAAAAGAAATAGTCGGATTTGTTGAGGTTTCATCTTATAATCTTATTGAAGCCTTGGCCCATAATGTTGCGAGGCTCTGTCTTAAAGATAAAAGAATTATACAGGCTAAAGTGACTATCGACAAACCTGGCGCATTGCGTTTTGCAAAGAGTGTTTCAGTAACCGTTGAACGAAAGCAACAAAGACGTTAAAAACTTATCAAGAAAGCGGGCTCATGGAAAAAATCATCAAACAACTGCTTAAGGCAATAGGAGAAAATCCAAATCGTGAAGGCCTAAAGAATACTCCGACTCGTGTGGCAAATGCCTATTCTTTTTTTACCAAGGGTTATAACGAGAATCCGACTGCCATAATAAAAAAAGCCATATTCAATGAACAATGTAATCACATGATTATTGTCAAGGACATAGAATTCTATTCATTGTGCGAGCATCATCTTCTTCCCTTTTTCGGACGGTGTTATATAGGTTACATTTCAAAGAACAGGGTGTATGGGGTAAGCAAACTTGCTCGTGTGGTGGAGTGCTTTTCGAGGCGCCTTCAGTTGCAGGAACGGCTGACCCAACAGATAGCGAGGATACTTAAGGATGCGATAAATGCGGAAGGTGTGGGTGTTGTAATGGAAGCACAGCACTTATGCATGATGATGCGGGGAGTGCAAAAGCAGAATTCCTCAATGGTGACATCAGCCATGCTCGGCAGTTTTCATGATGACCCTGCAACTCGGACTGAGTTTTTGAATCTGATAAGACAGGGTAAGTAATTATTTAAAAACCTTCAGCTTTAGCGCAAATTCGACAGACGGGTTGAACGAATATTTACGGCCGTTATTCCAATTCCAGCATGACTTTAATCCGCTTGTCAGCGCCGTCTTTCAGCCGCGGCAAACGTTCCGTGACTTCAAAGAGCGGCGCCCGTTCGGTGATAATCTGCGACGCATCGAGGACACCGCTTTCCATAAGTTTTAGCACGGGCGGAAACATGCCCAGGCTTCCGGGAACCGCGGCCATGATAATGTCGCTGAAGACAAACGAGTCAAGGTCAAATTCCTTCAGCGGCTTGTCGTAAAACGCCACCACCGAAAGCGCACCGCCGGGATTAATCAAACCCAGGGATTCACGGAACAGTTCCGTGGATCCGGAGGCTTCAATAACACGATCAACTTTCGGAACACCCATAATCCGGCAAAGCCCATCAGTCACGGATTCAATTTTCGTATTGATCGCCCCGTCAATACCCATGCCAACGGCCGTCCTTAGCTTTTCATCCTTGCGTCCGGTGATTGCCACCTTAGAGGCGCCGGACAATTTGGCCAACCGGGCGGCAAGAATGCCAATAGGACCGCTTCCTTGCACCAATACGGTGTCGCCGATTTGGACCTGGGCCTTCTTCACGGAATACAATGCCGTGGCTGCCGGTTCCACCAGCGCCCCGTTGTCAAAACTGACTGAATCGGGAAGAGGAAACAGATGCCGTTCGGGCATAAGGATGTATTCTGCATATCCGCCGTCCCAGGCATAAACGGTTCCGACCGCCTGAAATTTCCTGCATTTTGGCCACTGACCCAGCAGGCATTCAGTGCAATACCCGCAGGCAACGCCGGTATCACCCACCACACGATCTCCAGTTTTAAACTGCTCCACATCAGGTCCTGTTTCAAACACCGTTCCCGACCATTCATGACCGAGCGTCATCGGGAAATGAACCGCCCCGGATTTCACGAACGAGGCCTCGCCTGTGTAAATGGAATAATCAGTACCACACACGCCAACGCGTTTGATTCTGCATAGCACCTGGTGTGGTCCTGGAACAGGACGCGGCATATCCATGACCGTTAAATTTCCCGGTGCCAGCAATCTGACCACTTTCATTGTTTCCATTTCATTTCCTCCCCAGTAGCGCCATAGCGGCGCGGTGAATAGCAATCTTCGGTCCCGGAAAGCCCAAACCTGGCTGACATCGTCGATGCGATCCGTTCCCGTGTTACGGCTAATTGCAGGTGTGTGATACTCCAATTCACTGAATCGTCCCAAAGCGGCATTATTTACTGCACAGGCCTGAACAGCACAACCCTGTTGCTTCACGTTACCCGGAGGGGTATCCACATAATCTCCCGAAGGGTTGACGAGAAAGTTGCGGAGGATGAACGTCCATCGTGCTCCTGAACGGTAAAGGTAACCGACCCTGCCGGTGCAAACCATTGCTCGGAGGCCGATCTTATGATCTCCATGTCCCCGCATAGACCAATTAACCATACGATCGTTTACCGCAAGTTTTTGATTGGCTGGAAGACCGAAATAAACCGTTGGTTGTGCGCGGGAAAATGTAGAAATCAGCATCTGTCCTCCATGCGGCAATTGCAGAAGGTTCCAGAGTCCTACGCCCATCCGTTCCGGTGGATCATATACCCGGAGCGTACTGTGCAGAGTGTAACCCGCATAGGAGAGACTGTCGGCGAGACAATCGCTTTCTTCACGCAACGGGTTGACGGTAAGTGTCACTGATCGGGTTACCGTCAGATTGACGTCTTGTTGACAGGAATAACGGCGGAGACGCATACGATTTGTCAGGCGCACTTCCGAATGATTACGCTCCAGTGTGTAGCAGCTGGGATCGAGTCTGCGCTGCGGAACATAAACATTCGTTTCAGGCCAATAAGGATAGAAAAAGTCGGCCTCCGGGGCAATCCATGCACGGTCGCCGCCGCTGTTGTGCCACTCTTCTGAAGCGTAAAACGCGCGGGCTGTCGCCGCCGATTTCAGCGCAGGATTCGTCCACAGAAAGTTCTCGTTGTCACCGGGCGCGAATAGACCGAGGATACGGCCTCCATAGGGAAGAACCTGCACACGGACCCCATCCGCCCCCGTAATGACCTCAACGGGCTTGCCAATCAGGGAAAGCACATTCGATCTGTCCGCGTTTGCATGTTCGTCCGGTTTTGACCTCATCCGCATCGTCTCCTTTAAATTATGCGTTATTGACACTGCACCGGGAGGAGAGGGAAGCGGGGAACAGTATCCGGATTGACAGTGTGCTCCGGCCACCGCCCGCAAAGAACATCCACGACCGCATGGGCGCTTCGTACACACACATCCCTTATCGACTCTTCCGATAGCGCCGCCACATGAGGAGTTAAAATCACATTATCGAGACTGAAGAGTGAATGGCCGGTATTAATGCCTCGTGGCGCAAACACATTCACGTCTCCGAAAACGTCCAGTGCGGCAAAACTGATAATCCCGCTGCGTAAAGCCACAGCAAGATCCTTTTCAACAACCAATTCACCCCGCCCTGTATTTACGAGGACAGCGGTCCGCTTCATCCTCTTGAACTGTTCCATTCCTATCATGCCGCGCGTGGCGGATGTCAGGGGACACAACAGGCAGATATAGTCGGACTCGGCAAGTAAAAAGTCGAGATCAGACATCCTGAAAGTCCCATCAGCCCCTTCACAGGGTTTAAACGCGGGGTCATGCGCAAGGGTACGCATACCGAAGGCCGCCGCACGCTGAGCAACGGCTTTGCCGATTCGTCCAAACCCCACAATACCGATTGTCCGGCAGGCCAACCGGTGGATGTCCTTGCCAAAAGGGCTGCGTTTTCCCATGTGCATCTCGATGTCAAATGTCTTAAGACGCCGTGCAACGGAGAGCAGCAACGCCATGGTGTGGTCGGCAACTTCATTGGTGCAAAAATCCGGGATGTTCGTCACAAGAATTCCCTGAGCGGCAGCCGCTGCAATATCAATCTTGTCAACTCCTGTTCCCATCCGCGAAATAAGACGACAACGACTCATTTTCAAAATAACCGGCGCACGGAGATGGGCGGAGACGACCATCACCACATCCACATCCGAGGCATGCGCTTCTATCTCACTGTCCGATTCGCCTTCTATCTCCACAATTTTAGAATTCAGCTCCATTAGAATTCCACGCTCCTCTTTTTCCATGGGAAATGTTGTGGAATTCAAGCGCAATACGACGGGCGCCGCTACTGTTTTCATTCGTTGATCTCCTGCGCCATTGAACGACGTGAGATTATTCCATCCGCATGGGAATAACGAAGGCATTCTCCCGGGGACATTACGACAGGTGTAGTTTCTTCAAGCTTGGCAGCGTGTTCCAGAAACAACATCGGGCTGCCTCCCTGTTCAACGAACATCCCGAAATGCGAACCAATCAGGACGCGCGGTTTCAACTCAGCAGCCAGGCGGCAGGCTTCATTCTCCGATAGGTTTCCGTAGGCCCCGTTTATGGGAGCATTCATGATATCAATCTTCAATTCACCGACAGAATTCTTGATTTTCTCAAGCGCGAAAGCACTGTCTCCCACATTGTAGATCGTGACATCGCCAATGCTGATCATAAGACCGATGGCCTCAGGCGCAAGCTTCCCATGGTCACAAAAGACCGCGCGAATCTTAACCTCGCCTATACGCCGGGTATCGCCCTGACGCAGCAGGAACATCCGGCTATTATCCACTCCGGCTTCACGAAACGCTTCGGCGCAATCCACGGCGCCGATAAAATTCAAACCGCTTTTCCCTGCAAGAACAGGCATGATGTCCGTGTCAAGATGATCCAGGTGGTTGTGGGTGGCTATGAAAATGTCCGCTTCAATTTCCTCCGCCCGGAGCATTGAAGGGATCATCCGCTTGAAACCGACTACGCGCTCAACGCAGTCGCTGAGATAGGGATCAATAATTACCTGTGTGCCAGAGGCTGTTTTAATGACAAAGCCGGCTTGCGCTATAAAAAAGACGGCGACCTCGCCAGGATTCAACCTCGCATCTCTTATGCGTTGCGCCAGGCATGGTTCTTGATTCATTTATTCACCTGGATAACGACTCTTTCAAAGCGTCCATGCCCTGACGTGCCGCTTGCCACATCAGAACGATATCGGCACTGTACCAGAAAGCCCGCATTCCGCGGTCCATCCAGAACCGTACCCGGGCCGGATCACCGCAGGCAATACCGGGCATTACCTTGTTTCGACTGCAGGCACTTATAATGCTCTCTACCGCTTGAATGTATTTCTGCCCTTCCCACTGTCCAGGAATACCCATGCCAATGGAAAGATCGTCGTTTCCCACAATTGCGAGATCAATACCCGGAACGGAAAGTATGCTGTCAAGATTCGCCAGCGCTTCCGCAGTCTCAATCTGAATTCCAATGACTATGCCGCTGTTACCATAGGCGATCTGGTCTTTCACATGTGCCCAGCCGATATATTTGCCGGCAGGACAGGTGGAACCGCCAAGCCCGCGGATACCAAAAGGCGGGTACTTTATCGTTCTAACGATATTTTCAACCTCTTCCCTGCTTCTGATGCGCGGAACAAAAATACCGTCAGGACCCTGATCCAGCGTACGGCAAATTTCATGATAGGTGGCGTCCGCGGCGCGCACCATACAGGGCAACTCCAGCGCGCGTGCCAGACGGATATGTTCGAGTATCGTTTCGCTGTTAAGTGCCGTGTGCTCGCGATCAATTAAAAGAGCGTCATAGCCGCACTCGTGAAACATCTCAACAGCGGCTCCGGACCGGCTATCCATGATGCCCCCGAAAATCAGCAATTCATTGTTCGATATTCGTTGTTTGAATTTTCCCGTGTAACCTTTCATGCTATATTTTCCCTTTTTTTAGTAAAAAGCAAGCCTGCCTCTCTCGAAGAAATATTTTTTTGGACTACCATGTTGAAATTCCTTGACATTTAACTATTTCATTGCCTCGCAAAGCAGCATAACAGAAGTAAGTGCATTATCCAGCCTCACCTCGTGGCCTTGTTCCAATCCATGGCCTGAAATTTCAAATTGCCTGTCACCCGGCAATACGGTCACACTATAGTTCAGCTTTGGATTCAGCCCCCTGAACCGCAAGCAGTATCTTTCTTCCTTTGCATTTACAAGACGAAATACAGCTGCAACCGCTTTTTTCCTGTCGGCAGAGACATATTCAAGCGCACACCAGCCTGAACCTTCAGCGCCGGGTATCACCGGTGTGTGATGATATACCTTTGCTTCGCGGTGAAACGGCCGGATAAAATTCTTATAGAGATTGATATATTTTTTAACCAGCCTCATGATCTCGGGGTTCGCCTCGTCTAGGTTTGGGGTGATTCCGGAGATTGCCATGTGGCCGAGTATGGCGACCTGTAATTGTGTTTCAGGATTGCCCCGGCAACTTCCTTTCATTGCAGCTCCGAAAAGCCTGTTGACATATTCCGGCGGCAATGCCATGGTCATGCCATTCAGAATTCGCACTGTGCGCGGCATTATCATCCAGTCTGACACCCATGATGTGGTAAACCGGCTTACCATACCAAGATCAGTACGGCCCCCGCCGCCTGCACAATTCTCCAATTGCAGGTTCGGATATCTTTGCCGTACCTTGTCGAAGATTGCATATATCACCTCAACATGCCTCCACAATGTGTTTTCCCTGAACCCGTCGTGTTCGTTAAAACCGCCTTCCTGTGCCCTAATATTATAATCAAGCCGGAACATGTCGAGTTTATAGCAATCGATTATCCGCATGATCTGTGATTCCACATATTCCGCAACCTCGGGCCTGGTCAAATCCAAAATCCGCTCCACTGGATTTCCATAGCGTTTTATAAACCACTCCGGATGTTCCTTTGCCAGGTTTGATGCTTTGCCGGCGCTCTCGATTTCCACCCAGAGTCCACACAACAGCCCTTTTGAACGGGCATATTCAAAAACAGGGAAAAGATCGTTTGGGAGTCGGTTGCCGGCCTTCCAATCACCAGTTGTTTCAGGCCATGGAGCTTTTAAATCCGCATACCAGCCTGCATCAACCATAAATAATTCCGCGCCGATTTCCGTGGCAATGTCTATTTCATGGAAAAGTCCGGCCTCGCTCAATTCGTGCTGCATAAATCCCCAGTGATTATGAATGACAGGCTGCTTCCCATTGCCCACGACTCGAAGGACATGATTGCGAAGATAATTATGCCAGCACTGAATAGCGTCATCAAAACCCGTATGATTGAGTCCGAAGTGCACTTCCGGCAGGTTGATGGTTTCCCCGGGAGATATCAGCCGCATCGGGGCGCGAGCCAAAGGCATTAATGCGAATTCAAGCCGGCATGATCCGTCGCGTCTGTATCTTGTAAAGAAACTCATCCGCCAATTTGCCGACCATGCCAGATGCGCCACAAAATAGCCGCCGTCAATATTGTTTTGCGCCACCACAAAAGGACTCGAATGGCCGCTTTTGCCTCGTGTTGAACCGAAAGCGAGTTCCGTGTTCAAAGGGATTTCCTGCCATTGAAAGTTACCCTCATTACACGCATCAGTATCCTGAAACCATCCTGCCTGGTAGGGCACACCACCATTATCAAGCAGCGTTTCGCCTATATTGTCCCGCATGGCCCAGAGAGTTCCGCAAAACGGTGTGACGCTGCTCAATCCAAGCGTGGCTGAAGACGAGATGTTTGTCAAACGCATCCGCCGGCGGAAAAAACCATCACCACAGGCCTCGGTGACGACTTCAAGCTGCAATGGTTTATGCGTATTCTTAAGGATAATTTTAGCTGAAGGGACATTGCCTGCTGTTTCTTCAACAATGGATTCTATCAACTCCCAGTCAAAGTACAGTGATTCGCCATCTATTTGCAAATCGAATGCAGACTGTTCTATATCCTCGTCATCGGGATAATACGGAATACCAGTGCTCTGAAGCGATGCTGCGATCAAACGTCCCTTGAGGAATCGTTCTGTGTAGATTGCATTTCCAGAATGGAAACGCCAACCTTGTGGATCTTTGATTTCATGTATCTTTGCGGACATTCCTTGGCCTCCCTTAATTCATTTTAATTGTCATTTGTACTAAGTCCTTTTATAAAGATATATTATTTTTATTATTAAATAAATGGGATTTGTATGGCGAAACTTACTGAAAACATGTCATTTCTTACTATCAATCATATATTTTTAAAATAATTAGCTTAGCAACTCAATGAGTTATAAAATATCGGGATAGGGTATGAAAAGTTCTTTAAAACATTTTATTGATATTGTGGAACAGACCCTGCGTTTTGAATATCAGTGCGGCGATGTTACTCGTGTAACCTATCCGCATGATACAGGGTGGCGCACGCTTTCGAGTCTTGTAACAGCTTGTGTAACGTATCCGGCTATTTTTAAGCAAAAGAAATCGGCAAATGTTCTGGTGGATGCTTACTCAACGCTTTGCATACCCCCGGGTGTACATCACCGTATAGAAATGGCATCACAAACCTCCGGTATAAGCCGTTGGTCGCATGTCAATTTTTGGATTCTTGAAGGCATGGATATTTTTACTATCATCAAACCGCCGCTTATAATAAAAGGTCCCATTGCAAAACAAATCGGTGACTTTAACGAATCATTGGCTTTTTTATATAAAAAGCCTGTTGTTTCGCTTCAGGAGGTTATCCAGAAAAAGTCTTTGTCCATTTCCCTGTTGGAGCAGCTTGTCAGTGTTTCGGAATTACGTTCCAAAGCCTTACCCATGCTGGAGAATTCTTTTCGATTCACACCTGTTCTTGAATATATCCGGCATAACCTGAAGGAAAACTTAGGGCGGGATGTTCTGGCAAAGATTACAAACCTTTCATTGTCGCGGTTCGACGCCCTTTTTAAAACCACGCTTGGAATATCCCCCCAGGCTTATGTCCAAAAGCTGCGATTACAAAATGCACAACGGCTTCTCTTAAAAAGCACCATGTCCGTCAAGGAAATCTCTTCCAATGTCGGTTACAAAAATCCGCTTCATTTCAGTAAAATATTCAAGCAGTATTTCAGCGTAAGTCCATTGCATTACAGAAAGCAGACAGGGCAATCGCATTAAAAGGTTAGGTTAGTCCTTTAATATCATGTTGCATGAGAAGACCTGTGCAACTGAATATCTTCAGGTATTCTTAAACATCGTTAAATACACTAAACACGGTTAATGCAACTTCTGCTGTTGTTCCTGTTGTTTCAGTTCCAAATCCAAATCTTTATCACTTTTAGTTTTGGTGATCCTTTTAAGCTTATTGTTGATAATATCCATATTAGTTATTATCTGATCTCTTTTATAATATTTCGAATCCAGATTCAGTGTCTTTTCATAATATTCTTGGCATTTATCGAACTTTACGTCCATCCTATTACGGAAATAAAAATCAGCTGTTTCAAAATAAGCATCCGGGTTTTCACGAGCTATTTCAATGCCTTTTAATAATGATGCCTCAGCATTAACAAGGTCCGGTAACTGTTCATAAGCTCTTGACATCCATAGATATCCATCGAGCTTCTTTCCATCAATTATGCACAGCTTTTTAAATAATTCCAATGCTGATTTGCTTTCCTTTTTTATATAAAATATCCTGCCCAAATAATAATACCCTTCATAAGCTTCATTACCCGCCTTAACTACTGCCTCAAGATATCCTTTTGCTTCGGAATATAATCCCTTTTCAAAATAAAGAATCCCCAAATCAAGCTTTGCTTTTGTATAGCTCGAATCCAAAGATATTGCTTCTTTCAGATAAAATTCGCTCTTTTCAAGATTTCTTAGATTCAGATAGGCTACACCAAGAAGATCTGAAATAGAAGCACTCTTACCCACAGTTTCATGTGCTTTGTTTAACAGGTCCCTTGCAGCATAATAATCACGGCTTTTGATAAGTACACCACCGAGTTTCAAGTTTATCTGTACAGAACGGTTGTCCTGACTTAACGCATTGAAGTAAAAATATTTTGCATCATCATATTTCTGCATATTTTCATACATGGCCCCAAGCTTGACATTTACGGACAAAGCATCTGGATTCCTTGAAAGTGCGGCGCGGTATTCAAATATTGCTGTTTCCACATCCCCCTTGGACCTGTAAATATCACCTATTACCTCATGCGGTGAATAAAGACCGGGGTTTTTCGAAGCAGCTGCACGAGCCTCATTTTCCGCCTTGAAATAATCTCTCTTTGATAAAAACAACTTTGCAAGATTTACTCGGGATGTAACACTGTTGGGGTTCATCTTTAATGCCTCAGTATACATCCTGATTGCTTCATCTGTTTTACCTTGAAGTTCAAGGATTTCTCCGAGACCATTTACATATTCAGCTTCCTGTTGTTTTAAATCATAAGCGCGGCGGTAATATTTCTCGGCCAACTCAAGGTCTCCGGAAAATCTATAGGCAACTGCAAGATTATAATCAACATCTGGTAAATCACCAAATTTGTCGAGCAAAGACTTATACAATTCAATTGACTCCTGGTGTCGTCCGACTGCTGAATATGCACTTGCAAGGTTTATGGCAGCTTCCCTGGCATCAGGTTTAAGTTCAAGACAGGCTGCATACTCTTTTACGGATTTCTCGACATTTCCTGAAAGAAAATATGCATTACCAAGCAGAAGATGAATATCATAAGATGTCTTTTTAACCTTGCTCGCAGGCTCAAGGATTGATATTGCACCTTGCAAGTCTCCTGCTTTTATCTTCCGTGAAGCATCCTCCACTTCCCCGCAGTATGACAATGCACAAAAAACCAGCATTAATATTCCCACGAACAACCGAGATTTCAAGGAACTTCTCATAAATTACCTTTTCCTGGTTGAATAATAATTCTTTTCAAGCCTGTTAAAACCCCCGTAGCATCCTATCCATATATATTTATCATTATCATAAAAAGATCGAATCTGATCACTTAATAACCCATCATAATATGAAAAAGACGACCATACATATTTATCAGGATTAAAAATCAGGCAGCCGTTGTTTCTTGTACCGAGCCATATTTCATTATCAATTTTGCGCATTGCCATAATATCATCTGCACGTTGATCAGACGGTGTTAAAAGAGAGCCCGTAACCGCGACATTTGTACTTTTTCCAGTCACAAGATCAAGAATGTAACATCCTTTATTCTGTGTTGCCGCAAATATTTCTTTAGCCCCATTTGTCTTTATCATTGCAAGTCCCATTACACGTGATTCTGAAGGAATTGAAACTATTCCAGTCTCAAGACCATTGGCCAAATTATAAATCCGTACACCACTCGAAAGTGTGCCATAATAAATTGAATCTCCCACCCGAAGAATACATGTTACTCTGTATTTACCCGTGGATTTAAATGTTGTGAATAAGTCCTTTTTCGGATCATATTCAATTATACCAAAAAGTCCGGCGCAAAGAATGCGGCCAGAATCAAAGGGAATAATCTCAGCAATATCAACTGATGGAAGGCTGGATGCGCGGCCATAATATCTTACTTCTTTGGTTTTTCGATCAAAAAAACCGAAACTTTCAAACCCTCCATAATAAATACGAGTTCCTATTAAAGCAAGCGATTGTATATTGGGATCCGCAGAGCCGCTATCCGGAGCAATAAACATATTATAGTCCAGAGATCCGGAATTAAACATGTCCAGAAACCCGCCCTGATAACCATATCCTGTTATTAAAATACTGTCTTCCGATAAAATCGTGGCAACATTCGGCCTTGAAAGACCTGCATGCAAAGGCTGCCAGCTTATATGATTTTTGGTTAGATAGCCCGCTCCAAGTTCTTTACTGCCGTACCATAAATAGGGTTCCGTATTAAGTAAAGAAAACACCTGGAAATCCGTGTGCTTCTTTTCTTCCGGATGAATGAACTGCATCCAGGCGCCGCCTTTATCATAATAACGCCATAAACCCCACGGAGTACCGCACCAAAAACCATCCTTTTCATCCGCAAAAACATACGCTCCCTTACACGGAAAGTTTTCATTCTCCTTTAGAGTGTCAGAGTTTATGTCTTTAACATATACGCCTTCATCGGATGTTGCAACCCATAGTGAACCATTGTGTTCCATGAGATCCATAAACTGTGTACGTTTGGACACAGGGTTATTTAGTATATATGGTTTAATTATTTTTCTTTCCAAGTCAAAGGCTACAACACCAAGTCCTTCCTGGCAAATGTAAAGTCTATTCCCAATATTTTTAAGGCAGGTTACAGGCTTTGTTATTGGATAGTCTGAAAACGCCATTGGTTTAAAGCCACTCTTCGTATCTGATAATACAAATAATCCTTTTCCATCAGCGTAAAAAACAAGACCAGAAGAGCCTATGGATTCCATTGATAATATCTTCAATGTCTTTGTGGAATCAATTTGAATAAACCTGTCGCTTACCGGATCAAATACTGCAAGTCCTTTGTCAGTGCCCAAAAAAAGGTTGCCAAGATGAAATACTAAAGAATGTATGGATTCAGATGGAAGGCCGTGTTCCAAGCCATACCGCTTCCATGTAAGGTCTTTCTCCCTTAAACACATTAACCCTTCTTCACAACCAAAAAAGATAAGACCGGGGAGAGACGCATCTCTTTTTATGGAATAAACCCGGCTTATTTCATGCACACGGATAAGATATCGAGGATCAAAATTAACCGGGGGTATTTTTTTGTATTCTCGGGTGGCCTTGCCAATATATATGATAAGCCCTGCAATAATAAGCGTTGAGAATAATAGAATTATCTGGAAGATTCGATTATTCCTGGATCCGCGCTTAATATATGACATTTAATTATCCCTATATATTTTAAAAGACAAAGGCGAATGCATCAGTTTAATCGATACATCCGCCCCCTTAAATATCAGGCCAACCGCCCGGTGTCTTTTTATTTGGTTGGTGGTATCAGCGAGAACCCTTCCATTCCCTGTGCTTTGGCCTTATCTATAACCTGCATCACCTTGCCATGATAGGAGGTCATATCACCTTGAACCAAAAGAACGTCTTTTTTGTAACCCTGTTTTAATAGTTCGCCAATCCTGTATTCCAGATAAGCATAAGCCTTTTTTCTTTCTTCATCCCATTTTTTCCGGTCTTCTGATGATGTGAGGGCTATTTCCTCACCATTGATTTTTAATGTTCCGTCACGGACAATGTAATGCCCTTTTTCAAGCCAGTCGGACTGAACATAAACCATTATGTTTTTTTCCTCTTTTTGATTGGACTTGCCCTCACCCTTGCCTGCCGGAGGGAACTTTATTGCCACACCGAAGATATACTGGGCGGACATAATAACCATAAAAAAGATGATGCATTGCATGAGACAGTCAATAAGAGAGGTTATATTAACATCTGCTTCAGAATCTGTCTTTATCTTCATAATCGTCCTATTTATTTTTTTCCAATGATTTTTTCTTCTGTGCTTCCAATGAAGCATCCGGAAGCGTCACAAAAGCGAATTTCTTTATGTTGCATGAAGTATCCATTGCCATATTAACAACCTGTAGGATTCTTCCGTAAAAAGCCAGATCATCGGCCTTTATCATAAGGGGGACTTCATCCTCAATTTTTTTTATATCTGCTGCTGAAAGAGGCGGTTCACCCTTCTGCTGTCGGGAATAGTTTTCAGTATTGACTGTCTGATCCACAACTTCCTTCTTTTTCATTTTTAAGGCAGCTGGTATTTCATCCAGTTTCAAATATGGGCTGATTTCCACGCCGCACCTCGAACATTTGTATGCAGGAGGCCTTTCCATTGCAAGTTTCTTATCAATATCCTCCTGCTTTTCATTCTTCTCCATCTTCTGCATGGTTGCAATGGGTTTGCCGCCTTGATCGAGCATGGAATTAGGTATGTATTCGTTTTTGGCATCACGGAAAGGTAACTTGCAGTTAGGGCATTCCAAAGGAACCTGGCTCTTGCCCATAAAAGCAACAAGACCGGTGGAGTCAGGATTAACATAGCCGCCTGGAAGGATAACTGCTGGAAGGACATATATCTGGAGCTGGGTACTGTTCTGCTTGCTTGCATGGAGTACCGGGGGCAGCTTCAGGATATTATCGAGCGATGCCTCTTTTTTCATGGACATGTTAAGAATCGCAAGCGATAAAAGGATAAAGCTTGTGATATCAATCATAGGCACGACATTAAGGTCGAGCATGATTTTGGACTTTGATTTGCCGAGAGCCATAAGAAAATCCTTCCGGTTTACTCAGCCAAAGCATCAACAATCTTTATTACCGTTTCTTCGACCTGAGAAACATAAGTTTCTATTACAGCACCTTTGATTACATTGTAAAGTATAAGAGACGGTACCGCAACACAGAGACCGCCAGCTGTTGCAACAAGGGCGATAGCAATACCACCCGCCATTTCATCAGCCTTGACACCCCCAGGCGAATTTGCCATTGCTGTAAATGCTTCAATCATACCGATAACGGTTCCGAAGAGCCCCATTAGGGTTGACACATTGGAAATAACCGCAAGAGCGGAAAGATGGGAATCAAGGGCCGTAAGCTCGACACCTGCGTATTCTTCGGCTGACTTTTTCATCCATTCCTTATGTTCAGCAGGGTGCATCTTTTTTTCCAGGCCATCGCGATATTTATGAAAAACCGCCTCCAGTATCGCAGCCATGATGCCGCCTTTTTTCTTGCACATTTCCTCGCCCCAGGCAACAGCTTCCATTTTTCCCTTGCCGTCTTCACCAACCTTTTTCAGGAAATCATCCAGAAACTGACCGGGACGAAGTTTCATCTTTTCCAGGAACACAACCACGACTCTTTCCAGAGTCACGCCTACCGCAACCACTGAAAGAGCGAGTATCGGGTACATGACCCATCCACCCATTATAAAATAGGACATAACATTGAGCGCCTGAGACAGCCCAACCATTGAAAGGAAAAACAATACAAAAAATTGTTTTTTTCTGTTAAAACCCTGCATACCAGCCTCCTTTAGTGATTATTTTCATATATTAAATTTTTTATTGCCTAGTGTCTTACACGTATTGATTGTATCTGTTCTTTTGCAAACTGTTTTGCCTCTTTGTCGCAGGCAGAACCATCACGCACTTCGGTAAAAATCTCGACCGCCTTGCGCCATGAATCTTCTTTATCATAGCAAAATGCCAGATAATTCCGGACCCAGCATATTGATGTAAATGAGGGATATTCACCAAGGATGCGGACATATATCTTTTTTGCCGCACCAAAGTTTTCCTTGCCCCATTCAACATTTGCAATCTGAAACAAAGCATTGGCTACCATGGCGCTCTTAGGACGGTTTTCCATGAAAGTTTTGAACTCTTTAACCGCACCGGCTTGATCACCCATTGATAATAGACATTCGGCACGCTGGTATTGGGCTACTTCTGCAAGCGATGCCGTGTCTTTTTCCAAAACCTGCTTAAAGATTTCACGAGCCTCTTTGTATTTCTTCATCATATAAAACGCATTCGCCTTGAAATAATATGCGTTTATGGTATATCTGTTTTGAGGAAAGTCACGTATCATTTTATCGCACCAGCTTATTATATCCTGGTATTTCTCGATATTGTTAAGGGCATCTATAATCTTTATAATTGAAGCTGCCCTTAAATCCGGTTTTGCAGTAACATAGCGTTCATAAACAATCCTGAAAGATTCCACTGCGTCCTGATATTTTTTTTGAGCCATATATACATCGCCTATTCCCATCCTTGCGATTACCTTGTCAGCAACATCCTCACTTGTGCTTTCAATCTTTTCGTAGTTCTGAATAGCGCCTTCGGGATCCGTTTTGGCCTTGAGCGCTCCAATCTCACCCTGCGCTGCCCGGAAATATTCTATGTCTTCTTTTTTCACCTTCTCGTAAGCAGATATTGCCTTGTCATCTTTACCCATTTCAGTCTGGAGTTTACCTAGCGTGTAAGCAGCACCGGAAAACAGGGTATTATTATCTTGAAAAGATATGACTTTTTCATAATAAAAGACAGCTGAATCGGGTTTTTCCAGTTTTTCCCTGTATATGTCAGCAATCTTGTAGTAAAAGCTTGGTGAAGAGCTTATTCCGGGATTTTTCTTAAGGTATGCCAAAAGATACGTCACTGCTTCTTTATTCTTGCCTTCTCCGGACAAAGCCTCACCATATCCAAGACCGGCATTATCGACTAAATCGCTCTTGGGATATTGATCAAAAATTCTTTGAAAACATTTCTCAGCTTCAGTAAAATTATTAATGAGATGATAATTCTTGCCAAGATAAAAAAGCGCTGTTGGCGCAAGCGGCGATGATGAATATTTGTCAAGAAAAGTCATGAAATGATTTATGGCTTCCTGGTACATCTTGTCCTGGAAATAGGTCACTGCAACCTTGAAAGTGAATTGGATTGTCCTTTGCTCATCACACCGCGGATTATTAAGTACTTCATCGGTAAATATGGCCCGTGCGCGTTTATATTCACCCTTGTTAACATAGCAATTGCCTATATCGCCATAAATTGTTATGATAGTGGTTGTATCTTCAGCAAGTTTCAGAGCAGTATTAAAAACAGAAATTGCGCTATCGGTTTTGTTTATCTCGTTTCCCATGAGCTTCCGGCCGATTTCTATGTAAACAAGTGCCTTAGCCTGAGGGTCCGTAAGTTTCTTGAGTTGTTCCTCATAATCTTGAATAATAGCAGTATCAGAACCTGCCACACCTAGAATTCGGTATTTCTCGACCATCATTTGCTGACTCTTTAAATTATCAAGGGTTTCGCGCGCTTTTTCCTTGCTGCCAATCTTCATATAGGCTTTGCCCATTTCCAGTACAGCCTTCTCTACCCATTCCGGAGACTGGTCATAAGTGCCAACCACTGTCTCGAATTCCTTGATCGCAAGACGGTATTTGGTAATAGCCTGGACCGAATCCAGTCCCTCCGTCATTTCCATATAGATGTCACCCAATAGAAACTGTGTTTGAGGGGCAACCATACTTTCAGGAAAACGGTTGATACTCTGTCTTAAGATCTGCTGGGCTTTGGCATAATCTTTCTGCTTGATATAATATTTACCCAGGTTGTAAGCGGATGCAGGGTAAAATGTCGATGTTCGGAAATTTTCGCACACATCAGTGTATGCCTTAAGCGCAGTAAGTGTATCGCCCTTATATTCATAACATTCTGCCAGCAGGTATTGCGCATTTGCCGCAAACTCCGTTCCTGAATAATTCTGAAGAACTTTCCCGTAATTTTCAATGGCATCATCCCATTTCTTTTCTTGATAGTAATACGTTCCAATATCAAGCTGTACCTTGGCCTGTTCTTCGATTACTTTTATGGAATTTATGGCCTTGGCAAATGTTGAATATGCGTCCTTTGGAATTTGGAGCTTGAAATATACACCTCCAAGGGCAATATACACCTTACTTATAAGATCGCTTTGAATATAAACATTAATGAATTTGAGGTACGTATCTGCCGCCTGTTTGTATAATTCAATCTGTTTTTCCTTCAGCTCCTTTTTCCTGTTTTCATCCGGTTCGTTTATTATTTTTGCCTCCAGCCAATCCCCTTCTTTTACGTAACTATCACCAATGGCTTTCTGTGCATCATCCACAAGGTCGGATTCCTTGAAATAGTTGATTATAATGCTGTATTGTTCCCGCGCCTTGTCCCCTTCTCCCATTTTTGTGT
Source organism: uncultured Fibrobacterota bacterium (assembly GCA_963831235.1). GTDB lineage: Bacteria > Fibrobacterota > OXYB2-FULL-49-7 > OXYB2-FULL-49-7 > JAEUSG01 > CAWHPS01. The sequence goes on from CAWHPS010000033.1 coordinate 353,094, forward strand.
AGCAATTTCCTATTTCCATTACAGCATCCGACAACATCTCGGCTTTGACCTGGGTTGTATCTGTGGCTGTTTCCCTTATAAGATCCATTCTGGTATATAACTTTTTTACAATATCACGGTTGGCAAGTTTCACTTTGCCTTTATCTATGTTGAAATATGTCCCGGGTTTCAATTCCACAAATTTGTACTTGGGAAAATTAATTGCCTCTGGTCTGTTTTTCTCTATGATTTCCAGGCTCTGTATGGCCCGCATGTAGTTAACCTGCGGATTACTTCCCATATCTCCAAGGGAGATATGACATTTGGCAATCATAAGAAAAACCTGTTCAGCAACAGGCGTGTTTGGAAATTTTTTAAGAAGCTGGTTGAAATCATAAATAGCCGCTTCAAGATCATTTGCTGTCACAGCGGTTTGCTTTTCACTGGCTGCAAGTTGAAACATGCCAAGTTGTGTGGCGGTTAAACTAACTTCATCAGTATTTTTCTTGAAATATTCGATAAGGGAACGTGTGCTGTCCCGTGCAGATCTGCTGTCGCCTGAAGCATTAAGGCTTTGAATCCGGCTAAAGCGATTGCCCGCCTCGCGCCTGAGTTCTGAAAGGTTCCTGATATGGAAATAGTTCTCGTTTAAAACAGGAATAGAAAGAAGGGATGCTACAAGTAGTAAGGCTATCCACATTGTGTTTTATTTAATCTCCACCTGACGAATGGATGAAAAACCCTTTGCTCCGCTTAGATCCACTATTCCGTGCGGTGCAAGGCCCCTGTTTCCAAGATCATCCGATGTCTCGACCCACATGTCCCATAACCCGCTCTGCCACCCGGAATAGTTGATATCCTTAAAAACCACTCCTGAAATGGCATAAGAGGAACCTGCTGTACTTCCATCATCATTATAGTATGTTTTCTTACCCTGATTATGGATGAAGTCTTCCGGTAATTCATACACAATATTGGCGGTAATATATGACCGCTCTCCAGTAAAAGGATCGCTTTTAAGATAATTATCATGATAATTGAATAAAAGTTTGACCGAATTTATCCGCCCAAATCCTTTATCACGTACAGCTGTGCGGGAATAGGCATTCCCCAGCTGAGACAAATATACGTCAAATGTACCAAAAAGCTTTGAAAGATCAGTGCACTTATTGTTCCACGGGTTCAAGGGATCAAAATAGCACATGGGAGCATATTCTTTGTCAGCAGGTTCCCACTTGGCAGCAGCGTTCCTATCCTCAGTGATGCTCCAAATAAATTGTGGCGGAATTTTATCCCATACATAACGGTAAACAGTGTTGTATTTGGATATTGCTACCCTTGGCTCATTAAAATACTTACCCTTTCCATACATAATAATTACAAATTCCTTTACACCATTATTCACAGTTGAGGAGGTAATGGGAAGTCCACGAAAGGGATGTTGATAAAGCCTGCCATCAGGATCAAGACTAAAGCCCGCTACCGCACTATTGGAATGTGTTCTATTCGCTTTGGGGCCAAGGTAGGCATTTAAGCTTCCTGCATTCATAACATCATTAAAACTTATTGTTTCAAACCACCCAGGAGCACCTGAATCAGTAACAGAAACTATATTTGATTCGGAATTGTAACCCAGCAAATTCTGTTTGTTAAAGGTGTTTAACGAGTCTTTTGAATACCCCAGAATGGACCCAGGTGTTACCACAAGACTTATAAGACTCTTATTTATATCCTCTCTTAACAAATTCGGCATGATATATGATAGCGTAAGCCCGTTGTCAGTAAGAAAAGGGGTTGCAAGTGGCGATATCCTGTATCCTGATTCAAAATCAAAACTCATTTCAGCCCTAACCTCATTTACATTATTGAAGAATGCAATTTCAGGCTTTGTTTCGTAAATACAATCAGGCCATTTTAATCCATGATAGGTGTACCAGGAATCCGAAGTTCCAAACGCACCTACTACTTCCGGATAAAAATAAGAACTGTTTTTTCTTGTTGCAATCCATATTTCAACTGTATCATTAAATGTGGTATCACCGAATGTATTTATAAATACCGGGATATTATCCGAAAGTACGCATATTTTCTTGTCTGTTACTGTTTCATCAAAAGAAAACCTGCTTTTGTCTGAGGTATCAAGAGATACCAGAACATTGTAAGACTGTATGTCAATATCATCATATAAAAGCGGGCCTATATTATTGTTGTTAGCACCCAATCTTTGCATTGCAACCCATTTCTTACCGTAAAACTGCAGGAGTTTCATTTGCCAGGTTATTGAAACTTTGCCAATACTACGTATAAAAACAACATTGCTAAAATGATTCTTAAGAGAGTCTTCGTTCAATACAAGGGTATCCGGCTTGGTTGCCCAATTATTACCAATTCTTTGTTCGTATTTAATTCCATTAAGCAGAATAGGAATCGTATCAGGTGAACTTATCGGATTAAAAGCCGAATAATTGTAAATAATTATTTTTTTTACACTAGCCGTATCAAAAATTGTTGATATGGTAACATTATTATCAGCAGTGGTTTGTGCGCCGTCATTAATTGAGAATCCTGTCAATAGCCTGCCTGTAACTGCAGGGGAATGGGCTGTGTCTCCGCAAAACCCTCCTGTATAGTCTGCATAAGGCGCTGCGGATGACAGGCCAGTTAATGCAACAGCGAAATATGTTACAGCCGAAACAACATGCGAATCAACCTTGTTAAGAAAAAAAGCACTTCTTAAAACCCGTAATGTATCCAGCTTACTAGATTCATCAAGATAAACAAGAGTTTGAGATGTATCACTGGTATTCGGGAGGAAAAACCCCTGATCATTTTTAAGAAGTTCCATCATACTATTTCCGGCTTTTCGATAAAACCGGTTTAATGAAGGCTGGTTAACATACTGTGGATCCCATGTTGGCAGGTTTTTACTAAAACTTATTTTATAATATGACGTTATGCCGATTGTTGTATCGCTGTAAGATACATTCAGCATATTTTTATAAATCTGCTTTATTTCCGGTGCAATAGGCTTTTTTGTGCATGAGATTAATAATCCGATGCATGCATAAGCCATGAAAACTATAAAAGTTTTAAGGAAAAATTTCATTATTTAATCTCTATCTGACGGGTTATATAGCTCCCTATGGCCCGATTTATTTCCTTGCCCCCAAAAGGAGCAACACCTTTATTACCTAAATCATCCTCTGTTTCGATCCACATATCCCACTGCCCCCTGTCCCAACCCCTCGCATCCACCCCTATAAAACCAGCTTGAAAAATGCTGTAACTGCGCTTTGAAGGTATCACCCCATTAAAAAGAGATAATGACTGGCCTTCTATTAAACTTTGGTCCATGGGGAATTTCTGACTTTCCATGCCGTCGTCATAAATTCTTTCTCCTGTAATGGGACTGGCCTTATATTTTCCACTAAAATGAAAATTAAGCACAGCAGAGCGGATGCGTCCGAATCCAACATCTCTAACACCCGCCACAATCTCATTGTCCTCGGTTGATGGACGCGGATCAAGCCAAACATCGAAGATATTTCCTAGTTGAGAAAGGTTGGTTATTCGATCCGTTAATGGTGCGGCCGGATTATGATAATACAAAGGGGCATATATCCTGTTTGCAAGAGGGTTATACTGTATGCTCCATGTAATATGAGGCGGCATTCTATCCCAAACATATTTGTAAGAAGATGAAAATTTCGATATGAAAACACGTGGTTCATTGAAATATTTTCCTTTAGTATATGCAATAAGGACAAATTCCTTTACACCATCCTTAGCTGATGGGACATTTATTGGCAGATTACGTATGGGATTTGAATATGTTACTGCGTCGTAGGAAGCAATATATTCTACCCTGGAGTATTTTGTAACACTTGTGTCAGTAGTGTTTCCTGGATCGTTTTTCGTGTGCCACCCTATTCCCATGTCCGCTTTTCTTGTGTTACCATTATAAGTGTAAACTTTGGATGGTGTGTAAGGGTTTAAATTTGTATTGTAACCCAGAATGCTGCCTGGTTCAACTGAACGCGAAAGTCCGATTGGATCATCATTAGTTCTACTGATAGGTTCCATAGTATTTTTTTTGCTTTGAAGAAGCGGCGAAACCCGAATGTTTTGTTCAAGATCAAGATTACGAAGAATTCCAAGAGCATCCCCGTTTGCGTCAATATTAAAAGTATCAGGAATTGTTTCAAGAATACAGTCATAAATAGTATCAATGCGGTTTGAGGCATATAAAGGAACTAGGCTGGGAACCGAAGAAACATTGAATTTTTGATCATAAAAATCAGAGGTGACATTTCTTGTTGCAAGCCAGATGTAAATCTGTCCTGAAAATGTCGGGTTTCCAAAGGCCCGAAAAATAACAGGTATGGAATTTGAAACAAGACATAACTTTTTCTCGAACTCATTTATCCTGTAATCTATTCCAGGTGCGTTTAAGTCAAGCAACAGGCTCCCCTCATAAGTATCAATGGCTATGTCGTCATACAGAGGCGACCAGAGTTTTATGGACTCCTGCTTTGGTTTTGGCCATAACATTACCCATTTCTTTCCTGGTCCGGTTACCAGAGCATCCTTTAATGTAAAGGATGCCAAACCTTGCAAGTCAACACTGTATGATGTAAAAAAATTGTGGAAATCCGCTTTAAATACCGTATCAACTTTGCCTAATTTCCCAAATGGAAACATGTTTTTTTTTGTGGAATCAGCCGAACCAATAATATATTGAATATCAGACCTATTTGATATCTTAAGCGAATCGGAAGCCTTTATGGGAAATGAAGCGGGGCTGTCCTTGTGTTTGACTATTTTGTCAAGCCATGTTGTGAGAGTATCCACAGGCATTATTTCAGAATACCGATAATAATACAATGCTTCAACTCCGGTTGTATCAAAAAGTCCTGATACAATTACACTTGTGTCTGCCGTATACACTGCACCGCGGTTTATGCTTATTTGAATTGGAGGTTTCACGGGTATTGAGTTTGAAGTGTATTCAGCAATATTAGTGAAGCCCCCAACAAAATCAATATTATCAACATTTCTTTTCAAATCAGTAATGGCAGCCACACCATAATTAAAGCTTTCTGAAGTCCTGTCGTTTATAGTATCGTATATGTAACCCGAGTCAATGTAAGTAATACTGTGGCTATTCCCCAAAGCATCTCTATAGGTGTAGACGGCTCTTTTAGTAAGAGATGAATTCCCTGATCCAAAACTGTACCCAACAACAACCTGATTGCCACTGTTTTGCTGCTTTCTATAAACAGCATAAATCACAACCTGATCAAGCTTTTTAGGATCCCAGGTATCAAGCTGCTTGTTAAAATTGATTCTGAACGCAATGTTTTCTTTCCAGATGGAAGTATCGTTTGCCGGTATGGATGTGACAACAAATCCACTGTCCGGATTGAAATAAAGCGAAGTCACGGAAATTATGCTTTTGTTTAAATACATATTCTGTACAGATTGCGTAGGCTTCTGACAGCTCAGCAATATCAGTGACATACCCAGGAGAAATTGTAGAATAAGGTGTTTTAGCCTCATGTATTCATGCAACCTATCTTATTTTTATCTGCCGTACGCTCACAAGACCATTTTGCGGTGCATAAGACCCGTCTCGAACAAATAATGGGGCAGCACCCTTATTTTGCAAATTATCTTCGGTCTCAAGCCACATGTCCCAAAGCCCGCCCTGCCATTGACGCGCATCAATGTTCGAGAAAACAATATTGGAAATCGCCTGATTGCTTTGGCCTTCAATATAGGATGAAGGCAGGTCAATTTTTATTGAGTTGCGCTCATATTTTCTGAAACCTGTTAAAGGGTCAATGGACTTCAAATCATTGCTGTAATTGAAACATAATTTTACCGACGTTATGCGGCCAAATCCGAAATCGCGTAATGAACAATCTTTATTCTCTTTTGCATTAAGCTGTGACAATGAAACATCGAAAACATAAGGGATGACAGTTGTACCCAAATCCGAAACCTTTCCTTCACCTTCTCTCATGTAATACATGGGCGAATAATGAGAAGCAAGTGGTGAAGAGGATGAGTCCCATGCAAAATGAGGCGGTATTTTGTCCCAGACATATTTTTCATCGGTCGAGAAGGTTGAAATCATGCAACGCGGTTCTTTGAAATACTTGCCCCTTGCATAAACACAAATGACGAATTCCTTTGTACCGCTCATATTGGCTGACACAAAACCAGGTATGCTTCGCATGGGGTTTTTATAGAGCTTTATACCACGCTTTTCCGTCTTATAATAAATCATGGAATCACCTTTAATAATGTTCGGAGTAAAAATGAATGCGGAATAAACGGAATAATAGCTTCTTCCGGAAAGAATCCGGTCTTGAGAGGGATATAAATCCATTCCATCCTTTAACCCGAATTTATCGTCATATTTGCTAAACAGTTTCGCAGGATCAATAGCGCTATCAGTTGTGACTTCTTCAAGTGGTTCAACTTCAAACCACCCGACAAATGGATAGCTATGAATATTACCATCATCAATATTAAAATTCTTAATATAAGACTGGGATTCGAAGTCTCCGATATTTGATTCAGGATAACCAAGAATAGATCCTTTTAACATTAATTGACTCAAAAAAACATTATTAGAGCGTCTTAAATCTCCCTTATCTCCAACTCTCCTTTCATAGTCGGTGATTAAATTTGATTGAACTGTATTTGGATTCAAAAGCCCCAAAGGAGACACCCTATATTTCTTTTCGTAATAATCAGGGCTTTTATCATGATTTAAAACTCCGGAAACATTTCCATTGGATGTAAAATTGAACTTTTCAGGTGGAGTCTCAAGAATTGCATCATGCCACTTTAAACCAATACCCAATCCAAAAGGAGTGTCCTTTTGCTCTAAAAAAGGGCCTGTAAACTGCCCTGTTGCATCAATAAATTTTGCAGAATAATTCCTTGTGGCAATCCACACCCATACTTCTGAGTCAAAAGTCGTGTCACCGAAGGTATTAATTAAAAATGGAATATCATCACCAAGAAGACAAACGTCTTTTCCTTTTGTTAGGATATTCGCCTGTCCTTTATCAAGCGTTACTTCAAGGGTGTACGGCATTATTTGAATATTCTTGATTAAGGGATTACTCCAGGAGGGGTGATACAAACTAATTGACTTTCCACCAGCACCGTCTGGTAATACATCAATTTTTTGTACTGTAAACCACCCTGTGTCTCCGGGGATGTTGGAGGAAGGCTCCGATTTAACGAAACTGAAGAACTTAGACAAACCAAAACTGTCCGGGGAAATCTTTACAAGCCCCCCGAATTTACCCACGGATATTCCATCATTATTTACAACAACAGAATCCATAAGCCGTAAACGAAGATTCGAATTAATATTTACATACTGGGTATCCCCTTGCTTTCTTTTTTTAAGAATCGAATCCATTTCCAATACTGTTGAAAAAAACATGGGTACCTGAGTTGAATATTTAATATATGAAAGACTGTCCGTAATTCCGGCAACACTGAACCTGGCTGAAACTTTGACGTGGTTGTCGGCAGTATTGATTGCGCCGCTGTTTATATCAAGGAAACGGGACAAACCTCCGCCTCGCACAATACCATCGCTTACAAACCCTGTTTCATATCCGCCGGACAGCATGGCAGGCCCGCCATCCATTGCAATTTGAACGGCAATTTCAAACGAATATTTATTTTTATCAGCATTACCAATTACAATAACTGTATCAAAATTCGGATTATTTACAAGCGTGTCTACTATCCCGTCATTATTACAGTAATAGGCTTTTGCATTTATGGAAAACCCGACTCCGCCGCCGAATATTTTGCAAATCAGATTTTTTGGCCCATTCTCATAAGATTTATATACATTAAATATAACAGGTGCGGAGGATGACGGGGTTCGGCCCTGCATATCATTGACTTTAAAATGATATGCAAGTTGATTTTGAACCACATGATCATTAATTTTAATGTCAACAAGAAGCTCGTTTGCTGAGAAGCTAATCTTTCCATAAGGTGGCGGCGGTTCGAATTGAACCGGTTTTTCACAGGTCAGGAAAAAAAGACCTGAGAAAACAATAAGCAATAATAATAAAAGCACTTTTTTAAAAATCATTACACCCTAAAATTTATAATTAACATTCAACCCTTGTCCCCTTCCCACACTTGAAACTGATAAATTCAAGTTCCGGGGCATGATTCCCAAACCAACCTCTTTTTTCTCATCTTCTTTTGTGAACATATAAGCATCAATGATTCCATACCCGTATATTGCCGCAGTTAAACCGACATAGACAAAAGTCCAGGTATTTGCGCTATTATAGTTATCATAGGCGTTTTTATGGGACTTTTCAAGTTCCGCCTCAATAGTTGAGTTGCCTGATTTGCGGTTAATGGAAATTTTGTCAGCGTAAACCTGGGTTTCTTCAGCGTAACTCTCCCGTTCACTAATGGAATTCAGCATACCATGCAGACAGAATGTGAAACCTGCCATAATACCAAGACCTTTCAAGGTATTCATGCTTTTAACATCACCAACTCCCGCGGATATCTGGCCCATTCCAGGGATAATGGCTGATTTAAAAGCAAGCGGGGTATTGCCGCAGAATGCCCATTGGATTGATAATGTAAGCAAACTTATAAAAAATATCTTTTTCATTTTGGTTCCTCCTGATATCGTTTTGTTAATTGCCTGCATAGACTTTTATGAAGAAACGGGTATCTGTTCCATCATAAGTGTGTCCGCTTTCCAGTAAAGGATCATAGTTCAGCACATCATAATTGCTATTTATCAGGTTCATACCCATTATGAGCGCAATATTATAGCCGGAAACATTATCAGTGCTGTAAACCTGAAGGGTCTGCACCTGCTTTAGGTTGCTTTCAGATTTTATAAGACGGTCGTAGTCGCGTTTCCATTCAATACCATATTGGAATTGGGTATTTTCCGCAATCTTGAAGAAAGCCCTTAGCATTGGAACACTTGTAAATATGTTTTCATTCTCTTTCCTGAAACGTGCCCAATCAAGCCTTATGCCTGTTGAGTCTTCCTCTGAAAGACGCCGTGACCGATCAAGGCCTATCCTTGGATCAGATACTGCATCGCTATTGGTGTATGACCAGCTGAATTTGTATTGCGGATTAATAGTGAGGCGGTTCAGCACATTAAATGCACTCGCCCACCCCTTTAGATCCAGTTTAAACTTTATAGCGTAATCAAATTTGTTTACAAGATACATCCTTGTCTGAAGTGATGATGAATATGGCTCCCAACGGAACTGGTAGTATGTGGTATCTTTTCCTTCGTCCCGGAGTGTGCGCACGGTGTAAAATTCACCGGGCAATCCCATCCGCTTTACAATTCCCCCGCTTATCTTTACATTGTAAAGAAAATTCGGTATGTTGTTGTAGGTTAAACCTGCTATAGCATTGGTAATACCGGCATTCCGGTACCGGAGTTCATCCGTCTGGTAATAATAGTCTGTGTAAAGATATTCTATATCATCAACACCTTTGCTGCGGATAGCGTCATTTCTGATGTTATCGTTGAGGTACTGCACTTCACCTCCGAGGAAATACTCCATTCCAAGGTTGCGCTTGACCACTTCAAGCTTAGCTGAACCTTTTATACCAAGATATCTTGAATCCTGAAATTCCTCGTCTAGTTTTTTGTTGTCATCATAACCTATTGTCCCATTACCCACGAAGCTTGTTTTGTCAAGGATGCTTGTTGTAGGGTTTACATCAAGACGAAGGGCCTTGTCGAAAATAACACTTCCTGTTACTTCCAGGTTCTTTACAGGAGTGTAAACAAGTTTTGCGTTTGTGCCTCTTATTCCCTGGCTCTTCCAGCCATTTGCGGTTAAAACATAGGAAACATCTATGCCATTGGGCATATCAGGATAGGGGTTTGCGTCTTCAACATCCCAGATATCATTGTTGTTTGCATCATTATCAAGAGAAAATATCGGAGGATCCGTATAGTACAGAAGGAAATCCTCTTTGTAATCAGGAATCCCGTTATGATTGCGGTCGTACCTGTCAACATAGACCCCGTCGTCATCGCCGTAAAACATGTACAAACCGGTAGGCATGATTGTATAATTGGCCTTGCGGTTAAGAGTACGATTGTCAAGACTGCTGGCCTTATAACTCGAAAATGTGCCATCAGCAAACCATCTATTCACAGCGTTTCCTGATCCAAGATCGCTAGGATATATAGGGCGGTCTGATTCAACATAAAGGTCATTATCTTTGTTACAATCCAGCAGATGAAAATTATTGTTAAAATGCTGAGGGTAATAAAGGTAGTCAGGGATGCTGTATTCCTGATTTGAATTATACCTTGTATAGAGTCTTGAATATGAAAAATACTGGCTGACAAGCGGGATTTCAAGAGCAGGATCATACTCAGGATCAATATTATAAACCATACCTGAAATACCAAGAAGGTTAGGCACAATATCCCTGTCAAAACGAAGATAAGATGCCACACGGTAAATGGGATCCATGACATCACCGCCGGGGAACTTATAATCTTTTTTATTTACAGCAAATTCACCACTGAATTTGACACCTAGTGCTTTTCCTTTAAAGTCTATGCCATAAGTCACACTGCTTGTATTCACTGAGTAGGTGTATTCATAAGTCCGTTTTGTTGTCTGATATTTGGCTTCCTTGTCTGCTTTGTCTGACTGTGAAGCAAAAATAATTCTTGGGGACTTGGCAATATAATCCCCAAACCAGGAGTTTCCGAAAGTCAGATAAGAGCGTGTCTGGTCGTTGTGCGAACCACCAATCGACTTATTTGATCCGGATGTAGTAAAATCGTCTACAGCTGTGAATGGTTTGGTAAGATCCTCCACTTTGCGTGTGAAAATGCCGTCAATGGCAACATCTCCTGTCTGGCTGCTGCGTTGAGCTGTGAATCCGTATGATACCATCTTGTCAGTTGACACAAAAACAATATAGTTGCCCGAAACAGTAAAAGAAAAATCGATTCTGCGGACTTTCTTTATACCACCTATACTTGCAGCCGCTTTTGGTATATTGAAAGCCGCAATAAGGGGCCTTGGTCCTGAAATTTCCACCTCTTTGCTTGATGTTACAAGCTGAAAATTGTCTTTTGCCTGGTAAAATACCGGCTCGCTTAGCGCAGGCCCTAAATCTTCACCATTGATTTTCATGGTAATATTCTGGACCTTTGCACCAAGATCCGTTGTAAGGTCAGGTGTCAAATCATAAAATTCAAAATGTATTTCCTCAGGCGCATAGTCATCCGGCACATCACCACTGAAAATCTTTTCTCCCTTTTTAATATCACTCCTATGGTGATTAAGATATGTGAACCCTACATCAGCCACATTGGCAATATTTGTTTTGCCATGAAGGCCTGTTAATATATCGTAATCCCCGTAAACCGATTTGTTGGAAAAGTCGGACCACTGATCATACTGCAGAATCCAGCCATCTCGCCTGCCTGTAAAATCTCCCTGGCTTGCCGCCCAATTGTTTTTAATATATTCTTCATCCGGCAAAAGTTCGCCTGACTTTACACCCTGCCAATTATTCATGTCAGAACGATCATAGCTTATGTATGAACGGGCTGACACATCGTTTTGTGACATTACAAAAGGCCTCGTACGCGACAAAAGCGTTGTAAATTTGATGGAAGAAGTTGATATGTCCCAACGTATGCCCTGGAAATTCAGCTTGTTCATTGTAAGAGGGGTCAGGCGGGTTTGTATCTGCGAACCGATTAAAAATATAGATTTCATGTCACCGAGGCCATCTTTTGCAACAATAAGATTATTGAAGTTTTCAGAAACAAGAGAGGTCTGGAACATATTATTGTAAGCATTGACGGTCGTGTCTGAAACAACCTGCTTTGTCTCAGGATCCGTGAATTTTTTGTTGTTGTCGGAATCATAATATTTATTACGATCCGCTTCCAACCCATAAATAAGGTACCCATTGACAATATGCGTACCGAAATTGTCGTAATATGGGATTTTTTGTTGTTCGATTTCCTTCTTGGAATACCCTGTAACACCATAATTGGCATAGAAATCCGTTTCCTCCTGAAGGGATTCCTGAAGGGATTCCTGGGAGAAAACCGCTATTGCAAGCGCAAAAACAAATACACCTGCAAGTTTACATATTGAAATTGGATTGGCCATTCTTCCTCCGGCAAAAAAACGCATGTATGGTTAAAATTTTCATGGTATTATGGAAATTTAAGTTTTATAAAATAAAACTATTTAATATTTATAGTCAATGATTATACATTCGCCTGACCCCCTAATAATACAAAGTCCTTATACTGTATTAAACAAGAATCTCTTTAATGATCAATTTATCTGAACCTGTGACTATAAAGTATAAGCAAATCGAAAACCAATATTGCTTAGCACCATAACCACATACATTTCAATGTGTTATACAACCACCCTTAATTCACTATTGAATTGGGTTGCCAATAAAATTGTTAATTGTTGCAAGGATAATTGGCAGACCAAATAATGATTTCAACAATTTTCATTAAGACCCTCATCCCCCGCCCCTTCTCCCATCTGATAAAATAATTATGGATGGGAGAAGGGGAGAAAATAAAGCATATAGGGTTATCGAGAAATCATATAATATTTTCGGATGAAATCAGACAATTTACTTTTATATTTTATTTTCATCTTCACCCCCTCTCCCCTCTATAGATTTATTGTCAAATGGGAGAGGGGGATGGGGGGTGAGGGTTTGATGAGGTATGCAAACCTTGTCTTATATACCCAACTACCTTTTAATTACTTTGAAATTTTTTGAGGTAAAATTAAGTTCGAGCAATGCAAAGTTTTCCGCATCTTTTTGATTATTGAAGAGTCCAAGCCTGACAATATATATCGGCAATTTGTCGCGTTTAATTTCTATGACATCCGTATTATCATAGGAATCCGAATATTTCTTTCTTAATTTTTCGGCATTTTCCCTGTTTTGAAATGCTCCCAGCTGCAAAGCATACTGTTCCTTAAGAACAGTGCCGTTGGAATTATTTTCTTTTACCTTAACACTTTCTTGTCCATCAATCTCGGAAAAAGGAGCCTCAATGGCATTTGGAAATTCATTCTTCAATTTCTTATTGTAAAAATCAGATTGCTTGGAATCTCCCATAAGGGCATAATTTTTTGCAAGATTAAAATAGCCCGTACTTCTAAGGGAATTATCTCCCATCTTAAGCGCTGTTTCAAGATATTTATTGGATTCGGCATATTTGCCATCACGGGAAAAAATAACTCCCAATACAATCCTGCTTTTAACAAAAACAGCCGGATCATCTTCAGAAACGGCTGACATTATCAACAATGCACTGTCTTTATTGCCCAAAGATAAATGAGATATTCCTTTAAGAAACATTGCTTCTGATTTGTAAGACCCTGCCGAAAAATTCTGAAGCAGAATATCGAATTCCCTGATCGCTCCTAAATAATCGCCTTCAGCATAATAAAACTGGCCCATTCTAAACCTGGCCTCTTCAGAATAATCATCATTTATTCCTGTTGAAATGACGGACTTATAAAGCTCAAAAGCTTTCAAACCATCGCCTTCATGTTTGGCTTTATTTAGAAGTGTTTCACGGCCATCATCTGTTCCGGCCATAACACTGAATGTGATAATAAAAACCAATGGCAAAATATTAAATGTCATAAGGATTCCAGGCGCCGCATGCGTTACAGCGCCAATGGGGAATTTCGGTCCTATGCATGCACGCCTTACACTTAAAACGTTTTTTTGCCGGGTACATCTTAAGCATTTCACGTATAAGGGTTCGTATCTGATCATCGCACTCAACATTTTCCACCACTTGCCTTAATAGTTCTGAATAGGCTTCACGTGAATTCGGATTGATCTCCAAAGCCTTGCGACAATAAGAGAGCGCTTCTTCTTTGTCTCCACGTTTGAAAAGATAGCCGGACAACGCTAAAAGGGCATCGATATTTTCAGGTTCCCGTTCTATAAGTTCACTGTAAATCCGTCCAACCTCTCCGTAAGCGCCGTTTTCATAAAAGTATTTTTCAGTTTTATCGAAAATCAGATACGCTTTTGACGGGAGAAGATCAAACAATTTGGACCAGTACTCAAGACCATCCTCTGCCCGGCTTTCTTTAAAATACGTGTCGGAAATAAGAATATATGGCCAGGGAAGCATTGGATTGTTCTTAATGGCCTCTTTGAATTTCAGCCGCGCCGCATGCCCGTTGTCGGCCATAAGGGCCTTTCCGCTCTCAAGGTAGTAAAGCGCAAGCTGTGTATCGTCCGAGACCCCCTTCCACTTGTCAATTTCCTTTTTTAAATCTATTGCTTTGTCCCACTCCCTTATGTTTTCGTAAATCTTAAGCAATTCCTCAAGGAGCCAAAGGCTTTTGACAGCCTTCATGGCCTCCAGAATAAGGGACTCGGCTTTTGTGAACTTCTTCATGGCAAGGTAATCGCGGATAAGGGAAAGCTTGACCTTTTTCCTGAATTCAGGAGTTAACGTGGGTCTAATCAGAAGTTCACTATGAATCCGCTCCGCACGTTCGAATTTCCCCTGCTCACGAAGAATGTTTCCGGCATGAAAGAATGCCTCGACATTCTCCGAATCTCCTTCAGCGGACTGGGTAAGGTATTTTAACGCCTCGTTCCTGTTACCGTCAAGAAGCAGGTTAAGACCTCTCATGAAAAGATCATCTGCGCTCAGTTTTTTCTGAAACATTGTTTATTCCTTGCCCGATAAACCGGGTTCCTTTTCCGGTAAAATTGTTTTCTTAAGATCAGCTGTTTCCATACTGATTGTTTGATCAAAATCATCATCACCCTTTAGAGACTGGTTGCGGTAACCATTAAGTTCTTGTTTGAGGTTTTTAATTAGCTTATCGCGTGAAGACAGCTCGGATCTCATCTTGAAAAAGTTTATAAGTGAAATTATAAACCATGTTAGAAATCCGGCCACAAAGGCAAAGAACATTATCATAAGCTTTGGAAGGGGAGCTGTTTCACCAAAAATATAATTTATGGTAATCTGTTGTTCAGCTTCGGACTCTATGTTTTTCCCAATAAATAAACTTATGCAAATCACAATTATTGCTATCAGAAACCAGCGAACTATCCACATCACAACCTCCTAGGAATCAATTAATTCACCCTGAAGCGCCCAACCGGAGCATGAAGTAATACGTACATTCAGTAGCTGCCCGACAAGCTCCTTATTTCCCCTAAATATAACATTTTTAAAAGTCCTTGTACGAGAAGTAACATAAGACACATCACGCGGGCTTAAACCTTCAACCATAACTTCCTGTATTTTCCCGACCAAAGATTCGTTCCTGAACCTGGTTTTCTCCATTTGCAGGGCAATTACTTCCTTTACGCGTGCTACTTTTACTTCGCGCGCAATTTGGCCGGTTAATTCAGCCGCTTTGGTGCCGGCCCTTGGAGAAAAAATAAACATGAATGCGGAATCAAACCCGACCTTATCAACAAGATCCATGGTTGCAAGGTGATCATCATCTGTTTCTCCGGGAAAGCCACAAAGAATATCCGTAGAAAGGGCGATACTCGGCGATCTTTTTCGCAATTTGTCTATTATTACAAGATATGCTTCACGTGTGTAACCTCTGTTCATGGCTGCAAGCACTGCATTGCTGCCAGACTGTACAGGAAGATGGAGGAATTCACAAAGAGATGGGAGCGCACCAAAGCAACGTATCAAATCGTCAGATAAGTCCTTTGGATGAGATGTCATGAAACGGAGTCGCGCAAGGCCCTTAATGCTATCAATCTTTTGGAGCAATCCTGGGAAATCAAGACCTTCATGCATATAGGAATTGACATTCTGCCCTAAAAGGGTAATCTCTCTGAATCCCTCATCAATAGCCCGTCTGATTTCATCCATAATATCACCTGATGGACTGCTCATTTCACGGCCGCGTACATAGGGCACTATGCAGTAAGAACAAAAATTATCGCAACCACGCATAATGGGAATCCAGGCATTGACCCCTTTCTTCCGTACACGTGGAATATCCATATAAAAATCACGATTAAGAGACTCATCTGCAACACAGGCTTTTTTCTCTTTGATTATTTCAGAAAGAGACCTGTAATGATCAGGACCGATTATATAGTCAACTGGGATTGATTTGAAAAGCTTGTCCTTTTCCTGCTGTGCAAGACACCCGGCAACCGCAATCTTTACAGAGCGGGCAGCTTTTAATGGCTTGAACCGGTTTATTTGAGCCTTGACGCGACTTACAGCGCTTTCTCTTACTGCACATGTGTTGACGATTATTAGATCAGCTGTTTCAGGCAATGCGGTTTCGACCATTCCGGCATTTGATAGTATGCCGGCAATGGACTCACTGTCAGACTTGTTCATCTGACAGCCATAAGTTTCAATGTAAAAGGAATCCATTGTCTAGGGAAACCCATCCCCTAACCCCTTCCCTTTTTCTTGTGGGAAAAAGGGAAGGGGAATAAGATATCTGACTTTCCGCACATATGAAATTCTATTTTTGTCTATTTAGTTGCACTTTGTAAAATAATAATTTATTAATTCATAGGCCAATAATCATTTTCATTTAATCCCAATAACGAAAGCACCTTAATTTGTACAGGAGTTAGTTCATCACGGTAGTGTTCTGCGCTATGAGTTCCTCGCTTAACGGTATATGTAGAAAGTCCCTCAAAGAGAGCGAATATCTTTGTTGCTGTTGGATGAGCAGCAGGCCGATCTTCAGGATAAATCGGTAGGGCATCAATTTCTTCCTGTTTCATCATTTTCCTTACCTGTCGCTCTATAACCGCTTGAAGTATTAACGCCAGAAAGTAAAGAAACATAGTGGCTTCAACGCGTTCGATCTTTTTAAACAGCAGTGGGGCGGCATTGAGATAACTTTTAAACTGGGAAAACCTTTTTTCCAATCGCGGCTGATATTTATAGGCCAGCAATGCGTCTTTTGCGGAGAGTGAAGTATC
Source organism: uncultured Fibrobacterota bacterium (assembly GCA_963831235.1). Classification (GTDB taxonomy): domain Bacteria; phylum Fibrobacterota; class OXYB2-FULL-49-7; order OXYB2-FULL-49-7; family JAEUSG01; genus CAWHPS01. The sequence goes on from CAWHPS010000033.1 coordinate 370,101, forward strand.
GGTACTTAAGATTGGGAAGACCCCATCAACATTGAGTTCCTGATGCAGTATGGAATCATTTCGATTCCAGTGCAAAGTCAGTAATCGCTTTGTATATTCGGTGAACTTTGTTCCAGGTCCCGGCCTGCCACGGCCTTTTTGAACCTTATGAATAGATGATGTCTCAGCTAAATTTACCGAAAAGAATCTGGTAGTGTCATTGGATGATAATATTTCGTGAATTCGCTTTTTTATCTGTACATGTTTCTTCAGATTCCGTTTATTCAATCGTCCATTGAGTTCAGCAAGAAGCTGTTCTGTCTTACGCAAAGCAGCTTCCCTTGCTTGCCTATCACGAGTCCGTTTTTCTGTCGAATGAATCCAAAAAAGACGGTATTTCCGCTTGTGCGTATTCTGTTTACCGACAAAACAGGAGAATGTCTCAAACTCACCTTCATGGTTTTCAATCTCGCGGCGAAGTATTACTTGCTTGGATTTCTTGCATTGGCGAAGTTGATTCTTAAACTCACCGCTTTCTTTCCATGTATCCGGCATAATCGTAACAACCCAACCTCCATTCCTGACAATATAAGATAGCTGCTCATCCGTACAAACCTTGCAGTCTGCAACATAAAGGAAATCTGCTCTTTCGACAATCTTCCGAAGTGTTTTCCATGTTTCGATGTGGGTTGTATCATCAGTCCTATTGCCGGGATATGCCTTGTAATGAATTGGAACTGCGCCATCTGCTGAAATAGTCAGGCTATATACCAATTGTTTGAGATCAGGACGATGATCTTTGCTATTGCCACGCGCAAGGAATAAGCCGGTATGCGTGGTGCCACCTATTTTGCCGTAGGCTTTTACTGTTGTTGAATCATTATGAACACGCGTATGCTCAAGTTTTTCAATTTGAGTTGTTTCAACAGCTATTTCTGTTGTCAGCGAAGCCCTGTCCACGGTATATAGCTTATCAAGGGCGCGGCCAAATCTATCATCATTGAACATGTGTGTTCCACAGCCATTACCGGGAAGTATCCTTTTACCCATCCGAGACGCCCAATGTTCAAGCTCATACACTGGCTGTCTGCCACAGGCAATGTTATATACCATTATCATCAGGGAATCAACAGCAGCAATCCGTTCATTGCCGTGAGAAGCTATATAGCGGGCAATAATCTCTCGAAAACCCAGACGTGCTGCACATGCTTGCAGTATTGGAAGTTCACCTATATATCGGCGAACAAGGGATTTAGATTTTTGTTGCATTATCTTCACTCTATATAATATATTATATAGTGAAGATGAAAACAACCTTTTTTAACATAAAAAAACAACTTAACAGCTTCAACTCCATTGTGGAAAGCATGCTTGCTTTGTCCGGTATGATTAAAGGTTCATTCGGAATCACATATCATCAATGCGGTAAGACCACCTGTTGGTGTGCTAATCCTGAAGTAAAGGGACATTTATACACAAAATTGATGTGGACTGATGACAAAGGCCCAAAAACACGATCAGTTAAGGGCGATGAAATTCAGACCATTTTGGAAGCCATAGGACAATATCGGGAATTCAAAGAATTACGCAAGGATTTAAGAAATGAGATGCAAAAGCTTGAAAAGTTATTAATTTATTTTGAACGTAAAACATCAGATGAAAACAGATATTTTATGGATAACTCATAGTAATAAAATCTATATTGCCTATTGTCAATCAATATAAACTAAATTAAGAAATTGGCGGTTTTGAAATGTGCGGAAAGTAAGAGATATAATTGGTCACTATTTATATTGTAGCTGTTATTCTTTGGATCCCTCTTTTGTTCCCACAAGAAAAAAGAAGGGGTTGAGATGGGTTTAAGCAATTATCTTTAGATTTGATTTCTATGGGGCATTCCGGACTGTCCGGAAACCGATTGCACTCTTATTGTTGTCGACTGAAGCTCCACTTCTTGCACCTGATTGCAGGAGTGAAATCCCATTGCTGTAATCGCCTCCTTTACGCACCCGGAAAAGCGATTTGCCATCAGCAATATAATCCACACGATAACCGCGCGAACCGCTCGCATTCTCGAAAAACGGGTCCCAACACCATTCAGAAGCATTGCCAGCCATGTTATGAAGTCCAAAGGGATTGGGGCTAAAAGAGCCAATATCTTTAAGTCCATCCCACCTGAAAGATCCTTTAAGCTGGTAATTCCTAATCATGGTTCGATTGACAATATATAAAGTGTCTTTTATTGGTTTCGGCGTTCCCGTATATTTTCCAAAAATAGGATTAGAAACAAATATTGACTCATACCAAACATAGTCATCACCGGTATAAAAGTTTTTTATTGCTAATGTGTCAATTCTTTTTATTTCATCTGTAGAATCTTTTTGCGTAACTTGGTAACCCTGATTCATCCAAAATTTAATAAAAGTATGATAAACAAGCGTATCTTTTGAGTCTATGGAAGAATCCGTATATAATTGAACCCGTTTTGTATATAAATACCACTTTTCATTTCCAAAATCTTCACTATAAATAAAAGTTGAATCTTTAATAGTAGTTGTGTCGGAAATGTTATAGATAATTGTATCCCTTATTGTATCAGAATGTCGTAACACGGAATATTGATAAACATAGCAGTAAGGAAAACCAACCCTCTTATAATAAACAGAATCATATTGTATTTTAGCTGGGTCAAAAAAATTGACTTGTAAGTCATTATAACTAAATGTTCCATTTGATGCTTTCAATTCATAATTATAAAGAGATGTGTCATTAGTCGCGAATTTAATTGTATCAAAGTCAAATATCCTTGTAAAAGCAATATTTGCTGGATCCGGTTTGACTCCAAATACCGCAAGACTAGTAGAAATTTCACCAGTGTCAGTTGGATATTTCAGATTTCTAACCCCTGCTCTTGCAGCATATTCCCACTCGTCCTCAGTAGGAAGCCGGTAACCGGTTGCATTGGAATCTTTTATTGTCCAATTTGTTGTATCATAATATTGAGTTAATCCTTCATTAGCTGTTTTCTTTGCGCAAAAACGTATTGCATCATACCAGGTAATCTCCGTTACAGGCCAATTGGCCGGTAATGTGACCATAGTATTTACACCCATAATACTTTCATACTGTGAGCGGGATATTTCATTGGTATCCATCAAGAATGAACGGGTTATAAATGCAGTATCGCCGGCTTCATCAATAAAGCCGCTTGCCACATGAAAAATTGTATCTATCGTATCTGTAGAAGTGATGATAGTGTCTCTATAAAGTGAATCAAAAACGGGAATTTCGACCATTCCCGTATGAAGATCCGATGATGTCAAAGGTGTATTATAAAGTTTATATAGATGCAAGGTCTTTTGGGAAGAATCTGCCGAATCTGGTGGCGCTTGATAATTTACCCACGGATCTGTATTATTTCCACATCCAGCGTAAAATAAAATCACGGTCAAACATGATGCGATAATAAATAAAGGGCCAGACTTTAGGTTCATTAATAAATTCCTCTTGAATAAATAAATATATAAAGAATTTTATTGCCTTATCAATTCATTTCTAATAAAGACCCTCACTGCCAACCCCAATAAGCATTAACTTAACTGCAACCCGCCGCACGGAGGCGGCGGGACTAAACTATGGGATCATTTAAATATGATGGCGGGGCCAGAGACGACCACGCCCCAAGACCCACATCCCGAGCCGTCTCTGGCTCGGGCACTAATAATATAAATACAAAACAGTCCCGCCGCCGTGCGGCGGGATTACAATATGAACCATTGAATCTTTCATGTTTTTTAAAATTTTTAGTAAAATACATATTATTATTCATCTTCAAGTTTTGCAACCTCAGGGACAGAATATATAAGTGGAACGCTTTCCATCATTTCAATAATTTTTTGATGAATTTTGCCGGCTTCATACATTCCTGGAACAATAATAAACACTTGATTTATGCGGCAAAGCTTATTAACGGATACCATTTGAGCCCCATTAACAATGGAAAACATGTCTCGAAAAGGAACAATAAAACGGTCTTTATACAAAGCGGAAAAGGCCTTGTCATCATAAAGATAGAAAACAGACGGACTTCTCCTTTTCACCTATTTTTAATCCCTCCAATACCAACGACTCAATGGGAGAATATCCTTTAATTACATTATAATATTCCTGAGAAGTTATTGGTTGTTCCTTTTTGAGTCCATATATGGTATAGGCAGTTACACCTACTGTTACAGTTGTTTTATTATTCCCATTAGGACGGTCTTTAACACTACACATTTCAACAAGCAAAGGAATTCCATTGGCCAGCAATACCTGAACTACTTTTGATTCAGGATTCTGAAGCTTAAAGATGCTGAAACCGTTTGCCTTCAGAACAAAAGGGAGATAGCGAATTTCCTGTGGAATCTTTGACTCTGGAATGCCTGTTATATAATGAACTGATCTTTTTAAGAAAAGGGTGGCTTGATCGCGGGAATGGCCTTCTGAAACAGGAACATTTCCATAAAAAAACCTATCTTCCGGATGCATTGGGGATTCATCTAAAATTACTTTTGGAGGAAGTTTTTCTATGGGGGGTGCATCCGGAATAAAGGATATTAAACCTGTTGTAACAATACTGTCTTTTATCTCAGCAATGCTTCCTGCCATTAAAATATTTGTTGAAAATATTATACAAATAAAACATAGAAATAGAAAATGCATATTTTATCTCCATAGCAATAGAAGCAAATAACAAACCAACCTTATAGCAAGGTGTATCCTATTGAAATTACAATTATAAGCATACTTTGAATCAAAGCCATGAAATTGGCATTGCCAGGAAAGTCAGCAACTTAGATTATAAAACTGGCAGGTGGTTTTAAGAGTAATTTGACTTGGAAAAGTAAGCTTCCAGGTTCGAGCAGGGTGCATGATGGCTGATGTATATATTTACCCGCCGCACTGAGGCGGCGGGACTGATTTGTGGATTATTTTTTTATGAGCGGGGCCAGAGACGGCCCCGCATTTTCCCGAGCCGTCCCTGGCTCGGGGATAAATACAACAAAATCCCAATCAGTCCCGCCGCCTCAGTGCGGCGGGTTTGTCTGATTGGGATACTTAATTGAAACCTATGGCGAAAGCTAAAACCACATTCATTAGCTGTCCTGCACCTCTTCCAGCACAATATTTTGCATTATTAAGACAGGGAATTCTATTTTTACCATACCATGGGAAGCATTACAGTCAATGGAAGCAAACTTACAATTACACCAAAACCAGGCCGCACACTTCTTGCGGCGCTAACAGAAGCCAGGGTTTTTATACCATCAGCCTGCGGAGGCCAGGGGCAATGCGGGCTCTGTAAAGTTAAAATCACTAGTGCCACAAAAAATGAACCCCTTACAGAACCTGAAAAAAAACTCCTTTCAGAAGAAGATATTGCAAAAGGTCAGAGGCTTTCATGCCAGATAAAAACCGAGCAGGATCTTTCAATAGAAATACCAGAGGAATACTTTTCAATAAAGCGGTTTACCGGAAAATTAATTTCAAAGACCCAACTTACCCCTGATATTCTTGGAATAAAGATTGAGTTCCTTCCGGGCCAGGCAATTGATTTCAAGGCCGGACAATATGTTCAGTTACGCTGTCCTGCCCATGAAAGCTCTCCGCCGGTCATACGCGCATATTCCATTGCCTCCGGACCTTCGGATAAGAATCAGATAGAACTTATAATAAGAAAAGTAAATAACGGGATATGTACGACCTGGGTCTTTGATCTTTTGAAAGAAGGCGAGATTGTCCAGGTTTCAGGGCCCTATGGTACTTTTTGTCTTACCTGTTCAAAGACCCCGATAATCATGATTGCCGGCGGAAGTGGAATGGCCCCAATGTTAAGTATTCTTAATGAAATGATGGACAAGAAAATAAACAGAAAAACCGTGTTTTTTTTCGGCGCGCAAAAAAATGAGGATCTTTTTAAACTTAACGAGATTGAAGGTTTTGCTAAGAATCTTCCGGATTTTTCTTTTATTCCAGTGTTATCTAACGAACCTGTGACCAGTAATTGGAAAGGCATGCGCGGTCTTGTAACCGAAGCTGTTAATGAAAAGATGAAAAGTTTAAAGGAATGCGAGGCTTATATTTGCGGTTCACAAGGCATGATAAACGCCTGCATAAAGGTCCTTAAAGAAAAAGAGCTTTCTGAAAACAGGATATTCTATGATAAATTCTAAACTTGACAGTTCGAAGTTCTCGCTTAAAGGATTCTTGGGTAATGATAAGCGCGCTTTAAATGAAATTATTGCCAGTGATATAAAAACATTAAAAAAACATAAAGTTTCATTGAAAAGACTTGTAGCTGTCCTAAAAAAGGTCCAATTAAAAGCGCGTAAATTTCTGGGGGCCGAGACTGAGGTAATAAAAAATGTCATTGCTGTTGATGTCGGGGCAAGGGGAATGGTCGCTTGTCCTTTATGCAGCAAGCCTTTTGAAAAAGGCGAAATTGTCGTGACAAGTAGGATCGATAATAAAAAAATATTTATGACTCCTCTATCTTTACATCTTATTGAAAAGCATTCTTTTTTTCAGGGACAGGGTTCATACTATAGAATCGATCCTGAAGAAATTATACGCTTCTTAAGGATAAAATAAAAATGAGTGAAATGAAAACATTCATGGGATCATCCTTGAGTCCTGGAAGGGCGGTTGCGCAAATATGTTTATATTCCTCGCAATTTCACAGGGCAGTAACCGAATATACCCTGAATACCGAGGATGAAATAATCCATGAGCTTGACAGGTTTCAGGTTGCCCTGAATACAGTATCAGGCGATCTGGAATCAGCAGGATTTGATGTATCAAATAAAATCGGGAAAGCAGAATCCGAGATATTCCTTGCGCAAAAACATATTCTGATGGATCCAAGCCTGGTAAAGGAAATCAGGGATTATATCCGCCAAAACAGGAAGAATGCCGAACATGCCGTATCCGAGGTATATAAAAAATTCGAGGCTGAATTTGAACAGATGACGGATGAATACCTGAAAGAACGGGCAAGAGACATAAGCGACATACGCAGAAGGCTTCTTGACCATTTAAAAGATGTTTCAACCGGGTTTGCTTGTGTGGGCCAGGTTGATTGCAAGCGAGGTGTGGGTAGAATCATTGCAGCGGAAGAGCTAACGCCAAACATGATTGTTAAAACGGATTTCACAAAGGTCAAAGGCTTTGTTACTGAACACGGCGGAAGCGCATCACATGCCGCCATAATTTCGCGGGCGCTTGGCATACCAGCTGTAAGCGGAATACATGGGATCATGGAATTGGTTCATTGTGGGGATCTGGTATTGGTTGATGGTGATACCGGAACAGTTTATTTGCAGCCAGATGAAAAGCTTATCAAAGATCTGATTCCATCAGCTGTTGTAAGCCATGATACGGAAATACAAAAAAAATCACCGGAGGGTATGGAGGTTCTTGCCAATGCCAGTATTCCTGAAGAAATCAAGATTGTAAGGCAGGCTGATGCTGACGGAATAGGACTTTTCAGAACAGAATTTTTATTTATAAAAGCAGGGCGGCTGCTTTCAGAAGATGAACAATACCGAATCTATTCTGATATAGTGTCTGAAATGAAAGGTAAGCCTGTGACCTTTCGCCTTCTTGATGTTGGTGGGGATAAACCTTTACCATTCTTTAAAATGGAAAAAGAGGCCAACCCTTACCTCGGATGGAGAGGATCACGTTTTCTTCTCAGCCATCCTGAGCTTTTGCAGCCACAGCTTAATGCACTGGCCAGGGCCGGCCGTAATGGAAATATACGGATTCTTTTCCCCATGGTAATTGACCTTAATCAATGGAGAAATCTTAAGAAAAAAGCTGAAGCAGCTTTTTCAATTGTCGGCTATGCAGCGGATCATCCTTCCATTGGCGCCATGTTTGAAGTGCCAAGCGCCTGTTTTCAGGCCGAGGAAATACTCAGGGAAGCAGACTTCGGAAGCATAGGATCAAATGACCTTGTGCAATATCTTTTTGCTGTTGATCGAAATAACGAGCATGTGACCGAAGATTATAATCCCGACCATCCGGTTTTTTGGGAGATACTCAAGTCTTTAACCAACGCGGCAAAAGCCGCTGGTAAGCCGCTCTCTATTTGCGGGGAGATGGCAAGTATCGCGGGAATGGCGTCACGTCTTGCTGATACTGGCATCCGATCATTCAGTGTAAGCCCCCGTTTTATTTTAGTAGTAAGGGATGAACTTATTAAAAGGCATCGCAAATAAGAGTTCAAACAGAAAATTGTTCATTTCCCATTCTTGCGTATCAATAGATAAAAGCCGGTTCCAATTACAAATGAGATTAATACTGATAAGATAATTTTATCTGACCCGAATTTTGACGTATCAGTCTTGACCAAATCTGTATGAAAAGTAGCCGGCTTAATTGAATCTCGACAATAAGAAAGAGCTCCGGGAAAACTCCACTCACTTGAATTTCCATCCGTACTGTAATGCCGTATGCGCATAATATAAACCTGATTCGTGTCGAGTTTTAACCTGGCAATTATTGAATCTCTGTTAAGCGTATCATTGCCACTGTCAAAAAGCGGTGTGTTAAAATTATTTTCCGGGGATATAATCTGATACTGTGTTGCTAAATGGGTTGATGGCATGATAAAGCTTTTATACTGCGGTGAAAATAACAATATCTGATCACTTGTAAAATGACTTTTTTGCAGGCTTTCAGAAAGATCCGGTCTTTTAGGAGGGTTTCCAAGCCAGGAATCGCCGAAGGCAATATTATTGATATAAATATGCCCTGAGAATTTTATGGGCCATTGACCATTCAGAAAAGCAGCTGCAAACTCCTTTATCCTCAACGAGTATTCACTTATATCTGTTTCAAAGGAGGTGATTCCGTTTATGGAAAACTCCAGGTTCTGCACAATGCTGTCCTGTCCGATTTCAGTATGCATGCTTAAACAATAAGGTGCGAGAGGATTAAGGACAGCCGCCCTTTTGTAAATTCCTTCTTCCCCATCCTTTTGATTTATCATGTATGCCAGAACCCACTCATTGTTTGAACGAACTATTCTTATGCTGAACAATACCTGATTTTCAGGTTTGATTTTATTACCCTGCACGATCCCAAAACTGAATAAGGTCAGGTAATATTGACTGTCTGGCATTACCGGATATCCAGGATCAGAAATGGTGATGCTGTCTAAGGCAAAATCAAATCTGAAACAGGATGTTTGAAGGAAAGAAAACATTTTATTGGATATAAATGGACTCTTTGATAAATCAAACATGATGGTCCATGCGCTGTCTAGTATAGGTTGCCTGATTGTGGCTGTTTTTACTGATGTAAAATCCTGATCAGGAATAAGTGAATCCGGTTTGCACTCATAAAGAATGGATGCCGACGAAGTATCAATTAGTTTACAGATAAAAAGCAGTGAAAAAATTGCTTTTTTAAGTATTGCCATCTTATACGGCAAAGCCGAAAGAGATCATAAAAAACCGTCTGTAAGGAATATTCCAGTCATAGGTCTGTTTATATATCCCTGTAATAAGAAAACTGACCATACCGTTTAACGGAAGTTCCACACCGCCTAAAGCGCCTATACCTGTCCTGAAACCAGGCGTTGTTTCAGATAAACCGGTTTCAGTATATTGCGATGAAATACTCAGGTGGAATGAAGGGCCGCCGCCGCCATAAAGGCGTATCTTTCGTTTTGTAAAACGCTGTGTCATAAAAACCGCGTTAAAAGAGAGGCTTGCATCACGGTAAGTCTGGCTCACAAAAGGACCAAATGCTATTTTTTCCGAATAGCTCCAGTATTGCAGCATAGGGACAAGATGGATGAATGACAGGCCGGTCAAGATATCGCCTGACAGGCCTGCTCCAAAGGTATGTGCGTTGGGAAGGTTTGTGTTTTTGGCGTAAGTCTGGCCTACAAACGAAAAGAAAAGCGAAACCCCGTTAGGACCAATATGCTCATTAAGCCCCAGAAAATCATACTGCGACACATCTGTTTGTCCGGTTTCAGTGTCAGTCTGGTTGGTATCCATTCCGGCCCTGATGATTTCAACTGCGCTCTCGGTCTGCCCCTTGCCTGTAACAGGAACGTTTTCAGGTATTGGTGTGGAATCTATGATCTGAGAAAAAATTGTTGATGATATTAATAATATTATTACAGAAATAAAACGCATAGTGAAAATATAATAATATCCGTTGAATGATGCGAAAACATAGAGAGGCGCAACTTCCGCTAACCTCACCTATCCCCAGTTTCAAAGCTTCTCTCTGAAACCCATCCCCTAACCCCTTCCCTTTTTTTTAAAGAAAAAAGGGAAGGGGAACCAGAAAAGGATAAAGAAATATTGAACTGAAATTATTCTTATAAATGCTTTCCATTATTAATAAAGCCCCTCCATTTTTCCTTCAAGAAAAAGGGAGGGGTTGGGGTGGGTTTTTGCAGAATAAAAATTACTTCTCTATTCCAAGCAGCTCAACATCGAACACCAGGCAAGAGTTCGGCTCAATCTGCGGTGGAGCACCCCTTTCGCCATAACCAAGGGCTGAGGGAATAAAGACCTTGTATTTGCTTCCGACTTTCATGAGCTGGAGAACTTCGGTCCAGCCGGGAATAACGCCAGTAACAGGAAAAGTCACGGGTTGACCACGCTTGACTGAGCTATCAAATTCCTTGCCATCAAGGAGCGTTCCTGTATAATGCACGGAAACCTTGTCTGTGGACTTTGGTATGGGGCCGGAACCTTCTTTTACAACAATGTACTGCAAACCACTTGCAGTTGTGACAACACCCGGCTTGCCCTTATTTTCAGCAAGAAATTTTTCTTCAGCTGACTTATTGTCGGTAACCTGCTCTGACTGCATTTTCATGAAAGCGTCGCGTTTGATCTGCTCGGCTTTTTGATCTTCGATAAGGGGCTTATTTCCCTTAAGATTATCTTCAACTCCGCGCATGAACGCATTCATGTCAACTGTTGTCTTGAGCCCTTTAAGAGATTTGCCTATATCAAGCCCGAGAGAATAACTTAACTGCTGTTCGGGAGTTTTGACTTCAGCATTGGATGATGATGATGATGAACCAAACTTTTTACAGCCGGATACAAAAATCAGAGACAGCGCTGCCATCAGAACCAGAGCCTTTTTCATTGGAAATTCCTTTGTTCAGTGGATTTGATTGATAAACGGAGGTATATTATACACAAATATTCCAACAAATATCCAAGTTTTTATGATATTTTTTGATTATGTACAAATCATAAAGGTAAATGTTATTTTTTATTTTCATAAAAAATTTATAACTGTTTAGGTGTCTTCCCTGCCCCTCGATACACCAGCCGGTTGCCGAGTGTGCGCCGCAGGCGGATGTATCGAGGCACACCGGCTGGCACTCGGGGACCGGCAAGACACCTGAACAGTTAAAAAAAAATTATAAATCGAGAGGATGCCCTATGTCTCCTAAAGGAAATCTTGTTGTTGGACAATCAGGCGGACCAACGAGCGTAATAAACGGCAGCCTGGCCGGAGTTGTTACTGAAGCAAAAAAGCAAAAGGGAATTAAAAAGATATTCGGTATGCACTTTGCCATTGAAGGCTTGATGAAAGGCGAGCTTTTGGAGCTTAACAGGCTTTCACCCGCGATTATTAACAAATTGCGCAATACTCCATCGTCCGTATTGGGCTCATCACGGCTTAAACTTAAGGAAGACCATTTCCCGGCAATCCTTGATGTTCTTAAAAAGAATGATATACGTTATTTCCATATGATAGGTGGAAATGATTCAATGGATACCATAAACAGGGTTGAACAATATTGTCGTAAAGAAGGATATGATCTTTATGGCATTGGAGTTCCTAAAACGGTTGACAATGATCTTTTCGGCACTGATCATACTCCCGGCTTTCCTTCTGCTGCAAGGTATACCGCATTATCTGTTTTGCAAAGCGGTATTCTGGCGCACGATATGCGTCACGTTGATCAGTTCGTGGTTTATCAGTCAATTGGACGGGATGCGGGCTGGCTTACAGCTTCTTCCGTACTTGGCAAAAAAGATGAGGCTGATGCACCTCACATACTTGTACTGCCTGAAAGACCTTTGAACCGTGACAAATTCCTTGCAAAAGTTGATGAAACCTATCGCAGGCACGGGTTTGTTTCAATCGCATGTGGTGAAGGAGCGGTTTTTGAAAATAAAACTCCTGTTTCAGCATCATGTATCAAAGACAAATTCGGCAACATAGAATTCGGCGCAATGGGAGGCACATCAGCGGCAATGGCCCTTCACAGGATGATAGCCGACAATTTCAAGGGATGGCGCGGTGAATTCCAGATCACCGAGTCTTTGCCCATGTGCGCGGCTGATCGCATGAGCGCTATTGATAAAAAGGAAGCATTTGAACTCGGCCGAGCCGCGGTTAAACTTGCAGCATCAGGCAAAACAGGGCTTATGACTTCTCTTGTCAGGGTTAAAAATAAACCTTATACAGTTAAAATTGAATCAGTTCTTTTATCAGAAGTTGCGGTCCGTTCAAAACCCATGCCCGACTCCATGATTACTGCAGATGGTTTCATGGTAAACAACACATATTTGGATTACCTTAAGCCGCTTATTGGGCCCATACCTGATTACGCGCGCCTATTTTAAGTGCAAAGTGAGTAAACCACAAACCATTGAGTTATTATCACCCGCCAGGAACATTGAATGCGGTTTTGCTGCGATAAATGCTGGTGCGGATGCTGTTTATATAGGCGGTGACAAATTTAGCGCACGGTCACAAGCAGGCAATTCTCTAGGGGACATATCAAACCTAATACAATACGCACATAAATATTATGCAAAGGTTTATGCTGCAGTCAATACCATTTTTACAGACCAGGAACTTCATGAAGCAAGCAGGCTCATCCATGGCCTTTACGAGGAAGGTATAGACGGGATAATCGTACAAGACATGGGCCTTTTGGAAACGGATTTACCACCGGTTCCTCTTATTGCCAGCACTCAGATGCACAACAATACAGTGGAAAAAGTGCTTTTCCTGGAAAAAATAGGCTTTTCAAGAGCGATTTTACCTCGCGAATTGACGCTCGATGAAATTAAAGCAATACGTTCCAAAACAACCATAGAGCTTGAAACCTTCATTCATGGCGCACTATGCGTATCGTATAGCGGCCAATGTTATATGAGCTATTCCATGGGCGGCCGGAGTGGAAACCGCGGTGTCTGCGCTCAGCCTTGCCGAAAATATTATAGCCTTATTGACGATAAGGGTGCTATCCTTAAAAGCGGGTATCTTCTTTCACTTAAAGACCTTAATTTATCCGATCATATTGGTGATCTTTTAAATGCCGGTGTTAGTTCCTTTAAAATCGAAGGCAGGCTCAAGGATACGGATTATGTCATGAATGTAACCGCCCATTACCGTAAGCTTATTGATGCAATAATTGGCAATGGCAAACACCGGAAATCATCAAGTGGAAAAACAACATTTGATTTTACTCCAGATCCCATTAAAAGTTTCAGCAGGGGTTTCACAACTTATTTTATTAATGGCAGAGACCCTGATATGGCTTCTCATGGTTCACCGCAATCCATTGGCGAATATATCGGTCGAATCCATACACTGAATGCCCGATCATTTACCATTGATAATTATAAGGAAATGAATAGCGGTGATGGGATATGTTTTTTTGATAAAGAGGGGCAATTAAAAGGCACACAAATCTTCATGGCTAGGGACAAGGAGTTTTTCTTTGAGACAAATGAGGGATTATGGGTTGGCGCAAAGGTTTACAGAAATTATGATAATAGCTTTAATAAAAAACTTAAAGGCAGCAGAATCTCAAGAAAGATTGGCGTTCAAATGGAACTTGAAGGAGGAGTGGACGGATTGATATTGTCTTTGAAGGATGAGGACGATATTTGCGTGAAAAATAGAAGTACAATGCTATTTGAACCAGCAAAGGACCCTGAACAAAGTTTGATTACCATCAAAAAACAGATATCCCGCCTTGGGGAAACTGAATTTGAAGCTTTATCCCTTGAAATAAATCTTTCGACCATTCCATTTGTTCCTGTTAAAGATTTGAATTCATTCCGTCGGGATACAATAGACTTATTAAGAAAAGAGAGGCTGCTGAAGTATCCTGCAAATATCATAGAGCACAAACCCAATAATGCTCTTTATCCGCAAAAAAAACTTAATTACAATGCAAATGTCTTAAACTCCAATGCAAAGAAGTTTTACAAACAACATGGTGTAACAGAAATCCATGATGCAGTTGAAAAAGGACGGGTAAATAAAAATACAATCCTGATGAAAACCCGATATTGCCTTTTTCATGATTTGGGGAAGTGTGATAATGGCAAAAACAAGGTTGAAGGTTATTTTTTATCCGATGATAAAGGAAGAAAATTCAGAATTCGTACTGATTGTTCTATGTGCGAAATGGAAATACTTCCTCCTGAATAATACCAAAATACTTTTAAATCCGTACTTTACTATTTTGTTCAATCAGTGGAATGGATTATTTTTTAAATCTTCGGTAAAAAAATGATACGATTTAAAGATGCCTTCCGATTTATAAATAACAAATTAAAGCACCCCTTGCCTAAAAAGGGCAGGATACGGGTATTGCTTGCTTTATTTTTCATTGTTATTTTTATTGCTATTTGCCTGCATAGGAAAAAAGATATTCCTATCGCTATTCCTTTTATTCCTTCTCCAGTTAAATTTGAGCCGGTCCCGAAAAATATTTCCTCTTTCCTATTATCCCGTTCGTTTGATTCAACCCTTGCTTCATCGGAAACTTTTATTGACAAAACAGATACAGTTCAGATAAAATTGACCCTTGATGAGGTATTGCAGAAACGAATTTACCTTCTTTTATCGCGCTATAAACCCCGTTGCGGCGCGGCAATCGTGCTAAAGCCCATGACAGGTGAGGTTTTGGCAGCAGTAAGTTATCGCAATCCAAAAGATTCTGAATTCCTGCCTGATTGCGGTAATATGCTTTTCTGGAACGAATATCCGGCTGCCTCTCTTTTTAAAATCGTGACAGTCTCAGGTGCAATGGAATACGGGCTTATAAATCCGGATGATGAACTTCGAATAACAGGTTCAAATTATACCCTTTATAAAAGTCAGCTTACAGAAAGAGCAGTCCCATGGTCTCGCAGAATAAGCATCCGCGATGCATTTGCAAAGTCCGTGAACCCGCTTTTCGCCATGGTAGGTCTTAAAATTTTGGGTAAGGAAAGGCTCAATAAAACAGCTGAACGATTTCTTTTCAACCAGGCCATTCGTTTTGACATCCCTGTTCTTTGTTCAAAGTATGTGCCACCCATTGACGACTATGAAACAGCTGAAAGAGCCTGCGGGTTCAACAAATCAACAACCATATCACCTTTGCATGCAGTCCTGATAGCAGGCGCGATAGCTTCAGATGGCAGTATAAAGGGTCCTTATCTTGTTGACTCAGTAACTGAAAAAGGACATACATTATACTCGCATGGACGCGATACCACTTATTCCCTGGTTACGCGCGAAACATCTCTTCTCACACGAACTATAATGAGCGGAGTGGTAAAAGATGGTACTGCACGAAAAGGTTTCAAGGATCTGAAGCGTGTTAAAGCGCTCGACTTCCTTAAACTGGGCGGTAAAACAGGTTCACTTGACGGTATCAACCCAAAAGGCCGCTGTGACTGGTTCGCAGGGTTTGCCATTGATCCTGAAAATCCCGGTAATAGTATTGCAATGGCTGTTGTGACGGTGCATGGGGCTTTCTGGACGGTTCATTCCTCATATATCGCAGCAGAGGCAATACGAGCTTATTACGACCGAAAGTGATTTGCTTTAATAAGTTGTCAGGTCTTTGGCAAGGGACCAATCATATCACAAAAGAGATCAAAGAGCGAATCCTCAATCTTCTTTTTAAAGTCGTCGTTGCCATAAGGTACGGGGCTTGAAGAACCTCTTATTCGGTAAACCATCCTGCCGACCTTGAAATCCCACATTTGAATGCATACACCGGCAACAAGGGTGAATGGGGTCTGGGGAGTGCTTACATCCTTAACGGAAATGTTCTCAATTACAAAATAATAACGGGTTGAAAGTAATGAATATATTTTCCCAAAGGCTTTGAATACGGAGTCCTGAATATGCTTCTCGTGTGAATCTTTTTGTTCAACAAAGAAAAGGGGAATTGACGAGTCAATTGCCGTTATATTGGAAGGATATACCCATTTCCATTTTTTGCGTTTGATTTTCACGGCATTCTCAAGGGCCGCATTTGATATTGCAATAAAATTTATGTTCCGGACTTTCTCCATATTATGCCGTATCGGATACGCGCTTCCAGGAAGCTGCACAAATCCAATCTGCTCAATGGAACCTGTTTTAAGTTCATCATCAAAAACTGTCAATTTAAGATCAGATGCGCATCCTGTTAAGAGGATTGGGATCAGGAAAAAAAGAATTCTTTTCATTTAATTTTTACACTCCTTATAAAACGTGCAATGTTTAAAGCTGTAATTTCCATGTTTTTACTTCCAGCCTGAAGAGCCTCTTCGAGGTCGCAGTGTCCGGGTACAATTGAGAAAATAGATGATATTCCCTTTGCATAAGTAAGTTCCGCTCCGGAACCTATGCGGCCACAGACCGCAATCACAGGCACACCCCTCTTGCTTGCCCTTAATGAAACACCTATAGGAGCCTTATTACGCATTGTTTGCGCGTCGATTTGCCCTTCGCCTGTTATTACAAGGTCAGCATCTTTCAACAATAAATCAAATTCGCATGTTTCGAGCATGATTTCTATGCCAGGTTTGAGTGTTGCATCAAGGAAAGCCATAAGGCCTCCACCCAGCCCTCCTGCTGCCCCGGCCCCTGGATAATTCTTGATGCTCTTTCCAAGATCACGTTTTACAACACAACAAAGATTTTTAAGGCCTGAATCCAATGTCTTTACCATTTCCGGAGTAGCGCCCTTTTGAGGACAATAGATTACTGATGAACCATTTTTGCCAGTCATGGGATTATCAACATCACAGGCCACTGAAATTCTAACTTTATTTATTTTTGAAAGTCTATTTGTGATAGAAATTCCTTCTATACGAAGGAGGTCTTCACCTGTTGCTGGGGTCTTGATAAGACGGCCCTTTGTATCGTAAAACCGCACGCCGAGCGCTTGAGCCATTCCTATGCCGCCATCATTGGTGGCAGAGCCACCAATGCCGATTATAAGTTCCTTTACGCCCTGTTTTATCGCTGCTTTGATAAGAAGACCTGTGCCGTAAGAGGTTGTCTTGAGAGGATTACGCTCCTTCTTTGAAAGAAGCATAAGACCTGAGGCTTTTGCCATTTCAATAACAGCCTTCTTTCCATCATCAAAAAGGCCGTAGCAGGACTTTATTTTTCTGCCAAGTGGATCACAGGAATTGACATTGATAATCCTGCCGCCATGGTTTATTATAAATGACTCGGTAAAACCCTCACCGCCATCTGAAATGGAAATACGTTCAAAAGATGCGCTTTTTATAATTTGCCTGAAACCTCTTTCAAAAGCATTTGCAGCTTCGATGGAGGTCATGGATTCTTTGAAGGAATCAATTGCAAGGATAATTTTCATTTAAACCTCACCCCTTTTTCCCCTCTCCAGTTTGCTTCTAAACTTTGTCAAGGACCACTGGAGAGGGGGCACTGGAGTTTTTAGCACAGTCTTTTTACTTAAGTGTGTTAAAAATAACCCTAATAACTAATTTATATCAAGGTTTCTAAGCGCCTCTCTTTTGCCCTTAAGGAGAAGCGTATCAGTTGGAAAATAAAAAAGACCCTTATCGAATTCGGCACGAGCACTATCGAAAAGGTTTTTATTTAAATATATCATTCCAATATTAAAAGAAAGGTTAACAAGATTAGGGCGTGCTTTTTCAGCGTTTCTGTAAGCCTGAAAAGCAGCTGTTGTGTCGTGAAGGGCAATTTCAGATATGGCAAGATTTCCATTTGCCTCGGCAAAATCAGGAAAATTAAATGCAGCGTCTGAAAAAAATTGCGCTGCCTTATCCGGCTTATGAGTTTTGAGATAACAGGTCCCAATACCATACGAAAGCACAGACAAACACTCTTTTTTAGTCAGGTTGCGTAAGTTATAGAATTTGTCTGATTTCACACCATATCTTTCTCTGTAATACCCATCATCATGATTATACCCATTAAGGTTGGGTTCAATATTTATCTGTGTTTTTCCATCATCCCATCTTACAAAGAAATGACCAGGCAAGAGTACCCCATAAATGGGCAGGTTTAATTTTTCACCAAGCAATAAAAATATGAAGCCCACCCCAAGACAACCGCCTTTGTGATTTTTCCAGGCCTTTTGAGGGAGGACATTATCCAGATTATCAGAATAAGAGTCGAAGACCATTCTATTGTCAACATAAATAGTTTTGCTTAGTATTGAAATGGCAGAGTCGGGTATTTTAATATTTGTGGCTGATGACAAAGATGCGGCAATACTATCCATCAAAATAAAAAACGGGCCAGCATCCGGTAAAATGGAAACAAGGCCCGTGGAAATTGAATCCGGTAAGAGTGATGGCTTTAAAATGATCCTGTCATTAACTTTCGATTCTTTACAGCATACAAAGACGATCAAGAAGGATATTACTAAACATTTCAAACCCTCACCCCCCGCCCCCTCTCCCATTTGATATAAAAAAAATGGAAGGGAGAGGGGGAGAATGATGACGTTCCAGAAAAAGTAACCTTAATTATTTTCTCCATGGTGCTTTATTTTTGGTTTTGCCCCCCCCCCTCTCCCTTCAAAAAATATTTATATCAAATGGGAGAGGGGGCAGGGGGGTGAGGGTCTTTAAAAGAATGTTGATTTAAAAGCCAGGTAAATACTTCCTGTCTGAAGAAAGCTATCCCAGTCCGGTCCGCGCCACTTTGAAAGGGGCTTGTCGTCGTATTCATTGGACGGGTTAAGAGTGTTTCTCTTTGCAGTAAGTGGTAATTGGAATGCGAAATATACGGGGAAAACCTCATTTGAGAATTCATACCCATACTGGAACGTAGCGGACCAGGTCTTGAAATCAGGGTCAGGCCTTGGATCGTAACCACCTACCTGTTCAGAATGCATCCATGAAACCCCAAACGGGACATTAAACGTAAAGCCAATTGACTGTACCCTATTTTCGTGGGCCCTATAAGCGTATGTCACACCCAGAGTGGAGCTTGAAGGGAAATAATCACCAAGGTCGTTTTCGCCATAAGGTTTAAAGCGGTAGTAAAAACGTTTGTCGGATTTTAATCCAGTTCCCCTGAAACCATAGGTATCAAGAAACTCATTTTCGCCGCTAAAAAGCCTCATTGCAACTGGATTAGTGTATGTGAGATCAACCATAAGCATGCCATGGTCAGAATCTTTGGTATAGCTGAAACCTAAAGCTGGGTTAAAAATACCTGATCCTTTCTGAAGGCTGTTTGTAAGAAATGCTTTGTCAAAATCAGTGCCACGTTTTATATCATATTGCCCTGTTGGTAAGGAAGATGAAAGATTTATGGAATATTGTCCGCTGCCTCCAAAAGAATAAGCCCCATCAATTGAAAGATCACCAAGACCGCCAGTAACATGCGTTTTATCAGGCTGGTTTGTTCTATACTGAACTTTCCCGGTCTTGGACATGACAGGTATTGCAAGTCCCACATCTGTCTTCCAGTTTGGCTTCATGCTGAAACGGGCATTGAATGTGGTATAACTAAAGTCCTGCCCAAAAGTTGTTGAACCCATTGCCTGAAGGTTAAGAAGTCCGCCTGTTACTCCGCGGCCAACCCACTTTGCAATACCGCCACCGCCACCACCTGAACCGCCTGCCCCGCACCCTCCTATTCCTTGCCAAGGTGTTTGAAGACTTAAAAGGTCGTTTTTTACGAGATCAGTCTTACAAAAGAAGAACATTGATAAGAGCATCAATGCTGAAATTACTCCTCCTGTAAGGTAAACCAGCTTTTTGTTTTTCATAATATTTTTCCCCTAAAATGAAATTTATTATTTGTTTACCCAAATATATGGAGTCGAATACCCAGTGCCAATTATAGTCCCATCCCTTGACATGCCACCTTTCATGGGATACGGACATACAACAAAAGGTTCACCAATCTTGCTGAAATGAAGCGAAGCAGGGCCTGTTGAAAATAACCTTACTTCCTGTAAAAATGTTTGACCAATAGAACCATACGGTATGCTCAAAAAATCTATTTTATCGCTAATTAATCCTGCATGATCAGTATAAACGATATATAATGTTCCGTCTTCACGTTTCCAAAAATGCGGTTCACCGCCATCTGCAAAAAAGATTGGTTTTGAACCTGGAATTAATTCCTGAACATAAGCTTTAAAAATATCACCGGGGGATCTAATTTGATAAGCAACCCATTTTCCATTAGGCGACACAATAGGAGCCTCTATTTCCCAACCATCAAGTCCGGCAGGTCGTTCTAGCTTAAAAACTCCAGGTTTTCCATTTTGAATATAACGATAGTCGGCACAATAAATCGAATGGCTGCCCTCTCCGGGCAACTTCTTTAAATAAACAAATTTGATATGGGTTGTCGCAAAATAATCTATAATTTTATCTACTGTAGTTAGATTAGGATCATATTCAAGTCCACTCTTAGATGAGGTATCCATTAAAATTGATGAGTCAACTGAAACAAATGGATCAGCGGTTGCATCCAATCCACCAGCATACCATTGCAAAATATCTTTGCCTAAGACTTTTACAACATAACCATAATACGACGATCCTTCAGCTTCACAAAGGAAGGAAATATAATTTGGATGATTTGACCACTCAGGATCCTGCATTGACAGATATGGAGGATCGGGAAGCTCAAAATACCAAAGGAGCGTGTTGGAAGTATCGACAATAAAAAGATGATCATGGCTTCCAAATTTATATGATTCAGGTCGCATATAAAGCGGCATATTTGTTGTATCACCCCTACGGCAATTTAATGACTGAGGGAAATTCAAAAAAAGTATTGAATTGGGATAATTATCAGGGTCTTGTGTTGCTGAAACATTACAAACCTGCGCATCTTTTCTTGTATCGTGTGGATTCAAATAGATCAGGTTTCCATTTGAAGTTGGAATCTCGGGCCTAAAAACAGCCTGTTTGGGCTCATAGCAGCCTGACAATATAAGGGCTATCAATCCCAACCATGAAACCATCATTTTTTTTAACATAAATACTCTCCTTTTATTCTAAAGAAAAGACGATTGGTTGCGTTTTAGCTCTCTGTTAATAAAGATACTCCAATATTTATTGAAATGCAGTTGATATTTCATTTGGTGTTGTCTATTGACAACAGCTATGTTTTTATAAGCATACAGGGCCCCCATCCACATAGCGTATATATACATGGAAAGAATGATATTCATTTTTGACCATAATCCCCTTCAAGCAAACCACGAAAAGACAAGTCTTCATCCAGGTCAGGCCAATGTAAACCATAAGGCGAGACTTCAATATTATTAAGCTGTTTTGCATTTCCTTTTGACAGTCGCGGGTTACAGTCAACAGGAAACCGAATTTCAATACCACTCTCCATGCTAACTACAATATGCCCTTTGTTATAAACAGCGGACTTAACCGTATCAACCAACGTACTCATTCCACTTCTCCATTATCAATTTCTTGTTTTCCAAAGCAAGTTTTTGTGCTTTTGAAAGTACATTCACTTTCATGTTTTGTGATTCACGTAATTCAACTCCGTGATCCAAATCAAAAACAGCTTCACCACCACCGTATCTTACATGCACATGAACAGGATGATGTTCATTACTATAAAAGAAAAAAGAATACCCGTCTTTCTTAAATATTTTTGGCATTATTTTAATTATTCTAATTTATCCAGTTTTTCCCAGTTCTCATGATAATTATACAAATCTCGCGCCACCATAAGCCACACCACAAGCTTCCTTCCCGCAATACCTGCTTTGCCCATACGCTTTATCTTTTGCGTAATCGTGGGCCCGCCGCCGTAGCTTACAAGGGTATAAAGTGGCACGCCGAGTTCTTTTGCAACATGGGCTGATACTCCGGCATGACGGCAGTCCGTAAGCTCATACATGCCGAGAAAGCTGTCCCCGAGAAACAGTATAGGACTGTTTTTATCGCTATCGTAAAGCTTGTTCTCTGGCCCGACAACCATGGCACCTTTCAAATTCTCTGGTTTGTATTTTGTCTGAGCGCTTATTGCAAGACGCGATACAATGTCCCCTGTCTTCGAGAACGTTGTATCTCTGACCGTAAAAACTGTTTTCGGCAAACCAGAATACCAGCCATATTTCTTGATACGATCCGCAATTGCCTTTGCCGCAACCTCAAGACCCCTGTCTGCCCAATGAGTGTCCTGGTGCTGATAAACCGTTTCACAGCCCTTGCAGGGTTTCGCCTTTTCAGCAAGGATAGGGGTGTATAAATCAACAACATCAACACCCGCGTCTGAAAGGTCTTTTAAAAATTTCCTGCTGTATGGGTTTACAATATTCCCTTTACCATTTGGTAATGAAACACCGGTCTCTTCAGGATATATTTCGGGTTTTACAGGCGCTGGAATGAATATAAAATCAACACCCATTGATTTCATGAGATTGTTCATGGCAATGATGACCGGCAGAGGATTTTTACCTTCCGGTTGTTTGCCCAAATCGCCGCCAACAATGTAATTGTAAGAATTCCTGAAGAAAAGAAAATCATTTTTACCCTCAAAACCTTTTATATCAATCGGCGTTGAGGTCAGAATTTTATTCAAACCACCATAAAAAGGTTTGAAGGGAGCTGCCCAGGCTTCATAGGA
This sequence comes from uncultured Fibrobacterota bacterium, assembly GCA_963831235.1. GTDB lineage: Bacteria > Fibrobacterota > OXYB2-FULL-49-7 > OXYB2-FULL-49-7 > JAEUSG01 > CAWHPS01. The sequence goes on from CAWHPS010000033.1 coordinate 392,964, forward strand.
ATTGCCGTTCTGTTCAAGCTCTTTTTTGAACAATGAGAGGTTCGCGGCAATGGATATTGCTGTTGAAGGATCCTGGCCTGCTTTTGAATTCAAAACCGATGTGCCTGGTTTTTCAACTGCAACATTTTCCTGCTGCATGCCTTCTACCAGAATCAGCTGGTATAGCGGATACCCGAAAGGCTTGCCTTTAATGACAATCAGCGGATTGTCGAATGACAAGCCATTGAGTTCCTTGACTATTTCGGGTTCGACATATTTATCAGGCCATTTATTGCCTTCATACTTATAGTTATCCGTATTATATGTTGGATACCAGAATGATGCAAGCTCATTTGACCAGGTTATGATCTCATCCTTTGAAAGGACTTTTTTGACATATTTATCTGATATTTCAGTCAGCATTTCGGGGTTTAGAAAATCCGGATTTATTTTCCCGTATATTTCCGGGAACCCGTCTTTGTCTTCATCATCAACCGTTTTTAAAAATTTAATCCAGGGTTTGAATTCAATCTTAACCCACATCCCTGTTACAGAACCATTCTTATGCTCCAGGTATAAATCACACGGTTCCTGCGCGGGCTTGCATAGCTCATCGTTCTCCCATCGTTCTTCTGTAACACCGTTCATCATTTCAACAAGCTTCTGAGACTTTTCAAAGTTCCACTTGAGAAGATATTCCTTTAGAGCGCCATAAGCCATTGGTGACATGCGTTCCGTTTCAGTAAGAGGGGCTTTGGAAAGACGATCGACAATCGATGTGGGCAAAAGGGTATTGTTGAAAGACAAATCCTTTAAGGCCTTTTTTCCAGCAGGGGCTTTTATTTCGCATGAAGTGGAATCGCTTATCATAACATTTGCAGCATAGGCTGCATAGTCAAGGTTGGCACGTGTAGGGATTGTGACTTTTCTAATTAGAACTTTTGATTTTATACGGTCGTAGTTTTTGTTAACAAGACTTACAGAAGGAGTTGTTGCAGAAAAGCCATTGGTGCAAATCAAAATAAAATTAAAAAGGCAAATCTTTAAGAAATGTTTTCGTAATTTACAAAAAAACAACCCTTTAATCATTTTCTTTTGTTCCATGTTTTTCTTTGCCTCATTTTGTCCGGCGGCGCAGAGGCCGCCGGCTAATCAATTACATTTTTGTTTATTAAGGTGCGAGGCCAGAGACGGCCTCGCATTTCGCTACAATTGTCTGCCAGATTTCTACCGAGCCGTCTCTGGCTCGGTATTATAAGTGAACACACTATCGTGACCAGCCGACGGCCTCTGTGCCGCCGGACAAATTAAAGGAAGGACAAAAGGATTATTGCTAAAATGTTTAGTCCTACCTTGCAAAAACCCAATTGACAACAGAAGTCTCACCTTTTACAGACTGGACAGATATTTTATAAACCCCTGCTGCAATTCCCGTCTTTAAATTTGATTTAATGTCTATCTTTAAATTGGCATTCCCGTTGAATGATGCCACCGTACGACCCATTATATCAACCACTTTAACCAATTCAACAGGTCTGCTTGAAAATAATACATTATCTTCTATTCTGACATTAAAACCCGTTTGAAAGGCAGGTTGAATTTTACCCTCAATCCTATCAGGTGACTTTGGCACTATCGCAAAAACACCAGAATTATATTTTTTGGGATCTTTATTATACAAATCATCAAGCTGCAATACAACGTGTTCGGATACCATATATATTTTAGAAATACGGCCAGATCTATTTACTGTAAGTGTTTCTGGGATTACCCAGGCTTTGTCCTTGAAATCAGGATCCGTTGGTTTGTAATAATAGTTTGTATCAATATACTGAAATCCAAAAGTCTTTCCACTATCCACAGATATTTTTATATCATAGTCGCTGAAACTGGCATCAGCAAGAAACTGGATGTGAATTGTATCCCCGACCTTGAAAATCTCATCTCCACTTGGTTCTAAAACCTTTGCATGGTCACCTTCAGGAATCTGGCTGTGGGTAAAACTGAAAGATAAAAGAACAGCCAGAATTAAGAATACATTTTTGATTTTAAAACTATTGTTTTGGGTTTTTGAAATATGCATGTTTCTCTCCTTTGTGTTAATTATTCCTTAACTCTTACTAAATAAAAAGTCCGTTTTACCTTACAAAAGCCCAGTTGACAACAGAAGTTTCACCTTTTACAGACTGGACTGATATTTTATAAGCTCCTGCTGCAATTCCAGACTTTAGATTTGATTTAAGATCTATCTTTAAACAATCATTACCGCCAAATGATGCAACAGTACGGCCCATTATGTCAACCACTCTCACTATTGCAACAGGACTTGTTGAAAACAGTACATTGTCTTTTATCATGACATTAAAATGAGCTTGAAGATAAGGTTGTATTTTATTCTCAATCCTCGTAGTATCATTTGGTATTATGGAAAACACGCCTGAATTATATGTATAGCCCTGGTTCAATGAATTATAAACATCATTCAGCTGCAAAACAACCTGGTCTGATACCATATATAATTTTTTAATACGTAGTCGTGAATCCAAATATTCAAGAGTATCCGGAATAACCCAGGGAATATTTTTAAAATCCGGATCCGATGGTTGATAGTATATGTTGGTATCGTTAGGAGCGATAATATGTTGTATATAATTCTGGCCGAATGTTTTGCCACTGTCAATTGAGACCTTTATTGCATATCCGCCGCTTTTACCAACCGTATTATCAGCAAGGAATTTGAAACGAAGAGTATCCCCTACCTTATAGATTTCCCCTCCTGATGGTATTAAAACCTTGGCATGTTTCCCGGCATCGATTGTATCGGTCTGAGCAGAGACAAAACAGAAAAATACAAAAATAGCAAGGATGGAAAAGATGTTTCTTGTTTGAATAATCATGTTTCTCTCCTTTGGGGTTTAGTTCAACTATTAATATATAAATATACAAATAATATAAAAAAACACAGCTATTGTCCATCACTTTCAGTATTCTGCGTATTTTGGGCTAACGATACATTCCGCCAGCCTTTGTCTCCAAAGCGCAGGTCACGTTCGACAATTTCCCAGACAACAACCTTCTTGCCTTTAAGCACGTTTATCTTCCTTGCGAGGGTTTCACGGACAAGGGTGGATGCGCCGCCATCATTGACAATGGACGCAACCGGCTGGGAAAGTTCAACAGCAAGGTGCGATATCCATCCGGCTGACCGCGGTTCATCGGTTTGATATATGCGGGAATAGCTGTCGCCAATCACAAGCACCTGGGAATTCCGGTAATCGTCCTTGTAAAGACTCCGCTCGGTTTCAACATTATTTGCATCACGGTTTATTTTGTAAACCTGATAGCATTTCACGGCTTCCGGCGGAAAAGAGAGCATCAGATCTCGTATTGTAAGAGAATTGAGTTTGGTCATTTCAGAGATATCGCCGTTTCTGTGGATTGTAATTGTGTCAATTTCAAATTCCGTAATGCCGGGAACATACCATGGATATTTTTTGATACGCTCTCCTACCACCCTCGCTGCCGTACGAACCGCGCGGGTCCTGAAATGCGTGTCAGTACGCATATATAGGGAATCCCCTGCGTCAACATCGTTTTTCCGTTCTTCTGAAAAAGCGCTGTATAAATCAACTGTTTCAACACCGGCCCGTTTCAGTTCATCAATCATTCGCACGGAATGGCTTATTTTTCCGGACATATCAGGGTTCATATCAGGGGCGAGCATTTCAGGATAGATTGATGGTTTGGCAGGCATAATAATGACAATAAGATCGGTTCCTCTGTCTTTAAGCACCTGCTGGAACGCTTTAATCGAATCAACAATGGCATCTTTAATCGGAACATCGTTTGCGTCAACCTCTATGGAACGTTCATCATTTACATAGGGCCTTATAAGATATTCAACATCCGGTTTGTAGAAAAGCCAGCCGTTTCTTCCCTGAACTCCTTTGTCGCCAAGATAACCGAACAGCGCGTAATAAGCCAGCAGATATTTGGGTCTTACGGCAATTGTGAAAAGAGAAGTGTTCTCCATCTCTTTTTCATACGGCCTTAAATAGGACGCACCTACCATATTGCGACGCAGGGCTGTGAGAGTAAGATTTGCATATCCCGAAAGTCCTTTTGTATTCATTCTTTCACTGGTTAGAAGGGCTGTTTCTTCAATAATAACCTTTAATTTACTAATAAAACCGTATGGGGGGGCCTCATTTTCAATGTCAGCTAAAAGGGAATTCAGGTTTGCTTCAATTTTGACAAGACTTTTGTAATAAGGTTTGATCGTATCATCAACAATATAAGGGTTATTGGCACCTTTTATATGTCTGTTATAATCAAGAATATTTTTCTTGAGCAGGCGAATTTTGACTTGAGCGTCATTGCTGTAATCAGCTGCGCTGCGTTTGCGTAGTTTTGCGAAAAGAAGCATTTCGTTGATTTTTGAATCAATTTTATCTGTTATTTCAGTGCTCATTGTGTCAAAAGGGGCCGGTACTTTTGAAATCTCCATTGATATGGAATCAACTGCCACCTTGAGTTCATTAATGGTGGCGGTCTCAACGTTTGCTCTCCTCGCAGGGGTTAAAAAAAGATCTTCAAGCAAATCAAGTATCTGGATATGGTGCTCTTTATTGTGGATAAACTCGTAAGTGGTCTGAACAACCGGCACAATATAAATAATGAAAAGAAAGATTCCTGTGAAGAGTATCATTTGTTTGCGTGTCATGGCCATTTCCTTATCTTAGAATTGGAAATAAAGGAACGGGTTATATGTCTGTGTGAACATTGCAAAAACAGCAAGCGCAAAAACCACAAGTGTTATCGCCATCTTGACAGGTGTCATACCCTTTTCAACCCAGTCGTGCGCCTGGATGGAAATGTAGGCAAATACCGCGCACACTGCAAGCTCAACTCCATGTTTGGCTGTTAGAAGTTCCGCCCGCAAAAGAGGCGAAGCCGCTCCGGTATGGTTGAACCCAACCATGGATGACCAATAATTAAGTCCCTGTTTGATGGAAGGCGAACGGAAGATTGTCCAGGAGAACATGACAATAACATTGTTGAAAAGTACCTGTGCCCAGACCGGCGCATCACCAAGAAGGCTCTTTTTACCTCGGAGCCGTTCAAGGATCATGAATGCAGCCTGGTAAAGACCCCAAACAATGAACGTAATCTTGGCGCCATGCCACAAGCCTGACAGGAAATAACAGAGGATAAGGTTGAAATACATTCTCTGGAGTGTTACACGATTGCCCCCAAGCGGAAAATAGAGATAATCGCGGATGAAATTGGTGAGTGAAATATGCCACCGCTTCCAGAATTCATTTAAATTTGTTGCGTGGTATGGGGCATTGAAGTTCTTAAGAAACTCTATACCTATCATGCGCGCAAGACCGACTGCCATGTCGGAATAACCGCAGAAATCAAAATATATCTGGAAGTGATAGCCTAATGTTCCTATCCATGCGGAAACAACATCAGGATTATCGGCCCGGAACACAGTATCGGCAATCTGGCCCGCTGTATTGGCAAGAAGAATCTTCTTTGCGAACCCGAGCATGAAGATTGACATCCCGCTTGTGAACTTTGTGAGAGTATGATCCCGTTTAGCGAGCATTCCGGAAACGCTGCTGTAGCGGATAACAGGGCCTGCTATCAAGTGAGGGAAAAGAGCGATAAAGCAGGTGAATGAAGGAAAGTTGGGTGCCGGTTTGGCATCGCCGCGGTATAGGTCGATTGTATAGCTTAAGGCAACGAAGGTGTAGAACGATATGCCCGCAGGAAGAACAACATTCCATAAGCCGAAATAACTTGTACCTGTCCCGAATACGCTGTTAAGTTTATCAACAGCCTGAAGCATGAGCGGCGTATATTTAAAGAAGGCGAGAAGGCTCATGTCGCCTATAATTGCAGTAAGCAGGGCCGCTTTCCTTTTCCACTGAGCCATGCCTGGAGTTGTTATGACCTTTCCACAGACATAATCCCATATTGTTGATGCGAGCATGGGAATTATATACCAGGGCACAAGCCAGCCGTAAAAAATATAACTTGAAACCGTTATCCACGAATTGCGTACATAAAAATTCTTCCAGGTAAACGGCAGGATGTAATAAATAACCAGGAAGATTGGAAGAAAATAAAACAGAAATATATGTGAAGAAAAAACCATGGCGATTCGCCTCCTATACGATTTGTCCCATGAAGATGTTAAACATGATACTGTTCATTTATTTTACCAGATCAGCCTTAATGGCATAGTATTTCACAAGTTCGGAATCAAAATATTCGTCCTGGACAGCATCGTTCCATACAAGGGAGATGGGCTCAATAAGGGTGAGCTTATGAACCGCGCCTTCCTCGAATTTTGAAATGTTGCCGGATGCAAATTTAGCCATTTTATCTTTAATCTGCGAGCGTGCGATTAAAGGATTATAATGGCCCACAAGGATGTCTTTTTCCTTATAAGAACCTTTTATGACTTTTACAATGCGGTATTTCATTATGTAAACATAATTGTAAAGATCATTTGGTGCGAGGGTGCCTGGAATTTCGACAAGCCTGGCCTCAACTTCCATAGTATCAACCTTGGGCACGGCTTTTTTAACTTCCTGCTTTGTTGAAGGCTTTGCCTTGGATGCGGGTTCGGACGCGCATAAGACATTGAATGAGAATCCGGCGATAATTAAAATGCTGATAAATACAAACTTCATGAAGCCTCCGTTGATAATTTATTGAAAGTGAAAAGATTAACCGAATAAAATTATACGGTTAATACGAATAAATAAATATTTGGACAATCCATACGCAACAGCTTTTCATAAAATCATGCACTTCCCTTTTCCACTTGAAAAAGGGAAGTGCTTTAAAGAAAAACCATGGGGAAACCGAAGAAATCGTCATTTATTTACCACGAACCTCTTGATAAGCTGCTTCCTGCCTGTTGTAATCTTGCACACATAAGTCCCACTTGGCATTAAAGAAACATTAATGGCTATGTTGCTGCTTTTTACATTTCCGAGGTTCTTTACAAGTTGTCCATTAAGATTATAAATGCAGGCAACAGCATTACGGGTAGGGTTATCAAAACTTATTGCTACCTGCGGGTTGGATGGATTCGGATATACTGATGTAGCTACCATGTCATTGGATTCAGGGAGATTCTCGACCATGGTTTGATTATAAATATCCGGAACAATCGTAAATGTGTCTATTCTCCCAATAAGATCATAATTATTAAATCCTTTTGCATCATCCAATAATGTTGATACATAAGTATCAGCCCAATCAACAGCCATTGGGGGCTTATTGTTTGCAAGGGTATCCTGCCACGCTTCATCAGTAAGCCTGTCTGACATCGGATGGGTGAATTCATAATATGAAAAAACACCGCCTGTTGCAAGGTAAAGCTTGCCATTCATTTTAACAACAACATTCATTTTCCACGGGCGTCCGCATCCAACTTCAAGTACCTCTCCTGCATTAGGATCCGTATGAACATCCGCTATAACGGCCATACTTGAATCAGCCTCATTGGTTGCAGAAAATGCGTTAAAATCATTCAGGTCTTTTAACACCACAGGGAATCCATTGATAATGTTTACTTCCGTAAGGGTGAGTTGTTCATGGTTCAATTCCTTTTCCGCAATGGACTGAAGCGCGGCGGATGTTCTTTCAAGGGATTCCAATTTGGAAAGAATCTGCTCGGATATTATGTCCCGGTCAACAAGCCCATCTCTCATGAATCTGGCAAGGGATGCGATACGTGCAAAACATTCAGGCTGGGGTTCAACATAACCATAGGTTGTTTGTAAAAGCGGCGGAAAACCGGAAGTTCCATAACTTTGCTTTGCATAAAGGATTGTATCATGTCTTAATTCAGCCCATGAACCGCTTGCTGTTGTCAGTGTCTTGTCCTGATAGGCAATGGTCCGCATAAATGGAGGATACTTATTGTCTTTTGGTTCAATAAGCGGCTGTAAAGTATAAAGCCAGTTCCAGTAAAGGTTTTCCGCCCATTGTGAGGCCGGAAGCGAATTAAAATAACTCCGCAATGAATCCATTTTTGCAAGATATCCTCCAAAACGGTCTTCATTATATCTGCCTGTTAATATTGATAATGCCCTGTCTGACCCCATTGCGGAAAAGACATCAAGGCCCTTTGGCATCATGCGATCACTTATCCTGTCATAAACCAATTGATCCAGTACATAGGAGTCAGGAATAAATCTTTGCCCCATGAACCTGAAATTTATTCCATTATCACTGCATATTTTTGGCGTAGCAAGACCATTAACCGCACATATAAATTTTCTTAAAAGAGTGGAATCAGCAAGATAGGCAATACTCATCCTTTCAATTAAATCTCCATATACTGATTCAGCAAGCTTTATGTATTGACTGGGATTAATATCATCTGATTTGCCTACAAAGAATACGGTTGGTTCATAAATTCTACTCCAGAATGACAAAGAATTACATGCGCTTGAACATGGAAGAAAAGACTCATATGGTTGAGTTAAAACAAGAGCCTGGCAGATTATCAATGCCTGTAAAGTAGGAAGCATTAGGTTATCAATATTATCAATTGTAGTATCAGCCCTAAACTGCATTCTGCCATGCCACATCATTGCTTTGAAATACGAGGAAAGAAGTTGTGTGCGCGTATAGTGGCCGCGGGGAACATACTGGCTGTAGTCTTCGTCTATCCCGAAGATTGGCGAGCGGCTTATTCCTTCATGATTTTTCATAAGTGTGCATTCCGCATTAACCAATGAATCAACTTCTTTTAAAGGGATAAAGGTGGAATCAAGCTCTTTTAATGCCACTCCAAAGTAGGCCATATTTAACCTTAAGGCGTCCCTGATTATTGTTTCTGTTGAATATGAATTATAGCTGAATTCATAAACCATGAAATCATAAAGAGCCTCATCAACCGCTTTCAGGTCTTCGAAAAAATGGTTTGTTTCCATGTCCCTCAAGGAATAATCATAAAGTATATGAAAACTGTGCAGCATGGCGTCTGTTGTGATAAAATAAAGGTTCTTTTCATTTTTCAAAACATTATAAAGGTCGGAAAAATTCGCAAAGCCCTCCTTGGCAGGCGATACAACAAAGCCATTCTGTGACAACAATTTTTTTTCTTCTGAAGAAAGGCCGGAATCAGCCCAATTTTCAATGTTGCTGAAATCAGATGATATTGTAAAATCATTTTCATTGGCCTTGGCTGTTAAATTGATTTCCCGGGGATAGTACGTGGCAAAATCCGTCTTAACAGGACTTGTGATTTTATCTGTTGAAAATGCAAACGTGGCCATAACAATGGTAACAAGCAATGGCTTAAAAATACGGGTACACATAATAATAGCTCCTTTCAGTTTTACTGACTTAATGGTTATTGCTCATCATCAATCTTTTTTTTTGACAAGACATGAAAGCTTTGACTAGTATAAAGCTCATGATCTTCTCTTAAAAACGATCCGTTTAGAGCGCCTATTCGTTTTTCATATTAACTTTAACTTTTATTTCATCGATAACAGGTCCGCCTGTCGGCATTCCACCAATTCCCAATAAAAAAACATCGCTGATTTTTATTATTTCATTCGTGCTTTGCTTTAATATGGCTGAATAACCTCCATAAGGTATATTCTTGATTTCACAGACTGAATCATTTTGTGTTGCAGTCCTTATTTGAATTGGTGTTCCTAAAAGTGTCAAACTGACATTTTTCAAGGCGGAGGTATCATTGGTAGAGGTGTCAATAAATATTACACTATCATAACCGCGCATATCTTCAAGAAATAAATTTTTAATGCTTGTTGTTGAATCAGAATAAACAATTACCTTTTTAAGAAAAGCACCTAACAATCTCGATGTATCTCTAATCATCAGACTGAATGTACCGGCCGGCAAAGAATCAAAATAAAAAGACTTTAACGGGAATTCAGCGCTTATTACAAGTTCACGGCAAAAAGAACTTGTTAAAGGATAGCCTGTATCACATAATGAAATAATACTGTACCCATCAGGCTTGCTACCGTAACCTACACATGTTGAATCAATAAGGCAATCAATTTTACCAGTGTTAATAAGGTTGTTCATTGAATTTCCATGATCACTCGAACCGCCGGCCAAATCAGTGGGTTTTGAGCATCCGATGAAATTGATTGACAGTAAAATAGATGTTAAAAATAACGCTATAATGATTTTCATTGTTGTTTTTCCTTTCTCGACGGGTCCTCGCCTATAGGGAAAAGATGAACATTAACGGTATATACCTTGCCGGTTTCCGAATCTTCATCCGCTATACGGACAAGGCGATGTTTGAATTCCTGTATTTCCTGTTTGGCCTTTATGTAGGCTTTTTGAGACAATCCGAGGGTAAGGCTTGATGCGTCCCTTAATGATGGAGAGATTTCACGAATAGCCCTTTCACCGAGTTCGGCCATTTGCCTGTTGAGTTCACGCACAGCAAGTGACAGGGTTTCCGGTCCGGTTGTAATTGCCGGATCCGTTTGTATGTATTTCCCATCCGGTTTTTTCTTTATCATGCCGAGTTTAAGAAGCAATTCAATGCTCTCCCTGGCCTCCCTTATTCCAATAGGCGGATTTACAGCCTTTGAAAGTGTCTCGTAATTTCCCTTCCAATCCATAATACAAACAAGTTCACGTATCACGGGGTTGTACCATTTTGTGTAATAAGCGTACATATCAAGCGGTATAACCTTTTGTGTCACCTTTCGGCGTATGCCCCTTAACTGATCAAGATATTCCTGCTTCTCCTTGGAGTTTTTTGCCTGGTTGAACAGGACAAGCGCTGTAAAATAGCGGCCATTGCTTTCAGTAAGTCCCAAACCCGCTATAAAGGCCCTTATGGTTGAAATTGATAAGCCCCTTTTGCCTTCCATGACCTCCCTTAACAGCGAAGGAGATTTGAGTCCTGCCTTCTGACAGAAATAACGGTAAGAGAACCCTGGAAATCTTTTTTTGATTTCCTTGCAGTAATCTTGTAAAAATTTCCTGTAGTCGGAATATTGTTCTATTCGTTCCATACACCAATAATCTAATCCATTTCTATGGGAAGATCAATGGAACATGATGAATAATGTACACAATTGAGTACAGTAATAAAAAGAAAAGACAATTATATTTGTTTACAAAAAATATTATCAGGCCAATCTAAGACCGGTTCGAATTATTTCCTCAACAAAGGGATTGGCTGGCGTAAAATCAGAATCCTTAAACGTAAAGACTTCAATATCAGCATCAATTGAATAAACCTCTTTTGCAACCCGCCCTAAATCATTGAACCTAAAACCTGAAAAGTCTGGAGAAACAAGCGCAATATCAATATCACTATCCAAACGGGCATTTCCTTTTGCATGGCTTCCAAACAAAAAAGCAGAGGAGATGTGGACTCCTTTAGCCCTGATTTTTTCGATAAGCGTGGCGCCTATCTTCATTACATGCTCTTTGCTATCCATTGGTATGTTTCTTTTATTTTATCAAGTTGAACTAAAGTAAATTCTTTAGTAACACTCTTGTGAAATTCATGTTTATAATCAGGATACCTTGTTTCCAGGTTAAAATCATTTACCTGCAATAACCAAAGACTCAAATCTTCTGATATATTTAATTTTGTCCGTCTTGCTAATTGGCTAAGATTATGTGTCTTTGGAGGATCGTCATTATTGTCGAAGACCCATCTTGCCTTTAATATTTTTTCCAGAACCAGATGGCCGATAAAAAGTGCCCAATCATACCTTCCGGAATTAAACAAATCATCAATGACTGGAAGGTCATGTTCCGCGCTGTCTTTCCAATAGGTTATACGATCAATCTTTTCCACAGTGATAATATAAATATTTTTACACCTATCCCGCTCTTTTAAGTGTATTCTTGGGT
>CAWHPS010000034.1:0-41480 GCA_963831235.1 uncultured Fibrobacterota bacterium
AATTTGTTCTTGAGTATGATAACTTATAGGGTTTATTTTAAATCACTTCAAGGAGTTTTATGACCTCAATAACAAATTTGCTTTCCAAGGCCATTCTATTGTCCAGTTGCATTTTTTCCCTTCTTTTTTCTCAAAGTGGACATCTTCTTATCGATCATAACTGCCGAGATATGAATGCAGTTCCTGATAATTGGATCGATTCGGCAAAGGCGAAATTGCATATTGCTTATAATCATACATCACACGGAAGCCAGTTGATTACCGGAATGAACGCCTTGGAGAGCTATCCTGAGTTCGGAACTGCATTTGCCTGGAGTGAAACAGAACAGACAAATTCTCTCCATCTTATTGATAACGGGATATCCGGAAGCTCCAGCGACCTTTCAACAGGTGACTCCCATGATGACAAAGGAAAGACACCTTGGTATTATGGTGTAAAAACATTTCTTGAAAACCCGGCGAATAGTCATATAAATGTCATCATGTATTCATGGTGCAGCATTAACGGGCACAATGCTCAACTATATGTCGATAATATGGACTCTCTGGTTGCGTTGTTCCCACATGTTACCTTTATCTATATGACGGGTCATGCCGAAGGTCAGGGTGAAAACATGACTGAAAACAGTGTTCACTATAACAATCAACTTATCCGGAATCATTGCAGAGAAAAGGAGCGCATTCTGTTTGATTTTGCGGATATCGAAGCGTACGATCCGGATGGATATTATTTCTGGAATCTCGACATGTATGATAATCTGAACTATACAGGTGGCAACTGGGCAGTTCAATGGATAGAAGGAAATCCTGATGATGTTTTATCCAGTCTTACAATGGGTTCCATGGGGTATGAAGGATGCCGTGGATGCGCTCATTCGGACACCCCTACAGAGGCAAACCTTAACTGTGTTCTCAAGGGAATAGCCGTATGGTGGCTGTATGCTCGGCTTGCCGGTTGGAGCGGAGAACCTAACACCGGATTATCCGCTTCGTTTGAACAAAAGAAGGCTGAATCGGGTATTTATGTTGCACCAAATCCCTTTAAACCAAGGGTAAAAATCACTGTTAGCGGAAAAAATGCAGAAACAGAAGGCCTGGCAAACATGCGCATTTTTTCTGTCCAGGGTACATGCGTGCTTAATTGCACCGTTAAACGCGCACAGCTTACATCGGGGATTGCCTGGGATGCATCCTCGCAGCCTGCAGGTATTTATCTGGTCAGGGTGCAGAGTAATGGAACCCTATATACAAGAGCCATAACTCTGGTAAAATAACGAATTTTAACTGTCAGATTTTTTAGTCGCTGTCGTGAAACCATTAAGCTTTTTTATCAAACCTAACAATCTCACGTGTCTAATGTGAGTAGATTGAACGGGCCTACGCATTCTGGAATTTATTCCAGGTCAATAAGCTCTTGATGTTGCCAGATTTTCGAAAGGCTTGGTGAATATAGCGGATGGTTTTTGTATTCCGAGTTATTTCCAGTTAACTGACAGGAGTTTTGGTTTTTCTCTGTTCGTAAATACAGATCGCGAAAAATTGCGCCATATTAATCGGTAATTGAATTACAATGGGAAACACCTCTTTCAATTTAATTTTTATCTGCAAGGTTGACGCACAGAAATAAATATGCCTCTCCCCCCAAGAGGAAGGAGAGGCATACCGGTAGGACTAACTGCGAATCTTTGAACCATTAACGTAGGAGCGTAAGCACTGTCTGAGGCGCCTGGTTGGCCTGTGCCAACATCGCTGTTGCGGACTGCGTCAGGATTTGGTTTCTTGAGAACTGGGATGTTTCCATTGCAAAATTAACATCACGAATGGCGGATTCAGCGGACTGTGTGTTATGCGTCTGATTGTCAAGGTTGTTTATTGCGTGTTCAAGACGGTTTATATAAGCACCAAGGTCGCTTCTGAGCTTATTAACAGAGTTGATGGCAACGTCAATTGACAGAATTGCGCTTTCGGCCACTGCCTGGCTTGTAACGCTTGAACCCGCAATTGTCATTGCACCGGATGAGGTGCCTATTATGGTTATTGACAGGCGATCGGTTGTTCTTGCATTCGGACCTATGTGGAGTATACAACTTGCACTACCTGTTGCTCCGAAAGAACCCACCTGCCCGTCAAGCAGAGTCTGTGTATTGTATTGAGTTACATTTGTGATGCGGTCGATTTCGCTTACAAGCGCCTGGTACTCCTGGTTAGTGTAGCTGCGTTCCGTTGTTGTAAGAGTGTCGTTTGCAGACTGCACCGCGAGTTCGCGCATGCGCTGGAGCATGGCTTCGATTTCATTCACTGCACCTTCCGCGATATTGAGAAGGGCTATACCGTCAGAGGCATTGCCTTTTGCCTTGCCCATACCGCTTACCTGGGTCCGTAACTGTTCGGAAACAGAAAGACCTGCGGCATCATCGCTTGCTCGGTTGATTCTAAGACCTGTTGAGAGACGTTCCAGGGACTTGTTAAGTTCGCGACCTACCCCGGCTAATGCGCCCTGGGTGACCATTGAGGAAATGTTGTGATTGATTCGCATGGTAAAACCTCCTTGTTTTACGTTAGTTTTTTTATTCCGCCAATGTCCTTATTGTCGGAATGCCTACCGTTTGTACGAATGATATCGTCGGTATAAAGGAAAAACTTGAGGGGTTAGGCCGAAAATGGAAAAATTATAATTTCCAAGTGAAAATCCATGCCCGCAACGCATTGATTATAAGCCAGTTATCAGCTATCGTGCCGATTTTATAAAGTTTTTATTGAAATTCATGTCAAGGGGCAATTATATTAATGCCAATGAAAGGAGAATGTTTATGGCAATACAAAAAACTGCTACTGCAAAAAAACCACAGGTCACACTAGAGGCCTTACAGGATGAAATTCGTAAGCGCGCACAGGTTATTTTTAATGAACGTGTAAGCAAAGGTAAAGGTGGCGACGACCTTTCCGACTGGCTGAAAGCTGAAAAAGAAGTCAAAGCAAAATATAGTCTTTAAGACATATTTGCAGGAAATGGATTTGGCAGCCCGGTTGGTAAGAGTGCTTTAAATTATCATCTTGATTGCAAGACCGGTTGTTTTAGTAAGGTCTATTTTAGTAGGGGATAAAATTGTTTTCCTCTGTCTGGACTAGGAAAATAAAACAACTGGTTTATTCGGTGCTTCATTATTAGTCACGATCCAGAACCCCATGATAACAGATAAGCTTGCTGTTCTTTAGGGTTCATCAATTGTGATCCTTGTCCTACAGCATACATCGTGTAGGCAATAAAAATAGTTTCATTATATATTATATTTTCAGGCCCTAAATACAACTAATCCTTATGGTTTTACTATATCGTCAATCTTAATGCGAAGAAGGCGGATGAAATGAATCAATGGAATGTCAAAACCATGGCCGTTGAATTGAAATTAACTGGAAATAAATTTGATTGGCGGATTGCATGGGATGTTTCTGAAAAATCTTATAAACCTGGATGTATTCCTTTTCTTGATGTTAAAACCATTAATGAAACCTGCTATGAACTTGGTTACAAGGACGATATATGTGAAGGGATTCTTTCTGCATTGATGATAATAAAACAGCATCCCTTATTAGAGCGTCTTTCTTGGCATTATCACTGCCTTTTGTATGGAAATATTCCTGATATTCCCATGGTTCCGGAATGGCCTGAAATTGGAAAAATATCAGACTCAGAGTCAGGTCTTGTGCAGGTAGTCACTCTTTTATCAGGAATTCCAAGGCTTAAAGCTTTTTATAATGACAGGGGGATACCTTTATCAATACTCAAAGATACTCTAATTGACGTTGAAGTCTGGATGCGTGATTACAGGACAAGGAGAGGAGAATGGGGATTATCCGTTTTTGATTGGATTGTGCGAGAAATGAAAGGGCAAATTCTAAGGCTCGGCAGGCTGCAATTTGAATTCAAGGAAAACGGTTTTTTTCCGATTGTTGTTTTTCGCCATCCTACGGATGGTGTGATTGCCCTTTCTGAACCTGATAAGTTTTACAGAGAAGACGGGGAGCATGCTGATGTGGATAACCTCTCACCTGGCCCTGATGTCTGGAAATCAACCCTTACTGAAGGCCAGGGATGGGTTGAAGGATATCCTATTTCACCAACCGGACATGTTGTCCGCAAGAAAATCAAGCTCAATACTTATTTCTGGAAAAAAATATTCAGCAGGACCGATCCGTTCCTTTCGGTTCATATCCCGGCAATAGGCCCCATGGACATGAATGCATGCGGAAAATCTTATGAGACTGCATTTGAGTTTTTTCCAAAATATTTCCCTGAATTCAAGTTCAAGGCATTCTGCTGCTGGTCATGGCTTCTTGATCCCATGTTTGAGAAGTGTTTGCCGCCTGAATCCAACACTGTCAGATTTTTGCGCGAATATTATTTGATCCCGCTTCCTAAAACAACTGACTGGAGCGTATTTGATCGGGTTTTTCTATGCAAACCAATGGACCCACGCCTTATTCAACGGAAGACTTCCATGCAAAAAGCCATTGCTGATGAAATGGAAAAAGGGGCTAAATTCCGTGATCATGGTTTTGTTTTTTTTAAAGAGGATTTTAATTGGGGCAAGGCCGTTTACCGTAATATGAAGTCGCTTGAATTGTTAAAGTAGATTTATTTCATATTCCTTTTTCGTTTATTACTTTGCCTAATTTATATTTACCCCATGGAGAAACTCAGGATTGTATTTATGGGCACCCCTGATTTCGCGGTGCCAAGCCTTAAGGCCCTTGTTGATACACCACATGAGCTGATAGCGGTTGTTACCAGGCCAGACACACACAAAGGTCGGGGACTTTCTGTAATGCCGAGTCCGGTCAAGGTCTTTGCCCTGGATAATGGTCTAAGGGTCCTTCAGCCGGATATGCTTAACAACCCCTCTTTCAAGGAAGAACTTTTAAACCTGTCGCCTGATATCATTGTCATTGTGGCCTTCAAGATACTACCCCTTGACATAATCAGTATTCCTCGCCTGGGTTCGATAAACCTGCATGGTTCACTTTTGCCGAAATACAGGGGCGCGGCTCCAATAGCAAGGGCAATCGCAGCCGGAGAATCCGAAACAGGGCTGACAGTTTTCTTTCTCGGCAATATAGTGGATGGAGGGGAAATCATAAGCCAGAAGCGCATTGCCATCAAACCGGATGAGACAGCAGGCGAACTTTCGGATCGCATGAAGATAATTGGTGCGGAACTTCTTACAAGTGCAGTAAATTTAATTGCCAAAAGAGAGGTAATCCCAAGCAAACAAGATTCCAGTGCCGCAAGTCCGGCACCAAAGCTTAAAAAAGAGGAAGGTAGAATTGACTTTACCCTGCCTGCAAGTGAAATTTATAATAGAATCAGGGCTTTTACACCGGTTCCAGGATCCTATATGTTTTATAATGGAAAACGGATCATAGTTTGTAGGGCTGCAATGTCCGGTCTAACCGGAACTGGGAAACCTGGCACCATACTAAGAGCAGGATCCGATGGATTGAGCATACTGGCTGGTGATGGCAGTGCAATTGATCTTGTTACATTAAAACCGGAAAATAAGAAAATCATGACTGCAGTGGATTTTGTAAATGGATTTCATATTAAAAAAAATGAAGTGTTTTCAGATTAGCCTACTATCTTTTTTTATTTTGCTTGTTTTAAGCGGGTGCAGTAAACCTGTTTTTACGAAATTTCTTATCCAGTTTAAAAGTCCGGAGCTTTTTCATCTATATGAATCCAATGCAAAGACTGTCGTATTTCCGATTCTGTCAAAAACCTATTCTGTTCTTGACTTCAATGCGTCTTCCCGAGGAACTGAGGATTTAATCAGAAAGAACCAGGGAAATATCGCGCTTGTTCCATTTGATGACATTCTTAAAACAGTCAACGACAGCGATGCTTTAGAAACACTGGTTTTTCTAATAAACTCATTTTACAAAAAAGGGGACATAAGCCCCAAGGATATATCCCGTCTTGTGAAGGTATCCTCTTCTTATGAGCCGACATTCTTCCTTTTTCTAAAGCTTGAAAGAGCGGAGCTCTACAAGGACCTTAAAAAGGAATTCAAAATCCAGGTTACGGTTTCTGGCAAGTTGTATTATATTAAGAGCAATTCCGTTGTCTTTAGTTTTGTCTGCACCTCGTTCTCAAAAAGTTTTAAAAAAGGCAGTCTTCCTGATTACGCTGAGATGTTGAATCTTGCAATTGACGAATTCGCAAAAGGCCTTCCCTATGATTCTGAGAAAGCCATGCGCTTGGAAAACGGGGCTGACTGGCAGGGACAATGAAGGAGCGGACTGAAAAAATAATTACGCTGGGTTTTTTAAGAGAACCGGATTCTGTTGTCGGGGAGATTGAAAAAACCGCCGAGAAAATGGCCCAACAGGGCTGGAATTTTCTACATTCCCAAACTGATATCGACTTAAGAACAATCAGTCTTTTTTTTGAACGGGATCTCAATGTATGATAAAAGCCTCTACAAATAAAACTCTTAACAACCTGCTTGCCGACTAATTACGGATATATTATATTAAAAATAAAATAACCCGGAGGGACAATGAAGTTTAACATTACGGACAAGGGACGGTTTAAGGTCATACACATTGAAGGTGACCTTTTAATCAACAAGCGCTACGATGAAATAAACAAGGCTGTGCTAAAATTGATACAGGAAGGATTTCACCATTTTGTATTCAATTTGGAAAAACTCTCCTGCATCGACAGTTCAGGAATATCTGTTTTTATCAACTGCTTATGCGATGTCCAGGAAAGTAATGGATCGATCTTTATGATAATCCCCGACCCGGATGTGCGTGAAATAATCGAACTTGTGGGTCTCAATCGATTAATCAAAAACTATAATACAGAAGCGGACTTCGAGAAGGAGCAGATGGCGTGAGCAAGGAAGGGCATTTTATTTTAGCAGCCCTTTTTCTGTTTCCTGTTTTTATTTTATTCGGATGTTCGGCTCCGATCAAAGCCATTGTTTACGATCTGAATGGTCTCCAAAAGGAAGTAAGCGGGGTTTCAACTGACCAGGGAAACTATATCGAGGTGTTGGATGGCCTTGCATTCAGGCGTATAAAACTGAATAACGTAAGCGCGATATTCATTTCGCCGGGTGAAACATTAAGCTTTGACGGCCATTTATATTATCAAACCGAGATGTGGCTTACTGATGGCACAAAAATTCTTGCTTATGTGCTCCCGGATGGCAAACGTTCAAGTTCTTATGTTAATGTGAACACCACGATCATTGCCAAATCCGGCGGAGATCCTTATGTCATAAAGCTTAAAGACGTCAAGGAAATCCGTTTTCTAATACCCCAGAAGGATGAAAAATAAATTTCCCTGAGGCATATTTTTATGCCTTATAATTTCGTGTCCGAAACAAGCGGATCTGATAGCCTGTAAAATACTTTCAAATCGAATTATTCAATTGACGATGGTATTGACTGATTCTAGAGCATTTGGAAATCTTACTTTTTTTAATTTATAAAATCCCACTGAAGTACCCGTCTCCTCCCTTTTACGTCTTCCACACCGATAAAATAATGTCCGGAGATATGGAACGAGTGACCTCCTTCGGTAGCAAGATTCAAGGCAAATCGGGAGCGCCCAGGGATGCTTGTCACCCATTGTCCATGGATATTATAAACCACCACCCGTTGAATTGGCCTATTGGAAACCAGCCTATTCCCATGCAGGACAGACGTCCATTCTGAAACACCGGTGTGGGTGACTTCTTTTTCTATGGTTGTATTCATTGAAGCCAAGTCGTATCGATATATACCATCTGTGGTTCCCGCAAGGAGGGTATAATATGGAAATTGCTTAGACATCGTGTCAAAGGAGATGCAATTCACATTGATGTCAAGGTCCCCCACTTTCTGCCACAGCAGGCTTTTGGAGTTGATGGAAACAAGCGCTCTATAAACGCCGCTGTCCGTGGCAACAACCATTTCCGAGGAATTTTTTGTTAGATAAGGGGATTGGACAATGGCGTTAATGTTTCGTTTTTCCAATCCTGCGGATGACCAGGAGGTATCACCTGTTATACGCAAATGGATACCGCGATTGCCGCAGGAATACAAACCTTGAAACGGGCTTGGCTTCATACCCGCAAAATATAGGACTTTTCCGGATAATGCAATTATGGTTAGCGTTGAAACAGAGGCTTCATGGGTTAATCCCTTGTCCCACGTTTCCCATGTTTCCCCAAAATCCTTGGTAACCATGACACCTCCCCAACTTGGACGCCCGCTGAAACAGGGCATCAAGCCACCGGCATAAACATAAAGCTCGTCATGGGCAACGCAACTCCAAAACGTACCCGTGATATCCGAAAACGGCATCAAGGTATCCAGTCTTATGGCGTTTGTAGTCCCTTCACGATATAAACCTCTTGAACCTCCGGCAATGAAGCTGCCGTCCCTTCCATAAACATCTATTCCGGAAAAAACCTCTACCCAACGCGGGACA
This sequence comes from uncultured Fibrobacterota bacterium, assembly GCA_963831235.1. Classification (GTDB taxonomy): domain Bacteria; phylum Fibrobacterota; class OXYB2-FULL-49-7; order OXYB2-FULL-49-7; family JAEUSG01; genus CAWHPS01. The sequence continues at coordinate 8,483 of CAWHPS010000034.1, forward strand.
TTCATATAAGGGTTAGAAGTGAATACTCCATTCGAAGTACCTACCACTATCCAGTCGCCAGAATAACCTCTACTTATGGAGCGCACAGTCAATGTATCCATCATGGGATTTCCAAATACTATTCTCCAGTATTCTAACGTGTCTTTAGTGTGAATGAAACCCTGATAAATACCATGCCTGGCCGTGCCTACCAGTATATTATCTGCTGATCCATTCAGGACAAGGATTTCTTTTCCATCCATTCCAATTTTTTCCCATGATTCAGCTGCTTCCGCTGCAAACAGGCACCATAGGATGAGTACGACAACAAAATAAAGATAGCTCACTTTGCACTCCTTTCCTTTATTTTTATTTTACGGTCATTGTCAAGGGACCCGCGACATTGCTTTCCTTGAAATAATAAGTATAAACAGATACATAATATGAATAGCGTGTTCCAATAGGCATAGCCGTCAAAGTATCGAAAAACAGTGTATCTTCAACATAAACGCTAATATCCTTGACCCAAAAGGAATCCACCCTGCTTCTTGTAACATGGTAAACCACCGTTTCCTGGATATTGGGTCGTCTCCAGTTAAGTCGTACAATGTCAGTTGTGCTGTCATAAGCCAACGAGAAAGCTTCGGGAGGTGGGGGATTCAGGCCTGGAATCGGCTGGAGAAAAACCGTGTCCTTTTTTACATCTCCAGAGGAATCAACTTTTACGGAATCCAAAATAGCCGTCAAGAACCCGTCGGAGGCATAATATAGTATGGAATAACACCCGGGCGGTATGCGGTCCAACTGGTAGTATCCATCAACGGAAGTTACATAATATCGATCGATTTCCATTAATTTTACCTGAATGAACGCATCCTTGAGTTGACTGTTGGAATATGATGTTCCCGTTTTCCCTCCGCGCGACACAACCCCCCGGATGGTTCCGGAAGGTTGCAATACAATGGTATCAAGATTCTTCCGGTCGGTTTCACCTTCCGATATCAACAGATTCATGACCTGTCCATAAAGGTTTTTAAGTGAATCATTCAATTCAAGCGTGTATAATCCGGAAGCCAGTGAATTGAAAATGAAAAGGCCGTTCTCATCCGAAAAGGTCTCTTTGACTTTCATGGGGGAACTGTCCACCAAGCCAATGGTATCATTACGGTTATCTGCCATACGATAGACAATTACCCGTACACCGGCCATGGGCCGACGCGATGGATTTACAGCGATCCCAGTCAGTGCCGGATTGCCGTTTTCAGTCCCCGGTCCCGCAGTACGATCTGGTTCGGAGCAGGTTATTATAAGAAGGGACGCATAAATCAAAATCCACAACAGTTTTATAGAATAAATCATGACGCCCTCGTTTCTGATAAGGGGAATAGATGGATATTTACCTGACAGACACGATCCTCTCGCGAATCCATGGCGGCAATGGCCAGCACTTGCTTGCGGAAGGATCGCACCTCCTCCTTAATTCTGTTAAAACCCCCGGCTGAAATGCTCACCGTGACTCCGCTTATATCGCGCGCCGGTGCGGGGACATTCTCCAGCGCTTTTTTTGCTAGGTCCATGGTTGTTTTGTGAAAGCGAGTCAGTGCTATAGAGCGGAGTTCATCACCGGTTGAGAGGGAGGAAGAGGTCGTAACGTAGCGGCCTTTCCCGGTTTTTATCAACAACCCTAGTCGTAACAGTAATGCCACGGATTTTTTCGCCTGGCTCGCCGTTATGGGTGGACGAAGAAACATGGCCAATTTCTCCCAGTCATCGTTAAAGTTCATAACCGGTAAAAGGGAGCGGATGGCGCAATGATACCATTGGGACAAATAGGCATATTGATCCTTCCGGAGGATCTGGATCTGGCCATATTTCCGATTCTCAGATATTTTCAAAAAATAATGCTCTTTTTCCTCGTCGCTTGTAGCTTGGTTGTAAGCTACCAGGTTTTCAAAGTATTCTGTCTCCTTGGCAGATAACCGCATTGCTTTGCCGAGACGGTATGTCCCGTTTTTGGAAAGATTCCGTCCGCCTTTCATGACGCGCAGGATATAGTCGCGCGCTTTGAACCCGGCCAGTGCGGCGAAAACAGCGTATGAGAAAACCTTGTTGGAAGATTTCTTTTCAGCAAAGTAATCCTTCAAAAACTGCCGGTAATCCATATAGGAATAAAGCGATTTCATATTTCCTCTATCGGATAAAATTGTTTTAATCCCGGCTTAAATCAAAGCATTATTTGTTAAATGGATCATTTTTCGTTGTCTTTAGACAACACTAATTGAATTTGTATAAAAAAGATATTCCTTAATGTGCTACCTATCTTCTTTCGATAATAATCGATCCCGCCGGAGGTTGTATTGCTATGATCGTTTAATTCTTAAACTTTTTTGACAACACTATATATAGAAACAGAAGGATACATTCTCTTACTACAATTAGCGTCCCGGCGAATGGTTATTCTCGATTCCCTACACCTTTGATTAGCGATGAAAGCATTTTAGTAATCTCAGCCAATTCATGTCTTAAGTTTTCCATTTGCTTCGGAATAATCTTATTTTCCTTAACCAGCAAGGTTAGAATAGGCAGGCATTCATAAGCAGAACCGCGGGCAATTGTATAAAAGTGCTGCTTATCTCTTATATGCCATCGTCCATATCCTTCGGCAATATTGTTGCATATTGACAATGCCGCTCTTCTTAATTGGTCTGCGTCTGAAGCAAGAATCATCTTGCATATTTCACGACATTCCTGATTAAAAGCAATGGCCTTTTTATATACTTCCGCATTCTCAAATGGGAATTGATCGTTGTAATCCATAGGCGTAATATAACTTCCTCTCCCTTCACCTTACACCTGTCACCTTACACCTTAAAATAAATAGCGAGGGCTTAACTTTAAAAGGTGACAGGTGGTAGGTGACAGGTAGAGGGAAAGGGAAAGGGAAAGGGAAAGGGAAAGGAAAAGGAAAAGGAAAAGGAAAAGGAAAAGGAAAAGGAAAAGGAAAAGGAAAAGGAAAAGGAAAAGGAAAAGGAAAAGGAAAAGGAAAAGGAAAAGGAAAAGGAAAAGGAAAAGGAAAAGGAAAAGGAAAAGGAAAAGGAAAAGGAAAAGGAAAAGGAAAAGGAAAAGGGAGCGTAAAAAAAAGGCTCTTCATCCTTGCGGAATCCAAGCCAATTTTGTTGTTGGGGCGGCTGGATTCGAACCAACGAATGCCAGAACCAAAATCTGGTGACTTACCGCTTGTCGACGCCCCAAAAATATTCAAGATTGTTTATGCGTCTGCACCTGTGTCTTCTGATTTGGCATCGGCCACAGGTCCTGTTGTTTTTATCTTCTCGTATTCGTCGAGAATGGCGTTCTCAAGCCTTTTGCGCATATCATTGTTTATGGGATGGGCAATGTCCTGATAACTCCCATCTTTGCGCTTGCGGCTTGGCATGGAAACAAAGTAACCCTCATTCCCGTTAATCACTTTGAGGCCGCGCACGACAAAAGCATTGTCGAATGTCACGCTTACAAAGGCCTTAAGCTTTTCCTCGTTACGCAGGGTGAGTTTGACTTCAGTGATTTCCACGTTTCCTCCTCTCGCTTGTTTTGAAACACTATACTTTCAGGCTGCATTTTCCGTCGAATACGTGCAATGGTTTAACAGTAAAAACCTTGAGTCCTTTTTTCTTAAAACTTGTTGCGGCCTTAAGGGCCATATTGTGGTTTCTGAAAAAACCGACTACTGTTGAACCGCTTCCTGACATAAGTGAACCATCTGCTTCAAGTTTCTTAAAATCAATCCGAATCTTCTTAATATCCGGGTGTTTCCTGAACACCGCTTCTTCAAAGTCATTATGCAAAATACTTTGAAGATGGCTCTGTCCGGAAACGACCTTCCGGTATGTTAGGTATAAATTAATTTTATTTTCTAAATACGTCAAGTTTCTTTTTAGATTTTTATAGGCCCAGGCCGTGGATACCCCTGTACTCGGGCAAATGAGTACAATCGAATATCCTTTAAAAGGGGGCAAAGGTATGAGTTTTTCGCCTCGGCCCCTTCCAAACATTGTTCCGCCGTAATAGCAATAGGGTACATCAGATCCCGTTGCTTTAAGTATCCGGTCGATCTTTTTTTTATCAGGCTTAAGGTCCCAGAATTTTATAAGCCCTTTTACGGTAGCAGCGGCGTTTCCGCTTCCACCTGCAAGCCCGGCGCCGGATGGAATTCTTTTTTTTATATGTATATGGACGCCGTTTTTGACATTAAACGCTTTCTTAACAAGTTCCGCGGCTTTATAAGCCAGGTTTGCAGGGCCTGATGGGATTTTTGGATTATCCGTGTCAACAACAATATCATCGCATTTTTTAAAAAGCAGGGTGTCTTTCAAACCAACGGATGTGAAGATGGTTTCAATATTGTGAAAACCGTCGGGTCTTTTGTTTTTGACTATGAGGGCAAGATTAATCTTTGCAAAGGAGTGGACCGTCATTGTGTTTAAAACCGCATTGGTGTTTGAGTTTATGCTTTCAGGATGTTATGTAAAATATTAACTTTTAACCAGGGAAACAACAGAATATTTTCTAGCGAGATGTTATGTTAAGTTTATTGAAAAGATTCAATGGTTCTTACTATTTTTAGTAATCATTAATTCATCTCCATAAGAAAAATTGAAAAACATTACTTTGTCTTTCTTAATCTTTGCAATTGTTTTTGTCTCCATTGGAGAGGCAAAAAGTTCAATTGAAAAATACCGTCTTACTCCAAGCCGAAGATTCGGCGGTCTGGTGGATTCCACAATATACCCGGTAAACCTAAACAAGCCAGAAGCCGCCTTTTTAAAGACAAATTCAAAACACATGCACAAGGATTGCTTTATTGATTTTGATAAAAAAGAGGTTGAGCTTTTATTGTATTATGGTGATGAAACATCCAAGGGTCTTACAACTTACAAGGATTCCATCATCAAAGGTGTAGTGCTTTCCTCTTATGTTTTTCTTGAACTGGATGATTATCTGAATTTTATAAACCAGGACCAGGTAAATTCGGATTTCAAGGCAGGCAGTCCTTTTTTCAATATGACCGAGCAGCAGCGAAAATCATTCAACCCCCTTGATATTCAAATACCGGTCAAGCTCCCGGCGTGGGCAAGACGTGTCGTGGGTTCCGAGGGCCCAAGGCTTACGATTAATGGTATGTTCAAGATAACGGTTGGAGGCAACAGTCATTGGATAACCGGAGCCCAGGACATTACAAACCAGAAGCAGGGATGGCCTGATATTTCAGTGAACCAGGAGATGAACTTCACAGTCACCGGTAAAATAGGCAGGCTTATTAATGTTTCTATATCAACGGACAATACTCAGGATATAACAGACCAGCTTAAAAAGCAGATGAAGATTCTTTACAAAGGCGAAACAGAAGATGAACTGGAAGATGAAATAATACAGGAGATTGAAGCCGGTTACACGAGCTTTGCAATGCCAGGGTCGGAGTTTGACGGTTACTCGGAAAACCATGAAGGCTTGTTTGGTATAAAGGTGCGCATGAAATTGGGTGACCTTGGGCTTACCGCCATTGTGAGTCAGGAAGATGGTCAGGCGGATAAAAAGACCTTTAATCCATCACAGCAAAAAACAACAACTTCGCTTGAAGATGTTGAGATAGCATATAACAAGGTATTCTTTCTTGATTCAAGTTATTATGATGATTATTATGCCAATCCCAACAAGTCCACTCGTCCGGCTATTACAAAAATCTATCTGCTGAAAAGCGATAACTATGTACAGATTTCCAATTTCATAAACTCCCGGCAGAAATATCCCAACAATTATCTTATAGGTGAAGGTATCCATAAAAGGCTGATTGAAATGGGGACTGAGGAAATAGGCAGCGACTTTTATATCAATCGAGAAAGGGGTTATATTGTTCTTACAAATGCCCTTCAAAAGGATGATAGGCTTCTTGCATATTTTGAGACAACAGATAGCACTAAAAGTTCTTCCAATAAACAAATGCGTTATGGATATAATGACTCAACAGGCGGATATTCAACAATCATAAACATCGATACAATTTACCCCTATGTTTTAAAACCCGAAGCTCCAAAATCAACTGATGCCACATGGAAGCTGTCATGGAAAAATGTTTACGAAATAGGCACAATATCCGAAGAAAACAGGAACAGCATTACTGTAAAACTTTTTACCAGAGACCCGACTAACGAACAATTATGGAAAGAAACATATGTTATTGGAGGTAAAGAAACAAGATTATCCGACTTTTTCAAACTTACAAAAGTCGATGGTTCGCCAGACATCAGGAATTCGCAGATATATATGTTTGATTATGGGATTCTTGCGTTTCCTCAGGATTTGGGCCCCACACCGTTTAGAGACTCTCTAAAGATGCCTTCAGAACTTAAAAAGAATCCAGGCATATACAATTTTCTGAAAGAGGATCACGCCTCAAACGGTGTTACAAGCCAGTACAAGCTGGAGGTTACGGCTGTTTCAGCAAAAACATCTTTTTCTCTCGGCGTAATTAATATAATGCAGGGAACTGATGTTGTACGCATGGGCTCCACTGTTTTAAAGCGCGATGAGGATTATCTGATTGATTATGAAATGGGGCAGGTTACGTTGATTTCTGATCGGGCAAGACAATCAATGGGCAATATTGGTGTTGAATATGAATATTCCCCTTTTTTCGTGCCTGAGCAAAAGACCTTTATGGGGCTTCGGGCAGAATACAAATTGCCTGGCATTGGAAAGGAATCGTCAATCTCAGCGTCATTTCTTCGCAAAAGCGAAACATCACAGGACAAGCGCTCCCAGCTTGGAAGGGAACCATCAACAAACATGCTTGTTGATGTTGCCACGAAATTTTCCTGGGAGCCTGAATGGATGACAAACCTTGTCAACAAGATTCCCCTTATCAGAACAGAGCAGAAATCACTGCTTTCCGTGCAGGCTGAATATGCAAGGAGCATTGTAAATCCGAACACAAGCGATCGTGACGAGGCTCTGATTGATGATTATGAAGACAGCAAGGTCTTATACACAATGCAGCTTTCTGACGCTATTTGGAAATGGGCAAGCCCTCCGGATAATTCCATCATAGGCCCATATTCAGGTTTGCAATGCTGGGGTGGCAATGAAAGGGGACCCGGAACACCTTTGCCCAATGTGGGCTGGTTCGCATGGTACAGGCGCGATACTACTGAAGTATCCATCTGGCCAGGTGCAACTAATCCACAGTCCCGCTGGCCCATTCTCGAAATGGACATGCACCCTCATATGAGTGGCAGTGGAGGGAATGCTTCAAACAACGACTTGCTAAGGAAAGGAAGCTGGGGCGGCGCAATGGCTCCCCTCGGATATGGGGTCAAAAGCCAGCTCGAAAACGCCCAATACATTGAGCTTTGGGTAAGGGTTGTACCCGGAGCCAAAGGTGCTCAAAGGGGTTTCATGCACATAGACCTCGGAAATATAAGCGAAGATTTACGGCTTGGTCCGGCAAATACAAAAGATACTGGAATCACCTCTATTATAATTACAAATACAGATCCTGACAAACAATTCGAAACAGAATGGTTCCAGCTTGATAAATATTACATGGCCAAAGAAACCGATATGGGTCTTGATATGCGAGACAACCCTTTTGAACGGATGCTGATACCGGTTGATTCCGGAATACAGGGCAGGGTTTCTTTTCAAATGGTATCATACGGGCAAGACCCTTTCGGCCAGGGTAAAACCGTAACCGATCCGGGTGGTGACAACTATAGCTGGCCGCCAAGCAGCGCTGATTTCAAAGCCTATAACGGGACGCAGGGAAATGCATCCGGCGCCAATTATAATCAGGCTAAAATGAATGATCCTGATGACGAAGATGTGTTCAAGATCAACAGCAGTGTTGATCCACAGAGCGTTTATTCATACCGTCATTACTGGATTGACTTGAATCAGACAAGCGTTTCCACTGCGGAGCCGTACCTTGTAGGTATGGATGCAACCACCGGCTGGCGCCATTACAAGATACCTCTCCTGCAGCCTAAGAAAACCGGGAATAACAGCCTCGACAGCATACCATATATGATTGGGAAACCTTTGTTGTCGGAGGCAACAGGGATGCGAATCTGGTATGATAGCCTTACGGAACCGGTCCGTTTTCAGATTGCCAAGCTTGAAATCGTGGGAAACAAATGGATATCCACCGACACCATGAAAACTGTCAGGAATTCTGTTGATACAAGTTCTTCCTCTCCCCCACGTGCCCACCTCAATGTGTCCGTTGTAAACACAATTGACGATCGGGGAATAGGATATACCCACCCTCCTTTTATTCCCAAGTACTATGACAGCGAGCAACAGGTCAATATGCGGGAGCAGGCGCTTTTTCTTGCTTATGATTCCCTTACAGGAATAAATCCGGAGGTAAAAGCCGTCAAGTTCTATCAGAATGGTCTTGATTTCAGGCTTTACCAGGACATGAAACTTTATTATAAACCGGTTGAAATGTTCAAAGAGGGTCAAACATTAACGGACAGATCCGGCGAAGTGACGTTTTTCCTTCGCTTCGGACTTAATGACACCAATTATTATGAATTCAATATCAAGCCGTCCGGCGCTGGAGAGTGGGATTCCTTTTCAATCAATCTGAGTGATCTTTCCAATCTCAAGAATGATCAGGATTTAATCGGCGCAACCGGTAAGGCTAAAAAGGGTCAGCTCGCAGTGTTAGGTCATCCCACATTGGCCCAGATAAAATGGCTTGCCCTCGGTTTCAGTGTGGATTCAACCCGTCTTGAAAATTATCAAGGGAAATTCTATATAAATGATTTGAAACTGACCAATCCTCAAAAACTGGGGGGCAATGCAGCGCGTGTCAAGCTCACTACAGATTTCGCGGATCTTATAACCATAAATACCGGAATGTATTACAAAGACGGCAGTTTTTTAAGGCTTACTGACAAATGGGCAGGGGCAGGTGCTACAGAGGTTTCAATGGATATCAATACAACCATGAAAATGGATAAATTCACCCCTGCAAAACTTGGCCTGTCTCTGCCTGTTACGGCAGGCATTCAGTCAAGTATACAAAGACCCATGTTCGTACCGGAATCAGATGTTCAACTGCGACAGGACGAGCTTTTCGAGATTGCTCCGGACCTGTTTAATCTTCTTGCCGGAAGAGCAGCCGGCCAATCAACCCCTGGAGAGCGATACGAAACAACCCACTTGTCCAGAAGCGTATCATCATCTTACAGCAAAAACACCGTATCTGACAACACCCTTGTAAACCTTACCGCTGACCGTGTCAAGACCTCGGCAGGTTATTCCGAGACAGACGACATGAATACGGTGAGAAAGAGAAACGCTTTTAATGTCACAAACAATCTAACGTATAGTGCGTCGCCAAAAAAAGAAATGTCTGTTACACCTTTCAAAAATTCGGAAAAGGCTTTGCTTAAGAATAATATTTCCGACATGAAGATTTATTATTATCCGAAATCACTTGAATTCAAAGTCTATGATGCGCAGTATTCCAATTCAGAGGAGTATTCACGTACAAAACTTAAAACATCATCCAAACCCCTTGTAAATTCCTCGCTTGGAATGAGTCATAGCTATGATTTGAATTTATCGCCCGTGCTTGAATGGAAATACCTTACCATAGGTTTTACTCATAATAATGCGGTATCAAGAAATTTCAGCGATGTGGTAAACGATCCAAGTATAGGAAATTCCGATCTTTTAACAAAATATATATTGGCAACGGACGATAAAATAACCCTTGATAACGGGACGATTTTTCCTGACAAATTCATCCTGTACGGAGAAACAAACAATTCCCAGGCTTTTAATTACGACATTACGCCTGTGTTTGTTAAATGGCTCACCCATACCTTCAATTATCGTTCAAACTACAGCCATAATATACACAGCGCAAATTCACAGAAGGGAATCGGTACGACATTCGATTATATGGATTTAAGCTCATCAACAGCGTTTACCACAAATGTAAACTGGATGTTTGTTGACATGATGGACTGGTCATCGGGATTAATCAAAAAGGATGTGAATTCAGGTCCCTTTAAGAAGGTTAAGGATGTTTTCAATTATTTCGGGTTCACAAAAATCGGGGTTAATTACGATGTTAATGTTGATCGAAAGGTGTCCAATCTTACTCATATCCCATTATCACCATCACAATTTCTCGCATTTAAATCCGGTCTTTACGGACTCACGCCTGCTTCGCTTTTCACCGGTGATGATGATGAAAAGCTGTTCGGCGGCTGGAAATACCAGGGAGGGTCGGGTGTTTATGCAATTGAAAAGGGTGTAAGCTCCACTGATGGCCGTAATGTAAAGATAGGCGCGGGAACAAATGCCGGCATAACCCTGCCGTTTCTTTTAAGGATGAACCTTAATTCAAACCTCAAGTACAGCAAGTCATTCAATGAGGTCCGAGGTTATGTTACCGTTGATACAATGGAAACATGGCCGAGTTATACCGTGACAGGATCAATATCTGATTTCATGCCAGTGATGAAATACGCTCCTATTATTGGAAAGCTTATTAGCACCAGCTCGGTCAATAGCGGCTTTACTTATGAAAAAGGGAGGAACAGGAAATACGATAATTATAACACGGCAAAGAATTGGCAAGAATTGAGATTCAAATACGCCTTCAGCCCGGTTTTGAAGCTCGGCATGAATTTAAAAAATAATATCAGGCTTGACAATTCAACAGACTGGTCCCTGGATCGAAATTATGGAACGCAGAATCCAAGTACCATAAAAGGCATTGAAAGTTACAGGGTTTCGAACAAGACCACCGCTAATTATACAATCGACAAACACCGGACAATAAAGCTTATTTTCTGGGACCTTACTCTTAACAATCAGCTGCAGCTTTTTACCAGCTATGATTATGCAATGGACTGGTCCTATCAGTGGGATGTTCGGGTAGGAGGTCAGCTGGTTGAATCGGTTTCTGAATACGAAAAAGAATCAAAAACGACTTTGAACCACACTAAGAAAACCAAAAACTATAACTACAGCGCAGGTGCCAGTTACGATATAACAGCAAAGATGAAGGCTGGCGCCAATTTCTCGTGGAAAAAGACCCTTGATGTAAAGCCTGGCAAAAGCGACAGTGATGTTGATAACAGGCCCGAATATGACATAAATGTTCAGACCTGGGTATCGTGGAATTTTTAGATTACGCAGACAAAATAAACCAATCAAGATAAAGGATTTTAATGAATAGGGAAATGATAATCAATGTGGCGCCACATGAAAAACGGATTGCTGTTTTGGAAGATAAAAGACTGGCTGAGATCATTGTCGAAAGGCCGGATGAAACAAGGACAGTGGGTAATATATATAAGGGTAAGGTGGCGAATGTGTTGCCAGGGCTGCAATCAGCTTTTATAGACATAGGCCTTGAAAAAGCGGCATTCTTAAGCATGTCTGATATAAAGGCTGATGCGGAACGGCTTCAGGCTGAATGCATTGAGCCCGAAGAAGGCGTGGAGGGGCAGGAAAATAAGAAGAACGAAAAACGTCCTTTGCGCATAGAAAACCTTTTCAAGATAGGCCAGGAGACCATGTTACAGGTCCTCAAGGAACCCCTCCAGGCAAAGGGCGCGAGGGTGACAAGCACCATATCCATAGCAGGCAGGTTCCTGGTACTTTTACCAGGTAATGACTTTATTGGTGTTTCGAAAAAGCTTCGAAACCCTGCTGAACGCAGAAGACTTAGGAAGCTTGTTTCAACTCTCAGGCCCGCGGGTTTGGGCTTTATCGTAAGGACGGCAGGGTTTACAAAGAGCGACCAGGAATTCAAGGCTGAGATATCTGACCTTGTGGAGAAATGGGATAACATAAAAAAACTTGCGGATAAAAACAAGGCGCCGTTTCTATTGCACGAAGAGGTTGATGCATCATCAGCCGCGATTCGCGATCTCTTCTCCCATGAGGTAAGCAGGCTTATTGTTGATTCCCGTCAGGAATACTACGACATCGTAAATTACCTTAAGGACCGCAATCCTGAACTGCTTGAAAGAGTTGTTTTTTTCGCGGAGGACGCGCCCATATTCGAGGTCTTCGGCATTGAAAAGGAATTGGAAAAGTCCTTAAGACGTAAAGTCTGGCTTAAGAGCGGGGGTTACCTTATTTTTGATTATACGGAAGCCATGACAGTAATCGATGTCAATACGGGACGCCACACAGGTCGCCGAAACGCCGAAGAAACAATCTTCAAGACCAACAGGGAGGCAGCGCAGGAGATTGCGAGGCAGTTAAGATTGCGGGACATAGGCGGTGTGATTGCAATCGACTTCATTGACATGATGGTAGGTGATCATAACAGGCAACTGCTCGATGAATTTCTTGAGTACCTGAAAAAAGACAGTACGCCTTTTAATCTGGGCAAGATGAGTGACTTTGGAATAGTGCTTTTGACGCGCAAGCGGGATAACAAGAGCCTTATTGCCTCCATGAACGTGCTCTGCGAAGGCTGCGGAGGGACTGGTCGTATTTTCTCGCAGTCAACCGTGCTTGCCAAAATCGACAGGCTCATGCGGAAAATAAAAACAGTTCTTAAAATTGATCATGTTGTTTTAACCGCAAACCCTGTCTTTAACCAATTTCTGCTTGAAGAAAACAAAAAGCTGTACAAAGAGATACAGAAAGCGGCCCATATTCGAATAACACTTGAAGACAACCGCCATTTTGCAGCGGATTATTTTGAAATTCACGACTGCGCAAAAAAAGAGGACCTGACCAAACTTTTAACAGGCAATCCTTGATGTGTAATGATATTTTATTTTATATTTCATGACTATTTTTAAAAGAGGACGACATGTATTCAGTAATTGATTTCTGCGGACAACAGTTCAAAGTATCTTCCGGAGACAGGATAAGCGTATTTTCCCTTGAAGGTGAACCCGAAAAGGAGCTTAACCTCGATAAAGTGCTGCTTTTTTCAGATGGCTCCGAAACGACCGTAGGCAAGCCTTATATTGCCGGTGCAAATGTCAGGGCCAGAGTAATCTCCCATTCACGCGACAATAAGGTCGTGGTGTTCAAAAAGCACCGTAGAAAAGACTACAAGAAGAAGACTGGTCACAGGCAGGATTTGACCGAACTTCTTATTATGGAAGTCTCCATGGGCGATAAAAAGGAAATCTACACCCCAAAAGAGAAAACTGCCGGTAAAGAGGAACCTGCTACTGAAAAAGCGGAAGCAGTTGCAAAGCCCTCTTCTCCCAAGAAAGGATAAATAGCATGGCACATAAAAAAGGCGTAGGCAGCAGCCGTAATGGCCGCGACAGCAATCCCCAAAATCTTGGTGTAAAAAGTTTCGGCGGCGAAAAGATACACGCGGGCACAATTATTGTGCGTCAGCGCGGTACTCGCATTCATCCCGGCTGGAACGTGGGAAAAGGCAAAGACGACACTCTTTTTGCAATGGTTGGCGGCATCGTCAAATTCGAGCGCAAGGGTAAGGACCGCAAGAAGGTCTCAATCGTACCAGTACCGGCCTAATCCAAACGGCCATGCTAAGTTCAATACTGCTTGGTCTCATACAAGGTCTTACCGAATTTCTTCCTGTTTCAAGTTCCGCCCATCTTGTTATTTTTACGAAAATACTCAAGGGCCTGCCGGATCTCGATCAACAGATATTTTTTGATATAATGCTGCATCTGGGGACATTGTTTGCGGTTTTGGTCGTATTCCGCAAACGAATTTATCAGATAATAACCACATTTGAAATAAAAATGTTCAGGAACATTATCATTGCCATGGTCCCAACCGGAATAATTGCAATGGTCTTCAAGGATCAGGTTAAAAGTTTCTTTGAGTCGGTAGTATTGGTATCTTGCATGCTTTTTGTGACCGGTATCTTGCTTTTATGTACACGTCTGCGCAAGGTTAACGACAAAAACATCGGCATTAAAGAATCCTTTATAATCGGCACAGCTCAGGGACTCTCGGCTGTGCTTCGCGGGCTTTCAAGATCAGGCTCCACCATTTCAACCGGTTTGCTGCTTGGTGTAAAGCGGGAAGAAGCCGGAGAGTTTTCCTTTCTTTTATCAATACCTGCAATATTATGCGCGGTTCTGTTGCATGCCAAGGAGCTTGTTGAAACCGGAGGGTACAGACAAATTCCCTGGGGTTATGTTACTGCCGGAACTTCCGTAGCTTTTGTGGTTGGCATTGTTTCATTAACACTGCTTATGAATTTTGTCCGCAAGGGACATCTGCATTACTTCGCTTATTACTGCTTTGCCATGGGACTTTTCGGGCTTTACGTTGAAAAAATGTAAATTTATCGAGAGGACATTCAATGGAGAATCTCTGGGCACCGTGGCGCTCTGATTACATTGATACATGCAGCAAGCCTGTCAAAACGTGCATCTTTTGTAAAGCGAAAAAAGAAAAAAAAGATCGGGAAAACCTTATCCTCTACAGGGGAAAATTGGTTTTTGTAATCATGAACAGATTTCCATATAATAATGGTCATTTGATGGTTGTCCCTTATCATCATACCGGAGACATTGCAAAACTTACAAAACAAGAAAACTGCGATGTTTGGGAAACGGTCATCCTCTGCAAAAAGATATTGAACAAAGCTTATTGTCCGCAGGGTTTTAACATAGGCATGAACCTTGGCCGTGCAGCAGGCGCGGGCATTGACACGCATTGCCATGCCCATATCATCCCGCGCTGGAATGGGGACACTAATTTCATGCCCATAGTCGGGAAGGTGAAAGTGTTGTCTGAAGATTTGTACAAATCGTTTGACAGGCTTAAGGCTTTGTTTTAACTTCAAAAAAGCTGGTTAATCTTCATCACACAGATTGGGATGAAGATTTTTCCGCTATTTTACCTTAATCTTAACGGTTCCTGATGTAAAGTCTCCGACGGATAGTTCCATCCCGCCTGTTGTCTTTTTCCCGTCAACATATTCGGCAAAGGATTCGCTGCTGCCTTTGAATAAAATCTCAAGCTCCAGGATTCCGGTTCCCTGCACCCAGTTGCGCTGAACGACCTTCACTACATTCGGAGAGACTCCTTGAAGAAAGGCCTTCATGTCCTTAAGTTTTGCGAAACTGTCTATGCCGCCTACTGAAACCTTGAGCTCCATGCCGTTGTTTGCCATGTCTTGCCAGGCGGAAACAACTTTTTCGAATATTTCCTTGTCCATGATCTTTGTACCGCAGGCTAAAAGCGCATTACTCATTGCGGTTTCTTCGGCAATGTGGGGTTTTGCCTGGTGGACGTTCTTTGATGCAATGATTTTGCCGTTCTGGCAGTCGATCACCTGGATGTTTATATCAGCCTGGCCGGATTTCATGCCCCCAAGCATGGGGTTGTCTGCTCCAAGACTTGCTGTTGCCTTGCCGATTATAATGACTTCAGCACCGTTATCACGGCCAAGTTTAGCTGCCGCAACAGCATCGCCTGATGCTGCCTTTGCAATGTAGTCGTCGTCTTTACCCATCATTGCTGCTACCTGGGCCGGATCAACCACATTGAATTCTTTTTGCGTTAAAAAATCAAGTATGGCTGTGGTTGCAGAGTTATATGTTGGGTTTGTCACACCTTTGCGATATTCCTGAATCAGTACCATGACCCGTGGCTTGTCCATGGATTCAAGAAGTATTTTAAGGGCCGCAAGATCAGCTTTGATGTCTGCAAGTGAAACCTCTGCATTGATCTTAATCTCAAACAAGCCGTCAGGCGTCTTTCCCTTGCTTATTACATCGTACTTTTTGACAGAGCCCATTGTTTTTGTGATAACAATATCTTTTTGCACCATGAAATTTTTTGTCTCGGTTTGGGATGTCAGCATGACACCAATACCTTTTTCAACTGCATCGCGTTTGGCTTGTGTAAGCGCATCAGGCTCGGTCGCGGATAAACCATATCCCTCAACTACTTTTGATTCAGGCTGTGCTGGAGCTAGCCCGAATACTGTTATGGCTAGCAAACAAGATATAACGATTCTAAGGTAAATGTTTTTCAAGATGCCTCCTTATTTCTTGAGTTCCTTCAAGGCCCTGATTGCAAGTAGCGCTTCCGCACCTGACACTGAGCGCGTGGGCTCAAATTCACTGCTTATATTGGCGTTCATGATGTTTTTGTCAACCATATTGCAGATGGCATTATAATAGGGTGCACCTGGATTGACATCAGGAAAGCGAGACTGTGATGCCCCAATATGCTTGGTTGCAAGTGACTCATCCCGAAGAATGGCTATTAGAAGGTCTTCGAGCATAAATGCGTATTCGCCACGGGTGATTAAAAGGTCGGGTTTGAAGGTGTGATCAGGATAGGCTTCGAGGCCGCGTACCTGAAGCTTTACAACGTCTTCAATGAAATTGCGCGCCCAATGTGTGCTGATGTCAGACATGGCTTCTTTCTTGACAAGTGTATCAACTGCCAGGGTACGTGCGTCTCCCGGGGCTTTGAAGTCCGTATCATAGTTTTTAGGCCGCTTCTTTTCAATAAGGCGGGCTGCATCGAGTTCGCTTATGAAAAGGGCCGCGACATCAGCGCGGGAGATTTTATCGATAATGGCTATTTTCATGCCAATCTTGGTGCCAGGGGCGGCCCGTTCAATGTCCTGCATAATCTTCCATTCGCGGTCAGCCTCAACCGTAAACTCCTTTTGAAGGTCAAGGACTTTCTTAAATTGCATGGCAGCTTCCATGAACTTATAGGCGAATTTGAGGGTCCATCCTTTTCTATAATATGCTTCGCTGCTTTTTGGATCGAGCTTTTCAATGACCTTGTCGTACTGTTTAATTGCGTCACCCACCCAATCCTGGTCTTTATCGCCCATATGTTGCATGGTAATTACCATACCCTCTGCCAGCCATGCTGCGGGAAGTTTATTGTCGAGGTCCTTTGACTTTGAAATATATTCAAAGGCCTTTTCAAAACCCTTTTCTTTCTTGTCTTTATCCATTTCATTGCGGGCTTTCTCGCCTTCAACGAGGCCAAGCCCAGCATAGCATGGAGCATATTTGAAATCAAGTGTGCGTGCAAGCTCAAATTCGTCTCCGGCCCTCTTGAAATCGCCTGCATTGTAATATTTCATACCCTGATCATAATGGACATCAGGCGTATCCATTTGGCCGCCTGCTTTACGTGTTTTTGCACAGCCTGAAAAAAGAGACAAAGACAATGCTACTATCGCAATTATTTTTAAGTTTTTAAACATTGTTGACATCTGTGACCCTTTCATAAATTTAAGATTAGTCAATGATTATTATTACCCGGCATTCGGTCAGGAACTTCATGTTTTTTGCAGCGCCCTGAATTATGGCAGCATCAGGGGCTGAAATCTGGATGTCTGCCTTGTTTGCTCCCAACGCCTTAATGCCTTTTACAACGCATGGGCTTACGCCTATCCGGTCTTTAAGGCTTTTTGCGCCCGCCATGTCTTTTGCATATCCGCACATGCCGTACTTAATTGCAAAATCACGGGTCACATAAGCGCTGCCGTAAACCTCTTTTTCGTTTTCATCAAGGATTTTAGGCATTAATGCGGGTTTTATTCCAAGCCCTTTTGCGTCAATTATAAGACCGGAAAATGCCGATCCTGAACCTGATGGAGCAATGGTTGCTGTTGGTTTTTCACCAATCATATTTACAGTACCGCCGAATATGGCTGCACCGACACCATTGTTACCGTCAATTGGAAGGGTGACCTCGATCTCAACTGTACCATCGCTCATATAATGAGGGTTTGGTTCGTACTGGAAGCCCTGCACGAATCCGCTTATGCTTGTGCTTATCATATCGTTCTGAACCATTGAATTTGCGATTGTTGTTGATGAATTAAGCGACATGCCCTTAATTAGTTCAAGAGCATCCCGAAGCGCAACCTGCTTGGCCGCGCGGATTGCCATAGGCCGTCTGACTTGGGCCCTCGGGGCCGGCCCCGATTCCTTTTGCTTTAACCACACGATTTACCCAGTCAACAGAACCGTTAATCTGTGAAAAAGCTGATAAAGAGAGGATCAAAACCAGGCATACTGAAAGCCTTTTACCGAGTGTTACTTTTAGCATGAGCATCTCCTTTTGTTAATACAAGAACAGTTTACATGACGGATTGTCATTTGAGATATAATTAACGAAAATATGGTGTGTCAAATAAAAATGGATTGACCCTCTTTTCATGCGATAAAAAATAACCAATGGTCGGGCCTTTTGTCTGTGACCGGGATCACATTATCCTGATATTTTTTTTAGCAGGGTATTTCAGTAAGTCCGGCTTTTGGGGCTTTTTCAGTCAGCACATGGGCACCCCTGCGGGTAACAAGAATGGTGTCTTCAATGCGGACACCGCCAAACCCTGGAAGGTATCCGGCCGGTTCGATTGTTGTTGCGAAATTTTCCGGTATGATATA
The DNA here is from genome assembly GCA_963831235.1 of uncultured Fibrobacterota bacterium. Taxonomy (GTDB): domain Bacteria; phylum Fibrobacterota; class OXYB2-FULL-49-7; order OXYB2-FULL-49-7; family JAEUSG01; genus CAWHPS01. The sequence continues at coordinate 26,881 of CAWHPS010000034.1, forward strand.
ATCAACGGCCCCAATCCTTTTACCGTCGTGGCAATAGTAGCCCACGCTGTGGCCGAGGCCGTGGCCCATTTTCCCCGGGGCTTTGATTTTCCTGAAGTAATCGAGGACCGATTCATTTGCCGCCTGATGAAGAGGCTGGCCGTTTATTCCGGATTTTATTTTATCCAGGGCTTCTTTTTGAATCGCAAGGATTGTATTATAAAGTGACGATTGGTCGCATGAAGCATTTCCTAAAACATAAACGCGTGTGATGTCCGAACACATTTTGCCCCATGTTGCCCCGAAATCGCATAGAATAAGGTCGCCTTTTTTAAGCTTGCGTGATCCCGGTTTGGCATGGGGGATGGCACTGTTCTCGCCGAAAGCGACTATGGTGTCGAACGATGGCCTTTCCGAACCGAGTCGGGCCATTCCATAATCAATAAGCGCTGAGAGTTCCTTTTCAGTCATGCCTTGCTTTACAAGTGTTGGAACATGGGCCGCAACAGCAGCAGCTATTTCAGAGGACTTTCGAAGGTTCTCGATTTCAACCTTTGTTTTAACGGCCCGAAGATCGTCAAGTTCGGGTGAAATATTTACAAGGGAAAAACGCCTGTCCTTTAACCTTCCTGCTTCATGAAGGGTCATCCCCCTTGCGTTTACCCCGATACTCTGGTGCCCTTTTAATGCATTGAAAAGTGTTTCCTCGCCGGGTTTAATCACCTTGTATGAAAGTCCGGTTAAGCGAGCTTCCTCCTCTTCAAGTTCCTGGACAAAGATCTGGATGCTGCCGTCTTTGAAAAGAAGGACAGATGAATATAAAAAGCTGCCCGAATCGATTCCTGAAAGCAGGAAGAAGTTTCGATCAGCTCCTGAGTCCTCTTTATTGGTAATATATATTACGTCAAGGGTCTTGTTTTTATTTTTACGTATGCGCTCACCGGCAAGGTCAAAAAGTTCGCGGTTGCGTTTTTTAATTATGGGATCCATGATAAAAGACCTACCTGCCCCATTCGCGCTTATGTTCTGCGCGTTCTTCAAGAGGGGTTATGGGCCTTTCGCGGCCGGTCTTTCTTCCCTTTGGAGGGCCGAAAAGAAGATCTGCGATTGTCCTTCTGGTGCCCTTGAGAAGAGTAGCTGAGGGGATTTCGGGATGCGAAGCCACTGCAATGGATGTTTTTATGAGCTGTTCTATATCGGCCACTTCCTGGCCTTGTTCAGGACATGCGATTGAAATCGCATGCCCCTGAAGCCCTGCGCGTCCTGTACGGCCTATACGGTGGATATAGTTTTCAGTGTCATCGGGCAGATCGTAATTTATAACAAGTTCTATTCCGGTTACGTCAATTCCCCGTGCAGCGATGTCGGTTGCCACAAGAATCCTGTACTTGCCTTTTTTGAACCCTTCAAGTGCCTCGGTACGCAAAGAAAGAGAGCGATCCGAATGTATTTCAGCTGCGCCGTGGTTCTTTTTCTTTAAATGATGGGCAAGCCGGGCAGCACCGGCCTTGGTCCTTGTAAAAACAAGTACGGAGCCTGAATGGCTTGCAAGAAGTTTTTCAACAAGCGCCATCTTGTGGTTTCGGTCAACAACATAAAGTTCCTGTTTGACTGTTTCAGGTGCAGTGCCTGACGGAGCCACTTCAGTGCGAATTGGGAGCTTCATGAATGTCCCTGCAATGGCTGTTATTGCAGGCGGCATGGTTGCTGAGAAAAGCAGGGTCTGGCGCTCCTTTGGTACCTGTTTCATGATTCGAATTATCTGTGGCATGAAGCCCATGTCGAGCATTCTATCCGCCTCGTCAAGGACAAGGATACGTGTGTCCTGAAGTTTTATAACACCGCGTTCCATGAGGTCGATAAGGCGGCCCGGTGTTGCGATAAGCACGCGCGGCCTTTGGCGTAATACGTTTATCTGCCGGTCCATTGAAGCACCGCCTATGAAAACCCCGCTTGTCAGGCCGGATACCTTGAGGAAGGGGAGGAGTGCTTCATTGATTTGCAATGCAAGTTCCCGGGTAGGCGCGAGGATAAGCGCCCTGCCTGAAAGAGATGCAAGGCGCTGTATAAGGGGAAGTCCGAATGCAAGGGTCTTTCCAGTGCCTGTTTGTGCTATGCCTACGATGTCTTTTCCCTCAAGGGCCATTGGTATTGTTTTGTGCTGGATTGGAGTGGGCGTATGGAACTTAAGCGCATCCGTTTGTTTAAGGAGTGCGGGGGATAGACCAAGTCCGTAAAAACCGTTTTTCGAAAAAGGGGTTTTAAATGTCGGCCCAAAATGCACTGATTGTTTTCTATGTCTGTTGTCTGATGGTTTTTCTGAGGCAGTTTCTTCTCTTGGTTTTAGCCTTGAAAAGCGGGAGAGGAGTTTTTTAAGAAAAGCTATGGGCATGTTATTATCCGGCCACCTTTATTCCTTCAAAAGCTATTGCAGGAAAGAACTTGGAACCCGTATTGTCCTGATCCGAACTGATATCAATTATTGTTTTGAAGATATCGTAAACATTGCCAGATATCATGGTGTCTTTGACCCTGCCGGTTATCTCGCCGTTTTCAATTTTATAGGCAAGGTGTGCGTTAAGGGAAAAGTCGCCGGCAAGCATGTTGCTTTGTCCACTGCCGAGCACGGAATGGATCCAAAGGCCGTTTTTTGTTTCCTTGATGATTTGCGAGGTCTTTTTAGGGCCGCCTGGAATTACAAGGTTTGAATAACCAGGGGATGGAAGCGAGGCGTAAGATCGCTCGCCGTTGCCGGTGGGTTTGCTTTTGGTGATTCCAGCTGTTTCAAGATCACTTATGAACATGGTCGGGACGCCCTTGTCGAAAAGCGCATTCCTGGAACGGGGGACGCCTTCATCGTCAAATGGGGAGCTTGCTGGCCTGTCGTTTATAAAAGGATCTTCGATAAGCGAGAACCTGCTGTCAACCAATTTTTCACCTAGCTTTTTTGAAAGCGGCGATGCCCCTTTTTGGACAGTCTTGCCGTTAAGGCCTGCAAGAAATGACGACACAAGGGTGGATACGACACTTGGCTCAAGGATTATTGCAGGAGAGCGGCCGGCAGGGGATATCCACCCTGCTTTTTCAAGTAGAAAGAGGGCTTCATCTTCTAGCGTTTTGTTTTTTATGTCAACCTTTGATGAGCTGTTTCCCTTTGATATCCAGAGGAGTCCGTCTTTGCCCACATTCAATATACTGAACCCATAAGTGTACCAGGTCTTCTCTGAAGAAAGGGACAATCCTTTCATGTTGGTAAGAAAGGTTTTGGCTGATCCGGTTTCTATTTCAAGATCAATATTAACCCCTGGCGATTTTTCAAGGATTCTGCCAATACTTTCTTCGCCTGACTTGATTTTATGGTCCCTGTTGTACTTTAGCGTTTCACCGTAATAAGTCCTTGGAACCTCAGTGGTTTTGCATGATGATGGGAGTGTAAAATTTGCCTTGCCCCCGAAAGAGGCGCTTTTAAGGGCTCTGTTGACAAGCGAGTCCAGGTCACTCGGGTCGTTTGATGATGCGAATCCGGTTTTTCCATCGGCAATTATTCGAAGTGATGCTCCACACGACAGATTTGCTTCAGCTGATTTGAGTTTGTTTGCCCTGAAAATTACGGGCAAGGATTCGGATCTGTTTTCGTAAACTTCAGCCTCAACGACCTTCCCCTTAAGCATGGAAAAGACTTTAGCAATGTCAAAAATAGGGCCTTTTTCCATTTACTATTCCTGGTCGCCTTTCTCTTCCGTCTCTCCATCATCCTCGCCTTCATCCTGATCAGGATCATCATCCAAGGGCTCTTCCACGATTGCGTCACCATCGGTATCGCCGGTCGGAGCTGTCTCGACAGGGGCCTGGAGAGCGGGTATTGCGCCTTCGTCATCTTCGTCGGGGACAATCTTCGATACATCCATTACAGAGTCGCCTGTTCCAAGGTTGATTAGCCTTACGCCCTGTGTGGCCCGGCCGATTTTTGCAACGCTTTTTGCGGCGATTCGAATAACAATGCCGTTTCTTGAAATAAGGATGAGTTCATCCATGTCTTCGACAACACAGAGTGCAACGACTTTTCCATTGCGGTCGGATGTTCTTATGTTGATTATACCCTTGCCTCCGCGGCCTGTCACGCGGTATTCGGATATGGGTGTGCGCTTGCCGTAGCCGTTTTCGGTTACTGTAAGGAGTGTTGTATCGCGCTTGATAACGACCATTGATATTACTTCGTCGCCCTTGCCGAGCTTGATTCCTCGGACGCCACGTGTATTGCGGCCAAGTTCCCTGATGTTGGCCTCGCTGAAATGGAGTGCCAGGCCCTTCATTGTGCCGAGAACTATATTGGCTGTTCCATCGGTCAAGCCCACTGAAACGATTTCGTCGTTGTCGTCGATCTTAACTGCGTTGATGCCGTCCTTGCGTGGGTTTGCAAATGCAGTAAGCGGTTGCTTGTTTATTGTACCCATCTTGGTCGCGAACATGATGAATGATTTTTGAGCATATTCATCTGTAAAGGATTTGACCGGCACAAAGGCGCGGATTTTTTCATCTCCCTTGAGGGCGATGAGGTTGACCACGGCCTTTCCTTTAGCAGTGCGCCCTGCCTGAGGGATTTCGTGGACCTTAAGCCAGTGGCAGCGGCCGTTGTTTGTAAAGAAAAGGATGTAACTGTGAGTGGATGCGATGAAAAGATGTTCTACAAAATCCTCTTCCTTGGTCTCCATTGCTGTTATGCCGTGGCCTCCCCGGCCCTGCTTGCGGTAGGTGTTGCTTGGCAGGCGCTTTATGTATCCGGAATGTGATATAGTGATGACCATGTCCTCGTCGGCAATCATGTCTTCGATTGTGAATTCTCCGGTTTCGTCGATAATCTGGGTGCGGCGTTCGTCGCCGAATTTTTCAGCAACTGCAATCGCCTCTTCCCGTATGATTGCCATGCGTTTTGGCTCGTTTTCCAGGATGAACTTGAGCTCTTCTATAAGCTTGATTACTTCAAGGTATTCAGCATCGATCTTTTCGCGCTCAAGGCCCGTAAGGCGCTGGAGGCGCATTTCAAGTATGGCTGTTGATTGGACCTCGGAAAGCTTGAATTTGGTCATGAGGCCGTTTTTTGCATCTTCAGTGTCTTTTGATTTCTTTATAAGTTCTATGACAGCGTCGATATTGTCGAGGGCAATTTTAAGGCCTTCAAGTATGTGCGCCCTCTTGTCAGCAACATCGAGATCGTATTTGGTGCGCCGAACAATTACCTCGTGCCTGTGGTTGAGGTAATGCACAAGGCAGTCACGGAGATTCAGCACCTTGGGCTGGTTTTCAACCAGGGCAAGGGTTATGATTCCAAAAGTGGTCTGCATCTGTGTGTTTTTATAAAGCTGATTCAGGATTATGTCTGCAAAGGCGTCTTTCTTTAGTTCGATCACAACGCGCATCCCCTCGCGGTCGGATTCATCCCGCACATCAGATATGCCTTCAATGATTTTATCTTTGACCAAATCAGCGATTTTCTCGAGCAGGGTGCTCTTGTTCACCATGTATGGAATTTCGCTTATGATTATGGCCTCGCGTCCGTTCTGCTTCTTTTCAATATTGGCCACTGCGCGGACATTTAACTTGCCGCGCCCGGTACGGAACGCCGAGATTATTCCTTCCCGTCCGACAATGGTTGCGCCAGTGGGGAAATCAGGCCCCTTGACATATTTGATGAGTTCATCGACTGATATGTTCGGGTTGTCGATAAGCGCGACAAGGGCGTTTGTAATTTCGCGAAGGTTGTGCGGCGGTATGTTTGTGGCCATGCCTACCGCGATTCCTGTGGAGCCATTGACAAGCAGGTTAGGGAAGCCCGCGGGGAGTACTGTCGGCTCTGTTTCGGTTTCATCGAAATTGGGCCTGAAGTCGCAGGTGTTCTTTTCGAGGTCGCGGAGCAATTCCTCTGAAATTCTATCAAGACGTGCCTCGGTATAGCGCATTGCCGCGGCGGAATCACCATCGATTGATCCGAAGTTGCCCTGTCCGTCAACAAGTGTGTAGCGCATTGACCATTCCTGGGCCATGCGTACAAGGGTATCGTATATGGCTGAATCGCCATGAGGATGGTATTTGCCCATGACTTCGCCCACGATACGGGCCGCCTTTTTATATGCCTTGTTGTAGTGGAGACCGAGCATGTTCATGCCGTAAAGCACCCTGCGGTGAACCGGTTTAAGACCGTCGCGCACATCCGGCAGCGCGCGGGCGATTATCACGCTCATTGCGTAATCAAGATATGAGGTCTTTATCTCGTCTTCGATATAGGTGGGAATTATGCGTGAGTTGGTTTCCATATAGGTTTGTCCCTTTTAGAATATATCCGTTGATCTTGAATATTTATCGTAAAAAGCAATGTCTGTTGTGTCTATTGTAAGAGGTGTTACGCTCACATAACGTTTTGAAAGCGCGTGTTCGTCGTCGTGTTCGCATGATGAAGCGCGTTTGTCTCCGAAGAGCCAGAAGTATTTCCTGCCGGATGGGTTTACCCTTTCTTCATAGTCGTCCTGAAAAGGCGTTACACCCTGTTTTGTGATTCTGGTGCCTTTGATTTTTTTTATATCACATGAAGGGAAATTGACGTTCAGATATGTTTTTGAGCAATCGAATTCAATGGCTTTGGAATCAAGGGCGTTTATCAGATTTAGAAGCCAGTTTACAGCGTATTTATAGTGAGGGTCATCAGCCGCACAGAGTGAAAGCGATAAACTGTGTATTCCGAAAAACACGCCTTCGCGCGCGCCCGCAACAGTGCCTGAATAAAAACTGCTTATGCCGGAATTGTCGCCGTTGTTGAAACCTGAAACAATAAGATCCGGTTTTGTTTTTGAAAGTTTGGTTACGCCGATTTTAACGCAGTCTGAAGGTGTGCCCTCAACTTCATAAGCCTTGAAACCTGGCCCAAGATTGACTTCCTCAAAAAACAGGGGAGAGAAGATGGTGAATGAGTGGCTTATACCGCTCATTTCATGTTTTGGCGCAACTACGGTGACGTTGTGTTTTTTTGAAAGGCTTATTGCCAGGAATTTGATTCCAGGGGAACGGATGTTGTCGTCGTTTGTGAGTAGAATATTCATGGTATTTTTAGTATTAGAAAATAACTTTTTGTGGCCTGAAAGATAAAGGCTTTTAATGTAAATTTTAATGAAAAAACCCACCCCTGCCCCTCCCTTTTTCTTGAAGGAAAAAGGGAGGGGTTCTGAAAATATTTTAAGTTTAATAAATATTTTTTGATTTGGATAAAATAAAATGCCCCTTCCTTTTTTCCTTCAAGAAAAAGGGAAGGGGTAAGGGGATGGGTTTAATGCAAATGTTACTTCAAATTCTTCAATCGTTCTTCAGGGCTTACGAGTTTTACTATACGTATGCCGAAGTTTTCATCAACTACCACGACTTCGCCCTTGGCGATTACCTTGTCGTTGACCAGAAGATCAACCGGCTCACCGGCCATTCGGTTGAGTTCAATGATTGACCCCGGCCCAAGTTCAAGGATCTTCTTGATGGAGATTTCCGTCCTGCCGAGTTCAATGGCTACCTGCAGAGTTACATCGAGCAGCATGTCCATCTGAGGATTGCCTGTTGACGAGAACTGGGTGCTGCGGTCGTTGGCAAGCTTGCCGGATGGTTGGTTAAAATTCTGTAAAGGAGCGTTGCCTCCGCCCAAGTCAGAGAAATCGAACCCGGATGCATCACTACCTCCATCACTTCCTGATGCACTTTGAGCGGATCCGGCCTGAGCCTGACTTTTTGAGCCTCCTGAAGACACTTCCACAAGATCAAGTGCTGTATTATTGGGCATAAGGAGTGCGAACTTCACTTCTTTTATGTCCTCGACCTTCATCACAAGATCAACAGCCACACTGTCCGATACATTGAATCCGCCTGCATCGATTTTAAAGTCCTCGATTACCGGAGTTGATACGTTTACCTGGGCCTCATAAGTGGTTGCAAAGGTGCTTGTAACTGCGCCAAGTATCTGGTTTGTTAGCTCCACAATCGCGTCCTTATGGTCCTCTTCGTAAGCTGCGCTGCCGTCGCCCATCATCATGAGGTCCGCAAGAACAGCAACATCCTTTTTATTATATGCGAAGTATAGGGAGCCCGTGATTTTCTGGAACAAATCAATTTTTATAAGAACTGAATCTGATCCGAACTGTGCGGTCAATTTACCGGTATCAGCCGGGCCGACCTTTACTATGCTTACGCTTATCTCCTTGCCGAGCACGGTCAGGAGCACGGTTGAGATTTGTTCGGTTATAAGTGATACCGGTTTTTTGAGGGCCTCAAGATTTACAGCACTCCCGCCTGCGGAAGATGTCGGGGCGCCACTGTTTTGGACCAGATTGTCTATATCATCCTGGGATAGTAAATCACTGCTCATAAGTCATTTCCTCCTTATTGATGAAACCTGTGACCTGTATCGACTTCTTGCGGCCGATAAGCCCTGGTTTGCCTTCCATCTTTAATTGGCCGTTCAGTTTGATTCCAAGTCTGCTGTCTATGGGTTTGTCGAGGGCAAGTATATCACCGGGTTTGAGCTGCAGAAGATCGCGTGCTGTTAATGTAAGGTTGCCTATTTCAGCTGACAGAAGCACATTGCGGCTTTCTATTTCCTTGCGCACTATTTTTTCTGTTTCGCGTGTGCTGACCCTTGATGCCTTCATCCATGACTCACCTGACAGCTTGCCTATTATGCTTTCCAGAACCATGAAGGGGAAGCAAAGCGAGAGGAGCCCTGAGCCATTGCTCATGCGCACCTCAAGGGAGACAAGGATTACGGTTTCGCTTGGTGGCGCTACCTGGACGAACTGGGGATTGGTTTCGTAGTTCACGGTTTTGGGGTTGAATATACCGATGTGTTCCCATACATCCTTGAGGTCCGACAATGCACGCTCGGTAATCTTGTACATGACGCTTTCTTCAATGCTTGTAAGTTCGCGGTTCTGCTCAAGAGATTTTCCCTGGCCTCCGAAAAGCCTGTCAACCATGTAAAACACGAGTGACGGGTTGATTTCGAATATGGCATTGCCTTCAAGAGGCTCCATCTGAAAGATATATATGCAGCTAGGATTGCTTATTGACATTATGAACTCTGAGTATGTGAGCTGGTCAACTGAAACAAGCTCGATTTCAACAAGGGTTCGCAAATAGGATGTCATTGTGGTGGAAAAGATACGTGCATAGCCCTCGTGAAGGTTCTGGAGCGTGCGCATCTGGTCTTTGCTTACACGGTCCGGACGCTTGAAATCGTATATCTGCACCGCACGTTCATCGACAACAGCTTCGCCACCGGACAAGCCGCCGCTGCTTTCCTTTTTTGCGTCCCCGCCGCCGCCGGAAGAAGCCCCCAGATCACCCGCTGAAACAGCGGATAACAGGGCATCAACCTCTTCCTGTGAAAGTATATCGCTCATATTGTTCTTTTGTTACTGAACTATGAAACTATCAAAATAAATGTTCTTTATCTTGTCCGGTTCCGGAAAAACCTTGTTCATCTCGTTTTTCAGCATTGTAAGGACCTTGCGCTTTCCATCCCGGTCCTTTATGTCTTCATAAGATTTTGAACTCAGAAGGTCGATTGCTATGTCTTTGAGCTTGGGGAGGCGCTTGACTATTTCAGGATCACCGCCTCCTCCTTCGCCTTCGCCTTCGCCTCCTTCTCCGCCGCCTTCCTTTTCCTCACTCATATATTCGAGGACAAGCGAGGCTTTAAGAAAACGCTCGCTGTCGCCTGCAAGGTTTACAATCACTTCAATTGGGGATTTAAGAGTGGCGCCCATTTCGGTCTCGTGTTCGCGTTCGTTCTCCTCTTTCTGCTGCTTGACCTTTTCCGCTATGACCTCCGGATCGACAGGCTTAAGTGAAAGTATCACAAAATAGCTGATGAGAGAAAGAATCAGCATCATAGCGCCTATTATGGCAGCCATAATCATCATTTTCTTTGTGCCTGCCAGTTCGGGTTTCGGCTCACCTGCCCCATCTTTCTCCTTCTTGTCCTTCTTTTCATCCCGTTCCGGTTTTTCTTTTTTTTCTTCAGCCATTTTCCCTTACTCCTCTTGGTTTCGTGTGCTTATTCCTTATCGGGTTCTTTTCTCACAACCGTTAGCTTTCCGTTGATTTCTTTTTTATAAGCAGTGACTTTTTGTATCACATCATCTATCGAGTCTTTGACACGAACGGTCTTTCCGGTATTGAGAGTGACCAGGGTCTCCGGTGTCGAAGCCAGTGTTTCCACAAACTCCGCGTTAACCACTATTTGCGAGCCGTTAATCTTGGTCAGCTTTATCATCCGATATTCTTCCTTGATTTTTTGTCAAGGGGCCCCTTTTTTAAGGGAGCCCCATGGCATAATTATACATTTATCTTACAAGGTTTACAAGCTCTTGCAGCATTGCATCACTTGTGGTTATAACCCTTGCATTGGCCTGATACCCTCTCTGGGTGGTTATCATGCTTGTAAACTCTGTTGCAAGTTCAACATTCGAAAGTTCGAGCGCCCCGGGTTTGATATTACCCTGGCTCGAGACCCCGGGTATTCCAAGCACTGCATTACCGGAGTTGTTTGATTCAGCATACACTGAATCGCCTTTTTTCATGAGGCCTCCGGCATTTCTGAAGTCGGCTGTCAGAATCTGGGCGAGTGCCTTTGTGATTCCATTGCTGAATGCACCTGAAATCTGGCCGAACTCATCGATTGCTATTTCTTCAAGGCGGCCGCTAGTGTAGCCGTCCTGTTGAACAGCAGCTGCTGTTGTGGGTGACTGGAATTGTGTAAGGCCTTTGAAGCTTCCAGGCGCGCCCCAGTCGATGTTCAAATCAACCACTTTAGCGCCATTATTCGGGTTGATACGGATTGTCGAAACCCCTGCCTGGTCAAACGTAAACGACGAAGGGCTTCCGTCTTGTCCAAAGGTCACCTGTCCGGTGCGGCCTTGAAGTATGTCTTCGCCGTTTTTTGTGGTGACTTCCCAGTTCCATGTTGCAGGGTTTTTGATGCCCGTGTGTGTGAAGCTCATGGTTATGTTGTGAGGGGCGCCGGAATTATCATATACCTCGATAGAAGTATCGTAAACACCGGTGTCGCGCGCCTTCTGGAGCTGTGTGGTCACCATGTTCGTGTTGAAATCAGTCGGGGCTTCAGTAGCAGCATCAGCATTGTTGGCAACAGCCGAGAAATTGTTGACTGAAAAGGCAAGTTCAGGCTGGCCGCGAATTACAATAGCACCCTCAGGAATAAGGTCATCGTCAGTACCAACTGAGTTCATGCTTAAAGATTCGTTATTGTTGATTGTACCATCGCGTTCCGGCAGGTTAAGTGTGTTGCGAATGGCGTCAAGAACATCCTGCATTGTTGTGGCCGCGGGATCAATATTGGACGCGCCCTGGACCATTTGCAGGGTATTGGCGTTTTTGGGATTATCACCAATCAAGGCCGTGATATTGATTTTATCGCCTTGTTGTATGTCAATGGTATTTCCATTGGCTGTAAAAATTGAAGGGACAAGATTTGCACCAGCGGGTAGGGGATCCCCAAATGCATCGTAATAGAGTGGATTGTAAAGGTGATCGGTAGATATTGCAGGACGCAGAAATCGATCAGGAGTGTCCACGCTTTCATTTCAGTGGGTATTTCTGAACAAACCAGCGGTTGAATCCTTGCCAAGTCAACCAAGCCATCACATTGGTTCTTGAAACTGCGCCAAACATCTGCGTTTGTGAACACCATGATGCGTCGCTCGAAGTTGGGAACACGATTGAGCAAAGTGGCTTCCATGAAATACTTCCGCATCTGTCCCGTCTTATAGGAACTACTTGCCGAGATGCATATCCCGACTTTTCCATCGGAAGACACACCGTCAAATTCAAAGGAAACTGTGTGTCCCTCTGAGTTAGGTCCGACCTCAATCCGCTTCTTCTCAAGCGTGACACCGAGCTGTTGGCCCGCCCAGTTGCGAAGGAAGTCCTCAACACTCTTCTTCAGATACGTTGTGTTTGCCATTAGTACTCTCTTCACTCCCAGAGGCAACAAAAGTGCTGGAATGAACATACCACACATCCAAGGCTATTTGGTGTCATCAACAGGCCCGGCAATTACTGTACTACTAAAAGTAACATCTTCCCTGGCTCACCGCGTCCCGAAGCGCCCTCTACGCAGCGTGGGCCATGTGCGCTTCCCCCCCCCCCTAGCCCCCCGGTGGCCCAACCCACAACGGTCTACAAATTCATGGCGTACTTTTCCGTAGCGAATCGCAGTCACCTTGAAACTAGACGCACAGTGAGGGCCGAGAACACGATGTTGAATCCACTGGATTCTGGACTTAGAGTGGACTTACAACAAGGAAGAAGCCGAAAAAGAAAAAACGCGCCAAACCACAAGGGAATGGCGCGCAGTAACTTAAATGGCGGGAGCGACGAGATTCGAACTCGCGACCTCTGCCGTGACAGGGCAGCGTTCTAAACCAGCTGAACTACGCCCCCGCACTTAAAACCTTGTTTGTACGGCTGCTTTTAAAGCGGAAGCGAGTATAGCATGCGTAGGGGGGGAAATCAAGGTGGACGGTGGTCAGTCGGACGGTGGTCGGGAGTCAGAAGGATGAAGGATGAAGGATGAAGGATGAAAAAACCGGACGGATCGGGCGGATCGGACGGATCGATGATCGAGATGACTGGCGCTGTTAGCGCTCGACTGTTCCGGTGAGTTCTTGGCCGGGTTTCATGTGGATGATGTAGTCGTTGCCGTCTTTGGCGATTCCATCGATGTTCCAAGTTGGGGTTGCGCCGGGGAATGGGTCACGGAGCGGAGTTGGGCGTCGCGTGTGGCGGCGATAGCAACGTTGACGGTCTTGCCGGCTTTGCGGGAGGCGGTGACTTTGAAGCCGCCTTCGGCGTGGAGTCGGTGAAGCTACACGTCTTGCCATTTGCCGGGCACGGCGGGGAACACTCGGACTGACGCCGCCCCAGCTTTGGAGGAGCATTTCGTGGACGGCTTCGGCGGCGGCGAAGTTGCCTTCGAGCGTGAACGGGCCGGTATTTGAAGTTGGAGTATTCGCCGCCTTTCTGGTCGCCGTTGAGGTGGAATCCGTTTCGGGAGATGAAGTTGTTGACGAAGATGTCGAGGTACTTGAGGGCCATGTCGCCTTTCCGGCGCGTGCGGCGATGCAGGCCATCCAGGAGAAACTGTAGCCGCACCAGTTGCGTGTGCCGAGTTTTTCCATCTGTGCCAGGGTGCCTTCGATGATGGCGCGGTCGCGGTCGGTGCCTTCGACCGTGATGAGGCCGAGCGGGTGGATGGCCATGGCGTGGGAGTGGTGGCGGTGGCTCTCGGGAGCGACTCGTCCGGCGAGAGGCGGAGCGCCATGGTGTCGGGTTCGACCGCGAACTCGTCGAGCTTGTCGAGGGTTGCCTGCCACCTTGCGGCGGCCGCGGTGTCGGCGAGAACGCCGGCCATTTCGGCAAGCGCGGCGAAATGCCAGCGGAGCAGGGCGAGGTCGAAGTTGGTGTTTGGCGTCATCCATGCTCTGAGCGTGTTGTCGTGTATTTCGGGCGAGCTTGAGAGGGGCAGTTTCAGCTTGCCGTCGGCGTCGGGTTGGAGCAGGGCTTCGTAGCATTCGGCGAGTGCGGCCATGTAGGGGTATGCGCGGTCGCGGAGGAACTGGTCGTCCATGGTGTATCGCCAGTGGCGGTAGAAGGTGTGGGCGACCCACGCGCCGTCTGTCGGCGACAAGCTGTACATTGCCCAGCCGGCGAGCGCCTTGCCGTCGAGCGTCATGACGCCGGGTACGGCGGCGCCGGGGGTTCCGTAGAAGGTCTTGGCGAATTCGCGGTGTTCGGGGAGCAGGTTCCACATGAAATCGATGAAACTGAGGCCTTCGTCGAAATGGCCGGCGGGCAGATAGGACCAATAGGTGAGCTGGGTGTTGAGGTCGTGGTGGTAATCGCCTTTCCACGGGGGCAACTCGCCCTCGTCGGCGGTCCAGACGCCTTGCAGGGGGATGGCGGGGCGCCGCGGTGGGATGCGGCGCCGTAGAAATACTGGACGAGGTCGTACTGCCGCTGGATGTCCGGGTCGGGCACGCGGACGCCGCCGACATCCCAGAAATAGGACCACCATCTCCAATGCGGGTCGAGCGAATGGCCGGCGATGGCGTCGTCGAGCCGCTGCTTTGCGACCGCGAGGGGGTCCGGGCCGTCGGCGGTGCTGGCGACCGTGACGGCGATCCGGTTTTGCTGCTGCTTGAGTGCCACGACGTATTTCAGGGGGTCGCCTTTCGAGGCAGCTTGCAGCACCCAGGCATAGTCGCCGTCGCGACCGGTTTCGGCGGGCGGGTATCCGAGTTTTTCGACGGCGGTCGAGGCGACGAAGCGGGGTTCCGGCATGGGGCCGCGAAATCGAAGAAGGCGACGGGCCGTGTGGCGTCGAAACAGGCTTGAACCCCTCCGTTGGTGAGTTCGACGCGGCCGGTGGCGGTGAACAGGTTGAGTGTGAACTGGTTGATTGCGACGGCGTCGGGGAAGACGAATTCAAGGCGGGCGACGGGCAGTTTCGTGGGGTAGGGGATGTCGTTGTAGGGGGCGTCGAACAGGCGGGAGATTCTCTTTCTGGTTGC
>CAWHPS010000035.1:0-295511 GCA_963831235.1 uncultured Fibrobacterota bacterium
AAAATTCAATTAAAACCCCTTTGCTCATACCTATATTGGAAATTATCTTTAAAGGATAATGTTATTATACAATATTCTTTTATATTTGATCCTGATCCTCTTTTCTCCTGTTTTTTTGATAATGTACATTTTCATATTTTATCAGATAAGGGAAAGGTTTGCATTAGCTGATCCGGATGTGATTGATTCTCGCAAATCAATATTGATCCATGGAGCCTCTCTTGGTGAAATGGGCATAATAAAAAAAATCCTTCCTGAGATTGTAAATAAATTTCCTGATCATCCGATAATTGTGTCATCAACCACAATATCAGGCAAAAAGAATATCATATCAACAATGCAGAATATCATTTCTCATGCAATATGCTTTCCTCTTGAATTTCGTTTTTCTGTGCGCAGGTTGCTTAAGATAACCAACCCATCGGTAGTTGTAATTACAGAAACAGAGCTATGGCCTAATTTTATCTGTGAGGCAAAACGGTTTGGAGCGCGGGTAGTGCTTATCAATGGCCGGATTTCAGACAAATCCTTTTCAAAATATTTTACCTTTAAAAAGTTTTTCCGGAAAACACTTAATTCATTCGATGCAATCGGCTGCCAGAACAAGGAATACTTCGAACGATTTATTAAAATAGGGGCAGCTAAATCCATACTCTTCATAACCGGAAACATTAAAACCTCACTTAGGACCGAGAATATTACCTCCACATACCGGGAAAATTTACGAAGAACACTTGGAATCAAAGCAGATAGAAAAATAATTATCGCTGCCTCAACAAGACCCGGTGAGGAAGAAATGGTCATAAGGAGCTTCCTTAAGGCTAAAAAAGAAATACCGAATCTATATCTGATTCTTGCGCCACGACATTTAAATAGAATAAACGAAGTTGAAGCCCTTATTTTTTCCATGCAAATATCATTTATCAAAAAAACCAATATAATAACCGTTACTGGAATTGAAGATATCATGCTGCTTGATACGCATGGTGAGCTCGCCTCATTGTATGGGATTGCTGAAGCGGCTTTTATAGGCGGTACTCTTGCTGATTTTGGCGGGCATAATCTCCTTGAACCCCTTCCATTTGAAGTACCGGTTTCTTTCGGCCCCTTTTTTGGGTCCCAAAAGGAAAGCGCGAACTTTATACTTTCAAATGAATGCGGGGCTTTGGTAAATGATACTGATGAACTTTCAGCTTTCATTCTTCGAATTATTACGGATGAAACATATACTGCAAAATTAAAATCAAATATCAAGAAAATTCTTAATAATCCCGATTCAAGTATTAAAGCAAATCTGAACTTGATCTAACAATATTTTTATTACTATAATACTATTAATATGCCAGCTGATGTAAAAGAAGTAAAAAGACGCCTTTCGCTCCTTCTTAAGGACGAAAATGTGGTTTCCGAATATATACGACGTTTCGGTCCTGTTATTGATATGAAAAACATCAAGCTGATCAAGGAGGTCGAGGCCAATAGCGATGCGCGCGGAGAGGAAATGGATCCGTCAAAGGGCATTGATCCCATATTTGAACTTGTCGTTACCTGTCCTGTTTGCGGAAATGATAATGTGCGTTCATTTGAGCTTAAGGCCAAGTCACAACAGCTTGTTGAAAATCGTCTGCTTCAGCAGGAATATATTGGTGCAATGGGCCACAGGACCGTTGATTATGATTTCCTGTCCGTGTCTGTTTGTAACCGTTGCCTCTTCGCCTCTCCTGATCGCAAGGATTGGGTAAATAAAAACAAGATAACAGGAAAAGCCATCCAATCTCAAATACCGCCAAATACCATATTGATGCTTCAGGAAAAGATAGGCGAGAGAAAAGCACTTCTGGAAGGTATAGCGAATGTTGAAGAATATTTTAAAAGACCTCGGAAAAGTGAAGCTGCAATATTAAGCTATAAACTTGCAGCATTGCGCGCAAAAATCGAAGCATTTTATGAGCTTCCAAATTCCCTTTATAAGGTGGGCTTTTATTATCTTAAGATTGCAAAGATCATGAAGAAAAGAAGGGAAGATGATACACCTGCCTTAAAAGATGCACTTGATTACCTCAATGAATGTTTTAAGAACTCAAATGCATCAGGTGAAATTGCCGAGTACCGGGTTATTTACTGCATCGTGGCCATTTATATACGTCTCGGCGAATACAAAAAAGCCCATCCTTATATAGGCGTATTAGATAAAATTCGCGGGGAACTGGCTGCTAAATCTAAATCTGACCCCAAAATTAATATCACCTTCATTGACACCTGGCTCAATAAGATCAAAAATCTCTGGGAAGATCGCGAACGCGAAGATCTTTTCAAGGAATAATATCAAGGCGTGAACCGGTAAAGAGACGCTTCGGGTTTTTCATACACAAGATGGAATTTATCCGGGTAGAGCTGAAGCAAAGGGGCCGCGTATTCATGAGTAGTACCAGTCCACTTAAATTTATCAATCAGCAAATATCCCACTTTATTATCAATTAAATATTGAAGTGCCTTTGCCCGATCTGCGATATATGGTATAGGAATGCTCATTTTCCAGGATTTAAGATAAAAGAGAAAAGCGCTGCGTGAACATACAATGCTTGTGTCGGGAATATTTTCCTTTGTCCATTCCGCAAGCGAGAAATAATCCTGCCAATCACTTGAGAGGGGTTCATGTGTCTTTTTATATATGGCACCGTAATTCAATATTGCCCAGATTACTGACACAGCAACCATCAGGTTTAATGCTTTATTAAGGTAAGATGTATGAAGGAAGCGGGAAATAAAATATCCGGAATTCTGGAAAGCTATCAGGAACAGAAAAGGGATTATCGGAACAATGTAACGTGAACCTGACCATACCTTGGGATAAGGAAGAAGTACCCCAATATACAAAAGAACAAAAACCCGAATAAAAAGACTGACTTTTTCAACCTTAAGAGATTTTATGGGATAAATAAATAGAAGAATTACAAAAAAACCTGTGAAAATAAACCTTCCGGAGTTCTCTTGAAAAGAGCCTTCATTCATAAAAGCCAAAAGAGTCATTTCAACAGTGGTCGTGGTATAAAAGACGGCATTGTCAACAATTTGCTTTAAGAAATCCATGAATGCAATTGTACCCAAATCCGGTCTATATGGATCTTTCATAAATAAGATATGTAAATAATTGTTTCCAGGGCCCATGAAAATCTTTTGCAGAAAATAAGCCATGATAAACAAACCGAACATAATAAGTGCAAAACCACTCTTTTTTGTATATAAAAGATACAGGAGGTATGCCAGAACAGCTGCAATCCCAACTGTCCTTACAAAAACAGCGGAGATAAAGAAACAGCCCGCAACAATCAGGTTTGCAGTCCTGTTACCTTCTTCAAATTTGATTAAATAGATAATCCCTGCAACAATTACAAGGGTAAAAGTAAGCTCAGACATGTTTATGCTTGAATTATCAAGTAACCAGTAATTCATAACAACAAGCAGCATGAACCCGAAAAGAAGTTTTCCTTTTAGTGTTTTCCCGGCAATGAGGAACAATAGAGACATTGCAAGCCCGAAAACAGCCAGCATAACGCACTTCAGTATTAGAAGATTATACCCAAAGAGTTTTATAAATGCGGCAAGGAAGAGTGGAAACAGAATAGGGTATTGGTTGCTCTTAGGATGATCCGGATAATTCGGGAGCCTGAAACCATCCCCATGGGCCAGGGAAATAGCGTAACAAATATAAGCACCGTTATCGCCGTTTGTATTAAGCTCTTTCTGGAATACAGTAAGACCTATTAAACATGACAGAATAAAGACGAACAAAGCTCCTACAAAAGGCTTTTTTCCAAAAAAATTATCCATATTCGCTAAAATAATTTTCCAATCTCAGTTTCCATTAAAATATTATTGCCAAATGCGTTTTCTTCAGGCATATTTTGCTTATCTGAATAATACAGAGTACATGGATTATTGTTTTTGCTTATCTTTTCAAGAAATTTATCTCCGCTTTCAACCCCGAAATCCTTTATTATAAGGCTTACAATCAGGTTGTTAAGATTGACATACTCACCCGAGGCTAGAGGATTACCATCATATCCTTCGTAAAAATCCCTGTAAAAACCTTCGGGCGAACCTCCGGTAAAGTTATTTACTATAAGCCTCTTTACAATTTTATTGCTATGTGAAGCTAAATATAAACCAACAAGCCCTGTCAAGGAATCACAGGACATAAGTTCTGGGCTTGTATGATAAAAGTTACTGATTAAATTGACTTCAGAAAACATTTTATCTTTCAGACTTATCCCGAAAAGCAGGTTATCAAAATAATATTTAATCGCATCAGGATAGCCTGATACTTCAGGCAAAAAACTCAATCTGCATAAGGTATATCCGCTCTTTATTGCTTGTTCAAGAATCATTGTATCGACTAAAGAAGAATCAAATGAGGCAAGGATAATCAATATTTTATCCTGTCTGGATGTTTTCCCTTTTATTTCAAGCCAATTAATTGGCATTCCCTTTTTATCCATGCCTGTTATTTTCTTTTTAAGCATTCCATTGTTTGGAGGAATATTTTTAATATTGGTTATAAGTACATGTTCGTCAAGCTTCGTCATGTCAAAATTAGTTGAATCATTTTCTTGAGGCCGCTCAAAAACCTCAATTAATGATTGTGAATTTTGTATAACAGCCTGTTCGCCTATAGTAAAAGACATGGCCTTTTCCTGGTCATTAAAGCCATGGAATTGAATTACAGGAAAAATTATATCCTGACTCTTTTCAAAAGAACAAATCGCCTCAATGCTTTTTGTAAAATTCCCTTTTACAAAATCCTCTGTTTCATTATATGGCAGTACATTTAAATGGGCCTCCATATTGTATGAATCCAAGATAGGGTTCTGCATAACATTTGTGGACACACATTGCACATTCCCAACTTGCTTTTTAACAGCCTTTAATAGCGACTTGAACCCAAAACTGCCTGCAATACCATTTACAAGAGACTTTGTAGGGCGATAATTCTGATGCGCCATGTCCTCAAATGGGAATGGCCCGCCAACAAATGTAAGGCTTTTTATTGAACTGTCGATAAGGGCTGTGTAAAGGGCCGTATATGTATCATCACCAATTGCGAGTAAATGTATGGAATCGGAAAGTGCCTGTGGAATATTTTTAAACATGTTTATGGCAAGAATCGTTTCAGTAATAAAAAGTTCTGCAGGAGAGTATCCGGAAGCGCTTTGATATAACATAAAAGCGGAAAGTGAAGCAAATGGACCAATACGTTCGCCGGTACCTGGAGCGTCCATTACCATTACAAAAAATCCGGCACGCACAAGATTTTCAGCGTAATTCCGTGCTATAACAGATCCCTTACCATCCTTTTCTTCGCCTGGCAGAATAAGAACACATGGTCTTGGATTTTTATTTAATACATTTTGTTTTAATACATTCTCCGGGGCATAAAGGTTTGATGTTGATATTTCATTGAATATTCCACGAATAATCAAACCATAAAGCTCATATCCTCTCATATTATACTGACTGACTATCTGAAAAGCAGGCTTATTAAGACGGCTCATGTCATCTTTTCTAAAACCAGACTTTATGAATTGAGCAATCGAATCAACTGGGGCATCTTTTAAAAGAGGCGCTGCATTGTTCCTTAAAAAAGGTTGCAGCTGAACTGCAGAATAAAGCGAATGTGAAATATTTTCAATGCCGGTGAAATCAAATTTATAAAGCGCTGAATAATCCTTTCTTACAACCTCATTCAAACCAAATGGATTTTTCATCTGCGGCAGCGATAAATATCGCAGGTATGGATAAGTATTGTATTCCGGAAAGTCGGCAAGAAGAAAAGCGGCTTTCTTTTCTTTTGCATAATTCATTAGAGCCGCCATGTTATCGATTTTTGCATCAAGAGTGATATATTCCATTCCGAGTCTTTTCGGAAGAAGTGATCTTTGCGAGATTATGGGGCCGCGGGACTCGGGGTGTTCACGGAAATAACGTGCTATTGCAAGAAGGTGTTTGGGTTCGCCTGTTGCCATATCACCGATATTATTAAGGTTGCGGAAAACATTAACGCATAATAACGCAATAAAAATCAATAACAGGCCAAGTGCCACTCTCTTGTCAAGTATTCTCTTGTAAACTCCTGACCCAAAAATGTTCGCTGAAAGTGGAATAAAGAAAAGAAGAAGAATAAAAGCATAAAACTTATTATGCTGCAAAAACCCAAGTCCAACAAATAAAAGTATCCCAAAAAACATATATGCGAGTTGAGGTTGTGTATTTTCGCTTAGCACCATTACAAGAATGCCAAGTGTGACAAACGCGCCGATAGTCCACCCTATCAATTCACCGATATCGGCAAACAACCTGAAGTAAAGGTTTTTAAGATGTACCAGAAGCAGGCTGCCATGTGTCTTTTCTAGAAGAGGAAGGGGTGTAAAAAAAACAGCGCTTTTAAATTTGATGAACAATACTGCGGGTACAAATATTATGATAAATCCGGTTAAAAAAGAGAATATCGCCTTTGTCCTGACATTTTTATCAGGACCTGTGATATTAAAAATAATTATTGAAGTTGGGGCAAATATCAAGAGGAGCAATCCGAGCAGGTTGGTGAGAGCCGATAAGCCGGCTGCAATACCGCATATAAAAAGAATCAGAAGATTTCGGGTGGAATCGTTTTTTTGCACCCTGAAGAAAAAGAAAAGAGAGAAAACCGTAAAGAAAAAGAAAGCAGCTGCTGAACCCGCGGTATATGTGAATTCAAAGTAAGCTGTGTTGGTTGCAATCAGGATCAGTGAAATAACAGCAGTCTTTAAATTAAAAACCTTCTTGATAAGATAATAACTTATTAATAACGATGCTGAGCCGAATATAACGTTAAGAAAAAGGGCACTTTTGAGGATGTCCTTGTCCGGAAGCAAAATATTTTTTATAGCGATTATTACAGGATAAAGCGGCCCGTCGAGACCCATGGAAAGCCTGGAAAAATTAAAAGACATCAAATCCCTAATAAGAGGCACTGTTGATGCAATGAAATTTTCCTCAAGACCGTAGTTGCCGAAATTATGGTAATAGAAGGCAATACGGTTTGTATAATAAAAAAAGATTATTGCGCAGACAAAAGGGATGTAAAGCATGAGTTCGTGGAAAAGGTCCGATTCCCTGCGAAGCTCATGGTAGGTATCTGCGATAGAATCCCTGTAATGGAGCATGGATTTCTTGAAAAGTATCCACTCCCATTTCTTAGGGGGCTCAGGTTTCCGTGATTTTTCTTTTTTTGGCATTGTCGTTTAATAGAATTACAGATAAAATAAGGATAAAAAGGAGTAATTGCAATGATTTTGATATTGTATAGGGATAAAAGACAAAAAAGCTTACATTTTTAAATATTCCAGAAGCTTGTACATTAAGATGGCGGGCCAGAAAATGGCTTTTCCAATTCCAATAACCCCGGCCCAAAGTGTTGCTGCATTCTTGACAAAGTAAACCAAGGCACCGATAAAGGCCAGACCATAAATGCCGCCAGTCATACCATTATTTCCCATTTTATTTCTCTATTCGTACTCTGTCCATAAGTTTTATTGCATCTTTTTTCATTGTTATCTTTGCACGAGAAAAGTGTGAGGCTTTGACTTCGGCAATTTCAATGGACCCTAGAAATTTATCTGATATTCCCAATATTTCTTTTGAATCCGGATCACGGATGGTGTCTCCAATGGAATACACATTAAATACATCACCTGCTGAAACCTGATCATCAAGGCCGGCATTAATAAAAACATCCGTTTCATTGATGTCCACTATTTTAGCGGTCTTGATAAGTTGTTTGCTCTCACCTTTTTTTGCAACAGGCACTGGAAGTCCTTGTATGGCAGCAAGAATCTTGTCTGACGCTTCTCGCATTAATTCTCCGGCAATTGTTTCTTCAAAGACCTTTGACCCGAACGATTGATTATTGAGCGTATCAAACATGGCCTCGTCTTTTGAAAGCCTGCCTATATTGATTGCAGTGTTATTTTCTTTTTTCTCAACATCAATTTCATTCTCGAATATAACAGCGTTTCTTTCCTTGCTGTAAACCTTAAGCTTGATTTTAATAACAGCTACATAGGTTTTGAATCCACCATATTTTCCTTCGCCTATTATTCTTTTACTTATACTGAATTTAGAGATATCACCACTTATAAGAAAATCCGTGTTAAAATGCTTGGCAACCCGTAGTTTTTGCTCGGGAAGGTTGGGAAAAAGACCAATGTTATTTTTCTTTAAGAAGTCAAAGACCGAATCAGTAGGGGCCAGGTTGTATGTTTTAGCCATACTCATTTCAAAATAAACCGGTATGTCCTTTTCCAGGAACCAGTTTCCTTTATATGACGTAAGATTTGAAAAAGGAAGAAAACCGAGACGGGTTGCACTAGCGGAAAGGAAGCATGAGCAAACGAACAAAATAAATATTCTAATTAGCATGTTTAAAAATCTTTAAAATATTCCGGGCTTTTTTTATCTGGGCCTTTACGGAACCTGTTCCGGTTCCACCATAAATGGACCTGTTTTCAATGCTGTTTTTAAAAGATAGCTTTAAATTAATTGGAAATCTCGTGGAATATGTTTTTAATTCCGAGGAGGTAAGAGATAATAGACTTTTCCTGCTTTGCTTGCAATCAAGAACTATCCGGCCTACTATTTTATGCGCATCCCTAAACGGCAGCCCATTTTTTGAAAGAGCATCCGCAAGGTCAGTTGCAAGCATATCGCTATTTAACGAGGCCTTTATCTTTTCTTTGTTAATGGTAATGGTCTGAATAACCCCTGTAAAAATACTAACAAGGGCTTTTATCGTATCAATAGTATCAAACAAAGCTTCTTTGTCTTCCTGAAGATCTTTATTATATGTAAGGGGCAGCCCCTTCATGACAGTAAGAAGCCTGACAAGATTGCCATAAATACGTCCGGTTTTACCACGTACAAGTTCCATGGAATCAGGGTTCTTTTTATTCGGCATCATGCTGCTGCCTGTTGAATAAGCATCTGAAAGCTCAAAAAACCCATAACCCGGGGAGGAAAAAATAATTGTGTCCTCGGCAAATCTGGACAAGTGCATTGAGGTAATTGATATGGCTGACATAAATTCCAGGATGTAATCACGATCACTTACACTGTCCATGCTGTTATCTGTGACCCGTGCAAACCCAAGCTCCTTTGCGATAAAACCTCTGTCAATGTCGAACCCTGATCCCGCAAGAGCGCCGGAACCAAGAGGCATTATGTCCAGTCGCTTCCTGCATTCGCTCAACCTTTCTGCATCGCGCTCCAGCATAAAGAACCAGGAAAGAAGATAATGGGAAAAAAGTACCGGCTGCGCCATCTGCAAATGGGTGAATGACGGCATTATAATATCCATATTATCGGTTGAAGCGGAAAGAATGACGGACATAAAGCGGCCTATTGCAGCATGGATTTCATCAATCTCTTTTTTTAAATATAAACGTGTATCAAGAGCAATCTGATCGTTACGGGAGCGGCCGGTATGTATTTTCCCACCAAGTGGCCCAAGTTTTTCCGTTAGAAGACGTTCAACTGCCATATGCACGTCTTCATCACTTTTATTGAAACCAAGTTTATGCTTATTTTTTAATAATACCTGGAGAGTTTTAATAATCTTTTGCATTTCCTGTTTTTTTAGAATGCCGCATTTAAAAAGTGCTTTTGCATAAGCAATATTGCCTGTTATGTCTTCAGAAATAAGTCTTTTATCAAAATCAAGGGAACGGTTGAACTCTTCCATAAAGGGATTATTTTTTTCTTTAAATCTGCCTTCCCACATTTTCATTCTATCCCCCTTACATTGAGCTGGATGGATTTTTCACCCATCCATTCATTCTCTTCAAGCGTAAATGCGAGCGTAACAAGCCTTCCGGGTTCAGTTACGTGTTGCAATTTGTCTCCCATCTTGAATGCGATTGCATCGAAGACAGTCCTGCCCCCTCTTACCTTTAATTTAAGGTGATTGGTACCGACAATACGGGGCTCACCTATTATGCGCAAATCCTTTGCATAAAAAACAGGCTTTGGATTTTCAGGTCCATGCGGTTCAAATGATTTTAAACAATGAAGGACATCCCAATGAATGTCATCAAGACGATTGATTTCAGTATCAGTTCGGATACTTCGAACAAGGTCAGAAGGCGTGAGTTTTTTTAGAGCAATGGAATTAAGTCTTTCCGCGAAAAGGGGGATGTTTTCCTTTTTTAATGTTACTCCTGCAGCAAATTCATGGCCGCCATATTCTTCTAAGAGGTCAGCGCACAAGGTTATTGCATCAACAACGTGCAGTCCTGGTATGCTCCGAGCCGAACCCCTGCCAAATTCACCTTCAACGCAAATAAGAAGAGCGGGCCTTGCATAACGTTCAACAATTCTGCTTGCAACTATTCCCACCACTCCCGGATGCCAAGTTTCAGAAGAAAGCACAATAAAATATGTTTTATCAAGATCAATATCCGCATCAATCCTGGCAAAACATTCATCCGTAATTGCCTGGTCAATGGTCCTTCGATCAATATTATTCTTTTTAAGCTCAAGTGCAAGTTCGGACGCCCTGTTTGCATCCTCTGTTAAAAAGAACTCAACGCACTTCCCGGGATCACTTAAGCGGCCCACAGCATTGATAAGAGGTGCTATTTGAAATATCACCTGCCCTGTACTAATGGTTTTATCGTAAAGGCCTGATATTCTAAGAAGGGCCTTAACTCCCTCGCAGAAACTTCCCTTCAAGCGATTAAAACCTTCCCTGACAAAAATACGATTTTCGCCTGTAAGGGGAACTATGTCGGCAGTTGTGCCGATTGAAACAAGATCCAGGTATGAAAACACTTCGGTATTATCTTTTCCTGAAAACAATCTTTCGTGCAAAGCCTGTATCAGTTTGAAGGCAACGCCCACACCAGCAAGACCAGCATCAGGGTAGCCTGAACCAGGCACTTTTGGATTTATTATGGCATACGCCTGGGGAAGTTTTTCCTGAGGCAAATGATGATCGGTTATAATGACATCCATGTCCAAATCAGCGGCAATGGCCACCTCCGCAGGAGCGGTTATGCCGCAATCAACAGTAATAATTAGTGTTGCCCCGCTGTTGTGAATGTGCCTTATACCCTGTTCAGACAAACCATACCCTTCACTTAAACGATTTGGTATATAAAAATCAGCATTAACAGAATGTGATTTGAAAAATCGCAGAAGAAGGGCAATTGAAGTAATACCATCAACATCATAATCGCCATGAACGCAAATTTTTTCGTTATTCTGAATAGCAAGGATGATTCGCTCAACAGCTTTTTCCATGTCTTTAAAAAGAAAAGGATCGTGGAGTCCTTCTAAAGATGGATTTAGAAAAGACTTTATGGCCATGGGATCAGTAATGTTTCTGGCAAAAAGAACAGATGAGGCTATTTCGGGCAGATTTGCCTGTTTGGCAATTGATTTAACAGCTTCCAGATCAAATGAACGCGGAACAAGTATTTTTTCCTTAACCAAGGTATTATTCATCTATTTAAACATAATAATGTTAATTTTTTTAATTCAATACATTTGTAAATTAGTTGAGAAATTAGAGTTGAGAGTTAAAAGTAATAGAGTTAAAAGTTGAAAGACATGCTTATTTTCCCTGGATATTTTAACTTTTGAGGCAATAATTTCATAAGCTAGTTGCCGGCCATTCAGATCAATTTGTAAAAATAAGTTCTTAAATATTTTTGGCCACATTTCTTCAAAATAATTGCCGGTCCCTGAGTGTCCGCCGCAGGCGGACGTATCGAAGGGACGGCAATTCGTAGCAAAGGCAAGGGATTGGGATAGTTACTGCTATACCTTGTAATCATCAACACAATGGTTGATTACATAAGTGGCAAGAATCCGGTTGGAAATTTCTTTCCGAGCTTCTTTGTTTGCTGGATAAACAATTGGCCGGAAATCTTTCTTTTTTAAATTGCCTCCGGCAAATGGATATGCAACATATATCCCCTTTTTCCCTTCTCTTATCCTTATGCCATTGACAACCAATGAATTGTTGAATATTGCCTGGCAGAAGGCGATTGTCTGTGAATTTTCAAATTTTGTCGGGACGATTTTAAGATCCGTTATATCAATGCTTTGCGTGTTCATATTATTCCTTTTTTTTATATCACACTTTTTTTATTATAATCTAATGATTTCCCTAAAGCTCCGGCATTCTTGAAGTTGTTTATTTACGCTGCGATTGCTTTCTCGTAATTTGCGAGAATCGCATCCTGAATTATATTGCGCGTATCGCGGGTAATTGGGTGGACGATATCATAATATTCGCCATCCTTTCCCTTTTCACCCGGATACCCCACAAAAAGTCCGTTTTCTCCTTTAATAACCTTTAAGTTATTCAGGCGGAGGGTGCCGTTAAGTACTACATGTGCAAAAGCCTTTATCTTGCTTTCGCTGTTTTTTGACGGGTACATTTTGATCTCAGTTACATCTAAAGTCGTTTTCATGATATCTACTCCTTGTTTGTTTATTAATTTGAATTTAATTTTGAATCTCAAGGTACCGGAGCCTTAGGAATTTCAAAGAACTTTGCTGCCCCATTTCTTAAGGCGCACTTAAAATATAACAACGAAGTGTGACAAAAGATGTCACACTACAAATATTTTTAACTTTGTTGGTTCTTCCCCGTTCATTCTCAGAATCCGGACGGAAATCGATTTGAATTCTTAAACACGTTAAGTATATTATTCCCATGACAAATCCCATTGGTACAAAAGGGCAGATTGAAGCCGAGATCAGCGAGGCTGTAATACGGTTCGAAAAGGAATATATGGGGCGCGGCCCCTTATCGTGCAAAACTATCATTACCGACGACATGGTGCTGGTCCGTTTGAAGGGTGTTCTCACCAAGGCCGAATTACAACTTGCTACCTCAAATGATTTTTCGAGAGGGCGAGGACTTATAAAGACAATGCGCGCTGAATTACTTGAAAAAGGCCGTCCTCTGCTGGAAGCCATGATCAAAAGCGTCCTAAATATTAAAATTCTAAGCCTTCATACGGATATCAGCACAGCCACGGGTGAACGGGTCATCATATTCATCCTGGAATCGCCTGTGAAACAATTTTGAACTATTCGGTTAAGAGCCTGTTTGAAAAGTATTCCGTCGGCCCGAGAACGAGCGAGAAAAGGAATGGCAAGGCGCGCGAATGAGGCGTATCCTTCTGTGATACGGCGAATGAGCGCAACGCCGCCAGTCCTTTTCGCAGCCGGTTGAAGCCAGGAAGGCTTTTCAAACAGGCTCTAAGACAAATTATTTGATCCCAGGCTTTTAGGTAACGTATATTTATAACAGGTAAGGACAGGCCGGCTTAGTAACCTGACCGGCAGGATTCTTACCCAGCAGAAATACGGCTGACAATTTGCGCCGAACCCCATGCGGGAGCGGTGATAACGTGCGAGCCGACGTTTTCCAAACAAGGAAACCGTCGGCTTTTTTATTTTGGGCCTGAAAAACAGCCTCGAAAGGAGAAAAATGAGAGACAAGAACTTTGCGATTGAACAGGGGCAAATCATCATACATACCCAGGGTGCGATATGCACCAATAAGCGTGATCTGATTGACAGCGGAATTTTCAAGACCATAGTTGGATTTTATCTCAAAGAACTCCAAAGCGAAGATTCGCCCATACTTCATAAGACCGGCCTGTCGGATTTTCATCAGACGGAGCGCATCGCAGTTATGATCGCATTAATGCAAGACCTAAGCGAATCACTGCTGGATAATGTCGCCGAAAAGTACTCTTTCATCCATGTCCCGGTTTCGCAATTCCAGAGAACAGGTTTGCACGAATTTGTCGAAGGGCTTTATGATTTCTGGCGATCATTCGACCGGTATATGGTATTGCACGCCATGCCCGGCCCCAGCGGCTTTGATCAAAGGCCCTACCGTTCCTTCAATGCCACGATTGAAACATTGTCGCATACGGTAAGAGCGGTGTACCGTGATGTCTGTGAAAACCTGACCGGCGCCCACCCCAGGGTTTATCGACAAGTTTCCGCGGGATGCAACATAGGGCTTATCGCACTACCTGTCCAGACTCGCATTGTTTCCCCCTGTTATCTGGAAGCCATCAAGGACATTCCGCATATCCGGCAGGTTTGGATTACCCCGCCCATGATCATGGATCCGCCTATGAATGTCAGAACCGGCCAGTTCGAACAGGTTGCTTCCAATCCCTTGGATGAAATTGAGCTTAACAAGGAAGAGTGGCTTTGCTATCCGGCATGCGTTGGAACGCTGACAATTTTCATTTATTTTCATCAATCTTTTATGGGATTAGGGTGCGCACTATCCAACCTTTTTGAACTGGCCACAGACAACAAGATTGAGCAAGGGCCTGACGCTTTATTTTTATTCGGCGCGCCGGAAGCGGCCTTCCGAAAATACGGCGGATCGGAAACGGTATTTTATGATGACTTGCAAAACGAAATGCTTGTGGCTGCCGTTCCCTGCAAACCGAAATACGGCTACTTCGGATACCTGAAAAAGATGACCTTGACAATGCACAATATCATTATGATGAAAAGGGGACGAATGCCGTTTCATGGGGCCATGGTCCATATCAAACTTAAAACAGGCAGACAGGCCACGCTTTTGATCATCGGCGACACCGCCACCGGCAAATCGGAATCACTTGAAGCTTTTAGAATCCTCGGAAAAGACCGCATCAGCGAGATGCGGATTATCGCCGATGACATGGGAACAATTGACATTAAGCATAACGGCCTGATTGGATACGGCACCGAAATCGGCGCTTTTATACGGCTTGATGATCTCCAGCAGGGTTACGCCTTCCATCAAATAGACCGCGCCATTATTATGAGCCCGCAAAAAATAAACGCGCGGGTGGTGCTGCCGGTCACCACCTATGCAGATGTTGTTCTGGGATATCCCATTAATGTCATTCTTTACGCCAACAATTATGAAAATGCAGACACTCTTCATCCGGTGTTGACTCAGTTCGGCAGTTCCGAGGAAGCCATCCGGGTTTACGGCAAAGGCTCTTCCATGGCAAAAGGGACCACAACCGCGACCGGCCTGGTAAACAGTTATTTTGCCAATGTTTTCGGTCCTGCGCAATACCGGGATATTCACGAACCGATTGCGCTTCGGACGTTTAAAGCCGCTTTTGAGAACAAAGTCTGGGTGGGGGAATTACGGACGCAACTCGGAATAAAAGGTTGCGAAACCGAAGGACCCGCAACCGCCGCCAGGGCACTATTAACATTAATCGAAAACATATAACAAGGGAGGGTTATGTTCGGGTGTCATACGGGAAAACTGTTTCAGGTTACTGTTGCGGGTGGATCATATCAGGAAGGTCTGGCGGCAATCATTCAGGGGGTTCCACCGGGCCTCGAAATATCAGAAGCAGAGTTGTACGGCGATCTGCTGCTTCGAAAACCTGGTGCGGATGAACTCTCTTCGCCCAGAAAAGAACCGGATTTGCCGGTCATCTATTCCGGCCTGAATGTGGATGATACTGTCCCCGGTGCGAACAATAAGAACCATACCAATGGAACACCGCTGACTGTTCTTATTCCGAATCTGGATCGGCATGACATCCATGTCCGCCAGTATCAGGAAACCAACCGGACGCCAAGACCCGGGCATGCCTCCTACGCGTCATTCCAAAAGTACGGCCCCTGCGACGATGCCATCGGCGCCGGGATTTTCAGCGGGCGGTATACCGCCCCGATTGTGGCGGCCGGGAGTGTTGCAAAGAAAATTCTGCTGAAGGCCGGCATTGAAGTGTTTGGGTTTGTAAAAGAAGCCGCGGGTGTGCGATGCAATGATATCAGCATCGATATGGCGCGAAAGAACGTGGCTGCTTATAAAAGTATGCGTTGCGCTTTGGATCCTTTTTATCAGGAAGTTTATGTTTCACGGCAAATCCACATGGGGATGAGTTTGCTTCAAAAAATGAGTGTTCTTGCGGATATTGAAAAGCGGATCGATCTCATTCGCGAAAAAGCGGATTCATATGATCCGGTGGCTATTGCAAAGACCTATGGCGTGCACCCGATTGTGAATTGCCCGGACCTTGGCACAGCTCAAGAAATGCTGGCCGCCTGCAATAAAATAACCCAAACGGGAGATTCCAGCGGCGGGCTGATTGAAGTTATAGCCACAGGTCTTCCAGTGGGAATTGGAGAACCGGTTTTCGACAAACTGGATGCCGAACTGGGCCGGATGCTGGGTATCGGAGCGGTCAAGGGGGTGGAAATCGGGGCTGGATTTGCGGTCAAAGACATGACAGGATCGCAAAACAATGATCAGTTATTTTCTAGGAATAGTGAGGTAATCTTCTCTTCCAACAATGCCGGTGGCGTGACAGGCGGTCTGAGCACTGGACAACCCGTTGTCGTTCGTATTGCGGTTAAACCCACACCCACGATAGACAAAAAGCAAAACACAATTGACAAATACACACTGCAAAACATGCCGCTTGCGGCTATTACCCGGCGAGACCCTACTATTGTGGGTAGAATCTGGCCCGTGGCTGAAAGCATGACAGCAATTATTCTGCTTGATGCACTGATAATGCACTGGGGCTATCAGAATATGCGAAAAATAGTTGAGGCGTAACTGAGGTAAAATCATGATTAACATATTTAAAGCCGAACAATCCCTGAAGAAGAATCTGACAACCACGGCCATCAATGACCAGCTTTTGCGCGCATGTAAACAAAAAAATATCCATCAAAAACTTTCTTGAAAGGAGCCACCATGTTATCTCATGAACAAATTTCAGCCAACCTGACAAACTGTCTTGATGACACCGCCTTCCTCGGACTGCCGAAACTCCGCCGTGGAAAAGTAAGGGACGTCTATGATTTGGAGGATCGTCTGCTGCTGGTAACCACCGACAGAATAAGCGCTTTTGACCGGGTACTGGCCTCCATTCCATTCAAAGGGCAGATACTGAATGAAATCAGCGCATTCTGGTTCAACAAGACCCGGCACATCATCCAAAACCATGTCCTGGACATTCCAGATCCCAATGTTACACTCGCCCGTAAATGCAGGGTCCTCCCCATCGAGTTTGTAGTGCGCGGCTATTTGACCGGTTCCACCGCCACTTCAGCCTGGATGCAATATGAAGCGGGCAACCGTGTCATTTGCGGCAACCCCGTTCCTGACGGCATGAAAAAAAACCAGAAATTCGAAAAACCCATCTTAACGCCGACCACCAAATCCGAACAACACGATGAATCCATCTCCGCCGCCGAAATTCTGTCGCGGAATATTATCGATAAGAAAACCTGGTGCGAGATTGAAGAAATAGTGCTGGCTCTTTTTAACTTCGGCAATAAAGTGGCTGCAGAAAACGGACTTATCCTTGTGGATACGAAATATGAGATTGGCGTCGACGACAATGGAAAACTTACACTTATCGACGAGGTACATACGCCGGATTCATCCCGCTATTGGATTGCTGAAACATATGCTAACCGCTATTTAGTCGGGCTGGAACCGGAGAACATCGACAAGGAATTTTTACGCCTATGGTTTATTCGGAACTGCGATCCCTACCGTGACGAAGTTTTACCCACAGCGCCCGCTGAATTGATCGTGGAAATGTCCCGTCGTTATATGCAGCTCTATCAGATGATTACCGGAGATCTTTTTTTACCGGAAGCAAACGCCCCCATTAAGGAGCGGCTGCGAACCAATCTGCTTTCATTTAAATAACGGCCCGGTCAGGATAAAATGGACAAGAAAACACTCGTTGACAAGCCGGAAGACATTCCACCCGATCTTCGCAACACACCGATTTCCCTTCTGCTTGAATATCATAACCTGGGCCGTCCCTTCGACGCTCATGAGCAGGCGCGTCTGCTCATCGGCATGTGCATCGACAACCGGAAGACGCTCCGGCTGCCCAATAATTTCGCCTTCATCATCCGGACCGGAGGGGCCAATCTTCGATACAGCGAATTCAAAATCTCCTACTGTATCGCAATCGGCGGTGTAAGGCATATCGCGTTGATAGGGCATAACCAATGCGGAATGGTAAACCTGTCATTACGAAAAGAGCAATTTATCCTGGGGCTGGTTGATAACGCGGGTTGGGAGGCAGACAGGGCCCGGGACCATTTTACACAGTTCGCTCCTATGTTTGAAATAAACGATGAAATTGAGTTTACACGGAATGAGGCGCAGCGGCTGGAAAAATGCTATCCCAAAATTCGGGTTGTTCCTTTGTTCTATGACGTTGAAGATAATCGCTTGTGCCTGATTGGATGACGTTATTCAGACGGAATGAAATCTTCCGGCAAGCTCGTCTGGCTTGACTAATTAATTTATCTATTTTTATGCCCGGGCAATTGAGAATTAAGAACATTCAAAGCATTACTCGCCTGAATAAAATCAGGTTTGATTGATAGAGCTTTTTCATAAGAAGTCTTGGCAGCTGTAATATTTTTAAGAGCAGTATAAATTAATCCATGATAATACCATACATCAGCATTGCCTCGAATATATCTTGCAGCCTTTTGAATGCTTTCCAAGGCTTTCTCGTAATCTTGCTTTTTATATAGCTCAACAGCATAAGTTCCAAGCATCTGTCCAAGCGCTGGATCATATTTTGTCGCAAAATCCGGACTGTTGTCGCATTCACGCGCCTTGTTCCAATAATTTTCAACAGCAAAATAATCTTCCAGCAGATAATAAACCGCCCCAAGGTTGATGTATGCATTGTAGAATCGAGGATGCAACCCTATTGCGGTTTTAAGACAACTGATAGCTGAATCCAGATAAATACCCATCCCTATCCTGTCATTCTTCTGTTTCAACTCTTCAGCAATTCCAATATATCCTGAAGCAGCATTTGAATTTGCAAGGAGACTTTGGGGTACTACTTTTACATCATGCATGAATAATCGGTTCGAGTCATACCAGTCAGGATTCCTTTTAATGGTCAACCAGCAGCAAGGAATCCCAATTAGAAGCAATAAGCTTATTGTCATTACCTGCTTTAAAACCGCCCGCTTTATTTTTCCAAGGGCAATTCCAATAAAATATGCGAGGGCAATTGAAAATCCGAAAGAGGAATGGAAAATAAGCCGCTCACCCATTGTGGCACCTATGTCCAAAGCAAAGTTAGAGACAAGAAACAGATTGAAAAGGTAAAACAGCACAATAAAAGCCATGGGGTTTTTCTTTTTCCATAGTGCGATTGCGGCTGCAATTAAACCAGCATGGATCATGATTGAAAACCATACCGTGAGGCTTTTAAAATCCTGATATGGTATGCTGTTGTAAGAATAATCAGCTGAAAGCGGATTAGGCCATAAAAGCAGATATAAATATTTATTGAGTACCATTATTTTTGTGGCAATTTTCTGGACAGGCGTGGCAAGAAGATACGGGTTATTATACAGCTCTGTGATTTCCTGTGAACGGCCAATACCCACAATTGAAAAGCGAATTATAATAAACAATACTGCCACAACATAATAGGGCCATGAACGAAGGAGACTTTGGCGAAGCGAGTCGCCTTTGATGAGGAAATATAACACGGGCAGCAAAACTACCAGGGTTATTCCGTATTCTTTCGAAAGCAGAGCCAGGAAAAAAGAGGTCAAAGATATCCATAAATCCATTCTCTTATTTGTTTCCCGATGACGAATGGCGAATATCATTGTTATTATGATGAATAAGAGCGATAATATTTCATCACGGCTTTTAATGTTTGCAACAACCTCAGTATGTATAGGATG
Organism: uncultured Fibrobacterota bacterium; assembly: GCA_963831235.1. Lineage (GTDB taxonomy): Bacteria > Fibrobacterota > OXYB2-FULL-49-7 > OXYB2-FULL-49-7 > JAEUSG01 > CAWHPS01. Next base: position 19,795 of record CAWHPS010000035.1, read on the forward strand.
AATAAGAAAAAGGAAAGCAGCAAGAAACGCAAGATTTGGGTTAGCTTTAAAATAAAATCTGCGCAGAAAATACATCATGGATACAACTAAAAGGATATACAGAACAACATTTCCAATATGCCCTGCCATTACCGTATTAAGATACTGCCGAATAGTATTATTTCGGATTGGCACAGTAACAATATTACCTGTGCTGTCTTTAATGGATATTAATGACACCTCAGTGTTGAATTTAAGCAATCGCCCATTTATACTTTTTCCAGGCCCATTCTGAATGGAAACACTATCACCTTCCTTCATACCGAAAATTTCCTGCTCAATGGCAAAGGTCACTATTGACAAAGGACGATACCTGCCGCCTGATAATTCGCCTTTGGAATTTATCTGATGCAGATAGCTGTCATAAGCATCGGTGCTAAGAATCTTTGGAATGCCTTTTATCCCGGCCCGTACATATTCATTGACCTGAATTACGAATTGATCGTCAAATGCATAAAGATTTTTAAATGTGTTCCAATAAATACAAAAACCTATACAGATAAGAACAAGCACTTGCAGCTGAAAATTCTGAAACCATACGATGGAGGGTTTATCAGGAGGATAGGGAGCAACTGGAGATTTTAGCTTGTTTTTTTTCATATCAATTAAAAACAAAATATACTGTAATTTATCATGGGAGCAAACCAATAATTTTTAGATAGAAAAAGTACCAGCCAGGCTTTCGATACACTTTGCCGGCCCCTCGATACAATGCGCCTACGGCGCATTACTCGGGGACCGGCAAAGCGTTCGCCATTAACTGGTGTATTAATGTACCCAAGCAAATACATAATATGCCTGTAAAAGGCTAAATGCGGCTTAATTAATTGTAAACTGTACCCAGATGGGTACATTTTGATCAAATATCAATGGCGAATCATTAAAAAAAAGATTATACTTATTAACGTATGGAAAGAATAGAACAATACACCGACTATCGCCGATTCCTTAAGGATTATTATAAGGAACGGAAAAAACAATTCAAATATTTTTCATACCGGTATTTCTGCAAGAAGGCTGGGCTCAATTCTCCGTCACGGTTAAAAGAGGTCATGGATGGTAAACGTAATTTAACCCATTCGAGCATCAAATCATTTGCCCTTGGCCTTGAATTAACTGAAACCGATGCACGCTATTTTACCGCGCTTGTGCTTTTTAACCAGGCCAAAACCTCTGATGTAAAACAGGAACACCTGGAACAATTGCGCAATTGCAGGCGAAAAATTAAAGATAAGGTTATTCCTATTGATATGTATGCCTATTATTCAAAATGGTATTATACTGTTGTAAGGGAGCTCGCCTGTCTCCTCGATTGGAAAGAGAATTATGATCTCCTTGCAAAGTCAGTCAATCCTGAAATCAGCGTGAAAGAAGCAAAGGAAAGCATTCAGTTTCTTATTCGTACCGGTTTTTTAAAACGTTCGGAGCAAGGTCGATACATTCAGACAGACCCTGCCATCTCCACTGGTCCTGAAGTGGTTTCCCCTGCAGTTCGGGAATTAAATCGTCAGATGGCTGAACTCGGGGAAAGGGCCATTCGTGTGATTCCGCCTTCCATGCGGGACATGTCAAGCATTCGGCTCGGATTATCGGAAAAAAGTTATTCCAAAGCCAAACAGGAGATTCAAGAGTTCAAAAATAGACTTAAGATGCTTGCAAACGAGGACACAGAGTCTGATAAGGTCTATAATCTGAATGTACATCTTTTCCCATTAAGTAGTGAGCCAAAAACTCCGGGGGTGATGAAATGAAAAAGCCTGGTAATATCCTTTTTATTATGCCAATCTTATTTCTGATTATTGCCAACTGTTCGCATTCACCTACCAATGTTGCAGGTGGTTCGGATGAATCCGGCAATGCCATGACCCGCATTACGGGGCGTGCGATTTACGAAACCGGAAAGCCGGCTGTGTCCGCGGATGTATTTTTAAGGCCAAGGAATTTTCTTGCCGACACGATAAATGTCTCGCACAAGGAATTTGCAAGTGGTGTAAAATCGACTCGTACAGACGCAGCTGGATTATTTTCCATAGATTCAGTTGATACTGGGAAATACGCCATCGAAGTCAACGACAGGATTTCCAATGCAGCCTTTTTGCAATGCAGTGTACTAACCGTTCAAAACAAAATGGATTTATCTTCCGTCACGCTTAACCTCACAGGTTCTTTAACCGGTACTTTGAGCACCTTTGGTATTGACGACACATCCTTGAGCGCATACATTGCCATTGAAGGGCTGGATCGTATAGTCAAAACAGACAGCCTTGGATCATTCAACTTTAACAACCTGCCACCCGGGAATTTTCAGTTTAAACTCATACCTTCAATTCCGCATTATGATATAGCAGACAATTTTACCCATGAAATCAAATCCGGTAAAACAGATACAATGGGTACTAAGTTTGTTCTGCCGGAAATAAGCAGGACAGGAATGAGGATCACGGCTGTTATTCGCGATTCATCAATGGATACGGCGGCCATTCGAGCAAACATTATCCTGGTTTTTGTTAGAAAGCCGGATGTATTGATATGGAATAGTGAAGTAACGCCGTTCAACCTGACTGCGGACCAGATAACATCAACCACATTCAGTCCCGACCCATTGAATATGGCAATGAGTGAACAAGCAGTGATAATAAAGAAAGACTCCATGGATTATGAAATAACTTGGCCGGCCTTTACCGTAAGCCATGGTTTGGATGGAGTATATATAATGGCGGTTATCAATCGTACAGGGAATATCCTAAAGTTTGCCTCTCTGTTGTTTATTACGGAAGCCCGTTCTAATGCCAAACTGGGAAACATAAATCCATGGGCTGTTATTCTACAGCCATAGAGGAATAAACATTTTTTATGAGGAGGTTTTACATGTGTACAAAAGGAGTACCATTAACAGGTAAATTTAAAAAAAGGAGTGTTGCGATGCGAAAAAAATCATTCTGTTCGATGTTTGTGTTGGGGTGTTTGATTTTATCTACTTTTGTCTGCTCAGTGAATTCAGAACCTGATAAATGGAAAACATATTTAGCCACGGGCAGTAGAAATGCGATTGCAATTGAGGGAGACTATGTCTGGGTTGGCACCACTGGCAGTGGTCTTGTTCGAGTCAATAAAGTTACGGATGCTGTGGATTATTATAACACATCAAATTCAAACCTGCCTGACAATTACATTAGAAAAATTGAAATAGACAACTCTGGAAACAAATGGATTATAACAGGGGGGAACTTACTGGTAAAATTTGATGGCTCAACCTGGACTGTTTACAACCATACCAATTCAGGGTGGCCACACTACGTCATAAAATATATTTCAATAGACAAGGCTGGAAACAAATGGATTGCAACATCATCATTTCAACTTGCAAAATTTGATGGGACAACCTGTACTGTTTACGACTATACCAATTCAGGGTTGCCAATGACCTATTTAACCTCAATTGCAATAGACAACGCTGGAAACAAATGGATTGGAACAAAAGATTCAGGACTTGTGAAATTTGATGGGACAACCTGGACTATTTACAATGAAACCAATTCCGTCTTATCGGATAGACCTATATCGGCAATCTCTATAGACAGTGCTGGAAACAAATGGATTGGAACATCCGGCGGTGGGCTTGTTAAATTTGACAACGCAACCTGGACTGTATATGACTACACTAATTCAGGGTTACCAAGGTACAATACTTCAAAATTCACAGTTGATATTATCTCAATTGCTATTGACAACGCTGGAAACAAATGGATTGGAACATACAGCAATGGGCTCATAAAATTTAATGGCACATCCTGGACTGTTTACGACAAAACAAATTCAGGTCTTACCGATAATTATATTGCCTCAATCTCCATAGATAATGCCGGAAACAAGTGGATTGGAACAATGTATGGCCTGGCAAAGTTTGATAACACAATCTGGTCTATTTATTCCACCAACCCCAGTTCCGGACTGCCAAGCAATTATATTGAATCCATTTCAATGGACGATGCTGGAAACAAGTGGATGTTAACCGATATCGGGCTGACAAAATTTGATGGAAATAGCTGGACTACATATATGTTTCCCGATTCAATTGGGGGGCCTAAAACGATGTTATGCATTGATAAAATCGGAAACAAGTGGATTGGAGAAAGGGGTAGTTTTTTGATAAAATTTAATGACACATCCTGGACTATGTACAAAGATGTAATAGTTTCTACTCTTTGTAAATCAATTGTTTGCGACAATTTTGGCAATATATGGCTTGCAGGAGCAGGTCAACCGAAAGGATTGTTAAAATTTGATGGTACAACCTGGATAGAATACAACAGTACTAATTCTGGACTGTCCTTTATTACTTCAATTGCTATTGATAATTCTGGAAATAAATGGGTTGTTGACGATTCTGTGAAGCTGAGTAAATTTGATGACACAAACTGGACTGTTTACAACTGTCCCAATCCACCTCAACCTTATTTTACTTCAATATCAATAGACAATGCTGGAAAAAAGTGGATTGGAGGCACCTGTCTGATAAAATTTGATAACATAAACTGGGGTGTTTATGACTATACCAATTCAGAGCTTCCAAGTTACACTGAAACCGACTATGCCGGAGACACAATAACATATACAGATTATATTTACTCTATCGTTTGTGACAACGCTGGAAATAAGTGGATCGGAACTGAGCATGGTAGCCTGGTAAAATTTGATGGCACAAAATGGACCGTTTACGACTCGACCAATTCAGGTCTTCCAATACGCTACAGCTCTAGCGGGAATCCATACACAAGTGAAATTTTCTCAATCGTGATAGATAACGCTGGAAATAAATGGATTGGAACATCCGGTGGGCTGGCAGTTTACAATGAAAACGGACTTGACACAAAAGTTATTGCAGCACCGGAAACCTCGACTCAAAAAGAAAGACTTGAAAACTATCCCAATCCTTTTAACCCTACAACCACGCTAAAATTTATCCTTATGAAAAAAGGTTTGGTTAAAATCACAATCCATGACATTTCAGGCAAAACCGTGGCAATGCCGGTGAATAATGTTCTGCAGCCAGGAACACATGAGGTCAAGTTTGGCGCAGGGAAACTGGCATCTGGGATATATCACTATACATTAAAGGCTGATGGCAAAACAATAACAAGAAGGATGCTGCTAGTGCGGTAAGGAATCAGGTTGTTTACGGGTTACCCATCCCCCTTTGTCCCCCTTCCCTACAAGTAGGAAGGGGGACAATACTTTAAATTCTTAATACAGTTTTGTTCCCCTCCCTACTCGTAGGGAGGGGAAAAGAAGGGGTGGGTAACCCGTAAATACTAAATTTTTATAAGATTGACATTATGGTTGTTGTATTGGTATTTTTACCAATTCCATGTTACGACCCATTAATACTTTCGCAATTATTCTTGTTGCACTGACAATGCATGATTGCATGTATTTTCATATTCGTCCTGCAGATGATTCTGGTTTGTCCATACCATCACCGCTTTTACCCGGTGTTTCGGATTCAGTTTTTATTACTAATGTTGATGCAGACTTGCAGGAATTAAAAGGACTTTTTATTGGACTAAATGAACTGCTTCAGGAAAGTAAAAATCATCCCACCTGGTTTACGGAACCAGCTTATGGAGTAATGCCCCCAAAAGATAAACAGGAACTTTTAATGTTCTGGCAGTCTTTTTTAGATCGATTGTACGCAGTAGAAACCATCCGTCTCCGTTATTGTGCTTACTGGAAGATAAATTACTTTACCCAGAGATCAGCTCATGTTGCAGCTTTTTCAGCAGCCAATTCTGCACTACTGGAACTTTATTATTTTTCATCCCATTTTATTCGCCTTGTAAATAGTGGCAAAGCCCAAACAGCGCTTTTTGATGAACCCTTTGGCGATGTGCCGGAAGGGGCATTCAGTCGCCTCAAATATAATACCCTTAATTTTATTACTTATACATATCTGACACATGAGGATCAACATTTTGTTGATTGGTGCCAGAAGGATCTTGATACATCAAAAATTATTTCCTTCAGGTGGGCGGCAGGGTTTCAAAGTGCATATTCTGACAGTGATTTTTCTTTGGCACAGTCGGGGGATTTTATAAAGACATTCCAAAATGCAGGCAAATTATCAGGACAATCCATTTTTTCCATCTGGTTTCCAATTCAAAAGGGGCTTGCAACCTGGATGGGACACACCAGGTTAGCGTCCCGGAAACCATATATCACACCCATTCTCGCAGATTCCCTTGGAGAAAACCTGCAACCTGGTGATATAATATTTATCCGTAAGAACTGGTATTTATCAAATGTCGGCCTGCCTGGATTTTGGCCCCATGTTGCGCTTTATCTTGGGACTTCGGATGAACAGAAGGCTTATTTTGATAAAGACAGCGATGTTTTACAATATGTGCGTGAGCAAAGTAACGGTACTTGTTCCACATTCACTTCGTTTTGGAAAAAGAAAATGCCAGGCAACTTCGAGCGATTTATTAAGCCTGCAAATAAGGACGGGCGCAGGGTTAGAACTATTGAAGCTCTTAGTGAGGGTGTTGTTTTTAATTCCCTTGAAGCCACATGCGCCTGTGATTATGTTGCCGCGATCAGGCCACGTCTGTCAAAGAAAGAAATTGCAATTGCACTTCTTTATGCAATTGACAAGGAAGGCACTCCCTATGATTGGGATTTTGATTTTCAGACAGATGCCACATTGGTATGCACCGAACTTATTTACAAGGCTTATCAAGAAAGGCCTGGAATAAGCCGTGGATTGCATTATGAACCTGTGGAGATAGCAGGCCGGATGACTTTGCCGCCAAATAATATGGTAAGCCGTTTCAAAGAAAATTTGGGAAAACCTAACCAGGAAACAGATTTTGTAGGTTTTATTGATGCTTCTGAAAATAAAGAATGCGCCTTTAAAAGCGATATTAAGGCTTTTCAGGAATCATGCGTTCGAACCAAGTGGGAACTTTTTTTACAATAGCGGTCATCACCTTCCTTCCTTAGAAAATAAAGCCAAGATTCAAACCTGCGCCAAGCTTGGACACTTTTTCAGATACAGGGATCCATTCTTTATCCCCTTCCTTTTCTTTGGATTTATCTCGGTATAGCTTATAACCCAGTTCAAGCCCCAATGTTACACGCCCAAAAAAATATTCATAGCCAATGCCCAATCCGCAATTGTAAGAATCCTTTATCACGTGAAAGGGGATTTTGCTCTTTGCCTCATCATTATCGTAATAATAGTATCCGCCGGCCATTAAATAAAACCGGTGTGTAAGCTCCTGTATAATGTCCTTTTGAATTTCCAAACCAAGGGTGTAATCAGTAATAACATGCCGCTCATTTTGAAACTTGCTGTCAAACAGATAATATATGCCAGTTGCCTGAATACGCAGTTTGTCTGTTGGTTTGTAGCCATAAAAAGCGCCATAGCCTGAAAGGTTGGACGCCTTTATGCCAAAAGCCTGATGATACTTCAAATAATCAGGCTCGGCATATATGGCTGCGGCAATCATAAAGAGCAGGATGTAAATAAACTTATTCATTATTAGTAGTAATTAGAAGTTTAAATTTAATCCTATGGATAATCCGAGACCTGTTTCCTTGGTGCTTTCATCGTCAAAGCGATCTTTAAATGTTTTAGCGTCTATTGAATGGACATTTTTCTTTAAGTCGTAATCAAATTTATAACTGACACCAAGATCAGTTGATACATTTTTAAGCAGGAAATATTCAATCCCCCCTCCGATTCCGCCGGTAATCAGCTGTTGTTCCAAATCACCGGGGTTATGAGTAAGGACATCCGTTTGCTCTTTTCTGATTTTTTCTCTGATTGCATAGCCACCTGCTATAAGACCAAAAACCCGATACTTATCCTCTTTAATAATATTTCTTTGCAGATCGAGCCCTATGTTGTAATTTTTATTGGTCTCCATTCTTATGGGTGCCTTTGGATCGCCTTTGATGTATTCGTAATATTTAAACCAGGCAGTTGTCCTTGCATAGTAATGGGTCAAAAAATTTACCTGGTAGCCCACGCCATAGCCGGTAAGATTTGAATAGCGGATACTGATTTCATTGGGCTTTTGCAGTGTTGGCCGGTCCATGGATTCATTTGCGGAAAAGGTTGCACTGGCGAGAAGACCTATAATTGCCAGATTGCGAAGGGAAATGGTTTTGATTTGTTGCTTCATTGCAGAACTCCTTTGTTTAGGTTTGATAATGGAGAATGCAATGGACGATCCGTAATTAAAAAAGCAAATCTTTTCTATTGATAAGCCATTTTAAATAAAGGAGATATGAAAATGTACGATTGCTATTGGAAAAAATATATAGCGTAACTAAATACGCAATATAAACAAGTTAGATGCGTAAGGAAATACGCATATTAATGGACCTCTGTTAACGGATATAAGCAGGTCGGGCTAATTAATGGTAGTATTATTTACCATGCAATATCCCAATAACGGTAATCATCATTAAAAAGTTGTCTGATGTGAGGAGAGTTTATTCCTGATGAAAGATCAATGAGCCATAAATTGTTCTGCCGAACAAAGGCTATTAGATTACCGTTAGGTAGCCAGGTTGGATAACGATTAAGGCCGGACCAATTCGCCTGGTTGGTAAGATAAGTTGGCGAAGTGGTATCCCCTTTTGCATCAAAAGGTTTTATCTGGATATCATAAACGGAATCGTTTCCTGGAGGGTTGCGCTCAAAAGCCACAAACCTGCAATCCGGTGACCATGTTGGGTGACCGTTTCGGTTGGGGTTGGTTACCTTGTTGGTTTTACTGACAGAATCGAACCCTACTGTTAATACTGCACTGATCTTTACGGGTAAGTTTTACTTTTCGCCTTTTTTCTCCGCCTTTTTCTCCGCCTTCTCAGCTTTCATTTCAGCTTTCTGCTCCATCTTTTCCTGTTTTTTCGCCTGTCCGTTTTCTTTTTTTTCCAAAACTGAGTTCTGTTTTTCTTCAGCTTTATAATCCTTGCCTGGCTCCAGGTTTAATTTTTTTGCAATCTGCCCCCACCCCATTTTTTGTTCAGTCTTCATTTTAAGGATTTCATCTACTGAAAGGCCTGACTTTTGTGACAGTGCAAGTGCTTTTGAAACCTCGCCGTTTCCAACCTTGTATTGGGTCCGAAGGGCTTGCACTGAATCTTCAGGAATGTTAAAATCTTTTGCCACCTTCGAAACCTTCATCTCCTTTGAAATAGTAGCCGCTGAATCTCCTGTTTCCGCAAAAGAAACTACGAATAATGTTGTGCAAAGCATGATAAAGATGCGTAACATAAAACCCCCTTTTTTTAAAAGTATTTTTGCTTTCACAAATATATACGAAGCATATAAGAAAAAGGTTACGGCTTGTTATCGAAAACTTTCTTGCTCCTTTTTTCCCTTTCACGATCCTGCTTTTCCATTCGTTTTTCCATGTTCGCTTGCTTCCTGATGTTTTTTTCCTCTGAACGTTCGGAGCTTGTTTCAAGCCTTTTACCAGTTACGTCAGGCACAAAAGCCTTGGCAGCTGTGCTGTCAGGCTGTTGCAGAGCAACTGCAGAAACATTACTCCGTAAAGGGACTGATGCGATTTCTCGGAAAGGAGTAAACCTTGATGGCTGATCGTATAGGGCTTCCAGTAGTTCATTAGCAGAAAGATTTTTTGCAAGTCCGTTGTTAATTATTGTATCAATGTGAGACTGAGACGCTCCTTTTTGAACTGCAGTAGCAACAGCCTCGGAAACTGCTTTTGTGTCAGCCGGAGAAAAACGCTTATGAAGTAATTTATAAAGGCTGGAATCTGATAAAGGAGAGTTTGAAGCAGAAGTAATATTATGCTGAACCTGCGAAGAAACAATGGGTGTTGAAACATTTGTTCTGGAGATAATCGTCCTTGTTTGGGACAAGTGTAAATGAAATGCAATAAATAAAGAACCTGCAAGAACAAAGAGGAAGGATGCAAACACTACTACGGGCCTTTTTATTAAAAAGCTCCTTGAAGACACTCTTGCATCTAATCGGGCTTTTTCGTAAATCCGGTCTTTAATATATTCGGGTACGTGTTCACGCGGCAGCAAAGCCAGTGCTTTTTCGAACTCTACCCATTTTTTGTTTAAATTGTCCATGGTTCACATTTCCATCAATATTTTTTGGGCAGCCTTCCTTGCCCTGTAAAGCCTCACTTTTACCACCACCTGAGGGACCCCTTGAATTTGAGCGAGTTCCTTTATTGTTTTTCCTTCCATATAAAATAGAAGAAGCGAAACCCGATGGTCGGGGTTCAAGCGATCCAGTACCTCCTCAACTAACAATGCTGTTTCAACCTGTTCGCGTCCCTGCTTTTTATCCGGATGCAGATCAGGATCCAATGGTTCACCCGAAGGGGTACTTTTTCGCTTACGCAGTATGTCGCGGCAACAGTTGACCGTAATCGCAGTAATCCAATTCTTAAGGCTGCGTGATTCATCGAATTGATGATAATTACGGTGTACCTTTAAAAGGGTTTCCTGTACAGCGTCTTCTGCATCCTCCTTGCTTCTTAGAATATATCGCGCCAATGAATAAACCGCATCCGCGTGTTTATCCACAATTTCCGAAAACATTTTTTCCGTTAGAGGCTCCACCAGGATGTTCCTATAAATAAATACGTATTTTACGTCAAAAGGTTACATTGAGCCTAATCTTAAGGTAAAACCAAGGCTTATTTTATGGGAGGCTATTGTTTCGTTCTCATTGATAAAAGAAAGGAAATCATACCCACCGCAGATCTCCCAATAATTGTTTATTTCTCGTGTATAGGAAAAAGAGAATAAAAGATTCAGCGAACTATTATTAGTTTCCGAGGATGTAAATGCAACTGGTCTATCTTTTACTTTACCTTTATTATTTACAGTGGAACCGCTGACAGAACCAGTGACCATTGTTTCCGGAACATCGTAACTCCGGTGATTAATATAGACTATTGCCATCAGCATGTTTTTATCATCAGGGGTTAGTGTTGCTAAAATAGAACCATCAATTTCATAATAATCGAAACCTGATCCTGATGTCTTATCATACCCTGTGCCAATGGAAAACCCCGGTGATAATTTCGGTGAGGGGTGAAAACTCATTTTAAGTCGCGCCTTGTTTTTAAGATCAGTTCGCGGATTATTAATGGCATCCGTGTAGGAAAAGATATAAGCAATCTTAAGAGTATAAGAAGCACGCTCTGTATATTCTGTGGTAAACCTATATTGCATGTCTGATAAAGGCTGGTCTGGGTCAATACTTCCAGGGAAGGCGCTGTATGCAACACCACCTGAAAACTTAAGCGAGTTATTTTTCCATTTATGAATAAGAGCCGCGTTCCCTTCTGCGCTTTTATCATTATTTCCTTGCCGGCGCAGTGTAAAGGAAAAAGGCGCTGACGCCTCAAATATCCAGGTTCTGTTAAGGGCTGCTTCATAAGAGGGTTCAACAGAAGGCATAAGATAAAAGGCGTTTTTATAGGTTGAATCTTTTTGAAAATAAACATTGGTTTCATAGCCTGTCTCAGAAGAGGCTGACAGGGAAAACTGAGCATACAAATTATAATCAATTAATGAGATAAAAATTATTAAAATGATAAATCGCATTTTAAAAATATAAACAAATGTTCTTTGAAGTGCGATTTATTAATTATTTGTGGAAGCTGACCTGGAAAATCCCGGATATGATTTTTATTAATTGCCCATTTCTTCCTGAGTTGAAAGCATCACAATTACGGAGCCCACCTCAGGTTTCTTGTTTTTAGCGATCAAATCATACATAACACGAGTTATAATAAGTGTAAGAACCAAGGCAAACAACAAACCGCCCGCCACGACAATGCCCAAGGGTTTACGGCTTTCCGCCCCAAATCCAACCCAATTGCGATGGGCATTGCGCAGCTTGGCAAAACAATCATCTGTCAACAGCCGTCTTGCCAATCGCCTGATCAAGCACTGCACGGCTTAATGCATATCGATACTGATTTTGAAAATCCTGTAACCTGGCTTGTGCAAAAGCCGTTTCCGCGTCAAGTAAATCGAAATTGGTTATGACTCCACTCTCATATTTGATGCGTGCCATGTTCACAGAGGACTCCGCCTGTTTTACCTGCAAGGCCGAGGTTGTCATCTTGGCATAAGCTGCCCTGACATCCTCTATGGCCTGACGCACCTCGGTTTTGATCCGAAGCTCTGTTTCCGTTACCGCGGCCGCAGCGGTGTCTGCATTTGCACGGGCTTCAATCTCCCTGAAATGGGTCCGGTGGCCATCGAAAATAGGAAATTTAATAGCGGCTGAGGCAGTCCAGTTCTGTTGCATTTTGTCCATGTTTGGAAGGTAACCGTTTTTAGCACCATAAGCAAGATGGGCGGAAAGAGTCGGTACATCATCCTTTGCTGATATTCTGACAGCAAGATTGGCAGCTTCGGCAATATCCCGAAATGTCTTAGCCTCGGGACGGGTTCTTAATGCAACTGCGATGAGCGAATCATCCACAAATACAGGAGGTGCTAAATTAAAATTCCCGGAAAGACGGTTAATCTTGTCCAATGGAAGCGCTGTCCATTCCGACAAAAGTATATTGTTTTTAGAAAGTTCGCATGCAAGATCAATTTTGCGGGACTGTGCCTCGGAAATACGTACCTCGGTTGTCAAAACTTCATATTCAGTGGATGTTCCGCTTTCGACTTTTCGTTTAACCATGTCACGGTGACCATTAAGGGAAGCAATTGCTTCATCCTGAACAGAAACGCTTTTCCTTAAAAACAGCACTGAATAGCAGGCCTGCAAAGTCCGATATGAAAGGCTCTGCACACTGATTGCAATACCATCGTTTATGGTTTTACGCCCTGCTTTTAATAGTTTGAGCATGGAGCCCCGTTTTCCGAAATCATATAATAGGGCATCAAGACTTAAGTGCGCATCGTAATTGTTTGCCGGATACAGCTCAAAATTATGGCCCATTAGAGGGATGCTTACCGTGGGTCCTATATTGGCATAGGATAAATCCGCATTCAGGCCTGGATAATAGGCGCTTTTACCAATTCCCACCCGTGCTTCGGCTGCCGAGGAATATCCGGCTGCTTTTATAAGTGTTGGATGGTGATCGATTACAAGTTTGACGGTTTGCTCTATAGTCAGCGAATCGTTTATATTGGCTGAGGAAATAATTGGCATCCATAAAATAACCTGAATTATAATAATAAGATCGCTAAATAAAAATATTCGTAGTTTGGAAATTGGATTTATCATCTTGCCATTTTACCTAAAACTTTACAACCCTATAAAAGATTCTTTTCGCCAATTCAGCGGTCATAATATAGGCTAATATAATAACCCCAATCAAAAGAAAGAATGATATTGGAAGAGGGCAAAACCCGAATAAGTGGGCAAACGGCATGAAGGGAGCTAGCCTTATCAATTGGATTTGTGAATCCTGTTTCGTAAAAAGCATTTATGTAAGCATGAAGAAAGACCTTATCACTTGGTTCCCCATCTATATCAACTGTTGATTGAACATGAACAATCCCTTCGGTCAGGGTGCCGGTTTTATCTGAACAAATGACATTCATGCTTCCGAAGTTTTCTATTGAAGCAAGACGCTTTACAATGACCTTCTTTTGGGCCATGCGTTTGGCCCCATGGGAAAGATTGATACTGATGATTGCAGGCAACAGTTGAGGGGTGAGCCCGACTGCAAGAGCCAGGGTGAAAAGGAATGCGTCAAGCACTGGGCGCGCCATAAAAACGTTAATGGCAAAAATCGCAACCACCAGCACAAGCGTAACTTCCATCAGGAAATACCCGAATTGCTTAATGCCTCGCTCGAATTCGGTCTCAAGGGGCTTTAATTTAAGGCGGTCTGAGACTTTTCCAAATTCAGTCTGCCTGCCTGTGCGCACAATCAATATTTTTGCGCTTCCGCTTACAACATGGGTCCCCATAAAGACCAAATTGATCCTCTTTCCAAGCGGGGTCTTTTCAGGCAACAGAGCCGCTTCTTTTTCAACCGGAAAGGTTTCTCCGGTCAACATGGCCTCATCAAGGAAAAGGTGCCTTGGATTCCAGATTTAGCCCGTCACCTGGAACAATATCGCCTGCATTTAAAAGAACAATATCGCCTGGCACAATCTCTTGCACCGGGATTTCCTTTGTAGCCCCGCCCCGCAATACTGCAGCTTTAATTTGCACAATGGAAAGAAGTTTTTTTATGGCATTTGATGCCCCCCGCTTCTGCCAGAATCCGAGTAAACCACTAATAAGGATAATGGAAAGAATGATAAAAGCATCAACCCTGTCTTTTAAAACAAAAGAGAGACAAGTGGCAATAAAAAGGATTAGAATTATCGGACTTTTAAATTGTGAAATAAGAAGGGAGAAGAAGTCCGAACGTTTGTGGGCTTTTAAAACATTTTGGCTAAAACGTTCAAGTCGCTCTTTTGCCTCATCACCCGACAATCCTTGTTTTGTTGTTTCAAGCTGTTGCAAAATCTCTGTTGACGGTATGCTCCAGAATGCCGGGTTAAGCTGTTTCACGGCAAATAATATAGCATTTTCAGAGGTGAATTCATTAGTCTGAATTTACAATAGGTTATAAATACATTTTTATTAAAGAATAAAATCATCTTATCTGGCGTACAAAATACATAGTCCTTGCGAGTATCGCAGCTCTCATCGTAGATGAAATCAAAGGAATATTTAAGAAAAGGATATGTATCTTATCTGATAAAGAATTACTATTTCAATTCTATCCGTTCCCCTCTTAACATAAATAGTAGGAATATCGATTTACGTGTAGAAAGATTTGGTATAATGTTTTACTACTTACTGAATTAACAATAATTAACTCTGCTTAGCATTATCTTGATATTGAGATAAATATCTTGATTTATAATTTCATGATTTATAATTTTCTAGGTTCTTCAGAATACCAGGAGTGTATAATGAAAAGAATTTTTGCTTGCCATTCCTATCCATTTTTCTTGCTTTTAATTTGTTCGTATGTATTTTCAGAGCAAAAACCTCGGGATATAGTATTCCTGCATAATGGCAGTATCATTAAAGGCAACATAATCGAAAAAATACCCGGCCAAACCCTTAAAATTCAAACCGCTGATGGCAGTTTGTTTGTTTATTCCTTTGCCGATATTGACAGTATCTCATCTGAAAAACCTTTACAAAAACCAGCTTCACATGAATCGGATGAACTGGAACCTAATCCTGAAAGTGAAACAGTTTTTTCCCATTCAACAAGGCATCATTCATTTGAACTTTTAGGCGGTCTTGCCATCCCTGTAGGAGCGTTTGGTGAAACACAGGGTGAAAAGGCTGGAGGTGCAGGTACTGGTTTTGTTTTTGGAGCAGATATGTTGTATCCGATAGGACCTGTTACCATTATGCACCCGTCTATTCTATGGACTCATAATTCAGTTAATACCCAATCTATTACAGATGCAATTCCCGGTATTTCTATTGATGCAACATCATGGTCAACCCTATGTTTTCTGTTTGGGTTGGGCGCCCTTATGCCTAGTTCAAATTCTACGGATTTTATATTATCTGGTGATGTTGGTTTAATGTTGGCCTACAGCCCTGAGATTACCTTGTCGTCATCGGAGGTATCTATAACCGAGAATTCTTCTTCAGCCACAAGCTTTGCTTATGGCTTCACTGCAGGGTTATTATTCAATAAAAAAGTATCGCTTACAATGCGGGTTGTTTCAAGTGAACCGAGTTATAATGTCACTGCCAGTAGTGGAGAGATTTCGTTTAGTACTACAATAACTCAACCAACAACAATTGTGCTGGTTTTACTGGGTTTAAGTTTTTAATCATTATATAATGGCCATATCATCTCTTTCTTTCCTTACAACAATCTTAATTATTCTCAATTTTAGTTTTAAATCTTATCCCATAGGTCAAGCCGCGCTTCCAACCCTTTTACTTCAAAACAATGCTCGATATTCTGCTTTGGGTGAAGCAGGTGGTGCAATATGTTTTGATGAAGGAGCTGTAAATTATAATCCTGCAGGATTATTTTTTATTCCAAATAATAATGATATCATCTTTGGAACAGAGATGGATTTTGAATATCTTCTTCCAGAATTCAATTTAGAGGATCTTTATCATCGCAATATTTGTGTTTATGGGAAATATAAAAATTGGTTGTCTTTTGCTCTATCAGATAAATACATCTCTTTTGGAGAAAATGAATGGACAGACGAAGTAGGCAGACTCCTTGGAACCTTCAATTCATTTGATAATTTTATAATATTATCAATTGCCGGCAATCTGACCAAAGGAAATACCTCTTCATGTTATGCCCTGGGTTTAAACATAAAATATATTTATTCAAGATTGGCTGATGTTCCTGTTGGAAATGGAAAAAGGCGCGGAATTGCCAACTCTTTTGCCATTGATGCTGGAGTTCTATATAGAGAATCTTTTTTAAATATATTCTCTGCAGGCTTGACCCTACAAAATATGGGACCAGACATCGTTTATATTGATCAAAACTATAAAGATCCTATTCCATTCAATGTAAAGTTATCCTTGGCAGCAACCAAGGAAGTCCCCAAACTGCTCAAAGCAACCATTGTTCTTGATTTAAATAAAGAACTGATTAGGCGGCACGATCCAAAGCCGGCGGATCCTTTCTTAAAGTCTCTTTTTGTTGCCTGGAATGATGATTCAGCATGGATTGAAGAAGCCGAAATTATTCGAAGTTATGGATTTGAGCTTTTAGCCCTTGATCACTTGGCTTTAAGATTGGGTAGAATGGTTGACAAGGCCGGGCAACGATGGGAAAGCACTTACGGTATAGGGTTTAATACAAAATATGTTCATTTTTCTATTTCCTCTATAGGAGAACTTGAACATCAGAATTTTATTTTTAATTCATCCGATGAATCAACAGCAAGAAGAAGGGCAACAAAATATTCCATTGGAATTCAATTACCTATATGCGTAAAATAATTTCCATTTTTGTTTTTATTATGTTGTTTATTTCTGCAATTCCTGGGCTTGATATTTTCGGCGCACATGAAAGCTCTAACCTGTATTTTACTAATAAAACATCAGACCTCACTAAAAACGCTCAATTTCCTGTTAAGCGACCGCAAGTTCAATTCCCTCAATTGGTCTCAATTTGATCTGGAAAATACGTCCTGAGCCATTTGGCAGTACCAAGGGCGATTTCTGCAAATCGTCAAGAACCTGTTGAAAACACCGCTCAAGCTTCGGTGACAAATGCGGAGCCGGCTCGAGATAAACGGTTACAGTTGAACCATCGTCCACCCACAATCCAGGCGCATGAGTCAGGCTTCTGAAATACTCGTGGTCGTCCCGATAATTGTCATAGTTCTTTTTGAAAGGCGCCAGCGCTTGATAGAAAATGTTTCTCGCCAGAATCTTGATGCTGTCCATCACACGTTTTTTATTGGTATCAAGGCATTCGTAACCTTGAGTTATCAGATAGTCCAGTTTCGATATCTTGTGGTTACAACTCGCCAACTTTTCATTTAGCGCGGCAATCTGCTGATCAAGTTTTTGCTTCTTTTCCTTATAATCCAGCTTTGCAAGCCGCGTCACAATTGCCTTTTGCCGCGAACGCTCTTTGCGAAGAACAACAAGCTCCTTCGTGGCGCAGTAGGTGGTCGATGCTGTGATGGCCTCGATCTTTTTATCCGTCACGTCAAGCAATGCCCGGGCTTGCATAACCCGATTGTCACGATTATGCTCTTTGTGAAGTAATCGCAGCAAATCCTTTTCGCACTCCCGACGCTCTGAAAGAAGCGCCTTTGTTTCAGCGCTTTCCATCTGCTTGTCAGTCAATGTCGACTTCAAATCTTCATAGGCAATGCTGGCATAGCTGGTGACCTGATTGATGCCATAGTGCTTGTCCAGATACTTGAAGTCGTTCTCCTGTATCCATCGCCGGAACATAAGCCGGATCAGCTCTTTGGCGTCGCGCTTGGTATCGGTAGTGAGAATGCTCACCACGATACATCTCCCCTGTGGATTTATCGCCTGTACCACCAGCCGCCGTATAGACGAATCCTTTGGCCATTTCTCATCGATATAGGAAAACCGATACAATTGCACATCGGAGGCATTATTCCTCGGCCGCGCAAGCTCATACGAGCCGCTACGCCTGCTTTCGTCAAAGCTCTCCGCGACAAACCCCTTCTCCCATGTGACCAGTTCCAGAAACGGATCAGCCTTAACCGACTCAAACACCTCATGACCATAAACCCCACGATCCATAGCCACGGTTATCACGCAACTCGGATCCATATCAACCGTGCGTCGGAAATTACCAATCACCGTTTTGAATCGCTCACGCAAATCCTGATAATTGTCCGCGTATTCCACATACACCGGCATCCCTTCGCTGGTGTGGATATAATCGCAATGCAGCGCCTTGTCAGCCCATCGAATATTGGAACACCATCCCTTGAGAATCTTCTTCATCCCAGTGTAATGCAGCGTGTGCGGGTCATAGTAGAAATCACTGCATTTGGCAACACATGTCACCTCGGCATTTAGCCTAAGAACAGCTTCCGCCCCAAGGCTCTGTCCGATTTCCCCGAGAGCTCTTCGCTGCTCTACCGTTCCACGAACCGTCCTTCCCAGAAACGTCTCCAGGCTATCCCAACTCACATATTTGCCCTGCTCTATGTTCACAGCCCCAAGCAGCACCATCACAAGCCACTGCTTCAACAATACGCCTTTCTCATGCACCCCTTGAAGACGGATGAGCCAACAGGAAAAGAGAAGGACTCCTGCATGATGTATATAGCGGACAATCGGTACCACGGCAGGCTCCTGAATCTGGTCATGTTCAATTCTATTATTACATGTTTCTGGAGGGAGTGCTATACCGCCTCCACGCTTATCCGCCTCCTGTTCAACAGTTCCAGAATCGCCATCGTCATCCTTGCTTTTAGCGCTGGTACTGGCAGACATCCTCCGTTTACATTCTGCAAAAACAGGACGCAGACTCTCAGCGCTAAGTGCTACCTTGAATGTCTTATAAATCTCCTGACGTATCCGGCTGCTGTAGCTATAACGATTATTAGGGTATATATACTCAAATCTAACTTCTGCAAACCGCCGCACTTCCGCCGTCAATTTACGCGGATCATGGCGCGACCGCAATGCTTGAATCGATGCCTCCGCATCCGGCATCAGAAGGGCTTTCCCCCAGCGCTGCATCGTCTTGCGATCCACATCAAAAACCTTCGATAACGCTTCTCGTTTTAATCCCGCATTGTAGAGCCTGCCCAAACAGGCCCGGTAGCTGATGTGATCCTTATCATCAACCACCGTCTCCAGACGCTGTGCCCCATAGTAAACTTCCAGCTTGTCCGTGTCTTTACGACGGAGAACATGCAAATATGGATTGCGCTTGTCTGTTCCAAGAATCGACTGCAATACAACTTCGTTCATCGTGACCATCCAATGTGGGTAAAGGTTGACAGGTGCAATATGTAATTGCATCCCATCAAATAAAATAGCGGGAATCCAATCTGCGAATCAACTGATCAAATAATGATAGGTTTAGTGAGGTCTGAACATTTAACCTTGAAGGCCTTTCGTCTTTTTCATTAGGCCTCTTTGATATGGTACAATTTTCTAAAATATCCGATTCCGCTCCGACTTTTATATATTTTTCTGGAAAAGGAGGATATAGTATATGGGGAAATACAACCAATCGCAGTTTGAATATCAGATCATCCTATTCCGCAAACATTTCCCTTCTTTTTTGTTTATTTGATGCGATTTATACTGGACCTGGATTTGGAATTATCGGAGTAATACCGAAATCTGATAATCTATTCTCTGCCTTTTCAATATTTAATACATCATTTACCTACTCAGCATTTCTAAAATTGAAAGGAACTCCACTTTCACTTGGTTACCAATACTCCAGCTCGGAGTTGGACAAAAGATATGGATTCAATATTACGCAGAACGAGTTTTTCCTATGCTTTTCCATTAATAACATTATTGCACAAAAGTAAATCCAAGCTATATTTATTACAAATACAAGAGAGCTAAAACTTACTTTCCGCACATTTCAAAACCGCCAATTTCTTAATTTAGTTTATATTGATTGACAATAGGCAATATAGATTTTATTACTATGAGTTATCCATAAAATATCTGTTTTCATCTGATGTTTTACGTTCAAAATAAATTAATAACTTTTCAAGCTTTTGCATCTCATTTCTTAAATCCTTGCGTAATTCTTTGAATTCCCGATATTGTCCTATGGCTTCCAAAATGGTCTGAATTTCATCGCCCTTAACTGATCGTGTTTTTGGGCCTTTGTCATCAGTCCACATCAATTTTGTGTATAAATGTCCCTTTACTTCAGGATTAGCACACCAACAGGTGGTCTTACCGCATTGATGATATGTGATTCCGAATGAACCTTTAATCATACCGGACAAAGCAAGCATGCTTTCCACAATGGAGTTGAAGCTGTTAAGTTGTTTTTTTATGTTAAAAAAGGTTGTTTTCATCTTCACTATATAATATATTATATAGAGTGAAGATAATGCAACAAAAATCTAAATCCCTTGTTCGCCGATATATAGGTGAACTTCCAATACTGCAAGCATGTGCAGCACGTCTGGGTTTTCGAGAGATTATTGCCCGCTATATAGCTTCTCACGGCAATGAACGGATTGCTGCTGTTGATTCCCTGATGATAATGGTATATAACATTGCCTGTGGCAGACAGCCAGTGTATGAGCTTGAACATTGGGCGTCTCGGATGGGTAAAAGGATACTTCCCGGTAATGGCTGTGGAACACACATGTTCAATGATGATAGATTTGGCCGCGCCCTTGATAAGCTATATACCGTGGACAGGGCTTCGCTGACAACAGAAATAGCTGTTGAAACAACTCAAATTGAAAAACTTGAGCATACGCGTGTTCATAATGATTCAACAACAGTAAAAGCCTACGGCAAAATAGGTGGCACCACGCATACCGGCTTATTCCTTGCGCGTGGCAATAGCAAAGATCATCGTCCTGATCTCAAACAATTGGTATATAGCCTGACTATTTCAGCAGATGGCGCAGTTCCAATTCATTACAAGGCATATCCCGGCAATAGGACTGATGATACAACCCACATCGAAACATGGAAAACACTTCGGAAGATTGTCGAAAGAGCAGATTTCCTTTATGTTGCAGACTGCAAGGTTTGTACGGATGAGCAGCTATCTTATATTGTCAGGAATGGAGGTCGGGTTGTTACGATTATGCCGGATACATGGAAAGAAAGCGGTGAGTTTAAGAATCAACTTCGCCAATGCAAGAAATCCAAGCAAGTAATACTTCGCCGCGAGATTGAAAACCATGAAGGTGAGTTTGAGACATTCTCCTGTTTTGTCGGTAAACAGAATACGCACAAGCGGAAATACCGTCTTTTTTGGATTCATTCGACAGAAAAACGGACTCGTGATAGGCAAGCAAGGGAAGCTGCTTTGCGTAAGACAGAACAGCTTCTTGCTGAACTCAATGGACGATTGAATAAACGGAATCTGAAGAAACATGTACAGATAAAAAAGCGAATTCACGAAATATTATCATCCAATGACACTACCAGATTCTTTTCGGTAAATTTAGCTGAGACATCATCTATTCATAAGGTTCAAAAAGGCCGTGGCAGGCCGGGACCTGGAACAAAGTTCACCGAATATACAAAGCGATTACTGACTTTGCACTGGAATCGAAATGATTCCATACTGCATCAGGAACTCAATGTTGATGGGGTCTTCCCAATCTTAAGTACCGATACTTCACTCTCCGCAAAAGACGCATTGCTGGCCTATAAATATCAGCCGCGATTGGAAAAAAGGTTTTCCCAGTTTAAAAGTTATCTCAATGCCGCCCCACTGCTGTTTAAAAAGATCGAACGCGTTGAAGCCACTATGTTTCTTTACTTTCTGGCGTTAATACTTCAAGCGGTTATAGAGCGACAGGTAAGGAAAATGATGAAACAGGAAGAAATTGATGCCCTACCGATTTATCCTGAAGATCGGCCTGCTGCTCATCCAACAGCAACAAAGATATTCGCTCTCTTTGAGGGACTTTCTACATATACCGTTAAGCGAGGAACTCATAGCGCAGAACACTACCGTGATGAACTAACTCCTGTACAAATTAAGGTGCTTTCGTTATTGGGATTAAATGAAAATGATTATTGGCCTATGAATTAATAAATTATTATTTTACAAAGTGCAACTAAATAGACAAAAATAGAATTTCATATGTGCGGAAAGTCAGCTAAAATTAAATTTAATTATGTATTATTGTTAACGTTTTATTTAATTATAATACATAATTAATATGGACAAAATTAATCCTTGCTTCATTAAAGAAAATCAATAAGCATGATACTTTTATTAAAATATGTCCGGCAGCTCAACCGTACTATTTTCACAACAAATGAAATGGCACGTTTGTCGGATAAATCCATTCCCACAACATCACAGGCATTGAAGCGTCTATCAAAACATGGGCTGGTGCTTAAGATATCTCGTGGATTATGGGCTGAAAATTCACGGGATAAAATCCAACCATTCTCGGCAATTCAATTTATTATGCCAAAAGTGCGAGCCTATCTGTCATTTGTTTCCGCCCTGAATTCTTCATGGCATGACGGAACAGATTCCACAGACCATCATACTTGCTTCGTCCTCACATTCACATAAATATCGAACCACACTCGGCACTTATGAAGTTCACCGTATTCCCCCGGAATTCTTTTGCAGTATCAAATAATTAAAAACTCATTCCACAATATTTTATAAACAGCAACCCTTATTTAGCTTTCTGGTCCTGGAGATATCCGAAAAAATCCCCTTTTGTTGACAGCACAAGCCAGTCCTTTTCGGAAAGTGTGGTCCGATAAGTTTCCATGGTCTTAATAAACCTGTAAAATTCACGTGACTCAGGGCTCCGGTTATAGGCGGACGCATAAATAGTTGTTGCTTCCGCATCAGCTTTTCCAATTATCTCCTGTGCGGTCTTGTATGATTCCGACTGCACCTTCTTTAGTTCACGTTCCCGATCGCCGATTATGCGCTGCGCTTCGCCCTGGCCTTCGGAACGGTATTTCTCGGCAATGCGTTTGCGTTCGCTTATCATTCGTTCGTATATCTTACGCTGTACTTCCTCAACATAGTTGATGCGTTTGAAACGCAGGTCAAGAAGTTCAATGCCGAGTTCAAGCGTACGGGGTGCGGCAACCGCAATGATGGATCTCGTGACCTGTTCCCTGCCATATTGGATGCGGGTAAGCAGGCTGTCACCTTCGGTCACTGTCAGTTCTTCGTCAGCCTGGGACTCGCGATTGCTGGAGCGGATGACTTCCACGAGAAGGTTCTTGGCAATGGCATTTCGTGTCTCACCATCCAGAATATCGTCGAGGCGCGACTGGGCTCCGCGCTCGTCGCGCACGCGCTGGAAAAAGAGGAGCGGATCATGGATGCGCCAGCGCGCATAAGCGTCAACCCAGATGAAGCGCTTGTCCTTGGTGGGCACCTGGTTTGGGTCGCCGTTCCATTCAAGGAAACGGCGTTCGAAAAAGTTGGCCTTCTGGATAAAGGGGACTTTGAAATGCATTCCTGGATCAACAATGGCTTTTCCAACCGGCTTGCCGAATTGCGTCAGAATAACCTGTTCCGTTTCTTTTACAATGAACGCGGATGAAAGTATTGTGATGATAATGGCGAGTCCAATTGCCGTATAGATCAAAATTTTCTGGTTATTCATTTTTCAACCCTTCTTTCCCGAAATTAAATAAAGGCAGAATACCCGATGTTTTTTCATCGGTTATAAGTTTTCTACCGACCTTCTGCATTACATCATTCATGGTTTCCAGATAAATACGTTGCCGTGTTACTTCTTTTGCCTTTGCATATTCCTGGTACACGGAATTGAATTTCGCGGTCTCGCCCTTTGCCTGATTTACCCGTTCAAGCGCATATCCCTTGGCCTGTGATATTGCCTGGTCTGCCTGGCCCAGCGCCTTTGGGATAACCTTGTTGTATTCAGACTTTGACTGGTTTATCAGTTTTTCCTTTTCCTGCTGGGCTTCATTTACTTCGTTGAAGGCCGGCTTGACCTCGTCCGGAGGGTTCACATCCTGAAGCACCACTTGTTCAATCTTGATGCCGGTCTCATATTGGTCACATAGTGTCTGGAGCATCACGGAGACGGAATTTGCAATCTCCTGGCGGCCTACGGTCAAAACTTCATTTACCGTCCTATCACCGACAATCTCTCTCATGGTCGCCTCGTTGATATCCCTGAAGGTCTTGACAGCGTTGCGAACACGGAAGAGGAATTTATAAGCATCATTTATCCGGTATTGGACAATCCATTCGACCTTTGCGGCATTCAAATCACCCGTCAGCATAAGTGATTCCTCATTGTAGACCCTGTCTTCATATTTAGTGAGCACTCCCTCCTTATCAGTCCTGAAGCCGAATTCAAGCTTCAGCTGGCGCTCAACCGGGACCTTGGTAACCTTTTCTATTCCAAAGGGCAGTTTGAAATTAAGGCCCGGATTCACAGTCCGGACATATTTGCCGAACCGCAATATAACACCGACTTCCTCAGCAGCCACGGTAAAAAGTGTGGAGTAGAGGAATATTGCACCGAGGATGCCGAACACGATATTCCTGACTGTTTTGGGCGAAAGGCCCTGGGGTATAAGCCCTCTCAATTCATCAAATGGATCATTCACAAGGAATCCTCCTTTTAGGTTTTATGCTGATATGGGTCATTATTATTCTTCCCATAAGTGATTGCTGCTATTACTCTCTATTTTGATTCAACATATTTTATTGGAACAAGTTTCACTAGTTCCATCAGGAAAATTGCCAGGAAACCACCTCCAAGGGACATTAACAAGTCGTTCAGAGTTACGGTGCCGAATCTGAAAAGACCCTGTAAAAACGGGATGGTTAGCACCAGGGAAATAACTGTGACCGTGCCTCCTATTACCCACCACAACGCAATGTTTTTCTCTTTAAGCATGCTGAAAATTGATCGGGTAAACGATCTATTTGTCAAAATCATTCCGAGATTGCATATAACCAGTGTCAAAAAGGCGAGAGAACGGCCCGCTTCCGCTGAATGATCCTGTCTTACTATGGAATATATTCCTAATGTTATTCCGAAAGTAACTATTCCCTGAACAATACAACGAAAGAGTGTTCCTGCGTTGAATAAACTGGCATTGATTTTTCGAGGGTTTCGATTCATGACTTTATTGTCATCCTTCTCTCCCTCGAATACGAGCGTACATGCAGGGTCGATTATCAATTCAAGAAATACGATGTGTATGGGAAACAGGATTAACGGCCATTTGAATATTACCGGAATCAGAGAAAGACCTGCAATTGGAATATGCACGGACAGAATGTACATCATGGCTTTTTTTAAGTTATCGTAAATACGCCGGCCCATTCGTATTGCGGTTACTATCGAGTTGAAGTCATCGTCCAAAAGAACCAGGGATGCGGATTCGCGAGCCACATCCGTACCGCGGCCTCCCATGGCAATACCAATGTGCGCGGCCTTGAGTGCGGGAGCGTCATTGACACCATCTCCGGTCATGGCCACAACTTCATTGTTTAATTTAAGGGCCTTTACAATACGCAGCTTTTGTTCAGGAACCATACGCGCAAATACATTTACCGTTTTTATCCGCATTGCCAACTGTTCATCGGTCATTTTCTCAAGATCAGCGCCAATTATATGTTCTTCAAGATTTTTCAGGCCAAGCTGACGGGCAATGCTAAGGGCCGTACCAGGATAGTCTCCGGTTATCATGATGGTTCTTATTCCCGCGCCGTAGCATTCGCTTATGGCTTCGCGCACCATTGGCCTCACTGGGTCTTCAAGCCCCAGAAGACCGATGAATTTAAAATCGAAATCATGCTGCTGAAGAGGCAGATCCCCTTTTTCATAAATCGCGCAGGCAACACCAATGACCCGTCGGCCCTCATTGCTCAACATATTGATATTGGATACAAGGCTTTTTGTCTGCATACCATCCAAGTGACAGATATCTGCTATGGCCTCTGGTGCACCTTTGGCGGCAATGACCAGTCTGTTATCTTTTTCCGATATCCATACTCGTGACATTGCGAGTAGCTCCCTTGTTAAAGGATACTCACGCTGCAGCGTCCATGTTTTGTGGAGATGTTCAGTTGTACTGAGTGTATGTTCACCAAGCTCCTTCATTGCTTTTTCCATTGGGTCGAACGGATCAGCCGGACTGGCAAGAATACTGTATTCGACAACCTCGTGAAACTCCTCTGGGATATCGTTTCTTCCGGAGGTGACGGTGAACCTTTTATCTCCGGTCATGATATCCTTGACAATCATTTTATTCATTGTCAGGGTTCCTGTTTTATCAACACAAAGCACCGTTGCCGATCCTAATGTTTCAACTGCCGGAACCCTTCGAGTAAGAACGCGGTATTTTGAGATACGCCATGCCCCAAGCGCCAGAAAAACCGTAAGAACAACTGGAAACTCCTCGGGCAGGATTGCCATGGCAAGAGAAAGCCCTGCTAAAAAACCTTCGAGCAGCTTGCCCCGTGTGATCCAGTAAATAACAACAATGAGGGCGCATAATGATGCGCCAAAAATGGCAAATGTTCGGACAATCTTTCCGGTTTGAACCTGGAGAGGAGTTTTTTCCTCTTTAAGCGTCAGCAGTGCTTTTCCTATTTTACCCAGCTCAGTACGTACTCCAGTGGCTTTCACAACACCTACGGCTTGTCCTGAAACAACAAGAGTGCCAGAAAAAACAAACGGTAGATCATCTCCACCCGGTTTGCCCATTTCACTTTTGCTGTCTTCAACCGAGGATTTCCGTACAGGTACGGACTCACCGGTAAGATGCGATTCATCTGCGGAGAAATTAAGAGCATGGATCAGAAGAGCATCAGCAGGAACACGATCTCCTTCGGATAAAAGTATGATGTCATCTCGAACAACCTCACGCCCAGGAATACGGCTTTTTACACTCTGACGCAAAACATGCGCACGAGGGCTTGAAAGATCGCGTAAAGCCTCAAGTGCCCTTTCGGTTTTACGTTCCTGATAAAAAGTAATACCGATAATGACAAAAACGAATCCGAGAAGCATTAGTGCTTCCTTTAATTCTCCTGATACAAGATAAAGCCCGCCGCAGACCATAAGAAGGAGAAACATAGGCTCTTTAAGAACACTTTTAAGAATATCCAATGATTTTCGCCTGGCCTGTGACGGCAATTCATTTGGACCGTCCTGTGCCAGGCGCTCCTCAACATCTTTTTGTAAGAGGCCGCTTAATTTATCAATATCAAGTATTTGCATATTCCACCTATTGGTTCTTAATGAAATCCTTATTGCCCATTTGCTAAATGATGGCTTGCTGAATGAGGTGATTCAGTAACTTTGGCAATATGAGCGAGTCCAATAGCAGAGAGAATAAACAGAAAATGAATCCCCATTTGTCCGTAAACATTTATCCTGTCAAGTTTATCAATCTCAATAAATGATTTTAAAAGATGAATTGAACTGATTCCGATTAAGGCCATTGAAAGTTTGACCTTCATTGTGCTGGCATTGATATGATCCAGCCAGTCCGGTGGATTTTGTTCGCTGAAATGGATTTTTGCCACAAAGGTATGATAGCCGCCGATAATGACCATTATAAGAAGGTTTGAAATCATGACAACATCAATAAGTCCCAAAACCATGAGCATAATGTCCTGTTCGTTGAACTTTCCCAAACCTCGAATAAGATGTAAAAGCTCCTTGCAAAACTGGTACACATATATTCCCTGTGCCACAATAAGGCCAAAATATAATGGCGCCTGAAGCCACTGGCTTGCCACAATGACATTTGAAAAAATATTGCCTGGTTTCAATCCTTTTTGCATTTTACTCCTTTCAAAATGTAATTATGGTTTTACCTTTTATAGCACTTTTATTCTTCAACATCTACTATATACCCATTTTCTATAAGCATCGAAATTACCGCCTCCCTGTTCTTCCAGTTAACATTAATAATATTAAATGATTCATTCTTTATACAGGCCATGTTGGCGCCCATATCCGTTAGTTTCTTGAGTATTTCCGGATTAAAACAGGAGGAAGATTTGGTAACCTTGATCCAACGGTTCAATCTGGGCATTTTATTTGTTCTCCTTTATAATATGCTAAGGAAATTCCCTTTTTCGGCATAACAGGTTTCATTTATTGCTTTTAAATTATATTTACTGCATTCTGCCGTTTATTGCACTCTTCAGTTTCGAGAACCCTGCAAATTTAATGCTGAAATTATATAATATCTGGTTTTCCGCAAGTTTGGCAGCTTCTATGTCAATGTCCACATTATTTTTACCCGAAGCATTTGATGGATCATAGGGCTCATAGCTTTCCGGATGTACCTTCTTTAGCGCCGCCTTTTTCCCGATTTCAATATGTTCCGGTTGGGTTCGAGCACCCTCACTTTTAATTTTCAAAGCTTTCCTTAAAGCTTCTTCAAAAGCAACCTCCTTCCGCTGATATCCAGGAACATCAACATTCGCCACATTTTGTGCAACAGCCTTGCTTCGAAGCATGCTTGCATCCAGGCTTTTGTAAACAGCCTGCCGTGTCTGTGTACGAAACAAATGATCTCCGACTTTTTTTGTATCCATTTTAAAGATCTCCTCCTCAGGTTAAAAATCAACCGCTTGTACTTTTGGGAAAGGTAAAAACGGAAAACAGGATGGTTTAGATTATCAGACATATCGTCGAAAAACTATCGAGAAAAGTATTCGGGCAAAAGCAGACATGTATGGGAATACCAGGTCTGGAACCAGTTGTCATTTCTTCGCGAAAGAGGATTAACGGAAGATAAACCTGATCCAGGGAGGTTCGTCGTACTTTGACAGCATGATTCTGACCATTTATTGTGCAATTACAATTCGGTCCGGATAGAGCAATACTGATTTCCGAATGGTTCACCTTAATCCCAGAACAGCAGCAATCATCATCTGACAAATTCAATTGGAGGCAGATAAAAAAAGCAGTAAATAAAATATATGATGCTTTAAAGACCATTATGATAATTTATGATATTCCACTTTGGTTTTCAACATTTTTGTATCACTAACGGACTTGAATCTGTTATATACACTGATTAACTTCGCGGGCAACCATAAAAAGCTGTTGTGTATTGTCAAAAAAATGACTATCTTAAACATGAGGAAGAGTAAACAAAGCGAAGAATGATGCGCCCTGGCAGCCCATCAAATGCTGCTGAGAACTTTTGATTGTCGAGTTATACAACTATAAGAGTTTCTCAAAGTAATCTGAAACTGCTTGTGAAAATCCATGTCTTCCACATTGAAAAGCAGGATTAACATACCATGACCACGAATTTTCCTAACGGACTACCACGGAATAAGAATTTTCTTTTTCTGGTCCGCACAACACCCGAAGGCCGGCTCCTTCTTGC
Organism: uncultured Fibrobacterota bacterium; assembly: GCA_963831235.1. Taxonomy (GTDB): domain Bacteria; phylum Fibrobacterota; class OXYB2-FULL-49-7; order OXYB2-FULL-49-7; family JAEUSG01; genus CAWHPS01. Next base: position 49,370 of record CAWHPS010000035.1, read on the forward strand.
CTTTTTCGGGGTCGCGTTCATCCTAATCGCCATGCTGGTTTATAATATAATTTATGACCCGGTAACAGCCGCTGTCATGAGCGAAATTGTAACTGTAAATTCAATGGGGGGGCGCGGACCTGCCGTGGGTCTTTGTTTCTATGCAGGCTGGGCAGCATGGCAGGCGTATTTGTATAATGTTCTGCTTGAAACGGCCAATCTTTTTCTCATCTATTCTCTTTTTACCCTGTCGGTCCACCATTACCTGGAATTCCAATGGCTTACACGGCTTAGAAACAATGCGGAAAAAACAGCCCACCGTTTCGAGCACTGGATCAGCCGTTATGGTTTCTGGGGAGTCATGGTTTTTGTTGCAATTCCGCTTCCTTTTACAGGGCCGGTAATAGGTTCCATTATCGCCTATTTCCTGAAGTTCAGCGTTAAAAAAACCCTACTCGCTACAATACCCGGTTTTATGCTGTCCATAGGTGTATGGGTTCTCTTTTTTAATAAGCTTCAAGAGAATAGAACAGCTTTCATGACAGTGTTTATCGCGCTGATTGTCATTACTCTTTTCGGGCTTGTCAAAATTCTTTACACCATGTTGAGCGGAAAGAAGGAGAACAGATGATTCGAGCACCCTCACTTTTAATTTTCAAATCCTTCCTTAAGCTTCTTCAAAAGCAACCTCCTTCCGCTGATATCCAGGAACATCAACATTCGCCACATTTTGTGCAATAGCTTTGCTTCGAAGCATGCTTGCATCCAGGCTTTTGTAAACAGCCTGCCGTGTCTGTGTACGAAACAAATGATCTCCGACTTTTTTTGTATCCATTTTAAAGATCTCCTTCTCAGGTTAAAAATCAACCGCTTGTAATTTTGGGAAAGGTAAAGACGGAAAACAGGATGGTTTAGATTATCAGACGTATCGTCGAAAGACTATCAAGAAAAGTATTCGGGCAAAAGCAGACATGTATGGGAATACTAGGTCTGGAACCGGTTGTCATTTCTTCTCGAAAGAGTATTAACGGAAGATAAACCTGATCCAGGGAGGTTCGTCGTACTTTGACAGCATGATTCTGGCCATTTATTGCGCAATTACAATCCGGTGCGGATAGAGCAATACCGCTTTTCGAATGGTCCATCCTTATAGCAGAACAACGGCAAACATCATCTGACAAATTCAATTGGAGGCAAACGAAAAAAGCAGTAAATAAAATATATAATGCTTTAAAGAACATGGACAGAATTTATGATATTCCATTGTAGTTTTCAACATTTTCATATCGGTAAATGCCTTAAATCTGTTTTATAGATGAAAGACCCTTTATTTTTGGATCAACTGCAATTGCAGTGGGTCTCACTCTATGAAATGGATTTGAAACTCAATCAAATCAGTGATTTCCCAGATTTCCGCATTTGCGGAGTATTTTAAGACGAAAATATTGCCAATCATGAAACCCATAAGCATTTTTCTTGATTGTCTTGACAACATTGTTGAACCCTTCACTCAGGCCGTTGGTACACCGGAGCTTGAAGAAATTCAGAATGCCAAATCGTCGACGGTTGAGCATCTTGATGTAATCGAGGATTTCTTTAATACCGCTTTCCCGAGCACGGTGTTTCCACTCACTCAGTTCGGCGCGTGCTTGCCGGGGATTCATCCGGCGGAAAACAACCCGCAAATCCTCCTTGAGGATATACGCAGTGTTCAATGTTTCGTTTGCGGGCAAGCGGAGCAGGTCTTTGAGCCGGACACGTTGCGACTGCTTCAAATCTTCCCTTGGGCGCAAAAGCAAATAGCGGGAACCTTTCAAAAGGCGTCTCCCCTCTGGTGGAAGTTTCGCTTTGGAGCCGTCGACGAATATTGTCGATAGCCAAGCTCAGAGGCTTGATAACATGAAAATGATCGTAGACGATTTTGACGCGCGGACAACGAGCCCGGATTTCTGCTTCATAGGGGTTGTGCATGTCAATGACCACGCATCGAAGTCGGCGGCTTCGTTTTTGGCCAAACCAGCTGAAGAACTTTCGCAAGGTTGCTCGGTTGCGGTTTCGTCCCACCCAAATAACGCGGTGGCTTTCCAAATCGGTTACAATCGTCAGGTAGCGATGCCCTTTTTTCTCGGCCACTTCGTCGATACCCAGAATGGTAATTCCGTCCAAGTTCCGCTTTCTCAACAAACCAACGATATGGCGAATTTCAGCATCCTTGATTGTCCTCCAATCAGTTCCTGTCCAATCGGATACATCTTTCAATGTCGTACCACCTGTCAACTGAAACAGCCACCGCTCGTACCGACGAGTACATCGAGATTGGGGACGTGCTATTGGAAGAGAAACCCGACGAACTCCACATTGAGGACAGTCAATTCGATGTCGACAAACCCACAGCCAGACTTTATGCGGACCGATATTCAAATCTCGCAGACGAACCCATACATGATCGTAGTGATGTTGGAACGTCCGGCCACACCCATCGCACGTCCATTTGTGTTTCCTTGGTTCCAGCCAAATTTCAAGACTTTTCTTGTTGTGTCTTTTCCATGTAACTACACCATAACTTTGAAGTCCCAAGAACGAATTGATAATATTATCATTGGACATCCCTCTGTCTCCTGGTTAAAGATTGTCACCAACAACCTTATACCAGAACGGGGGATGTCTTTTCAACTTTTACTCACATCAATGATCCTTCGAATAGATTTTCATCTTACTATAGACGCAATACACATTTTGCTCTTGAACTGCAGTGAAAATATTCCTTGGAAAAAGCCCCCCTGCTTTTTTGGAGCAGGGGCTTTTTCCAAGGAATATCATAGAGATAAGTGAAATAATAGGCTTAAGAAGAATGCTACAACCCTTGACATCGCGCTTTTAGCATGGGTACCCACTGCAATTGCAGAAGAACCTTATTTTTGTTGTTTCCATACGTATGGTGCACTTATTTTTTATGTTATTGGAGGATAACAATGCCGATTTCTCGACGTGAATTTTTAAAAAAAAGCGCACAATCTTCTGCAGCCATATCGTTTGCATTTGGATTATCCGGATTCTCACCTGCAGAAGTACAAGCTGAGCCCAGCGTTCTTAACAAATGGCCGGGCCGGGCAGTAGTCAATTATAACAGGAATGCCACCACCGGTTCCTCAGGGAATCAGGAAGTCATCAAATCCATGGTGAATGACGCCATCAAATTATTGACCGGTCAGGCAACCGTAGGTGAGGCCTGGAAAGCAATTTTTCCCGTCACGCTAACTGCAGCAAGCAAAATAGCCATCAAGGTCAACCTCCTGAACTCCAATACACCCACGCATCCCCATGTGGTCAAAGGCATTACTGACGGACTGCAGGAGATGAATATCAACGGTACGGCTTTTCCTGCCGCAAATATTACACTATATGACAATTACAGCTTCAGCAATTCCGGATACACATTATCTCTCTTTCCAGGCATATCCATGCTGCAACAGGGTGACTGGGCCTGGAAGGCGCATGGCGACGGGGCCTTTGGAGACGCCATTTATGCGGATGCCCTGTACAACGCCGATTTTCTAATAAATGTGCCAGTGCTCAAGGGCCATGGGAGCAGTGTAGGCGGCGTCACACTCGGATTTAAGAACCATTACGGGACATATACCCCAGGGTGCTATGCGGCTAACGGAGATCACCATTCCTATTTGCAGACCATCAATTGCACCGGGCCGGTATTCAATAAAACCGTCCTGACCATTGTAAGCGCAATTTTCGCCCAGCTTGAAATGGTGGGGCCGGATGGAGTACCCCAAAACTTCCTCACATACGCCAGGACCAGGGATGCTTCCACATCAAACCCGAATCCGAATACCCTTATATTAAGCACAGATCCGGTTACGGCGGAATTTCAAGGCATTAAAATTCAAAAGATCCAGGGAGGTAAACCATATACGGTGAATGATATGCCGGACTACCTGAGGGCCTCAGCTGGAATTTCAGGAGTGTTGAGCACAACTTACAATATCGGGGAGCTGAATGAAACACAAATGGCCTGCGGTGAAATCGTCAATGGTGAGACGACAATTCCTTTGAACACATCTGTTAGCCGGAAAAAACCGAGTGCAACGCAATCAGCGGATTGGCTGCGCATTCCAGTCAATCCCTCTTCTGCTCCGGTATGCATTGAATCCCTAATCCATGATGTCCCTACACGTAATGTAAACATTTCCATTTACACCATTCAAGGGAGGATGGTGTGGCAATTTCCACCGGTATCCATGAATCAAAATAGATTCTCCTGGGCTGGTACGGACATGGCAGGCAGGGCTCAACCAGCGGGTGAATATGTGGTCCGTGCCATAACTGAAAGAACGAGCCTGTCCAGCAGGTTCATTTTATTGCGATAACTTCCAATGGAAATTCCATTTGATTCGGGAAGAATTCATATTTTCAATTATTTACATGGTTTCTATTTCCTTTGATTCGAACCATTTGAATAGAGATGGAAGCACCAGCAAAGTCGCCATTGTAGCTGTCAGAAGACCACCAACAACAACCACGGCCAAAGGTTTTTGAATTTCCGAACCCGGACCCGTAGCATACAGCATAGGCAACAGGCTGAAAATGGTAATTGACGCAGTCATAAGTATGGGACGCAATCGCAAGATACAGGCCTGTGTTATTGCATGGCCGCGGGTTTGACCATTACGCCTTAATTCCGTGATGTAAGAAATGAGAACAAGGCTGTTGAGTACGGAAACCCCGAAAAGAACAATAAACCCGACCGAGGCTGGAACGGAAAGATACAAGCCCGAAAGCTTGAGTGCAAACACCCCTCCGATAAGTGCAAACGGGAGGGTTGATAACACCAGAAATGACATGCGAATGGAATTGAATGAAATATGAAGCAGGAGAAGGATAAGAGCAATTGCAAGCGGGGTGATAAGCAAAAACCTCTTCATGGCCTGCTGCTGGTTCTCGAATTGCCCACCCCAGGAAAGCAGATATCCTGAAGGCAAATCAACTTTTTCACGTATGCTCTTGTCCGCTTCCTTGACAAAAGAGGCAATGTCCCGACCTGCGATATTGACCTCGACTCCGATTCGCCGGCTGCCATCTTCACGGCTGATTTGCACCGGGCCCTCGCCAACAACAATATCCGCAACCTCACGGAGAGGTATAGAGCCGCCATTATCCACCGGAATCATAAGGCTACCTATTTGTTCGGGAGAATTCCGGTACCTTGTTGCAAGTCGAACCGTCACATCTGTAAATTTATTTCCCTCCTGAATGCGGGTGACCCTTTCTCCACCGATAGCTGTTGATACAAGCGAGAGAACGGAGCGGGCATTACATCCATATCGTGCTGTTTTTTCCCGATTCAGCTTAATTGTGATATAGGGTTGTCCACTGGTTTTCTCAACGACAATATCTGCAGTACCGCGGACTTTTGACACAACAGCACTGATTTCATCGGCTTTACTCTTCAATACATCCATATCCGGACCGGAAAGCTTCGCAATCAACTGGGATCGCGTTCCTGACACCAATTCGTCTATCCGGCATTGAACCGGCTGGCTGAAACTGAATACCATGCCGGGAATATCAGCCAATGCGACTCGCATTTTCTCGAAAAGCTCTTCCTTTGTTTCCGCGCTGCTCCATTCCTTTTTAGGTTTTAGAATTCCCACATAACCGGTTTTGTCCACTCCACGCGCTTCAACAGCGATTCCAGTCTGTCCTGTTTTGCCTACAATAGATACAAGTTCCGGAAAACGCATAAGGCGCTTTTCGACTTCCAGAGAAATGGCTGCTGACCGTTCAAGTGAAATACCAGGCATCAGCTGAATATCCATGTCAAAAGCGCCCTCATCCATAACAGGAATGAACTCCTTGCCAAACCTTGCGGCCGTAAATACCGCAAGGAGCAGAAGAAAAAATGAAATTGCCAGAACCCATTTGGGTCGCGCGGTACAAAACGCAAGCATCGGCAGGTAAACTTTTTTAACTGTTCTTATAATTCCGGTCTCTTCATGCTCCGACGGTTTCAAAAGCGTAAGGCAGATTGTGGGAACGACCAGGATGGAAAGAAACAACGAAGCTATCAGGGCTATGGCCACGGTCAGGGCCAGAGGGCTGAACATTTTCCCCTCCATGCCCTGAAGAGTCAGTATGGGAATAAAGGTCAGCGCAATAATTAGTTCTCCGTAAATACTGGGTTTGCGTACCTCCACTACAGCTTTGAGTACTGTGGTAATCCGTGCATTGCCTCTTTCACCTTTCAGCAGATGTCTCTGCACATTTTCAACCTGAATAATTGTTGCATCGATAATCATACCGAGTGAAATGGCCAAACCTCCGAGCGACATCAAATTCGCGCTCATATTGAATACCTTCATGATTACAAATGTCAGCAATATGGAAAGCGGGAGCACAAGTAAGACAGCTACTGCGCCGCGAAGGTTGCCGAGCAGGAGATAAAGCACAATAACCACAAGTACCGCGCTTTCGATAAGGGATCGCACAACCGTCCGGATATTGTTTTTTACCATGTCGGAACGTACATAATATGGGGTGATTTGAACCCCGGCGGGAAGCAGCGTGCTTTTATTTATCTCTTCCACTTTTTTAACAACCTTTTGCACGACTTCCAGGCTGTTTTGACCTCGCAGCATGAGAACAATACCTCCAACAGCCTCATCCTTGCCATCCCGCATAGCCAATCCCTGCCTTGGAACATGGCTCAGTGACACAGTAGCCACATCCCGGACTTGAATTGGAACGCCATCGCGGGATTTTATTAAAATTCCATTAATATCATCAAGTGACCGCAGACTCCCTGTTCCACGAACAATCTGCTGCTCCTGTCCTGTAACAATAAATCCAGCACCGCTGTTCTGATTGTTATCTTTCAGTGCGGACAGAAGGTCATCCATTGAAACCTGATACTGCATCATGTGGTAGGGGTCAGCTTCGATCAGATACTCCGAGACATACCCCCCAAAAGCATTTATTTCATTTACCCCTGAAACCCCCATTAAGGCAGGGGTGATTACCCAGTCCTGAAGGGTCCGAAGTTCCGTCAATTGTCGTATTTTTGCCGAATCAGAATTGACAGAAGGGGCGGTCAGAGTGTAGTGATATATTTCTCCCATTGCCGAGGCTATGGGACCCAGACGCTGTTCCACTCCATCAGGTAATTCACCCGCTATTCCAGCAAGTCTTTCGAATACCTGTTGGCGTGCAAAATAGATGTCTGTATCATCATCAAAAACAACAATGACTACGGAAAGGCCGTATTTCGTGGTTGACCTTATACCGGTAAGTCCTGCAAGTCCACGCATGGCAATCTCAACAGGATAGGTAACCTGGCTTTCCAATTCCAGAGGAGAGAGGTTTGTGCTGGTGCTTAAAATTTCGACCTGGATACCGGAAACATCCGGAAATGCATCCAGTGACAATGTCCTTACAGAATAACTTCCGGCCAGAACAATGCATGCTACAATAAAAAAGGCCAGTATTTTATTATTAAGTCCTGCCTGAATAATTTTATTCACAGGAAACACCTTTCTTTAACGGGCCATCCGCTTATGTGCAGAGCCCTTTGTTTATTTTAGTGACTCAAACCCAAGACAAAACGGACAAATCAGTGAGAACAGAGATCGCCTTCACCCATTGCCTGGATCGCAAATTGTGTTTTTAATTCAAATGAACCCAAAACCACCAGGGTGTCACCAACGGAAAGTCCTTTTATAATTTCTGTCTTATAAGCCCCTTTTCTGTTAATTGTGATTGGAATGGCTTTAAACTCCACGGCGGTCTCAGGTATAAAGACATGCGGCTTGCCATCCAAGAGCTGGATGGCTTCATTTGGCACAAGCAGTGCGGGATTCGGTTCTTTATGTTGAATCCGAAGTCTCACATAAGCTCCGGGTTTCCAGATTCCCCTGGAATTGGGCAGTACCATTCGTCCTTCAAGACTGCGGGTTTGTTCATTATGAAAAGGGCTGATGTAATCAATAGTACCGGTAGCCTCATGACCATCCGTTAAACTCATGACATGAACAGTAGCACCCCTGACGGCAATTTCCGCGTCAGCTCCAAAAATGGCAATGGTCACGGCAACCCTTGAAAGATCAGCTATAACAAACAGGTCTCTACCCGCTTCAACATATTCACCTGACACAATATGTTTTTCAATGACGATCCCATTGCGGCTGGCCAGGATTGGATAAGTGCTGAGATTCTCATTGCTTTCAATTACAGCAAGTGTGTCACCAATTCGTACTTCATCACCGATATTCCTAGCTGATTGTTTTGCAATGCCTGAAAAACGTGCGGCGGCGTGAAGTATATTTTCCTGTACCGGACCTATTTTACCAGGCAATTCCAGCTCCCTTACAAGATGTTCCGTTGAAGCAATGCCAAGAGTTACCTTTATCGCCTCGAGCTTTGCGGGTGTCAGGATGACACAAAGATCAGGCTCCGCTGCTTTGATTGACCCTTCTTCGTACCCATCATGTTCCTCACTAACTAATGCATTCTCTTCTTGCCCTTCGTGCTTTTCGCTGGTACTTTTCTTTCCACCCCTGCATCCCATGGTCAAAAAAAGTGTGCCTGCCAGCACTATTGTGATTATTGTTGTCCGCATGATCTTTCACTCCTTCTTTGAATATTATTGTTGTCCGGTAAGTTCAATGATATCCGCTTGTACAAACCTGATTTCGGTTTCCGCATTCAAATAATCCCGCCAGGCATCCACAAGTTCGCGCTGTGCGGTGACAAGATCCACATAGCTGCTTTTGCCGGCTTCAAACAGCCTCCTTATCTCCGAAAGGACTTCAACTGTCTGGGGTATGACCTTGCCTTTCAATTCCATGGCTTTGTATTCAAGTCGATCTATTTCGCCGAAACGCTGCATCAGCCTGGCATAAAGTTCATTTTTTTCCGCATCCGCTTTTCCGTCAGCGGCCTCTGCTTTATTCCGTGCAGCCATTACAGCATCCTTATTCCGGTTAAAAAACGGCAATTCCACCCGTGCCCCTATGGCAAACCGTTCATCATCAGCTTTTGCATTTCGGATATAACCGCCCTCTAAAGAAAAACCCGGAACACGTTCAGCTCGACTGATCGCCTCATTTGCTTTTGCTGCAGCGACTTCCGCAAAAACTGATTGCAATACGGGACTTCGCTCCAAATAAATTTTCATGCTGTCCCGTATATGCGAGAGCTTGACGGAATGCAATTCCCCTGAAATGTCCCTTATCATGCCGGGGGCCGAACCCCACAAAGCACCAAGCATAATAATGCTGTTTTCATACTCCCGGGAATAAGAGTTATATTCCATACGCAGGAGGGTTAAATCCTTCAGGCTGCGCAGGAGTTCAGTCTTTCCGGCACGTCCGTTTTCCACCTGTCTTTCGATGGATGTTCGTATGCTTTCGGCAAACAGAATAAGGCTGTCAATCTGCTCTAGCTGCTTCCTGCAACCCAGAGCCTTGTAAAAGCGCCTGTGCGTTTCAGCAATTACTGCAGCGCGTTTGATATAATATTCAGCATAAGCTTTAATTGAATCCGCACGGGCCATCCTGATACGCGCCCGCCTTTTTCCGCCGAGTTCCATTGGCTGGGACAGTTTAAGACTTGTTTCATCGCTTCCCATATTTTCGGTTTCAAACGCAAGCTCCGGGTTGAGGAACCTTCCGGTCTGTTTTATTTCATACTTCGCCGCATCCTTTTCCTTAAGCGCCGCCTTAATTCCGCTGTTGTATTCAAGCGTATAGATTATTGCCTTGTTTATGGTAAGCACTTCCTGCGCACAAACATGAATAGACAGCATAAGAAACAAGCCTGACACCTTTTTCTTCCATGTAAATTTAAATGCCATAAATTCCCCTTTCATATAGGAAATGAACCTGCCCATGATCGGACAGTAATACAGATAATCAATCGATAGTCATCAAGATTATGCGATTAATAAAATTGGAACGAATGATTAGATGCGAAGCACTTTGGGCAAATCGGGATTCAGACAGGACAAGAAGTCAATTCCGGCAATCACTTTTGCAGAATACAATGCAATTGCAGGATAGCTTATGGAAGAAGAGATCATTTGATCGCAGACAGAGTCTCTTGCATTAAAAAAAGACAAAGAATTGATTCGAACATGGGGCTCGGCTGGTTGTGAAGCATGACAATGACATTCACAGGTATCAGGGGATTGCTCAAACAGAGTTTCGGCTCCAGACTTATCCATTTCTTCCACCAAACAGGAAAAACAGAATGAAGTGGAATAAATTAATGAAAATGAAATTATTAATCTGATTAACAAATTTTTCATAAGTGATATGATAAATTTAACAAATGTCATTCTTTAAGTCAAATCAACTTTTGATTATCGCGCTTTGGTTCGGGTGCATGACAGCTAATGCATAGCCCCTACGCGGCATTTCTCAAGAAAACCCGGTTTGCCTCCGCGAGGAACAGCATTCTTTTGTCCCAAAAAGTGTCCCATCGCTTGGTTGTCGATAATTCGGCTGCCCGTATTTGCATAACAGCCTCCACTTTATTTTCTGTCCAGAACTTATCAGAGGCTTTCACTCTTTGATTGACCTGCTTGATAAGACTCTCCACCCGACAACTCGATACCGGTAATCCCAACTTTCGGATACGTGGATAATCCATTCTGGAAGCATTTTCATTGATATAGTGGATTGCTCTTCTCAGGATGATTCGTGGGTCACTATCGGACGCTTGCTTCGGAGGCAAACCAATTTCCGTTTGTTTTTGTGACAAAAGGTTTAATATAGGCACCACTTCACCCTTCCATGCATGAGTAATCAACGTGACATAGAAAAGCCACGCCTGCTCCTGGGACTTGACCGTGGCTTGGGCAACAGCGAATAGATGCTCAACGAGATGGACAAAGTCCAAGAGCGCTAACCAGTGACTGAAGAACATCTCATAGACCAACCAATTGCCCGTGCCCCCATCTGAGATAAACAGTTTTTTCGGAGCTGCGTTGAGATTCAGTCTTTCAGCTTCATTCCGTACCAATGGAGCGAAACCTTTTGCATCCAACATGCTGACCACACAGCTTTTCAGCAGGATGGTGTCTTTCTTGTGCGTATGCGGTTGAGGGGGGAGTGAAACTGTATTATTGACCTTTTCTTTTTCGGTTGCTTTGGCATGCCCAGCCAAGCCCGTTACCAAGGCACGAACAGAATCTTTATCGATGAAGACTGTTGGAACCTCTGGATGTGGGTCCACCTCATGACTGTCCGCTTCCATTATCTGGAGATGGGCGATATTGTCTGCTTTCCATTGGGGGTTGTGTACTCCGGGTAGATCGTTTTCCGCACGGGTTTGAACACGTCCACCATCGACCGAGACAACCGATGCTGGAGGGTTTTTGGGGACAACAGTTTGATCCACAAGCTGGCTATGGTCACGGACGGATAATAATTCTTTGCCAATTTTATCTGTGATTCTGGCAATTTGCCGATAACTGATGAAAATATCGCCTATCTCTGCTAAAACAGTTTCTGCCTGTTGATACGAATTGCAATTGCCACCAGCCCAACTGATTTTCTTAAGCAGAGAGGGGCTGTAATCGACACTATCAAACCCCAATAAACGACGCCAGGGGGGAAAAATCCCGCCGACATTTCTGACAGCCGAATATGGGTGCTGCAAACGGGAGTTTTCCTACTGCCGTATTAACCATCACGGATTCTTCTTTTGCTTTCTTTTCTGCGTCTTCTTTTCGCTTGCTGGGTGTATGACATTTGGGACAATCGCATTCTTTGGCAAGCAGTACTTCGATTAACACAGGATCCATTAGAATGCTCTTTTCCAGAAGATATTCTCCAATCTCTTTGCCTAAGGCAACGACCAGTTCCTCCCTCTCTGTAATAGTCGGGAAATGCCCATCGGATTGTCGCCCTGTCTTTTGTTTGATTCGCTCCAGCATACCATCCATCATTTGAAGTAGTTCGTTCCGGATTCCGTCCCACGAATCGGTTGATGTAACCTTTGACATTTTCTTTCACTCCTTTCTTGTTCTCCTTTTTGCACGATAGGACTTCAATAGCCCCTGTATCGTTTTATGTGTGTTAGATTCAATTTCCCTGTTCATTACTTTCCATTGTTTGCAGAATGATTGGATGCTTTTGACCAGTTCTTGCGGAATATGGACGGTGTAGGTCTTTCCTGATTTCCGGTAGGATAAATAATAAGCGGAATGAAGCTCGTTATCCGTGCAGTGGCAGTTCTTTTTACCGCACTTGAAGTGGGTTTGCCCTAAGGATGCTTTGAGGTAGGGGGTTGTATCCTTTTGCATAGCCTTATTATAATATTATAACAAGATAATGTCAAGAAATATTTTTGTTAAATTCATTAAAATCGGAAAGGCGATCGGATTTTACAGGGTACCTACATTTTTGACTACATTAGCTGTCATGCACCCCTTTGGTTCGTTCTGCTTGAAAATAAGATTGTGATAATTTATATTTCGTTAAATGACGAAACATAAAAATACCATATCGCGACCCGTTTCCAGGCCCTTTGAGAATGCATCCGGGTGCACAACCATAATTCTTTTTTCGCGCCTTGCTTACGCACTATCAGATCCAAACCGTTTGCGAGCGCTTCTTTCCCTTAAAGACGGCGAATTATGCGTCTGCAAAATCACGGAACTTTTACGTCTTGCACCGTCAACTGTTTCCAAACACATGTCTGTTTTAAAAAGCAGCGGTCTTGTTGAATCCCGCAAAGAAGGGCGCTGGATATACTACAGGCTTCCGGTTAAATCAGCAAGTCCTGCTGTTCGGGATGCCCTTAAACTCGTCTTCTCTTGTACAGAATGCGATCCGATATTAGTAAAAGATCAGGCTGCCCTTAAAAAGATTTGCAGTTGCTAGTAAACAATCGCAAGGAGCATGTATGTCAAATGCCTGTTGCGGAACAATGTCTAAAAATAATGGAACAGACACCCTTGCCCCTTCACCCTGGTCCATTGATTCCATCTGGAAATTTGCTGATTATTATGGTGCAATTGCTGTAAGGCTTTTTGACTCCAAAAGAAACAGCTATAAGGTCAATCCGGGCCTGTACAAACTGGGCCATCCTGCACCCGACTCTCCTGTGTTTGCGTCTGCCAATTACAAATTAAGCTTTGATATCCTGCGTAAATCGCTCTCTAATATTGATTGCTGGATTCTTGTCCTAGATACCAAGGGAATAAACGTCTGGTGCGCTGCTGGAAAAGGCACATTTGGAACAAATGAATTGAATAAGCAGATCATGCTTACCAATCTGCACAACAAAGTAACGCATCGTAAAATTATTGTGCCGCAACTTGGCGCATCTAATTTAAAGGCGCATGAGGTCAAAAAACTCACGGATTTTCATGTTGAATACGGGCCTGTTCGGGCTCGGGATTTAAAGGAATATCTGAATAACGGTCATAAGGCATCTGCCAAAATGCGTGCAATCCAATTTCCAATGTATGATCGTTTTATACTTACACCAATGGAAATAGCACAAGCCTATAAACCTGTTTTAATTTTTCTAATATGCTCTATTTTCCTGACAGGGGTAATCAAATCTAATCTTCAGGTAACACAGGTTTGGCGGCTAATGCTTCCAATTATTCTTGGAAGCCTTATAAGCCTTGCAGGAGGAGCATTTATTACTCCTCTTTTCCTGCCCTTTATTCCATTTCGTTCTTTTGCCTTGAAAGGTCTTTGGGTTGGCATTTTGTGCATTGGTATTTACCTTGGTTGTAATCCGGAGATTTTTAATTCTTTGCCGCTCTTCATTTTCCTCTGTATTATGGCGCCAGCTTTCAGTTCTTTTCTTGCGCTGAATTTTACTGGAGCATCCACATTCACCAATCCTTCGGGTGTTAAAAAAGAGATGAAGGCTTCAATCCCTTTCTATATAGGGGCTGCGGCAATTTCGCTTTCTTTACTTATTGCATTTTTCATACAAATCTGGAGGGCCAAATGGTATATATGAAAGATGTTACATCATTGCAATACAATGTTTCCTCTTGCAATGGTTGCAGCAGATGCACACAGGTTTGTCCAAGGAATGTTTTTGTAATGCAAGGCAATAAAGCTGTTCTTACAAGCAAAGACAAATGCATTGAATGCGGTGCCTGCATGAACAATTGCGCTTCAGGGGCTATTTCTGTCAAACCTGGCGTAGGATGCGCTGCGGCCATGTTTGATGGACTCTTGCGGTTTGGGGACATGGAAAAGGGAACCTGCGGGTGCGAAAGTGATGATGATAACCGAGGCTGTTGCTGATACCAGGAAACAAAGTCATGGAAAATAAGCTTAAAATATTATTTCTTTGAACCGGCAACTCCTGTAGGAGTCAGATGGCAGAAGGTTTTGCGCGGCATTTTAAGAATGATGTACTGGAACCCTATTCCGCTGGAATTGAAATACATGATCTGAATCCTTTTGCCGTGCAGGTTATGGCAGAAGTTGAAATCGATATCTCACATCAAAGACCCAAGCCTGTCCGCGAGCTTATAAACATTGGTTTTGATTTTGTTATAACCGTTTGCGATGATGCAAATGAAACCTGTCCTGTTTTCTTTGGTAAAACAAACCGTGTTCATATGAGTTTTGATGATCCACCAAGGCTTGCAAAAATGATACAGGATGAACAAGGCAAACTTGATTGTTATCGTCTGGTTCGCGATCAAATAAAAGACTATATCCTAACCCTTCCAAATGCCCTATACTTAAAAAAAGGAAAACACAATGATTAATCAGGAATCTCCTGAAAAGCCCTCTTCGGAACCTTGCTGCGGACCGGATTGCGGATGCAATGCAAAACCTGCTTCATCCAAAGGTAAAAAGATTTTACTGACAATTGTCCTTGTGGCTGTTTGCGTCATATTGGTTTACAAACTGGCTTTTCAGGCAGAAGCCATACCAACAGCCGTGAATCCCGGTTTTAACACACCCGGAACCCTCCCTTCAGCACAAACAAATACGTCTTTAAACTCAAGCTTTTCTCAGCTCGAAATGCTTTCATCCATGAATGCTTTGAATGAAAAAGCCATGGACAAAAATGCTGTCATGGTTTGGGTGCCGTCACAAACCATAAGTTCGATTCCTGAAACTGTGCTTGCTGCTATGCAATCAGCCCAACAAACAATTAAGTCAAAAGGTGTTAATTTAGGAGTTTATCAGCTCCAGGCCGGTTCCATGGATCAAACAAACATGGCCAAACAGCTTTCCTTGCCTGTTGTATTGGTACTGAGCAAAGGAGCGGGAATGGGCACAGTAACAGGTGAAATCACAACCGAAAAGTTGCTTGAAGCTTATGTTTCGTCCAACCGCACAGGAGGATGCTGCCCATCCGGAGCCGGTAGCCCTAATTGTAAACCGGCGCAATAGGTTATACATGCAAAATACTTTGATTGCCACACTCCAGCAATGGGTTTCTCATCCGCTTGGGCTACTTATTGCACTTGCATTGGGTGCTGTAAGCGCATTCGCAAGCGCATGCTGCACCTTACCTGTCATGGGACTTCTTTTGGGCTATTCAGGAACAACTTCTAATGGTGAACACAAATCGTCTATTAAAACAGCTCTTTTGTTTGCTTTAGGAAGTACCCTGGCTTTAATGCTGGTCGGCGGTATTGCAGGATTTGTCGGGCAGGCAGCGCAAACCGGTTTAGGTCGTTATTGGAAGGTATTCGCCGGGCTGACAGCTATTATTTTCGGGCTTGCAACAATTAAAGTCCTACCTATCAGCCTGACACTTCCCGGACCTGGTAAACGAATAGCGGATCTACAAAACATAAGCCCTATTTTATTCGGCCTTATAATGGGTGGAGCAATTGCCGTTTGCTCGCTGCCCTGCAATCCAGGCATCTTTATTGTCATGGGCGCGGCCATACTTCAGGGAGAAATTACCCGTGCCATACTTTTGCTAACTGCATTTGCTGTTGGATTCAGTATTCCCTTGAGCACATTGGTTCTGGGCTTGTCACTTGGAAAAGGCTTGGTAAAAACAAAAACCTTGGACAAAGTCATCCGACTATTTTCCGGCAGCATTCTTATAATCGTGGGGTTTTATCTTCTCCTATCATTATAATACAACCGATCAGAACTATGAATAATACGAAACAACTTCCTTTTCTTGATAGGTACCTGACCCTTTGGATATTTATTGTGATGGGACTCGGTATTGTCATGGGCAACTTTTTTCCGGAAATATCGTCCTTTCTCTCAAAACTCTCTTTGGGCACAACCTCAATCCCAATTGCAATTGGCTTAATTGTTATGATGTACCCTCCTTTGGCAAAGGTCAATTACCGCCGTATCGGAGAAGTATTCAGTGATCGCAAAGCACTATCGTTATCCCTGATACAAAACTGGCTCATCGGCCCCGTCCTTATGTTCCTGCTCGCAATCATCTTTCTGCGCGGGCAACCTCATCTAATGACCGGGGTCATTATTATCGGTCTTGCCAGATGTATTGCCATGGTCATTGTATGGAACAGTCTGGCAAAAGGAAACAGCGAATACGCGGCTGCGCTTGTTGCATTTAATTCTGTTTTTCAGGTTTTATTTTTTGCGTTTTATGCATGGATATTTGTTACAGTGCTCCCACCGTTGTTCGGCTTGAACGGATACGCTGTAAATGTTTCCATGAAAGATATTGCCATCAGTGTTGGCATTTACCTTGGAATCCCCTTTGCTGCTGGGTTTGTAACACGTATGGTACTGGAACCCATCAAGGGGGAAGAATGGTACACAACTAAATTCATGCCGCGAATCGGTCCTTTGGCGCTTATAGCGCTTCTTTTTACCATTTTCATCATGTTTGTTTATAAAGGTAATGCTATTATTTCCCTACCGTTCGATGTTTTACGTGTGGCAATTCCTTTGGGGATTTATTTTCTTATCATGTTTTTCGGTTCATTCTTTGTAACTAGGAAACTAGGCATCAGTTATGAAGCTGCGGTCAGTCTTTCGTTTACAGCCGCGAGCAATAATTTCGAACTGGCCATTGCAGTTGCTGTGGGGGTTTTCGGCATTGCTTCGCAGGAAGCATTCGCGGCAGTTATCGGACCACTTATTGAAGTTCCTGTCATGATCGCACTAGTGAATGTAGCGCTCAAATTCAGACATTCGTTTGCAAAAATAAACTGAATTTAAACTACGCTTCAAAAAAGAATTAAGGATATGCGGAAAAGTATAATAGTGATAATTGTTTTGGCAATTATCTTCCTGTGTACATTTCATACTTTACTTATGAGATCCATGTTTTCTTTTTTATGCGTAAACAAACCAGTTAATGCGAAAGTGCTTGTTATTGAAGGATGGCTTTCAGATCGGATGCTTAAAGAAGCTGCGGCCGAGTTTCATAGAGGAAATTATTCTTTTTGCCTTGTAAGCGGCAAACCCTATGGGGTCCGTTCACCGGCTTGCGCTATGATAGAGTTTGGTCTTGATACCCCTGTTGTCAAATTTACTGAGGCCAAAACAAAATTAGGCCATAATACTTATTATATGGCGCTTGCAGCCCGAACATGGCTTCAGACTAATAATCCTGATATCACAACTCTCAACATTTTTACTGCCGGCCCGCATGGACGCAAATCATGGACAATAATGAAGCGAGTTTTCGGGTCAGGTTTTTCCATTGGTGTAATCTCTTCATCAATTGAACCTGAAGATGTCAATTTATGGTGGGGATCAATACGAGGTGTTTATAATATGATTAAATATGAAATCGGGTATATTTATGCTATGGTATGGCCCTTTGACAGATAAATAGTTTAACCGAAAAGGAGAAAAACTTAATGAAAATAAAAAGCCGTTGACTTTACTTTGAAATTAACTCAATCCATTTTTCCATCAGCTTTTCTCCATAAAAAATAAGTGCAAGCCCGCCTAAAAGCAGAAAAAGAGCGGGGAATAAAAAAGGCACAGCTGTTTCCTTGCCTGCCAGTATCCCAAGAAACATTGCGAGCGGTGGATTGACAAAGACATAGCTTACCACTCTGTGGTTTGGCTCGTGTTTAAGAAGAAAAGTATAAGCTACCAATGCGATAGAGCCAAATAGTGTCAGATAGGCAAGGCCGAGGATGGATGTCCATGACCATTCCACGGAAGCAACTGCTGGAATGTTTATCAGAGGTCTTAAGACAACGGTAACTAGTATTCCAACACCAAAGAGCTGTATAGCCGCATTAACTAGGTTATCAGATGGCAATGTCAGTTTTTTACTGAGTGTTGTGCCGAGTGCCCATAAAAGAACGCCTGTAGCCATAAGTGGCATTTCCAGAGAAAAGACATTGAAGTTTAAGTTTCCATGGTAAAGCAACATGGCTACTCCAGTTAGCCCGAGAATAGCACCAATCATATGGACAAAGCGAATCTTTTTTCTTAGAATGAGCCTGTCCCACATCATCACTGCCATGGGGCAAGCCGCAACAATCAGCGCTGCCAGATAACTATCCACTTTTCGTTGTGCTATTGTAATGAGCCCATTTCCACCAATTAAAAGCAGGCAGCCAATGATCATAGAAGAACCGAGCTGGGCAAGTGAGGGAAAAGGTTTTAATCTTTGCTTCAGAATAACAAGTATGATCAGGAACAGGCCGCCAAGGAGAAATCTTAATCCAACAACCCAGAAGGGTGGAATGGTCTGTACGCAGAGTTTGATTGCAAAGTAAGTTGAACCCCACACTAAATATATGGTTATATAAGCAAGGAGCGTTCTCACGATGTTTGCTTTTTATAAAAATGAGAATTTCCCATAAAGTTAAAATATAATTATATCCTACTCAAGGTACTTATACTAAAACCTGAAATCCACTTTAAATATGAATAAATATCCCTGCCGCCATATCACAATACTACAAAAATGTCGTTTATAATGAATAATGTGGGTATTATATCAATATTTATTTACACTACTGTCCCAATATTACTCGCACAAAATCAATTGGTTACAGGCTGTCATGTCGAATTCACGCATGTCAATATCTACAACTGCTTGATTTATAGACTGTTTCATAAAAAGTGAGACACTTAAAATTTGCAAGGTTGAGTAGGGAATTGATTTAATATTTATTCGTTTCTTTACGATATCGATTAAGATATAAATAAAAAACGCTCCTTTATGGCAGATTGCCGCAAAGAAACGAATGGAAAATACTTTAGAGTTCAAATCGAAAAAAACACAAAGCATGTTTATCTTTCAAGTTTACAATATGTTACATCGATTTCCAAATTCAACGTTGGGACAGCAGTGATTTATTTAGGCAGTCGCATCTATTAAACGGATTATAATAATTATATGGATACAATAATGACTAAATTGTAATTATAATAGTTTATAATATTACAAATAAGTATTATTATAATCTTTGAAGAGAAACCAGCTTAGCTATCTCCTTATCTGTCATTTTCTTATTGGTCAAAAAAAATTTGGTATCAACATTGCATTTCTATTTCAGAATTTAACTTTACGAGGAGGTCCAATATGCCGACAATCAACACGGGAGATACAGCCTGGGTCATAATGGGAGCAGCTTTGGTGCTACTTATGACACCAGGGTTGGCTTTTTTTTATGGCGGTCTTGTCCGTCGAAAAAACATTCTGTCAATTCTAGCCCAATGCTTCATGATCCTTTGTATCATTTCCATTCAATGGGTCGTTTTTGGATATACTCTTGCATTCGGTCCGGATGTTAAAGGAATAATCGGTAATTTTAATTGGGCTTTTCTGAAAGGTGTGGGAGCAGATCCTTTTCCTGGATATTCCGCCACTATTCCCCATTCTGTTTTTATGGTGTTTCAGTGCATGTTCGCGGTAATTACTCCGGCGCTTATCCTGGGGGCATTTGCTGAAAGGATGAAGTTCTCCGCATTTATCCTTTTTGTGCTAGGTTGGGCCACACTAGTCTATGACCCGGTAGCACACTGGGTTTGGGGTTTGGGAGGCTTTTTGTCCAGGTTCGATGCGGCTGGCAATTTGAAAGCTGCCGGAGCTCTTGATTTTGCCGGAGGCACGGTAGTACATATAAATGCAGGTATAGCAGCCCTGGTTACAGCACTTGTGCTTGGAAAAAGGATCGGTCATCCCAAGCTTATTTCTCCTCCGCATAATTTACCTTTTTCTGTTCTTGGGGCTGGGTTGTTGTGGTTTGGCTGGTTTGGATTCAATGCTGCAAGCGCCCTATCTGCAAATGGTCTTGCTGGGAATGCCTTTGTTACAACACATATCGCGACCGCTGCTGCAGGAATTACCTGGGCTCTTTTGGATAAAATTACAGCTGGCAAAGTAACCGTGCTTGGTCTAATAACAGGTGTGGTAGCAGGACTTGTGGCAATAACACCAGCCTGCGGATTCGTCACCCCTATGGATGCCATATGGATAGGATTCGGCGCTTCTGTGATTTGTTACTTTTTTGTGGCAGTCATCAAACCAAAGCTTGGATACGACGACTCTCTTGATGCCTTCGGTGTACACGGAATAGGTGGAATTTGGGGTGCTCTTGCCACTGGCCTTTTTGCAAAGGTTTCTGTTAATGGCGTGAGTGGTCTAATCTATGGAAACCCGGCTCAATTCCTGATCCAGATCAAAGCGATCTTAGTGACAATTATATATTCCCTGGTAATGACCTTTGTTATACTGAAAGTGATAGATAAATTAGTGGGTCTGCGTGTCAATGATACTGAAGAGCGGGTGGGGTTGGATTTGACTCAGCACAGCGAATCCGCCTATACAATGTTGGATTAATTAAACCTAAAGGATGTGATTTATGAAATTTATTATTACCGTCATACAACCAGATCGTTTGGACCAGGTTCTCGCAAAACTCGAGGAAAAGGCCATTCACCTTGTAACCGTTACAAATGTTGTTGGCCGCGGTCGCCAGAAAGGTGTAGCTGAGATTTACCGGAGCCATATGGAGGCCGGAAGTTTGCTTCGGAAGGTGAAACTTGAGATTGCCGTTAACGAAGAATTCGTTCAGGCAACCATCGATGCAATCAAGGAGAGCGCATGCACTGGAAATGTGGGCGATGGAAAGATATTTGTCCTGGATCTTGAACAGTGCATACGCGTCAGGACAGGCGAAACTGGTGGGGTTGCGATAGGTTGAGCAACCCTGCATCTTGTTTCGATAATTGGGAAAATGATTTTTTAAAGTGCAGCTCCTGAAAGAGAATCTTTCAGCCAAAGAATCTACTGGCTTCTGTCTATTCCTAATATTCCTTTGACTTTTAAATATCCATTTTATACCTTATTGACAGCGGTATCATAATGGAAAGGTCTTTTTTGCTGAAGATATTATCAAGGATTCAATGCTCGGTGCACAAACATTAACATTTCTGCAATAGGAGAGGTGCATGTTAAAAAAATTATCGTTATTAATGGCTGTTGTGATAATGATGGGTTATTGTCATATAGTAAATGCTAAAGATACAGGTTCAAAATATAAAATTGCAAATAAATTTCAGATTGAAGGTGATGGCGGCTGGGATTGTCTTTCAGTGGACGATTCAACAAACAGGCTTTTTATTTCCCATAGCACAGTGGTTCAAGTGGTGGATGCGGCAAGCGGAAAACTTCTTGGAACAATTCCAGATACAAAGGGAGTGCATGCCATAATTCTTGCACCAGATCTTAACAAAGGTTTTACGACAAACGGCAAGGATACATCTGTTACAATATTTAATCTTCAAACTTTGGAGGTTATTGCTAAAATTCCTGTTACCGGAATAAACCCTGATGTCGCAGTGTATGACAAGTTTTCTCATTCTGTTTTTATATGCAACAAAAAGAGTGCAAACATGACTGTAATTGATGCTATTGCCGACAAGGTTATTGCCACAATTACGCTTGATGGAAAACCTGAATTTCCAACAACGGATAATAAGGGAATGGTTTACGTCAATATAGAGGATAAAAATCTAATTGATGTTATCAACGTGAAAACATTGAAGGTGGAAAAAAAATGGCCAATAGCACCGGGAGAGGAACCAAGTGGACTTGCAATTGATATGGAAAATAATCGATTGTTTGTCGGATGTCACAACAAGCTAATGGTAATCCTTGATTCCAAAAACGGGAAAGTCATCAAAAGTTTGCCAATTGGCGAACATGTGGATGGGATTGCCTTTGACCCTGGCCTTCACAGGGCTTATAGCTCAAATGGGGAAGGTACATTAACCGTTATTCAGGAAGAAAACAAAAATAAGTTTAAAGTGCTTGAGAATGTAGTTACTCAAAAAGGCGCGCGTACCCTTGCAATCAACTATAAGACACATCATATTTACCTGCCTACCGCGGAATTTGGCCCTAAACCTGTACCTACTGCTGAAAATCCAAAGCCCCGCCCTCCAATTATACCCGGATCGTTTGTGATTCTTGATGTGATGCCGATAGATTAAAGATTGTGATTGTATTGAGCTAATAGATTGGTTTTAAAAATTTTCAAATATTTTTCCATTATTCTTTAAACATAAATATGGGATTGCAGTCTAAGGTTAATTATTTTTTAAAGCTGGTTTTATTAACAATGAAGTTTTAGGTGTGTATTCACTTTATTTAAATGTAGGGCGAGGTTTTTTTGATCGACATATCCAACATAACAAAAACAATGGGCGGTGTGGATTTATACACGGACGCCTCTTTTCAGATATATCCCGGGGAAAAGATAGGGCTTGTTGGTCCCAATGGGGCTGGTAAGACCACCTTTTTCAGGATGATTGTGGGAGAGGTAAGGCCGGATAAAGGCGCAGTAAGCATCCAGAACAATGTGCATATCTCGTACTTTGCTCAGAATGTAGGGGAGATGAGAGGCCGGACTGCTCTTGAGGAGGTGATTTCCGGCCACCAAAGAGTCAGCGAACTGGTTGACATTTTAAGAGGCTATGAGGACAAATTGAGCGACCCTGATCTTGGATCAGACGAAATGGAAACCATCCTGGAAAAAATGGGCAACGCACAGACTGAATTCGAGAAACTGGGAGGGTTTGATATTGAAAACCGCGCACAAACCATACTTACGGGGCTTGGCGTTTTCCCGAATGAGCACCATAAACCGGTTCAGGATTTCAGCAGCGGATGGAAAATGAGGATTGCGCTTGCAAAAACACTTATCCGTATGCCTGATTTGATTTTAATGGACGAGCCGACAAACTATCTTGACATGGAAACAATATTGTGGCTTGAAGAGTGGCTCAGGAATTTTAAAGGCGCAATTTTAATGACCACTCATGATCGCGATTTCATGAACAGGGTGATAAAAAAGATTGTTGAAGTGAAAAACGGCAATGTAACCACTTTTTCCGGCAACTATGACTTTTATGAACAGGAAAAACGTGTCAGACTCAAACAAAACGAGGCTGAAATAAGCCGTCAGCAAAGCATGCTGAAGACTCAGGAGGAATTCATCGCCAGGTTCAAAGCCCGCGCCAGCCATGCGTCTCAGGTCCAGTCGCGGATCAAGATGCTCGATAAGATTGAAAGGGTCGAGGCATTACCGGAAGATCTTGAGATGAAGATCTTCCTTCCTGAAATACCGCGTGGTGGAAATGATGTAATTACAATAAAGGCTCTTTCCAAGACATGGAAAAATGTTGATGGAAGCGATAAGCCTGTTTTTTCAGGTCTTGATGCAACAGTGCTTCGTAAAGAAAAAATAGCTGTTGTAGGTGTTAATGGTGCCGGAAAATCATCTTTTCTAAAGGTCCTTTGTGGAGAAACAGAACCCACTTCAGGAGAGGTTGTTGTAGGCCCCAGTATTTCCATAGGCTATTTTGGACAAAGTACACTCGAATCCCTTGACGATGAAGCAACGGTTTTTGATACGGTCCATAGGAAGCTTCCCGGTGAAAGCGTGGGATTTATACGGAATCTGCTTGCTGCCTTTCTTTTCAGGGGTGAAGATGTTGCAAAAAAAGTAAGGATACTTTCCGGCGGCGAAAAAACACGAGTGATACTGGCTTCTTTACTCTCTTTGCCGCATAACTGCCTGGTGCTTGATGAACCCACAAACCATCTGGACATAAAATCCAGGGAAGTGCTACTTGATACATTGAAACGTTACGAGGGGACTCTTCTACTTGTAAGCCATGATCGCTTTTTTTTACGTGAAATAACTAACCGCGTTTTTGAGGTTGATCATGGAAAGATACAGGTATATAATGGTGATTATAGTTACTATCTAGAGAAAAAACGTCAATAAGATAAACATAATTGATCCCTCTCCCGTTCATGGGAGAAAGGGAGTTAAGAAAACCCAGATTAAAATCAATGTTACAGCACCAGTGACCCCTCTCCTGTAATCAGGAGAGGGGAAAAAGGGGTGAGGTTCAATTGTTATTCATTAATCGCATCCATTATATTTGAATATTGTGCCCTAAGATCGTTTATTTCCTTGGCCCAAAAATTATCACTTCCCCAGTCCGGAAATTTATGCTTGAATTGATAATCGTTCCTTTGCATATTGCACCATGCACTGAAATAAATCATCCTCATTGCCCTTAAAGCCTCTATCAATAAAAACGAGCGCGGATCAATATCACGGAATTGCCTGTACCCATCAACCATTAAATCAAGATATCGTTTGCTTGCAGGATAAATATCCGGCAAAAGGAGCCAGAAATCCTGTATTGCAGGACCATTCATCATATCATCAAAATCAATTATCATTAAACCAGTTTCAGGTCGTTCAAGGATATTACCTGTATGAAAATCGCCGTGAATGCGTATGATTTCTATTTCGTTGAAATATGGGATGACAGTATCGATTATCCTGTAACTTATGTCCTTGAACGCCTCCTGACGCGAAGATGTTATGCCGTCATTTAACAGAGCATCAACATAAGGTCTTGTGATTTTATCCGGCGAAAGTAAAATACGTGCCGGGGCTTTACGAATCTGACCCGCATTATGAAGGCGGGCAAGAAGCACGCCGATTCTCTGCCAGCTTTCATTTCCTTCAATATCAAATTGCCGGCCGGCACGCTTTGGAAAGACCGCAAAGCTGATTCCATCAAACATGCCTAGACTCTTGCCATCCGATAGTTTTAAAGGGCAAACAACGGGTATTTCCATTTCAGCACAGTCAAATATAAAAGCATGCTCATCAAGGAGCGCATCAAATGTCCACCGTTCCGGGCGGTAAAACTTCGCAACATAGGAAACCCTGTCTTCTGTTTGAATTTCATAGACCCGGTTAATGTAACTTGGAAAAGGACGGATTAAAGATGTAAGCCTTACGCCAAGTGCGTTTTCAAGTGCTGGAAGAAAACGATCCGGTGTTAATGATGAAAAGTCATTCATAAGGAATGGTAAGATAATTTATTTCTTAACACACTAACCTTTTTATTTGAGTTTGCAACTAATCATCGTCTATATTTTAAAGCTGATCACAATAAACTTAACAGGAGTATTTTCCATGGATAAAATACGTATAGGTATCATTGGCATGGGCTCAATGGGCAAAGGTCACTATTCAAACATCAAAACCATCCCTGAGTTCGAAATCACAGCGCTCTCTGATGTTAATCCGGACTCTCTTAAAGATTATAAAGAGACCAAATTCGAAAAGCCTGAGGCACTCATCAATTCAGGGCTTGTTGATGCGGTCGCGATTGTCACTCCTCACTTTAGTCACGTTCCTCTGGCCACAGAAGCACTTAAAAAAGGGCTTCATGTACTGGTTGAAAAGCCTGTTGCTGTTCATGTCAATGAGGTACGCGGACTATTAAAGGCACATACTGATAAAAAGCTCAAACTTGCGGTAATGTTCAACTGTCGGACAAATCCACCCAATGCGAAAATAAAGCAAATGATTTCGTCCGGCGAACTTGGCCGGTTGCAGCGGGCTTCAATGATTGTTACGGACTGGTACCGCCCCGAAGCCTATTTCAAGTCAGCCGGCTGGCGCGCCACCTGGGCTGGCGAGGGTGGTGGCGCGCTTCTTAATCAATGTCCCCACAACCTCGATCTTTTCCAATGGTTTGTTGGAATGCCTTCACGCATTACAGCCAATGTAGGGTTCGGTAAATTTCACGACATCGAGGTTGAAGATGAGGTATCAGCACTTCTTGAATTCCCAGGCGGTATGACAGGCGTATTCATAACCTCAACAGGTGAAGCTCCCGGAACCAACCGCATTGAAATCGCTGGTGACAAAGGAAAGCTCACTCTTGAAAATGGGGTTCTTTCTTTTGTCCGCAACGAAATTCCCACATCAGAACATTTAAAGACAACTACGGAACGGTTCGAGAAACCTGCGGTCTGGAATGTGGCAATCCCGGTCAGGGAAATCGGTTTTAACGAGCAACATCAATCCATTCACCGCAATTTCAAAGATGCGATTCTTAAAGACACTCCCTTAATTGCACCTGTTTCCGAGGGAATGGCATCTCTCGAGCTTGCCAATGCCATGCTGCTTTCAGGTTTCCTCAAAAAAACCATAGACCTGCCTCTTGACGGCGATTGTTATTTTACCGAACTGCAAAAACGCATGAAGACCTCACGTTTTAAAGCATAAAAAAGGAGCTGATACCATGAAATTCGCAGGCTTTGTTGATGAAGTTTCTCCAGAACTTGATATTCAAATCGCACTTACCCGTGAACTGGGTTGGAGCGGCATTGAAATGCGGAATGTTAATGTTAATGGCAAGACAGTTCATTTTGACGATGTTGATGACGCTACATTTGATAAAATGTATGGAATGCTTCAGGATGCAGGTATTTCCATAATCAGCTATGGTTCACAGATTGCCAATTGGTCGCGTAAAATAACGGGTGACTTTGAAAAGGATCGAGACGAACTTATTCGGATAATTCCGCGCATGAAAAAGACCGGGACAAAATTGGCCCGCGTCATGAGCTATCCTAATGATGGCTGGGATACAGCTGTCTGGAGGACCGAAGTTCTCCGTCGTATAAAGATATTGGCAAAAATCGCTGAAGATGGCGGTATTATTCTGGCCCATGAAAATTGCTCCGGTTACGGTAATTTGAATGCTGAGGCAGCAGTTGATTTGGTTACATCAGTCAATTCACCCGCATTCAAATTGATTCATGACACCGGAAATTTCTGGGAAACAGGTTATGATGCATTGGAATTTTACCAGGCAACTAAAGCGTATGTGGTTCATATCCATATTAAGGATTACAAAAAAGACCCGACTAATAAATATTATGTCCCTTGTTTTCCAGATGAAGGTGAGGGTCGCGTAAAGGAAACAGTTGCTGTTATCAGAAAAAGCGGTTATGACGGCTGGTACACAATGGAACCTCATATCACGGCTGTTGCTCACATGGGAACGCAGTCAACTCAAACCGAACTTAATTACGATATGTTCCTGAAGTATGGGAAAATGTTCGAATCCATTTACGCAGCAGCCAGATAGAATATTATACTCATACGCCACAAAAACATTGGGGAGCATAGTCAGTAGCCCGCGCTGCCTGATACTGTTATCTCTCAAATGATTTTTTTTTGATTAATTTAACCTGAAGGGGATGAGTTGTGTGGCGTTTGATAACGTACGGATAATAATATATATTTATTGAAAGGAAAATAAATATGGCTCATACTTTCCAGCTCATAGAGAACTTTACTGAAATCACGACAAAGTCAATGGACGAAAGAAAAAGAACCTCCATCAGCGAAATGGCAGGTTCGTTGCTTAAGGGAATAACAAAGTTTAAAATATTTCAAGGTGCAAACGGAGATGTTTTGCTACGGCCTGTTGTGAAAATCCCTGCACATGAAATGTGGCTTTACAAAAACAAGTCAGCCCTTAAGATGGTTAAAAAAGGGCTGAAGGAGTCAGCGGAAGGCAAAGCCAAAAAGCTGGATTTTTCCATGCTTGCACCGGAGGAATAGTTTGGTCTTTGTGATTCATATCACCCCATCAGCGCAATCCCAATTATACTCAATAAGAAAAAACCCGGGATTTGTAAAACGTTATAAAGCTGTCAGCAAAGCTATTCGATTGCTTGGGTCAAATCCACGGCATCCTGGACTTCAGACACATAAATATGAAAGTATGGTCGGATCAAATGGAGAGGAGGTTTTTGAGGCTTATGCAGAACAACATACGCCCGCTGCATACCGAATCTTCTGGCATTATGGACCGGAAAAGCAACAGATTACCATCATTGCCATCACGTCCCACCCATAGAACAGGTGGATGAGCTCATAAATCTATACGCATTATTTCTTCAGGACAGAAATCATACTTTTAAAACGGTCTGGCTTTAACTTCCCAGCTGTTTCAAACTGCCGACATTGTCCTTTATGATCACGTTCCCTGCATGGCAGCCAAGATCCAATAGAAGTTCCTTCATTGCTCCCTGATGCATCACATTGTCCTTGATAACAGAGTCCGACAAACCTTTGCAGACAATGCCATAATCAGGCGACCACGGGCCTCTCTTTTTGTCATCCTGGCCGGCTACCATGCAGTTGGCGGTAAATACTATGCCGCTCCCGCCCTCAAAAAGGGCATGGGAGCTTTCATACTTTTCCAATTTTCGAGGCTCGGGCCTGCCGCTGCGACTGAAAACGTTTCCGTTTATTGCAAAATTACAGCATGGATCATCGCCCATTCTTGGCAAAAGCGCAATAGCGCAACCATAGGAACGATCAAAATAGTTCCCTATAACATTATAGTTCTTACCTCCATAAGAGACCAGGCCGCCACCCACATTCCATTCCACACGGTTGCCGGAAAATGTGACTGCTGAATTGGGTTCATAAGCGCCGAAACCAGCCCGGCCGTTACAAGTGAACCAATTATCCAGTAAAAAACCATCCCACCCATGCAGCAATACTCCGCATCCATTGTTGCGGAAAAAATGGCAGTGTCGTATGGAGAAACACCAGATACGTCCCAAATGAACACCATCGCCCGAGAAAAAGCCGACCCGGCATCCGTCTATCCGTGGCGTGTCTTCCTCAGTGCCGAAGTCTGGCTTATCGAAAAGAATTCCATGTGTTTCTCCAGGCAGTTTGGCGCCGTCAAGACACAATCCGGTTATGGTTACGCCTAAAGAGCCGGTAAGATTGAGCAGGCCTTTTGCTTTCGGATCATTGAGTTTTATGATTGATCCAGCGAACCTCTGGAATGACCAGTTTGACAGACCGCGTATTCCGACATGAGAAGCTACTTTAAGCTCCCCTGAAAGATATGTCCCTTCCGGCACAAATACTGTCCCCTGCTGTTCCGCAGCTTTGTCTAATGCATTTTGAAAAGCAGTTGTGTCGTCGGTTAAGCCATCCCCTTTTGCGCCGAACTCACGCACATTCAGCATTCCGTTATTGCACATTTTATTCCCAATGGTAGATTTATGGCTCAGTCTTTAATGAGTATTTTTTCAACCTCAATACAGATCGCATGATAAACCGGTAGATGATATTCCTGGGTATCAGGTGCATTGTCTCCTGGCACGCGGATTACAATATCGCAATAATTTTTTAAAGCCCCTCCTGTGCGGCCGGTAAGACCGATTACAGTGAGGCCGCGGGCTTTCGCATTCATTGCGGCATAAATTACGTTTTCCGAGTTGCCTGATGTTGAAAGTCCCAGAAAGACATCTCCCTTTATTCCAAGAGCGTTAACCATCTGAGCGAATGAAAGAGTCGGTGCAACATCATTTGCAAAGGCTGTATTAAGAGCGCTGAAACTGACCATTGGAATCGCTGGGAATCCCTGCTGAAGATGTTCGGCAATAAAACGCCCATCTTTACCAAAGCGTTTCTCTAGGATCTTTTTCTGGGCCACCGGGATAGGTCTTTTGCTCATGAAACCTTTTAGGAATTCACCGGATATATGTTCGCAGTCAGCGGCGCTGCCACCGTTACCGCATAAAAGCAGCTTCTTCCCCTGTTTAAAAGAGCGTACAATGGTTGTTATTGTGCTTTTAATTTCTTTTTCAGTTGGTTTTAGCTCCGGATATTTCAGGAACAGTTCCTTTACATTCATTATAAAGTACTCCTATTATTACAGTCTTAAGTTTTCGCGGTCAGGGTTAATGTCTTTTCAATTCCATCCATGACCGACACAGGCAATTCGGACGCATTGCTTGTCCTTAGGTTTTCCAGTATCTGGCCCGCGGTTTTGGCCCCAGGAATTACGGATGAAACTTCCTTTCGCATAAGGCAGTATTTAAGCGCAAGCTGAGGCAGCGTAAGACCCAATTCCTTTGCCATTGGCTTAAGAACATCAACAACATCAACAATACTGTTAAGCCGCTCGCGTGGATATAGAATCTTTCTGAAATCGCGTTTATCGAAAAGGGAATTCTTGTTGTATTTTCCTGTGAGCGCGCCTGAGGCAAGCGGAGATTTGATTACAATTCCCATATCAGAATGTTCCGCCTGGGGAAGAAGCTCTTCCGCACTTTCACGATCAAATATATTATAGAGAACCTCTATGACATCACCAAATCCCGCATTTATAAAATCCAAGCCCTGTTTTGACGAAACAACAGAGCAACCATAGAAACGTATTTTACCCTCTTTTTTAAGATCATTGAATGCAGTAAATATCTCTTCAGAGAATTGAAAATCAACATCAGGCGAATGAAGCATGTAAATGTCTATATAATCCGTCTGAAGACGCTTTAGGCTGTTTGTGCACGCCTCTTTTATCCAAGTACCCCTGAAATCCTTGAACCATTTTGTTTCATCTCCGCGGTTTCCCACTTTGGTGGAGATGATGGATTTTTCCCTTTTACCTCGAAGTGCCTCACCCAAAATCTCTTCAGCTCGGCCATAACCATAAATATCTGCCGTATCAATGAAGTTAACACCAGCATCAAGTGCAACTTGTATCATTTTAAGGGAATTTTTGTCGTCAATTTCCCCCCTGCCGAATTCCAAGTGTCCGAGTTTAAAGGGGCCTCCGATTGAGAGAGTGCCAAGGCCTATTTCTGATACTGATAAGCCTGTTCTGCCCAGTGTGCGGTATTGCATTTTAATTTCCTTCCTTTGGTCTTTTATCAGATTGACCCGGCTGGGTAACAGTTCAGCCGTGGCACTTTTTATACTTCTTGCCTGAACCGCACGGGCATGGTTCGTTGGGGCCCACACGTTTCCCTACAACAACCGGCTTTTGCTTTACATCCCGCGGGGGCGGGCCTTCACCTGGAGACAGTTGTTGTTGCTCTGCAGGTCGGGCCGCAACAGCCTCACCTGCCTCGGCCTTGGAAAAACGGATGTTCACCATTGACCTGTTACCCTTTTGCTCTTCAACTGTAAATGTGGTGTTGAAGACCTTTTCAACTGCCTGCTTATTTACTTTGCTCAAAAGCTTGGAAAACATGGCAAAACCCTCTTTCTTGTATTCTATCAGAGGGTCCTTTTGCCCATACGCCTGAAGATTGATTCCCTCCCGGAGACAATCCATATCGTATAGATGGTCTTTCCAGAAATCATCAATGGTGCGCAAAATGTGAATTCGTTTGACTTTTTCAAAAAGTTCTGGATCTATTTGTGCGATGAATTTCTTTTTCTCATCAAGTTTCTGTCTGCATAAATCAAGAAGATTATCCAGGAATTCTCCGAGTCCGAGATCGTGCCGTTCTTCTATCTGAAGTGTGAGAGATGAAAGTAGTTCATTCTTAAGACTAGTCCAGTCCCATTCGTGTGTGGGCGCATCTTCTCCGCAATACTGGAGCAGAATATCTTCGAGATAATCTTCGAGCATGCGATCAAGAATCTCATCAATTTGTTCGCCGGTCAAAGCGGCTTTGCGGCGTTTGTAAATTTCGGTGCGCATAATATTCATCACATTATCATATTCGAGAAGGTGTTTTCTTATCTCAAAGTTGCGGGCCTCAACACGCTTCTGCGCCCTTTCAACAGAACGCGTAATCCAGGGATGAATGATTGGTTCATCCTCCTTCATCCCAAGACGATCCATTATTCTTGATATGCGATCCGAGCCGAAAAGACGCATAAGGTCGTCTTCAAGCGAAAGGAAAAAGAGCGAGTCTCCGGGATCACCCTGGCGTCCTGCGCGGCCTCGGAGCTGGCGGTCTATGCGGCGGCTTTCATGCCGCTCGGTACCAATGATGTAAAGACCACCCTCGGCCCCTTCTTTTATGCCTTCACCCTTTACCTGCTTTACAACACCCTTGCCGAGTTTGATGTCTGTTCCACGGCCTGCCATGTTGGTTGCTATTGTGACACTTCCTGCCTGCCCTGCTCCGGCCACAATCTCGGCTTCACTCTTATGCTGCTTGGCATTGAGCACACTGCATTTTACGCCCTGGCGCTTTAACATGCTTGCAAGAAGTTCAGAGACCTCGACGCTTATTGTGCCAACAAGAACCGGCCTGCCTTCGTCATTCAATTCTTTTATCTCACGTATTATGGCCTTGTATTTTTCACGTTTTGTTTTATAGATGATGTCGTTGCCGTCCTTGCGCCTTATTTTGTCATTTGTGGGAATTACAACAACATCAAGCTTATAGATCTCCCAAAATTCCCCCTCCTCGGTTTCAGCAGTTCCTGTCATGCCGGCAAGTTTCTCGTACATCCTGAAATAATTCTGAAGTGTAACCGTGGCCAGTGTCTGGCTTTCCCGCTGGACCTTTACACTTTCTTTGGCCTCAATTGCCTGATGCAAACCGTCGGAATAACGCCTGCCTTCCAAAGCGCGACCGGTGTGCTCGTCGATAATGATTATGCGGCCTTCCTGGACCATGTATTCTACATCTTTTTCAAATAGCGAATATGCCCGAAGAAGCTGCGATATTATGTGTATACGCTCGCTTCTGTCCTGGTGTTTACGATGAGCCTCTTCTTTTTTCTTAAGCTTATCAACATCCGACAAAGTCGTATCATTGTCTATCCGAACAAGGTCATCGGATAAATCCGGTAAAAGGAAGAGGTCTTTGTCCGTATGAGCGCCTGCAAGCACTTCACGGCCCTTGTCAGTAAGGTCAGCTGACCCGTTTTTTTCGTTTATGTTGAAGAAATTCTGTTCCTCAAGTTTATTAAGCTGCTTTTCGCGGATAAAATGGTTTTCAGCCTGATCGCAGAGCACCTTCATGCCGGGTTCGTTGAAAATCTTCTGGAGCTGCCTGTTTTTGGGACCGCCAAGCTTGACCTGGATGAGCTTTTTGCCCGCTTCATGATCATCTTCAGGGGTTTTATCCGTTTTCTCTATTATTTTCCTGGCTTCAGCTATGAGGGAGTTGTTTAGATAATTCTGCTTTTCAAAAAGCCGCTTTACCATGGGGTTAAGCTCATCATATTTTTCCATGGTAACATTAACTGTTCCCGAAATAATAAGGGGTGTTCGCGCTTCGTCAATAAGAACTGAGTCAACCTCATCCACAATTGCGTAATAAAAGGGCCGCTGCACCATATCTTCTTGTGCAACAGCCATATTGTCCCGCAGGTAATCGAACCCGAATTCATTGTTTGTTCCGTAGGTGATGTCGCGGGCATAGTTATCGCGTCTTTCGTCATTTTCCATGTTGTTGAGTATGCAGCCTACTGTAAGCCCCATATAGCGATAGACCTCCCCCATCCACTCGGAGTCACGCTGGGCCAGGTAATCGTTGACCGTAACAACATGCACGCCGCGGCCAGTAAGGGCGTTAAGATAAACAGGAAGAACAGCGACAAGTGTCTTGCCTTCACCAGTTGCCATTTCAGCAATCTTACCAGCATGCAGCACCATGCCGCCTATGAGCTGGACATTGTAAGGGACCATGTCCCATTTGACGGTCTGGCCCACAACCTGGTATTCTCTTCCAACCATTCTACGGCATGCCTCTTTTACTGTGGCAAACGCCTCCGGCAATATTGCATCAAGGGCCTCTTTCAGAAGGCGTTTTCTGTCCTCCTCGTCTATGGCACCTTCTATTGCCTTTGCTATCCGCTCCTTGAATTCAACGGTTTTCGCTTTAAAGGCTTCCTCTGTCAGGGACTGATATTCATTAAAATAGCGGTTGATTTCATCAACAGTCGGTGAAATCTTTTTTATATACCGCTGGTGCTTGGAACCGAAGATTGCTGTAAGAAAGGAACTTATCATTTCATCTCCATTGGGATAATGTCAAATACCGTGAAAATAAGATCCTGCGCTTTTCCGGCTGAAAGAAAAGAATTGATTTTATCGAGAATTTCCATTCGGGCCGTTTCAGCATTTACTTGTATCAGGGTCTTTTTTAAAAATACTAATCTTATAAGCTTGACTATATTTTCCTGTCTTTCCTCTATTTCTTTGTCAATCGGACCGGCTTCATAGAAAAGACGAACGCCTACCCGTAAACAATAACGGGTCGTATCAGCCGTTATACAAACAATCGGACCCATTGAAATGTTATGTCTGACTGAAGCCAGGCCTTTTGTTTCATCCTCCTTTAGGGTATCAGGCCGATTAACATCCTTTTCCATCATGGCAACAGTATCCGCCGCCTTGCGAATTGTGTTATAATCAACTATTGACATTATACGCCGGCTGTTTCTATAGTAAATAGCTGATGTAATAAGAAGAATTATCGATAATATAACGGCTGCTATCAGTAAAGTGCTTCTTTTTTTCCGGGTTTGTTTGATTGGGACATAAGAAAATCATGGTTTTACAATCTTGGCGCGGATGGGAACACCCTTGGAAAAACTGTCAACCATGTCGAAAATGACTTCCTTTTGTTTTTCGATCAGATCCACATATTGCAGTCCTATATTAAACCCGGTTTTCCCTGCTGGTTTCGAATAAACCACTCTTGCCTTGACAATTATCGTATTTTGAGAAGAGGATAATTCAATGGAAAGAAGCGAACTCTGGCTGACAGCCTCATTAACCTTGAGGCAGATTCCGGTTTCGCTTACATCACTTATAAGATCGTCATCGGTAGTCAAATGTTGAATTCTCTCAGCCCGTCTGCCTTCTTCCATATATTCCCCCTTATCAGGTGGCGCTGAAGATCAGCGGCCATTCAATTGTGATCTTTCCGGACGCAGGTGGAAACTTGATACGTTCTATGTAACGGACAAGGTTCCTTTCCAATTCGCGATCATTAAGATCTGAACTTACAACATTCACACCACTTACACTGCCGTCTGCTTCTATGGTGAATTTGACAACCATTTTGCCGCTCAAATCCGGGTTGCGTTTTAGAAAGTCTTCATATACTTTTTTTAATCGTGGCTGATATTTCTGAAGAATTTGCGAAAGCGTCTTCATGTCGCGGCTGGCATCCTTTGCCGCTTCACCTTGTATATTTTCCACATTGCTGACCTCGATGTTTCCTTCGCTTTTAAGCGTTCCAGCTGATGCCGATGAAAGCCCGGAGGTACTGATTGTACCTCCTTCTGCACGCGATCCACGTCTGCTGCCGCCGCCAGTGCCATCCCCGCTGCCCGGAACAAATGCCTCCGCCCGTTTCGATGCAAAAGAGGCCCCGCTTAAATTCATGCCGGAAAGTGAAGCTGTGGCATCTATGTTGCCTATCAGGTCCCGCACCCCGCCTTTTGAAGGGCCACTGCCACCTCCGCCGCTTACTGAGGTAAGCGCTGCAAAAAGGCCGCCGGTTTCCTTTTCCATCTGGCGTTTCATGGCTTCCCGTTTTACCGCGCGCTGTTCGCTTGAGGCTTGCTTGCGCTGGGTCTTTTCAACAACGGTTTCTGTTTTCCGCCTTTCAGCAACAGCTTCCTCTTCTTTTTCTTCTATAGCCTGTTCCGCTGAAGCGCGCGCAGCAGCTTCTTTTTTAAGATCAATTTTAGGTTCTTCCTTTTTTGGCATTTCCTTATTCAAGACAAGACGGGCGTATCTTTCCTGTATTTTCAGCATTTCCTGGTCTGAACCAGCTGTATCCTTAAGTTTAATGCGAGATAAAAGTCCGACCGTAAGAAAAATGACAAATGCGAGCCCCAAGAAGATTCCGGTAAATCTCGGATCAAAACGGCTTTTAAAGGTACGACGGTATTCCTGTGGGAATTCTCCCGGCACCGTGGCTGCTTCTGATGTTGAAAAATAAAAAATACCTGATTGGCCTAATTTATCCATTTACCCTTTCCGGTAAACAACAAGGTTCATTACAGGATAACCCGCCTGCCCGCATGTGTACATGACACGGGTCAGGACATTATATGGAATGGTGGTGTCTCCCTGGATCGAAATTTTTCCTGAAAATTCAGTCTTGAACATTTCTGCCTCCTTACGTGCCGCATCAGAATGCTTTTTAAGAACATCGTACAGAGGTTGAATCATAAAATCCTTTTGCACAAGAATGAGTTTATAATTATTTCCATCCACAACCATGTTGTTCTCGACCATGATGTTTGTATTCGACACCTTGATGCTAAGGGCTTCACGGGCCATTCTTTCAACAGATGAAGTGGGAAGGGTAAGGTTTTTAGCAGGCGTTACAAGCTGGCCTTCCGCGGAATAATTCTTAAGAAGAAAGACCACCATGAGCGTAAACATATCGACCATGGAGGTTATATTGAGTTTTACCGTTGCATCCGCCCTGCGGCGGCGAAGATTTCGTACTGATCCACCTGTCATTATTGTACAATGCCTCCTGCAATTGAAACATTGGGAAACATGTTGACTATTATGGTGTCCCTGCCTTCACCTGCAAATGAACCACGTGCCGCATCCATTACGGAAACCACTGTCTGGTAGGTGATTTTTTCTTCAGCCACTATTTTTATTGCATCATTATCCGGCAACAAGGTATTGCTTGAAAAGTTTCCTCTGCTGTATTCTTTTGTGGCCCGAAACAGGCTTAAGGTTTCAGAGGTCGAAGGATTGTATGCCTTTAGTATTGATACAAGTGTCTTGCGCTTGACTTCGGAAAGTTCCGAATTAAGCCCTGCAAAATCATACCCGCCGTTTTTAAGCGGTACATCCGGTGTCCGCTCGGATAAAGGTGTGGCATCAGCCTTTTCCTGCTTGAAATAATGGAAAAGGGTAAAGCCTTTTGATGTTACAACAATGCCGAGATCGAGCTTTATCTCTTTTTGTTCTGCACCGTTGCCACCTTCTCCGCCGCCGCCTGAACCAGTTGATTCAGGCAGTTTTAGTTCGATTGTTCCCATTTTTACAAATTCGGATGATGTGAGCAGGAATGGGATAAGGAGCACCATCAGGTTGAGCATAGGTGTCACATCCGTGTCCGCTTCCTCATGGTCGTTTTCTCCGCCGCCGCGTCTTTTTGCAACTGTTGAGGGTTTTTCCTTCTGCTGCATTTCATGCGGCACAAGCAGCTTCATGATGGCTATTGCATATCTGTCAATCTCCATGAGGGCCGTATCCACCTTAAAACGCAAGAGAGCGTAAACAAGAACACAGGGTACTGAAATGAAAAGCCCTGTTAAAGTTGCATTCATGGCGGTTGATATGCCGGTGGCAAGAAGCGATGATTTTTCAACAGGAGCGATGCCGGGTTGGCCCACTGCCGCAAACGACATGATTAGCCCGAAAACTGTACCGAGAAGACCCATCAGCGTGCTTGCGTTTCCAAACATGACAAGATACCCGAGACGCCGTTGAAGTTGCGCTGCCATGTGTGTTGATTCTTCGCCCATCGCGCTCTGCACAAGTTGAGGAACGGTCTGGGAACGTTTTATTCCCGCGCCAAGGACCCTTGGCAAGGCTCGTCGCCCGCCCGCTGCGCAGATTTTATAAGCATCATCAAGCTGGCCGGCTGTGATAAGAGCCCTGATCTTTTCAAACAACATTGGCGCATCATAATCCGTTCGATGATTGATGTCCAGGAAACGGTTGATTGTAATATAAATAGCTGTCGCACCCATCAAAGCCAGCATCCACATGAAAAGGAAGGCTTCAGAAGAAGGGAGAAAACAGTTTCCCAGTTCGGTTAAAATACCCATATAAAATGAATACCTGAAAGTTACAGGTTAACTTCTTTTATCAACTTATTGTCAGTAAAAATCTTTATATTGTTATGTGTTACCTGAACGCCGACCCCATCCTTAAGCTGGCCCGCGCCTATATGGTATTTGTGGGTCTTGTATGATTTTTCAACAAGCGCATTGCCCAGCCTGAGACCGTATTCATCCAATTCGTCGATAATTTTCTGGGTCTTTGATTTGAAATATGCGTATATGACAATTGATGCTATTGCAATTGAAAGCCCCGAGAATGTAGCGTTCATGGCTGTTGCAATGCCGGATGCAAGAAGTTCGGATTTTTTGGCTGCATCGATACCGGGTTTTCCTACCGCGGCAAATGACATAATAAGACCAAATACCGTACCTAAAAGGCCCATGAGGGTTGAAACATTACCGATTACAGCAAGAAACCCGGTCCGTTTTTCAAGCTGAGGGATTATTTTAAGCATGGCTTCATCTATGGCATTACGGATTCGTTCGGACCCTGAATTTGCCTCTTGAAGGCCTGCTTTAATAACTTGTGCAAGTGAACTCTTTCCAAAACGGGTGCAGAGATTGATCCCTTCAGGAATATTGTCTTTTTGGACATATCCCAAGATATCCTTCATAAAGATCTCTGATTTGGACATGGTTCGCCTTGAAAGATATATGAAACGTTCGATTATAATAGAGAGCGAAAAAATACCTGCTGTCAGAATCGCCCACATAAAGAGAAAAGCGTCTGATGCGGGGCTGAACGCATTTAGAAGCTTGATTAAAAACTCCATTCAAATCCTCCGTTATTGTTCTTTTTGTTTGGTTTCGATAATTGTTTTACAGGTGTTATTAATCAGGTTTTTTTGCTGTTACTTCAAAGGCCTTTAAATAAACCTTATTTTCAAACACATTTTTATCTATTGTTTTTGTAATATCCTTACGCGTATCAAGGCTGGTTAGGGCAATGGGTTTAAATACAGGCCGCTTTTCCATGGAAATAAGCGCTACCTGCGGTTTTTTTATTTTGCCCTCTATTTTAGAGGCCTCAAGAACAAGGGTCTTGGAATCCCCGGGCTCTTCTGCAAATAGTGAAACAATGATTACCAATACAAAGAAAGGTAAAATGACTTTTTTCATTGAGGATAAAGATACAATTTATAAAATATGGATAACAAGAGGTAAAAGGGGAATAAAGGGGCTGATAACATTTATGAATCAAGGAAGCCCATAATTTGTATACCAATTATGCTTAAAGTAATTGATTTGATAAAAGCATAAAGCTATCTTAATATCAATTGAAATAGGGCTTATTGGACTTTATGTTAATGAAAAACAAAGGCTCCATCCAATCTACAGTTGTGATTGCGGTCTCAATAGCAACACTTTTGGTTTTAGCAGTAATTATTACTTCCTACGTTAAAACTCAAATTAACCTGCGTGCTCAAAACAAGAGGATTACCCAGGAAATTGCCGAAGAAGGCATGCAGATGGCTTTAAGAAAAATTTCGGAAAACCCGGCCTGGACAGAGGGCTTTTCAAATGTAAAATGCAACATTGGATTTTACAATATAAGAATAGATAAAACAAACGACAGCACATTCAAAGCTGTTGCAACCGGTTTCATTGGTAATGTTAAAACAACACTTATATGCACATACAAGCTTGAACAAGACAACGGGGCTGTCAAACCAAAACCTCTGAGTTGGGAATATTTGTAAATTATCCGGTAGGAAGTTATGTTTTGTTTTAGCAAAATAGTTATTCCAAGCCTTATTGTTTTATCCCTTTTCGGCTGTGCTGGTATTTTCCGGAACCCTGATGCTGGAAAGGACACCTTCTTTATTCACTTATAAAACTTCCATGCCCGCTATGTCGCTTCTGGAGCGTCAAATAGTAAGGATTTTCAGGGATACCGGGACAATACGAATACCTGAACACGATTATTACTGTCTGCAGGACTATATTTTAAACAGCGCGATGCAACATTTCAGACCAGGTAATTATTTCAGAGGTTTCACTGACTCTATCGGGAAAAAGGACATTACCAGGATTTTCAATCAAGACAATCCCAATATTGACATAAACGAATATCTCAAACAATTCAGGGCTGATAGTTTTGCAGTTTACAGCATAGACAGCTCGTTCAACCGAGCTTATGAGAGCATTTATACGTAACAGCGTTCCGGTTATAATATATGGGATGGTCACAATAAAAAAACATCTTCCCTCCAGCTCCGATATTGAAGCGGTTGAGATGAATCGGAGTTTGCTTCGTAAATTCGAAACTTTTGATGTTGTATATGGGTATCAGAAAACCATGGGTCCTACTAGCAGATTACCGGGTGAAGAAGGCGATGAATTTGTCTTTAACACACGATCAACGCTTGACTTCAAAATATTTACAAAAAAAGAGCTGATTAACCATGCATTGAATCTATATGGTTCAAAGGAAATAAATTCAATCTGGTTACTACAGAATATGTTTATCATCCTTCCTTACGACAGATCAATAAAAGAACTTTTCAGCAAGATTGTCGAAACATCAAAGACTTTTGGTATGGATTTAACACCGGTTGAGCCAAAAAGAATTTTTTAAACTTCTTTTTACCCCTCTTTTGATTCACGACTCTTTAACCGGTTTTTCATTTTATCGATCAGGTTGTACGGAACACGGACGCTGCCTATAAGAACCTCATCAAAATATGGCCCATGGCAGTCACTTCCCCCTGTTTCAAGAAGATAGTATGAATTACATATTTGCTTATAATTTTTAAATGTCCTATAAGGAAGTCTTGGATAATAAATCTCGAGACCATCCAATCCGTCTTTTACAAGGTTTTCTATGATTCCATCATTACCAAGCACCTGGGGATGGGCCAAGATCGCGAGCCCGCCGGCTCCATGGATAAGTCTTATGGCTTCAGCGGGAGTTAGTTTCTGTACAGGAATATAAAACTCAGTATTGTTTCCGACGAATTTATCAAATGCTTGGGAATAGGAGGATGCATATTCTTCAGCAAGAAGGGCTGCTGCTATATGCGGTCTGCCTATTGAAAAACCCTTGGAAAATTCCTGGACCCGTTCGAATCTAAGCGCAATATTCCGGCTGTTCAATCGTTCGACTATTTTTTTTGCCCGTTCTATCCGGATTTGCCTTATTTCCTCAAGTTTATTATTGAACTCCGGATTATCAAGGTCAAAAAAATATCCAAGGATATGCACATCGATTTTGCCATACATAGAACTTATTTCCACCCCGGGTACGACCTCAATCCCTACTATACCGGCAAGTTCTGCAATTTCCTTTACTCCGGCTATACAGTCATGATCCGTAAGGGAGATGGCGGCAAGTTTTTTCGTTGATGCTAATTCAACGATTTCCTTTATTGTAAAGGTGCCGTCGGAAAGGGTGGAATGTAGATGAAGGTCTATGTAATTGTTGTTGCCATTGCTCAAAATCCTGCCTTCTGTTAATATATTTTTTTAAGCTAAACGGGATAATATATTAAATATAGTTGCGACTAACCTATCATTTTCTGATTTGTTTTAAATTGAAATTTCAGAGCAGGAAAAAACTCACCCTCTTTATCCAGAATTGATAAAGAGGGGCGTTAATTACAACTTATAATATCCAACATTCTGTCACATCACAATTCCGTAAAATCGACTTGCGTCAAACCCACTCCTCCTTTAAAACATCACCCCTCAAGCTCACTACAACTGTTTTAATGGGGACCTTGCGTTTTGCGTTTTTCGCTCCGGCTATTGCAGCCTGCACAAGCCCACCACAGCAGGGAACCTCCATGATAAGAACCGTCAATGTGTTTATCATGGCTTCATCAATTAATGCCGTTATTTTTTCCACATAACTTTCCTGGCCTTCATCAAGCTTTGGACAAGCTATTGCGAGTGATTTACCTTTAAGAAAGTCCTTATGAAAGTCCCCAATGGCAAAAGCCGTGCAATCTGCCGCAAAAAGAACATCACTGTTTCTGAAATAGGGGGCCATGGGCGAAACAAGATGAAGCTGCACCGGCCATTGTCTGAGCTGCGAACTACGTTTTCCTTCATCAGTGCCTGCTCCATTTGTTTTTTCTTCAGTAAAATCAATAACTCTTGATCCTGGGCAACCTGCATGAGCTTCGTGATTTTTCATTTCTCCTCCTTTTTTGTTTTCCAACGGGTTTTCGATCTTTTTTTCTTTTAAATATTCAAGGGCTGTTTTTAAATAGCCTGTTTCTCCGTGATCGCGAAGATGCTTCAAATGGGCTAGAATCGTATTCGTCCCTTGTTTTACAATGTTCTCCATGACTCTTTTCTCATCATAAGGTTCTGATTCGCGCTCTTCGATTATAATCGCGCCTTCAGGGCAATGGCCAAGACATGCCCCAAGCCCATCACAGAAAAGATCACTTATAAGTCGCGCCTTATCATCGATCATCTGTATAGCGCCTTCTGGACAATTTGGAATACAAAGACCACAGCCATTACATTTGTCCTGTTCAATCTTGATGATTTTTCGTTTCATTTCATTTTCCTTTTTTTTTAAAGACCATATTCGTGCTTCATACGTAAGTTGAGAGTTGATAGTTAAGAGTTAAAAGTTCACAAGCGCTCTACTTTCCTTTACTTATTTTTTACTAATGTAGTTGTCTTCACCCTTCACCTTTCACCTTTCACCCTTCACCCTTCACCTTTCACCTTTCACCTTTCACCTTTTAACTCTATAACTTTTAACTCTTTACTCTCTACACTATAAATATACGGCATTTATTAAAGAAAAACCTTGATATGGATCAAGAAAATGGCACATTTTATCTTTAAATATGATTTTACTCTCTGAAATTCTCAAGAACGCGGATTTTTTCAAAGGGATAAGCCTCAAAAGCCGTGAACTTCTTGCTGAAATTTGCATCCCGAAAAATATTGCAAAGAATGAAACCTTATTTGCCGAAGGAGATGCTGGATTTGCAGTCTATATTTGTGGTAAGGGTTCCATCCAATTATCAAAACTGCATCCCAGTGGCAAGGAAACTTTTATAAAAATTATTGAACAAGGGGAGATGTTCGGTGAGGTAATTCTATTTGAACATGATACCTATCCGGTTAATGCAACGGCTCTTAACAAAGCGCTTGTTTATGTCCTTCCCAAAAATGAGTTTCATGGATTATTGAATAATGAATATTTTCGCAATGACTTTATTCGAATGCTCATGAAAAAACAGCGCTATCTTGCTGATCAGATTCATAATTTGTCAACATATTCCGTTAAAGAGCGATTTCTAAAATTCATAAAAGATCATTATGGTGAAAAAAAGGATATTGAAATTTCATTAAGTAAAAAAGACATTGCATCTGCTGTTGGAACAACACCAGAGACCCTTTCAAGGGTACTGGCAAATTTAAAAAAAAGCGGAAGGATAATTATTTGCAAAAAGAAAATTTATTTTACGGATTAATCAAGTTATCCGTAATTAAAAACCCATTTAATAAGTTAGTTTAACTTAAAAT
This sequence comes from uncultured Fibrobacterota bacterium, assembly GCA_963831235.1. GTDB lineage: Bacteria > Fibrobacterota > OXYB2-FULL-49-7 > OXYB2-FULL-49-7 > JAEUSG01 > CAWHPS01. The sequence continues at coordinate 92,709 of CAWHPS010000035.1, forward strand.
CATTAAAAGCCCAAATTCCATTAAAAACAGCCCTATATCAATCTATTTAAACGTAATTCTTGTAATATTTATTGGCAATAATTTATTTTATTCGCAGCTTACGAAAGAACTTCCCAAAAATTAAAGTATCTTTTGAAAATAGCGAAAGCGGGTAAGCTTAAAGGTCTTTCAAAAAAGAGTTATTTTTATGTTCGAAGAGCATAAAACAATTATCAGAGCCCTTCTTTTCGGTTTTTATTTCCCTCTCCTCTCCGCAATAGCACTCTTAATCATCTATAAAATCAAGCTTCTTGCCAGCTACCTGTATTTTCGTAAAGATACTCCCAAACCAAAAGAATTTTTTAAAGAGCTTCCTTTTGTCACCATCCAACTTCCAATGTATAATGAAAAAAATGTAATTGAACGACTGATCGCGTCAGCTGTTTCTGTTGATTATCCGAAAAACCGGCTTGAGATTCAGGTGCTTGATGATTCAACAGATGAATCCATAGATATCTCCCGCAAATGTGTAGAAAAATATAAATCAGAGGGCTATAATATTGAGTTGTATCACCGCACCGATCGAAGGGAATATAAAGCAGGCGCACTTGCCGAAGGCCTTGTAAAAGCCCGCGGAGAGTTTATTGCGGTTTTTGATTCAGACTTTATTATCCCTGCAAATTTTCTTAAAGAGACCATTCATTTTTTCACAGCCCCCAAGACAGGCATGGTTCAATGCCGTTGGGGTTTCATAAATGAAAAAGATTCTCTTCTCACAAGACTCCAGACAACTTTCCTTAACGGTCATTTCATAATAGAACACACGGCCCGTAACAGAAGCGGTCACTTTTTTAATTTCAACGGTACGGCCGGTATATGGCGCAAAAAAGCAATTGAAGAAAGCGGTGGTTGGCATGGCGATACCTTAACGGAAGATCTCGATCTTTCCTACCGGGCTCAGATAAACGGCTGGCAGTTCGTTTACCTTAAGGATCTCGTGGCTCCTTCAGAGCTTCCCCCAACACTTGACGCTTTCAATGGCCAACAGTTCCGGTGGGTCAAGGGTATGATGCAGGTGCTTTTCAAAATGATGCCTGTAATATGGAAAAGCCCTATCTCTTTTTTTACCAAAGTGGATGCATCATGTCATCTTTTTTCTTCATCCGGATATCTCTTTTCAGTCGTGATATCTCTTTTTACCGTACCAATCCTCTTTCTGACCAAAGAATATATCGACGCACATTATATGTACTTGGCAATTTCTTTCGTGTTCGTCAATTGTTTCATGATATGGATTTATTATTTTATAGCCGAGGTTGAAGCGCGAGGCTGGCACAGGCAGACTTTTATTTACCCCATGCTTCTTATGATGCTTTCCATCGGGTTTTCTTTAAATGGAGTATATGCTATAAAAGAAGCTTTCCAGAAAAAGAAAAGTCCATTTATCAGGACGCCAAAATTCAACAATCTTATCACTACATATATCCTTTCCGAGAATAATTCAAGTCCGGTATATAAATCAGTAGCGCTTGTAAACATATATTTCCTGTTGATGTTTTTCTATATTTTCAGTTCTCATAAATATGTGCTTATTCCAGCAGCACTATTTTTCGCCCCAGGATATTTTTGGGTCATGTTCACCCGTATTCGCGAAAAAAGGTTGTTTCGCACGATCTCTAAATGACACCTGATGATCTGTTCAGGAAATATCATAACAACTCCTGTCTTGATAATGATCCCATCGCAATAGTCCATAGGTTCAGTGATGAGGCGGATATTGAAACTGTGGGGCTGATTGCGTCCGCATTTGCGTATGGCCGTGTCGAACAAATCAAAAAAAGCATAGAGGCTATTCTTCATAAAACAGGCCATAACCTGTTCGAATTCATAAATTCTACTTCATTAAAAGAAAAAAAGAAAGCCTTCCTTGGATTCAAACACAGGTTCAATGATGGTATTGATGTTGCCATGTTACTCCAGTCAATAAAAATCATTCGGAATGAATACGGATCGCTTGAAGGCCTTTTTCTTAAAGGCTACAATGAAGATCATCTTAACATCAAATCAGCTCTGCATGATTTTACAGAAGCCTTTCTTGCAACAGAAGAAAACATTTCATACGGGTCCAAAAAATCCTTTGCCTTTCTTTTTCCATCGCCCATGTCCGGAAGCGCATGCAAACGGATGAACATGTATCTACGCTGGATGGTACGCCTGAATGACGGCGTTGATTTTGGTCTTTGGAAAAACATAAACCCTTCAAAACTAGTTGTTCCTGTTGATACTCATCTCGCCGCCTGGGGAAGGAAGATGGGATTTACGGAACGTAAGAGCGCAGACTGGAAAATGGCGGAAGAGATTACAAAAGGCCTGAAGAAATATGATCAAAAAGACCCTGTAAAATATGATTTTGCAATCTGCAGTGCCGGAAAAGCTGCTTTCAGGTTTAAAAAATGAAAACAAGGCTTACAAATTATTTTCCAATATTATTATTGGTATTAATAATCTTCCTGACCATTAATTCCGCACCAGTGATAAGCAAGTTTCTTGCAACACATTTTGGTACTGGTGTTTATAATATAGTGTATTTCATTACAGCCTTTGTTTTTATAATCGCCTTAAAAATCATTTATACGAGCAAAGAGAAGATTATCACAAGAATTATCTCTCTTTTTATTCTAACAGGGATATTTATTTTAGCCCTTGTCAACATAAAATACAGTATTGAAAAAATTCATTATATCGAATATGGATTATTGACTTTTCTCGGGTTTAACACGCTTACAAAAGATTTTCGCACAATATCAGCTGTTTTATTGTCAATAATGCTTTCATATTTTACAGGCCTTGCTGATGAATTTCTACAGCATTTAACCTTTTCCCGTGTCGCAGAGTTTGCGGATGTTGCACTTAATGTGAAAGCAGGCCTTTTTGGCGCTTTATTCGCACTTATTCTCAAAAAACCATCGAAACTAATTTTTTTGCAAGGGTTTAAGGATGCAATTTATCTTTTATCAGGATCATTGCTGTCTGTAATTGCGGCATTTCTCTTTATTGAACATGTACATGGATTCGGTTTTTATATTAAAGACCCTTTTTGCGGATCTTTTTATTCATCATTTGACTCGACCTCACTTCTTGCTATAAATGATTCTTTGTCAAAGGGATGTCATATAAATCCTGGTACCTTTAAGATCTATGAAAATGAGGCAATAAGGCATAAGACACAACGTGACTTTTATCTAGTAAATAAATTTCCGGTTAGTAAGAATGACTATTATATAGAATATGGCAAAACCTGGAGGGAAAACCGGATTCTTGAAAAATATTTTAAGTATTTTATTGATGTAAACAGCTCGAGATGGGATAGTGCCACATATTCCTTTGTAAGTCAAAGACAATGGGAAGATACATCCTGGAACAGCCGTGTTAAAGAAACATTGATAATATCCTATTCAAGATCTACTATAAGAACATTTTTTATCGGGCTGTTTTTGGTTCTTACAACATTTTTAATTTTTGTTATAAGGGCGGACAGGAAAACAATCCAATGCAAAAAGATCAAAGTTTTATAAAACTTATTGTTTTTTAATAACTCAATTGAGTAATTTTTAACAAGTAAAAATCAAACATTATTAAAAATAAGGAGATCGAATGGCCCATTTTATCACGAGTGATTGTTCTGCTTGCGGCGCCTGCGAGCCCGAATGCCCCAAAGGAGCGATATCTGAAGGCGATCCCATTTATAAGATAGACGCATCCAAGTGCGATGATTGCGCGACCTGCGTTGATGTCTGCCCGTCAGAAGCAATAAAAAAGAAATAATACCAAATAGTTATTAATTGAAAAAGGACGGGTAATCCCCGTCCTTTTTTTATGCACACCCTATTTTTTATTATTGGAAAGCAATCTGATTCAGAAGGACATTTTTATTTACCGTAACCTCTTCACCTGTTTTCATGGTTTTAATTCTTACCTCCCCCTTTTCCCACTCAGTACCACCCACAAAAACAACATAAGCCGCATCTTTGGCTGATTCCATCTGCTTCTTGATGTTCTGTGGTTTTAGGGAAAATTCGGTTTCAATATTATTTGATCTCAATAATGAAGAAATTTCAATTGCCGGCAATAAAGATTCCCTGCTGAAATTGATTACATATACTTTGGTTTTTTTGCTATAAGTCTTAAGAAGGCCTTTGTCTTTTAAAAGTTCTGCTATTACCGCGTCTCCCATGCCGAATCCGACAGCAGGAGTTGATTCACCACCGAAGAGCGAGATTAAATTATCATAGCGGCCACCCCCGGCAATTGCACGAAGCGTTTTTCCAGTGTCAAAAATTTCAAAGACTATACCTGTGTAATAGGCCAATCCGCGGACAATGGAGGTATCGAAAACCACACATTCAGAAATGCCGTAAAATGAAATCAGCCTGAAAAACTCCTTAAGTTCACCGAGAGCCGAAGATATGCCCTCATGTTCGGGAAATCGAGACTTTATATCTTCAAGGGATTTGAGACTAAAAATGTTTTCAACAGCCTCTATTTCAGAGTCTGAAAAGAGTTTTTCCCTGTACATTTCCTTAAGTGCATCAGGTTCAACTTTTGCCCTGCGGTCAAGAATCGCATAAGCGGAATCAAGCCTTGCTTCTCCAACATTAAGCGCAAGGAGCATCTCCTTCATCAGGCGCCGGGAATTTACGCAAACGCGGAAATCAGACATGGAAAGCCCGAACTTTTTGAGCAGGAAAACGGAGGCTGCGATTATCTCAGCTTCGGCGATAACTGAGGGTTCGCCGATAATATCAAGATTGTATTGGAAAAATTCACGTAACCGCCCCCGTTGCATGCGCTCGTACCGGAAGAGCCGGGGAAGAGAGAACCATTTAATTGGTTTCTTAAGAGAATTACCTCTCGCAACTATCATTCTTGCCAGGGTAGGTGTAATTTCCGGGCGTAAAGAAAGTTCGCGATCAGATTTATCCTTGAAATTATAAAGCTGTTTTACGATTTCTTCACCTGATTTCTGTGTGAAAAGCTCGATATGTTCAAAAACAGGCCCCTCATATTCTTCAAAGCCGAATATTTGCGCTGTTTCTCTCCAGATGGAGAAAAGCCTGTTCTGAAGGCTCATGTCTTCGGGATAAAAGTCCCGTGTTCCTTTTGGCGGCATGATTTTCATGGGAATAAAATAAATTTATTATGTATGCGGATGCGTTAAAATATGGAATTATTTGCTTCTTTTATTTTAGATTATATGTCTCAGTATTTTTTACTGTAAACTAACTATATTTTTATTCTTATCAAGGAAGCTGTTATGAAAAAAGAAATCAAACGTCTGCCGGAAACGTATCTGCAAGAAGCAAAGAAAATGGTGCTAAATCACAAGAAAAAGAAAAAATGCAATAAGTGCTTTGATAGAGGTTACCTCGGGATCACAGAAGAAAATATGCTTATACCATGCACCCATTGCATTGATTCCAAAAGTCTTTTCGATGAATGGAAGGCTTATGTAAAAACAATCCCTGAATTATCTGAACTCTACGGAGACTCATTGGAAGAAAAAGAAGAAGAAAAAGAGGAAAAGAAAGAATTCAAGAAAGAGAAGAAAAATTGGGAATAATCCGCCTGACTTTAATTTTACTGTTTTTGGTCATCAATACTTTCAAGGTTTACGGCAGCACCGGATGTGATTCACTTTTTTACACACCTGAGTGTCTTAAGGATAATTTGGCCTTCTGGCAGATGATCTACCGTTCAATACCAAGCAGCAAGGGTTTGATTCATGATCAAGACTCATTTCGAATTATTTATGATACGATAACAGTTGGGGATTATCAGGGACGCGCACGTTCACTTTCCATTAGAAAAAAAGAGAAGGAAGTGGCGAATATTCTTAAAAGTATGTCTCAAATAGATACGTCAAATTGGGATCCCATAATGCGATCTTATGCCCTGAAGTGGGGCAGGCCTCTTACAAATAATGAGCTCCTTGCAGCTTCTGAACGCGTACGTTTTCAACTAGGTCAAAGGGACCATTTTATAGAAGGCCTAAAGCGTTCCGGAAGATATCTTGATCACATAAAAAAAATATTGGAATCTTATGGACTTCCCGTTGAATTGTCCTATTTACCTCATGTTGAATCTTCTTTCAATTACAGGGCTTATTCCAAGGTAGGCGCAGCCGGAATCTGGCAATTCATGCGCAATACCGGACGCCTTTATTTGAAAGAGGGATATATTGTTGACGAACGTCTTGATCCAATCAAGGCCACACATGCCGCGGCGAAATTGTTACGCAGCAACTACAACAAGCTTCACAGCTGGCCTCTTGCAGTCACCGCCTATAATCACGGAGCAGGGAGCATGGGAAGGGCTGTTACTCAAACCGGAACTACAGACATAGGTGTTATTATAGACTCTTATCAGACTCGCAGCTTTCAGTTCGCTTCAAAGAATTTTTATGCTTCATTCCTTGCCGCATACGAAACAGCGGTGAATTACAAGAAATACTTCGGTGATGTTGAAATGGAACCACCATTTTCCTATACAGAATATCCTCTGCCAAAAAGTTATCGCCCTTCAAATATTTCCCAAATCTTTAAGATTCCGCTTAAGACATTGCAGGATTACAATCTTGACATCAGGCCTACAGTGTTCAAGGGTAATCAGTATCTGCCAAAGGATTATGTTCTTAAGCTGCCAATCGGATACGAAACCCTTAACCGTGATTCAATCATGAGCCATGTTCCGGAAAAGGTTGCCATGGAAATCCCACCTCAATCAGGCTATCATAAAGTCGAGACAGGCGAAAACCTTGAACGGATAGCTGCAATGTATCAGGTCTCCCTGAATGATATTATAAACCTCAACAATCTCAACCCTCAGAGTTGCATTTTTCCAGGCCAGATGATTGCCATTCCTGGAAAAACAGAAATTGCAGCTGCCCTGCCGGTTAAAAAAGCATTACCTATTCCCATGCCTGTAAAAATTAACGATATCGTCCCGGTTCATAATCCAGCAAGGGACAAAATACAAAAGCCGATATCTGATTCTTCCGCTGTTTCTAAAGAAATAAGCGTTAACAAACCGGATACGGCATCAAGTTCAATTGTCCCATCCTATCTTATTGCTGAGAAACCGGCTCAACCTGCAATCATGGATTCCGTTAAAAATCTATGGGGTTATTTTTATTCCGCAGAACTGGCACTTTCTCTTGAGTGTGTTAGAAAATGTGAATTCTGCGAGTTTAATGCTGATTATTATGATATGGATTTTGTAAAAGAAACTTCTAATAACGTTGAAATAAAGGTTCAGATTGATGAAACATTGGGCCACTATGCTGAATGGTCCGGGATACCCTCTTTAAAACTGCGCAACATCAACAAAATTTCCTCAAACATTTATCTTGGAGAACATATTACCCTACCTCTTGCAGCCGAGGCTGCTCAGGCCTTCCTGAAAGCACGAATAGAGTATCACATGGCAATCGAAGAGGATTTCTTCAATAATTATGAGGTTACAGGAATGGACACACTCATTGCCAAACCCGGCGCCAATGTATGGACCATCTGCCAGGATAATGATATTCCTCTCTGGCTTTTCCTTAAATCCAACCCGGATATCAGGGATTTACGTAGCATAAAAGCCGGTGCCATTATGTTGCCACAGGTTGAGGAAAAAAAGCAGGGGAAATAAACTGATACAAGATTATTCAAGGAGTCAATAATGAAATATGCATGGTTCACGGTCGGGCTTCCGGAAAGCACACCCCAAGAGGCCGTCACTTTGCTTAAAACATACGGCTACCATGGCATCGAATGGCGCGCTGTAACAGATATTGGCGACACTTTAAAACCCGGGTTCTGGAGCGGAAATAAAACCACGCTCCAGGAATCATGGACTGATGCGCAGTTCAAGGAAATTTTTAAAATTACACGTGATGCAGGGCTTGAAGTGCCGAATCTTGGCTCTTATGCCAGGGCCTCCGAGCCGGATCGTGTAAAAAGAATGATGGAGGTTGCTGTGATTCTTGGAGCGCCATCTCTTCGAGTAAATGTGGCCTGGTATGATGGAAAGCGGGACTATAACGAGTTGTTCGAAGAAGACATAGAAGCCTACGGGAAAATTATTGAAATGTCAAAGATATACAAAATAAAACCACTTGTGGAAATCCACATGGGAACCATTGTTGCATCGGCTAGCGCAGCACTGCGTTATGTTTCAATCTTTGATCCCGAAGAAATTGGCGTCATACATGATGCAGGCAATATGGTATATGAAGGTTTCGAAAACTACAAAGCAGGTCTTGAAATGCTTGGGCCTTACCTGGCACATGTCCATATAAAAAACTCTATGCCCGTTTCCGAACCAGCAGAAGGATCTTTGCCGGTTAAATGGAAGGTCATGGCTGCACCATTGCGGAAGGGCATGGTTGATTTTAAGGCCTTGTTTACAGCCCTTAAAAGTATGGGTTACAATGGTTGGATGTCTGTTGAAGATTTCTCAACTGAAGCCTCACAAATTGAAAAGGTCAAAGACAATTTGGATTTTCTTAAGTCAATTGAATCATCGGTTTGACCTTTTGAAAGTATTTAACGTTCAATTTTATGTTATAGAATATGTATTCACGCATTATCACACATAATGATCTTGATGGTTTATTCTCAGCCGCTATTTGCGCTGCCATTTATGGAATAGAAAACATTGTTTTTTCAGGGCCGAATCATATTTCAAGAAACGGTTTTTCCGTGACTATGGAAGATATTACCTGCGATCTTCCATATCCAGGTGAATGCGGGCTGTGGTTTGATCACCATGAAGGCAATGAAGATGAGCTTAAGCGACTTGGAAAGGATGTGGCAAAAATCCCAGGGTCTTTTGCCCTTGAAAAAAGCTGCGCCCGAGTAATTTACAATTACTATAAGGGTGAATACGCCTTCCCGTTGTTTTACGAGGAATCCGTCAGGGAAGTTGATAAAATCGACAGCTTTGATTTCAAAAGCATCGAGGAATGGAGAGCCATAACACCCTCGCGCATCATAAATGATTCGCTAAAGTGCCGTTTCAAAGGATTTGATGAAGAGGAGGATTATCTCAGGTCCCTTGTCCCTCGTTTTGCCGAAATGTCAATGGCTGACATTGCCAAAGATGAGGATGTACGCATTTATTTCAGCGAATATCAGAAAGATGAAGAGAGGATGCTTGATATAATAAGGAAAACAACTTGTTTTATCCCAGAAGATAAGGAACATGAGTTTGCAATAATAGATCTAACTTCATTCAATAAGAAGGTCTATGTGGTACGCAATTTAGCACAAATTATTTTTCCTGAAATAAAAGGCGTTTTTCTTGTACAGAATCTTTTTGATCGCAATGTAAAAACAAACAATTTCTCGGTCTCAGGTTCCCTTACTATAAAAACAAGCGATCTTAAAAAAAATATAGGGGAAATAATGCGTCAGCTCAATATAGGAGACGGACATATAGGAGCCGGCTCAGGTCAGCTTTTTTGCAATTCCAAACAGGAAATGGAAAAGAAAAAAAATGAGATTGAGAAAGAGATTTACAGGCTTTGGATAAAACAAGGTTGATTGAAATCAGGATAGAGGCGGCAGGTTTAAAATTTCCCGAAAAGCTGCTTCATTTCTATACACGTTGATATATTCTTCGATATTAAGAATTTTCATGAGGTTGCGCAAAAACTCATTAGGACCAATCAAACATAAATCACCATTATGGCTTTTTAATTTCTTGTAAGTTGAAGTAAGTATCTTAATAAAGAAGCTGTGCATATAATCGATATTTGTAACGTTCAGGGCAATGAATGTTTCATTGGAATCCAAGAGTTCATCTATCTTGTCCTTGATGGAGTTTATGTCCTCATACTTGCGCATGGGCTCGCCGATATCAAGAACCTTGTAATTTTTTAATTGTCTTACAGATAAAATCATAATATTTAGTTTGCAATAATATAATTGATTTACGGGTAAAAATTAAAGATTCTCTTAGTTTAGGGTGCATAGCAACATTTGCGGAAAAGAATGTGAACAAAAAATAAAGGCATTCCAACTTGTTCAATAAACCAATTCATGCCTAGGTTGTTCGGCGGCAGGGACGCCGCCGACTGTTCTGGTGTATCGTCTTTTATTTTGGCGCACCCCAGGGATGGGGTGCGCCTTTATCCAAAACACCCGAAACCACAGAACAGTGCCGGACCTCCGTGGCCGGCAAAAATATCAGCAAATGTTGCCATCCACCCCTCATGGAATAACCTTTACCTGCCATATCTGGAATGCACTGTCACCTTTATTGTCCACGACCATGAAACGGGCCTGATAAGATCCAGGTTCACGATATATGTGCGAGGTCCTTCCATGTGATCTTGAAGAAAATCCCCATTGCCCATTACCATAGAAGTCCCACAGGTACTTTTCAATTTCCCCGCAATTGACTTTTCCAGTGCCGATTAATGAAATTTCATCGCCCTTTTTTACTTCATGAACAGCTATTATGGAAACGGATGGAATGTCCTTGAAAATACTTAAGACCATGGAGTCTGGAGCTGATATATTGTTGTCATTGTCCATCACACGTAGTATTATATTGCGGTCTCCTGTTTTGGAAAAGGTCTTTTCTACTTCCGGTTCGTTATTGACCGTGTCTGTTTTATTGTCACCGTTGAAATCCCATAGATATTTTTTAATTGTTCCGTTTTCGTCCCGCGATCTTTTTGCTGAAAATAAGACAGGTTCGTCAGCGCATGAGATTATGTTGTTACCAATCCTGGCACTAGGCGGCCTGTATCGCACAATAAGACGGGCTGTATCAGATACCTTGTGCGAATCATTGTCAATAACAGTTATCTTGCATGGAAACTTATTTTCTTTTTCTCCTGTTCTTGTTGGACGACCATACCTGAAATATGGGTTATTGTCACAATGAACCATCGTATCTATTGTGTTGTCGCAACCTATGTCCAATAAAACAAGAATTGAATCAGCATCATCTTTAATATCAAGATCTAATGAGAATAATTGATTAATATCAGTTATTACCGAGGGTTTTCCAATGACTAATTCCGGCATTTTATCCGTTATTGCAATTGTTATCGTGTCAGACATAAGGCTGCCGGAACTCCTGGAACTGAAATATACTCTGTAAATTCCTGTTTTTGAAGAGTAAAAAATGTAATAATCGCCTTGATTTACAAGCGTACAAGTTGGATCTGATAAAACAATACTTACAGAACCTGCCGGGCCATTTGATAATGTGGATGAAGTTATACGTATTGAGTCGCGGATGCTGGCTGAGTAATATTTTTTTGAGAAAAAGGATTTAAATGTATTTGTGTCAGGTAATTGCTTATCTGAAGGTAAGATTGTACTGATAAAAAAAATGGAAACAAGGAGAAAGACGAACTTTACCAATCCTTCTCCAGTTTTTGGGATGGAATGCGCATCTTCATAAGTTTTTTCTGCATGTCTGATTCATCCTGTTTCAGCGCATCCAAAAGCCTTTTTGCCTCTTCCTCGCTCATTTCACCAGGCTTTTTCTGTTGTTGTTTCTCCTGGTTTTCAGGAGGTTTCTGTTCTTCCTTATTTTCATCCTGTTTTTCTTTTTCCTGGTCTTTTTTATCTTGCTTGTCCTTATCTTGTTTATTGTCCTTTTGATCTTTTTTATCCTGCTTGTCTTGTTTGTCTTTATTTTCCTTATTGTTCTTGTCCTGGTCCTTTTTATCATCCTTATTCTGCTTATCATTATTTTTATTGTCCTTATTATCTTTTTGCTGCTGTTTCATTTCCTCAATTTTCTTAAGCGTTTTTTCCAGATTGAATTTGGATGCATAATCTGATGGATTATTCTTTAGAACTTCTTTATAGATTTTTGCTGCTTGTTCCAGTTTTTGCTGACCTGCGCTGTCTTTTTCAGAAGTTCCTGCACGATAAAAATTATTCCCCATATTGAAAAGGGCCTTATTCCGAAGTTTTTTATCGTCAATCGCCTTTGCCTTTTCATAAGATTTCCCCGCGCTTTCAAAATCGCCCTGCCGATAATAGGCATTTCCGAGGTTATACGAAATCTCCTTTTTTTCCGGGGCTTCGAGTTCAGCTTCCTTATACAGGGCTGTGGCATCCGCGAATTTCCCTTTTTTAAAAGCTTTGTTTCCCTTATTATTTTTGGACACAGCTGAAGCCTGGGAAAAAAGCAAGGATGTGAACATAAATATAATAGACAGCGTTAAAATATATTTCATTGCTTAAACCTTCCTTCCCATGCAGTACTTTTCTTCTTTCTCGAGGAAAGGAAATATTCAATCAATAATAAAATAAAAGCCATAAAAAGAGGCCATACAAATTGTTCATTATATCTTCCGAAAATCTGGGCCTTAAGTTCTTTTTTCTCGATCTTGTTTATTTCATCGTAAATCCTGTCAAGTTCCAATCCGCTCCCGGTTGAATGAAAATAATGGCCGTTTGCAGAAGATGCAACCTCTTCCAATATATCTTCGTTCAAAGTGGTAAGAACCGTATTTCCAGATTCATCCTTTTTATAAACAATATTACCGCCCGCTTTTTCCATTGGTATTGGTACACCGCCCTTTGCGCCTATACCAAGTGTAAAAATTACAACCCCTTCTTCACTAGCTTTTTTAGCTTCATCCAAAGGTTTACCTTCATTATCCTCACCGTCAGTAATGAGGATTATTACCTTATATTTGTTCTCGTTCTTGTTAAAGCAACGCCTGCTTTTTACGATTGCTTCGCCTATGGCCGTGCCCTGTGCACCTATTGCCGAAGGATCGAGAATGTCGAGATACATTTTTACAGCCCCATAGTCCGTTGTTATCGGACACTGGGTGAATGCTGCGCCGGCAAAAGCAACCAACCCGATGCGATCCCCTTTGAGCCTATCTATTAACCGACCTATCTCATATTTTGCTCGTTTAATGCGGTTTGGCTTTATGTCTTCGGCAAGCATACTATTGGAGACATCAAGGGCTATGACTATATCAATTCCTTTGCGTTTCACCACCTCCATACGCGTGCCCCAAAGCGGCCTTCCAAGTGCAAGAATAATAAAAACAAAAGCAAGAACAAGGAGAACTGCCTTTGTCACTGATCTGCCTCTACTTGTCATTGAAGAAAGTTTGGACACAAGTCCGTCTTCTCCGAACTTATGAAGCATCTTTTTTTTCCAGCGGAAAGAGAAAAAGTAGAACAGTATTAGGACAGGCACTATCAGAAGTAAATAAAGGAATTCCGGATTTCTATATAACATTAATCAGGGTATCCTACGGAAAATGGTATTTGAAAGTATTATCTCAACTAAAAGAAGCAATGCCGCAATTATCACAATATACTGAAAACCTTCGCTGTAAGTTGTGTATATTTGGGCCTTGACCTCGGTCTTCTCCATTTTATCAATCTGCTGATATATATTGTCCAATGCTTTGGGGTCTTTGGCCCTGAAGAATTTACCATTTGTTGCATCTGCTATGCTCTGAAGCGAGGGTTCATCAAGGTCAGACTGTATCTGCTGGTAGATGCGGCCAAATATGGGGTGATCAACCGGATAAGGCACAAGGCCGTCCTTACCCACTCCGATTGTGTAAATCTTGATGTTAAGCGCTGCCGCGGCCTTTGCCGCGGTTGCAGGGTCGATTTCGCCCCTGTTGTTTGCCCCGTCGGTGCTTAAGATAATAATTTTGCTTTTTGCCTTGGAGTCGCGAAGCCGATTTACAGCCGTTGCTATGGCATTGCCTATGGCCGTGCCATCCTCTTCCGGAGCCGCGAAATCCGCGCTCTTAAGCGAATTGACTACAAGATCATAATCAAGAGTCATTGGGCAAAGGGTAAACGCGTTTCCGGCAAAAGCAACAAGCCCTATTCTGTCGCTTTTTCTCTGGTTAATGAATTTCTCGATGACCTTTTTGCTCACTGCAAGACGGTTGTCGGGTTTAAAATCTTCCGCACGCATGCTTGTTGATACGTCCATAAGAAGCATTATATCCACGCCCTTGGAGGAGACCTCTTCGCTTTTAACCCCAGTTTGCGGACGGGCAAGGGCTATTACTATGAGGAAAACAGCTGCAATGCGAAGGAACTGGACGATATTCCGGAACATAATGCGGTACGATCCTTCAATATTGCCCACAAGAGGAAGCAGGGAATAGCGGAGCGCTCCTTTTTTTCTTTTTTCAACCTTCAAATGCCAGTATATCATTACCGGCACTATTAAAAGCAGCCATAAAAAATAGGGATTATGAAATCTGATAATCATTGGCCCTAAAATATAATATTTTAAATAATATCCAGCGTTACTTGAATAAACTCTTTTATTTCAAAACATCCGCGGCTTTTTTGCAAAGCTCCTTTACTTCTTTTTCAGTCGGCGCTTCGGCAATTATTCTTACCACAGGTTCAGTGTTGGATTTTCTAAGTTGAACCCAGCTTTTTTGAAAATCAATTCTGAGTCCGTCTTGTTCGTCAACCCTGCCGCCTGCAAAAGCCTCTTTGAATTTTTTGAGCGCTTGCTCCATATTAAGCCCGGATATGGCCACTTTAGTTTTATGAATAAAGTATTGGGGCAGAGAATTCACAAGCTGCGAAACACTGTTGCTGCTTAAAAGCATATATTGAAGAATAAGTTCCATGCCAACTAGCGCGTCGCGGCAGGGATGTATTTCCGGGATCATGACCCCGCCATTGCCCTCCCCGCCGAATATCCCTTTGAGTTTCAACAATTCCGTTGAAACATTGATTTCTCCTACCGGAGTGCGGACCACAGTGCTCCCATGTTTTTCCGCTATGTCTTCAATCATCCTGGATGTTGAAAGGTTCACTACAACAATACCTTTTTTCTTTCGTAAGATGTAATCGCCGCTTAATGCGAGGGTGTATTCTTCGCCGATCGCTATCCCTTTTTCAGACACAACCGCAAGTCTGTCAACGTCCGGATCAACGGCAAAACCTATGTCGGCTTTTGCCTCTTTTACAGAATCACAGAGCTGTGTCAGGTTTTCCGGAACTGGTTCAGGCGTGTGCGGGAAAAGGCCGTTTAATTCACAGTTGAGTTCAATCACCTCGCAACCAAGATCCCGTAAAAGCCTCGGGCAGATTATGCTTCCCGCCCCGTTCACACAATCTATAACAACTCGGAACCTGCGTTTTCGGATTGCGTCAATGTCAATGTTGGATAACGCCATTATTTTATTCAGATATACCCTGTTGGAATTCACTTCCTTTTCAATCTTACGCATCTTATCCCATTTAACGCGGCTAAAAATACCTTTGTCGTAAATCGCCATGAACTCCTGCTGCCTCTCACGATTCAGGAAAAGACCATCAGGACCAATAAATTTCATGGCATTCCATTCAACACCGTTGTGACTTGCTGTAAGGACAATACCTCCATCCGCGCAGAGTTCTTTTACCATTATCTGAACCGATGGGGTCGAACTGATTCCTATATCTATGACACGGCAGCCTGAAGCCAGAAGACCTGTCGAAACGCCGCAGTTCATAAGCTCACCCGTGACGCGTGTATCACGTCCCACGACTATAGTGCCACCATGACAGTATTCAGCGAAAGCGGATGAGAATCGGATCATTACCTCAGGTGTCAGGGTATCACCCACGATACCGCGCACACCTGAAATACTTACCATGAGTTTTGAAGACATGTTTAGCCTTTTTGCTTGAAGATTAAAAATCTGTTCCCGCCGCTCCGTTTGGCCTCGTACATTGCCGTGTCCGCCCTATGTATAAGAGTCTCTTCATTGTCATCGCGGATGGCTGATGAAATGCCTACGGAAAGTGAGGTATTGCCGAATTTCTTTTCATTGAAACGGGATAGAATACGTTCCGCCACAACAATGCTGCTTTTTGAATCAGTATCAAGAAGGATTACCACGAACTCATCACCTCCATACCTGTAGGCGGAGTCAAGGTCCTTTCTAATTGCACCTCTGATGATATCACCGAGTTTTTCAATTACTTCATCACCTGCCTGATGACCTTGTGAATCATTGTGTTCTTTGAAATGATCTATATCGATAAGCAAAAGTGTAAGTGTGGTGTAAAAATTTCGTTTGAGGCGAGTAAAAGCCTTGCTCATTTCGTTGTGAAAGTGGCGAACATTAAACAAGCCGGAAAGATTGTCGGTTATAGCTAATTCCTCAAGCTGGTGGTTTTTTCGAAGAAGTTCCTGTTCAAGCCGTTTGTTTTCCGTAATGTCCTTGCATGTTGCCACCATTCCAAGGATTTGGTTTTTTTCATCACGCATCTCGGATATGCTCATAGACACTTCGATGATGTGGCCCTCTTTGGACTTCATTTTTATTTCCTGGTTCTGGACCCTGTCGTTCTTTAATACAAAATCAAAAATGGTCAGTGAGTCGGCCGGGTTTAGAAGCACTTCTACAAATGGCCTGCCTACAATTTCATGCTGCTTGTAACCAAGAAGAGTTTCAGCACCGGTATTGAATTTCAAGATGTATCCGTCAATATCAAGGGTAAATATCATATCCGCTGCGTCCTTAAGAACCCGGTCAAAATATGCAGCAAGACGTGACTTTCGCTTTACAAGCATCTTTTCTTTTTCTAGCTGAGCCTTATTTTCAATATATTTGATATAGTATTTGTAAAGGTGTTTGGAAAAACGCAGGAACATCATGGCGGTTGCAATAAACAAAACTGCTGTAAGTATCCATGTAAAAGGATGACTTAACGGATCCATTACATAAGTTGCCAGGGAAAATGACATTCCGAGAAGAATAAAAATATGAATAGTGTAAAGACGGGGACGTTTCAGATCTTTTGGGTCCATAATATTATGAAACAATATATCAATGTTTTAATTTTGTCGCAGCAACCTGCTCTTTTATCCAAGGATAGGTTCGTTTAATGCCCTCTTCAATCAAGACCTTTGCCTTCCACCCAAGTGAATAAATCCGCTCATTTGAGAAGTTTCTTGATTGTACCCCGACAGGTCCTTTGACATGCTTGATTGTAATCTTTTTCCCGGCTACTTTTGCCACTGTAATTGCAAGTTCGTCAACAGAAACATATTGCGGGCATCCAATGTTTACTGCTCCGTGAAGATCCGACTGCATGAGCATATATATTCCATCAACCATGTCGCTCACATAAGTGTAAGATCGTACCAGCTGTACCATCGCCCCAGACTTCAATAGTGCCATTATCATTGGCTTCCGCAACCTTTCGACATAGAGCAGCAGGCGCTTTTTCACGTCCACCAGTCCATGTTCCTTCGGGTCCGTAGCAATTCTGGAACCGGGCAATGCGAACTTGCATTCCATAGCGCCTTTCATAGGCCTCGGCAACGCGCTCAGAGTAGAGCTTTTCCCACCCATATTCATTATCCGGATTAGCAGGTATTGCTTCAGATTCAGCCATTTCTGGTTCACCAGGTTTCATGTCGCGGTAAACACATACTGATGAAGAAAAGAAATACCGTGGTATTCCAATTAGCGCTGCTTGATGGGTCATATAAATATTGATGAGTACACTATTGTGCATTATCTCGGTTTCAGCTGTATGAATAAAACCCATGCCCCCCATGTCGGCTGCGAGCTGGTAAACCTCGTCAAACCTACCTTTATCCAGGGTGAGTGCCTTTATGCAGTTTTCTTCCAGGCGAAGATCTAGCACAATAAATTCATCAGCAGCATCAGGCGACCATTCATGTTTTTTTATATCAACGCCCCGGACCCAATATCCCATGCTTTTAAGTTTTTTAACAAGATGATTTGCAATAAATCCGCCGGCTCCGCAAACAAGTGCTTTTTTCATTTTTACCCCGTTTCAATTATGTATTTACCGTTATAAATATAAACTTTTCTACGCTATATCAACCTTATTTTTTGTATTTTCCCATTATAATCAAGATAGCAAAGATAAAAATATAATGGCCAGAAATAAAAAAAATGTTGCTCCTTGTGAAAGAGCGGTTATTGTGGATCGCGATAAAAAGGAAAAGCTTGTTCCGGTCATTACCTACATTAATGGTTTGTCCAGATCAAAATCCATAAGCGCCTGGTTAAAATTCTTATCCATTTGTCATGATGACATCAAAAATAAAGTACGCTTAAAAGATATTCTTACAACTGAAGATGAAGCGATTTGTGTTTCACTTTTTGATAAAGTCATAGATAAATATTTGAAAGTTAATAACCTACCAAAAAAAGTAATTGATGACTTAAATAAAACAGCTTTTAAAATCATAAAAAAATTATCACCAGAAAATATGGTTTTTATCAAGGATCGCTTTATTACAATCTGCGGCGAGGATTGTTATCATCTTTACTTGGAAAAATATGAACACGCGCATTGTTTTAAGGATATTTCATATTATATAAAAGAATCTTCAAGCGTCATTAAACTTAGAAGATTCACTGATTTTTCAATCTTTTTTATTTCACTTTCCCTTTTATATGGTTGTGAAGACGCTTATTATGAACGCATGGATGTTTTGGAAAAACGATTAAGCGTAAAATATGGCAAAGATTTTTCTTTTAAGCAATTGGGTATTTGTTTATGGCCGGTAAATTTTTCTTTTGTTTATAACAAAGAAGATATCGATGAAGATAACAATGAGAATCTTGCGCTTATCAAGGCAGCAAAGGAAATTAACCCCGATACTATAGTACAAGCAGGAAACAATTCCCTATTATGGGCAAGAGATATTATTGCCTGGCTTGATAACGATTATTGTCTCTTTGCAAAATCCGAATTTAATGACATTCAGGGCCAATATGGTCGTGGCTTGCTGCATGAAGGCGGGAATATTGTTACAGGGACTGCTATTGACAAATTTATCCTGGTTGCAAAAGGACCATTTTCCGATATCCTTATGGAACTTGATTTTTATCACGAAATGTATAATCGGGATATAAAGATATATGCAATACCGGATGGCTTTCTTTGGTCAAGGAATCCTGAAACAAATGAAGATGTACTGCTGGATTCAATCCATATTGACACTGTAATCAATATAATTCCCGCACAATGTACAATTGATGAACGAACAAAGATTATTGTGGATCCTTACTATTATTTATTAATAAAAGACTACCCTGATTTCAAAAAATTATTAATAGAACAATGCTTAATTGATTCGGATATAATTATTATTGATGAAAGAGAATTATATTTAAATCTTGCAAATTTCAGTGTTCTTCTTGATCAAAAAGGAGAAATAAAACTTCTATTCAATAAGGATAAGGGATATACCATACCGCGTCTTAAATTAAAGAAGGCCTTGTTAATACAAACAGATATCGAGATTACAAAAATGGCAAGCAGTTATGGTGTTATAAGATGTGCCAGCAATATGTTGCCGGAGTCTTTCATCAAAGAAAAAAGGGGTCTAAAAATCAATATTTCAGATGATATTTCACCTATTGCTAAAAAGAAAATATTAGAATTGTTTGATGGCCCATTTAATATTTCAAATTGCCTGAATAAACTTTACATCTCAAATCTTAATATCCTGACAAATCCAAAAGAAATTCCATGGGAATTTGATGAATTTTCACGAACCGGCTTTGTTTACCTTACGCCCAATCAAACCTCTCATCCGGATGAATGCAGTACAATTCTAAAGAAATATGTATCAAATCTTGCTGAGAAATTGAGTCAGAGTCTTGGGATAAAGTTTGATATACTTTGTTTTATCAGCTAAGCAGAAAGATCCAGGTTGTCACCGGATTGTGAGTCTTGTAGGAAGCTGGGTGTATAGGTATTGTATTTGTTATTGGGATCATTGTAAAATTTCTGTATATCCTGATAGTATTTTTGAACAGCGCTCATATTATACCCTTTATCCTGACTAAAGGACGGAAGATTCGAAGATGGTGTAGGTAAGTAATTTTCTGGACTTGTTTCAGATGATGATAGCGTATTGTTTATTGAAGTAGGATTGCTTTCAGCTGAATCCTGATTTTGCTCGGCATCAGTAACTTTTTTAAGATATGCGTTCAATATTTGAGGTGTAATGGCTTTTGAGTCGTAAATATGGTAGATGAAATCACTATTGAGTCCTGATATGCTGATTTGGCTAATACTACTTATAGAAGATATAAGAGTGCTGTTTATGTTCTTACTACTGGTTGATAAAGCCTGAATATAACTTAGTTTGGCTTTTTCTGCATTTGTACTGTTTTGAGTGCCTTGATTACTTATGTCTTGATTATACACATTTGAAGAAGAAATGCTTCCAATATCCATATTATTTTCCTTTGTGTATATTTATCGACCAGGTGAAAGAAAAACTTAAAGCATTTTTTGAACTATTGCTCTAAGTGATTGTCTGTAAATGAGTTTAATACTGTAACCAAGAAAGTGAAGATGCTATTAAAAAGAAATAGTAAGAATGATATTATTCTTTTTCAGGTGGATAAATTGTCATTGAAAGGTTTTCATCAACCAAGTAATATTTCTTGATTCCAGGCAAAGAAAGCGGATTGGTCTTTTTTCCATTTATTATAATAACTTTGGAATAAATTGTTGCCCTTACCGGATCATCAGAAATAACAGTTCCGCTTATGTAATCTCTAGCAGGATAACCTGATTTTGGATTGAAAATATGATTATAGCGTACTGAATCCTTAATAAAAAAGCGTTCATAATCACCTGAAGATGCGATGGTAGTATTGGAGGCATATATCTTACATAAGATATCATCTTTCTTTCGCGGATTGCGGATGCCTATTACCCAGTCAATTCCACCAGGCTTTTGATTGCCAACAAAAACATCACCACCAGCATCTATCATAAAAGATTTAATACCATGTTTTTTTATTATTTCAGCTAGTTTTTCCAAAGCATATCCTTTTGCTATTCCCCCCATGTCAATTTTAACCAATGAATCCGTGAATAGAAGAGTATCTGCTTTTACCGTGATGTTTTTATAATTAACGTGACGCAGAATTTCCTTAATTGAGTCTTCCGGTGGTATATGAGGAGTTAAGCCGGTTCCGAATCCCCAGAGCCATACAAGAGGGGCTACTGTAATATCAAAAGCCCCGTTGGTTTCAATGCTAAGGTCCAATCCTCTTTTTATAAGTCCTGCAACTTCAGGTGAAACAATCATTTTAAATTTATTAGCACGGTTGTTTATTTTCCATAAATCGCCGTCCTTAAAAAAAACACTGAACATCCTTTCAATTCTTTCTGTTTCTTTCTTGAGGTCCTCAAGGACTGCATCGCCGGTTTTGTTATCCGGAACAAAAAGCGCAATCTCGAAGACAGTGTCCATGGCAAAATAGTGTGCCGTGTATTTCTTATGACTGCCTCCACAAGACAATAGAAAAAAGATGAATAATAAAAAAATGTTTTTCAATGGCATACCCTACATTCCATATAATTATTATTCATAATTGCATTAATATTGCACTATTTTGAATCAAATGCAAGAGAATTAAAGTACTAATTGACATGATAAAACATTATAATCTATTTTTAAAACTTATATAAATTATGATCAAAAGCAGACAGGAGGTGATTTTTTAGATCATGACAGGTGTAATAGTTAAACCTAACGAAGCTTTTGAAAAAGCGTTAAAACGTTTTTCAAAAGCATGCGAAAAATCCGGGGTCCTTTCAGACCTGCGAAAAAACCAGTACTATGAAAAACCCAGCGAACGCCGCAAGCGGGAACTGAGCCAAGCCAAGCGAAAAGCAATGAAGGATCGTCTTATTGAAGCCGGTATTCTAAAACCAAGAGTCAGTCGTTTTGGAACCGACAGAGATAGGGATAGAGATAGAAACGATCGTTAAATTTAAGCATATTCAAAAAAGAAAAGGCCTTCTAAAAGAAGGCCTTTTCTTTTTGTTATCTATATATATCTTAACGATAAACATCAAGATATGCTTCAGCCGTAAGACCTGCGGGCATTTCATTCATCTTTATTAAATTGTTCTGAAGATTCGTTATTTCTATTTCAATCTTGTTTTTTTCTGATTGTATGAATTTGGAAATGTCAACACAAGATGGCTGCCATGACAACACATCTATTGGGTTCCCATTTACACGAACCAATGCATGGCTGTCAAAATTTTTGAACCTTAGCAACACCTGTTTATGTGTTTCCGGTTTTTCAAAAATTTGCCGGTAAACTATCCGGCCATTAAAAAATGGATAACCTTGATTCGTCCAGCTTCCATAATTTATTGCCTCAGCTTTGGGAACAATCATCCAACCCTTATTTCCACGACGTACTTCAAAATTACCAAGGAAAAGAACCGGATAATGGATTAGAAGAGGATCAAATGATGAACCATAAGTTTTGATTGTGATTCGATTGATACCCTTTCGAACATGAGTGGTTACATCCGAAGAATAACCCATTATGCCAGCATATTGTGCTTTCTTTAATAGCTCGTTTTCATGAAAAACCTTTTCTCCTCTGCCGAAAAATTGCATGCTTTTAAGTGTGACTCCATTAAATGATATTTCAACCGGATAATACCCTGAATCCTGCCCATTAATATGCTGATTAATGATATTGTTAAGAAAAATAACACTCTTTTGAGGGACCTGTTCAACATTAATATAACTTTCATAAGCAAGATTATAACCCGCGTTAACATCACGATTGGAATTGATTTTCATTGTCCAACCTGTTATGGGAAGGGCATTATCATCCAATACATCGAACTCCCACTGGTCTTTCAGAATAATTCTATAAAGACGGTTTGGATCATCAAGGGGAAGGCATGGATTTATAGGAGCTTGTACCTTTACATCGGATAGTGAAAGTAAGCAAGCCTCACCTGGAGAAAAATTATAAATGAAAGGTTTAATCTGACCGGAAGAATCATTGCAAGGCAAATTATTCAGTGCTCCATTGTTCAAATCGGTATAATAAAGAAACCCTTTTGCATTGACTTTTATTTCCGTTCTTACATTTTCAGTCTTTGATTTGTTAAAAAGGAAAAAATGTCGATTTTTTGATTCAATAAAAGTACCTGCGGAAATTCTTTTTTCAGTTATGCCTTCAGTAAATATTTCAAGGGTTTTATCAGGGTTTAGACAGAAATTTCTTAAAGCATCGAGTTCTTCAGGTTTGGTAAGTTTTAAGAAATTACCCGATAACTGTTGCTGCTGGGTTTCAAGACTTTTTAGCATATTTGGATCATAGCGCCCCTCAATTGTTTCATAAGGAGTTATTCCATAAAGCGCTATTCGTCCACCGTTTTTTTGAAATGTTTCAAGGAATGATATAAACTTTTTCCCTATTATGCAGGTTTCAGGGATTATGAGAGTCTTAAAAATAAATTTGCCTTTTCCGGCGGATTGAAGACACGCTTCGCCTTTAACACCATGTGTAAGATGGCTGCATGTTTCTTCATCCATAAGATAAAAAGAAATATCATCGGTCGTCAGCTGCTTTAAAACTGAATCAAATTGCTGGCATTTTGTTCTATATGCAGTCAGATTGGATGGATTATAGCTTGCGTAGAAACTTTCAGAAGGGAAAATTACTCCTACTTTCGCAAGACGGAATGAATTTTTAAGCGCAATAGCTTTTCTTTCATTATATTGCATGAAATTTCGATAATCACGGAAAAATGAGGACTGCGTAAAAATATTAGGTGGAGTCCGTTGACCACAATCGAATTTCATTGAATAATAAAGACCATCTATGAATTTCGTTGTAAGTCCTATTTGAGTGTTCTCATCTGCTTCAAATTTAAGCTCTTTGAAACTACGTCCTATAGCATTTTTGTTACGGCCCAGGATAACGCTGCCTTTTTCACGGTTGAAATAATATTTTTGATCTGAAAAAAGATGAAGGACTGAAGGGTTATCCACAGTAAGTGATGAGGAAGATGAAAGCCCGTCAATTTCATATTTTTGGATTATGGAAGAATAATTGAATCTTAAAAGTGTTTCGCCACTGAACTGATCTCCTGCATTAAGAAAAGTATGTATTTCAAGTTTATTGGATTTTTTATAATTATAAAGAGGTTTCAAAAAATTGTTAGAAAGTAGTTTTAAAAGGACTTTATAATATCCCCTTCTGACAAGACCGGTTTTCTTTGAGTAGTTATCAAGAAACAATGAAAGGACTGTTGTTACTGGATCAACTGAACAATCTTTTTTTAAATTCTTAAGAATTTCCATTGACCAAGGTATGCCTCGTATCGAGGTATCGGGTGCAATATTAGGCAACTCAACTACAAAACCTGTCAGTGCGGAACAAGATTCTTTTGGTAAGGATTTGCGAAGATTGCCAAAAGTTGATTCTATATAGGAATGTACTGCATTACTATCAAGACAGTTGAAAACATAACCACCAACAGGTTTTTTATTGTATGTAACACGGAAAATAAAGATCCGCCAGTCTCCAGAAGGCATATTCCATTGAAGAAGTCGTCCTTTTATATAAGGCATTAGATTTTTAACAGAAGAATAATCGAGGTTTTTATCCTTCATTTTTATAGCAAAAACATATTGTATATCGCTGAATGAAAGTTCTTGAACAAATTTCTTTGGTCCTTTGGCTTTTAATACATCCGCAAGAGAAAGATATTTCATGCGATTGTGTTGATTTTTAGTTGTAAGTGTTGCATGAACCCCGGGATTGGCATATTGTAAATCATCAGAAAAAAGAACCTTTATGTTTCGGTTTTTGGCATTTAAAAGAATATGATGAAGATATTGCATAAAATCAGCTGAAAAATATGTGGGTATTATTCCTTTATCAGCCCTAATGACAATTTTCTTAATACCCTGCTCTGCCATTTTATCTAATTGATGATTTATTTGATTTATATTAAGTTTATCGTTAAGAATCCAAATAGGAATGCTGGATCCTGTTTCCATATTTTTTGATGTTATTTCTTTTATCATATTTTTAATATTAGCCATTTTATCTCCTTTTTTAGTTTAAAAATAAAGTATAAATATAAATTAAATTTAGTTATAATGTCAAGAACTTTAAGGAGATTAAGTAAAATAAACTATATTAATATGTTAAAAATATTAAAAACAAATATTATAGAAATATGGAATAGACCAAATTTAATGAATTTACCAAACTTTATTTAGTACCTAATTACTCTCTACTCTCCAATATCATGGATATCTCTTTTATTTTCCTGTCTCTTATGATGGTAAGACTCATCTTGTCGCCAGGAAGATACTGGCTAAAAACATCTGAAATCGCATCACTATCAAATATTTCCTGATCATTCACTTTTATTATAACATCCCCGACCTTAAGACCTATTTTTTCACCTGGACTCTTTTTTGCGATGGAATTTACAATTACCCCGTTTTGATCTTTGAGACCAAGGCTGTTGGCAATATATGGGTCTATGTTCTGAATAGACACACCGGTATATATGGGACGTACTCGGCCGTACTGGATAATTTCTTTTAGTGTCCTCATCACTCTACTGACCGGGATCGCAAAACCAAGGCCTATGTTTCCAACACCATTGGGTGATATTATAAAGGTATTGATTCCAATAAGCTCTCCCTCGCAATTGACAAGAGCCCCGCCGCTATTGCCAGGATTTATGGCAGCATCTGTTTGAATCATATTTGAATATTTTATACCACTTTCTCTTGTAAAAGTACGACCGTACGCGCTTACAACACCAACAGTTACGGTAGGTCTGCTATCTCTTATTATGGCACCGAAAGGATTCCCTATTGCAGCTACCCACTCACCTATTAAAAGACTGTCATTTTGGGAAACCTTTACAGGATGAAAACCATTTCCTTTTATCTTTATAATAGCGATATCCGTGTATGGATCCCCGCCTAATAATTCTCCTTCGAATTTTCTGCCATCCGGCAGATGGACATCTATTTTGCTAGCATTTTCAATAACATGATAATTGGTAACAATGTGTCCTTTATCCGTAACTATTACGCCTGATCCCATTGAACGGTATTCACTTACTGATGGTGGAAAAAACTGGCGGAAAAAGGGATCGTCAAAAAGAGGATTACGGACAATGCGTATTTGTGTAACACCTATGAAAACAACAGATGGGGAGGCAAGGGTTATGGCTTTAACAAGTATATTATTTCTTTCAGAGAAAATTCCCTTGTTTTCGTCTGATGAAACTTGTGTGGCTTGAGAGATTAAACTAACAGCTTTTCTTTTTTCAGGATTATTATCCTTAAAAATATCCCTGATGCCTCCCTTACTGTTAAATAATAATCCGCTAAAAAAAGACAGTACTATAAGAGTTATGAACAAAAAAATCTTCATGCAATAAAAATTATTTTGATGATTTAGCGTCTGCAACCATTGAACAGTTTCCGTGAAACACGGCGCCTTCATTTATTATTAAATCTTTTGTTTTTATATCACCCATGACAGATGCTTTTTCTTCTAGTTCTATCTTTTCTTTAGCAATAAGGTTTCCAACAATCCTTCCCCCGATCTTTGTGCTTATAACCTCGATATCAGCTTCTATTGAGCCGCTGTTTCCTACAATAAGATCGCCTTCAATAAATATTTTCCCTTTTATGTTTCCATCAACCCTTATATCATGATACACTTTAAGGGTTCCTTCAATTACTGTACCAGTACCGATTACTGTATGGAGGCCTTTGGTGCTTCCGTTGTTTGGGTTTGTTTTTTCAGCCATGATTTTAAATCCTTTCTAAAATTCTAATAATTTTATTTCAATATAAAAATAAGTGGATCGACTTTTTTCCCATCTTTTAATATTTCAAAATGAAGATGCGGCGCGGAAGAACGTCCGGAATTGCCCACAAAAGCTATTGTTTGACCACGTTCAACCAAATCTCCTTTTTTAACAATAAGTCTTGAACAATGACCATATCGTGAAACAAAACCATATCCATGATCAACTTCCGCTATAAAACCAAAATCTTTTTTCCAGCCCGCAAATGTTACAATTCCAGGACCAGATACTTTTATTGGCGAATTATAAGCACTAGCTATATCTATTCCAAGATGGTCGGTTTTTTCATTATCAAGAAGACTTTGAAACCCTCGGGAAATCCACCCGTCAACAGGAAGAATATTTGGAACAGACTCCATAATTTTCTGCTGTTTTTTACTGTGATCCTTTGTGTTTATAAAATCAAGATTTTTATACAGCCTGATATTTTGAACAAAGTCATCTATATCTTTTTCATAGGTGGATTCATCTTTAGCCTGGTTTATTAAAGAAGTTGATGAAGGATGGGGTTCTGATTTAGCTTTTTCGATGTCATCTTTGTTGTCATAATTCATTGTAAGAAGTTTTATTTTTTTTTCATAGGATCGAATTTTATCGATTTCACCAGATAAAAGTTGAATTTTTTCAACCTTTTCCTTGAGATCGCCATTTTCTCTTAAGATATCTGTTATAGTAAGAAAACGATAGGATATTTTCCCATAATATATAACAAATAATATTAAAGCGCCGACAAAAATGAAATATAATATAAATAAGATTTTAAGAAGAATTAAATTAACATTAAAACTGATGTTGGTGTTGTCAGCTCCTCGTATTAAAAGAACTGACACCGTATTGTTTTTTTTCGGCTTCATTTAAAAATATCGATTATTCTGTTAAGATCTTCGGTATCAGCAAAATGAACAATGATTTTACCTTTTTCCTTTTCTTTTTTTATTTGGATACGTGTCTTTAAAAAAAGTGAAAGTCTTGATTCAAGCTCCGTGATGTTATAATCTTCTTCGGATTTTATAATTTTTGCTTTTACTTTGCCTTCTTTTTTCCCATCAACCAGGCTTTCAATTTGTCTTACGTTTAAACCTTCTGTGATTATTTTTTCAAGAAGAGAGAGTTGCTCTTCTTCATCATTTATTGAGAGGAGCGCACGCGCATGACCTGAAGAAATTTTCTTATCAGTTATAGCCTGCTTTATTTCATCTGGGAGTTTAAGAAGACGTAGTATGTTGGAAACATAAGGCCGGCTTTTGCCAGTGTCGTCGGCAATTTTTTCATGAGTGTAATTGAACTTTAAAAGTAATTCGTTATAACCCATGGCTATTTCAAGATCATTAAGATCCGCACGTTGTTGATTCTCAACTAGTGAAAGAATTTGCATTTCCCTGTCTGAAACCTTTTCGCGAATCACAGCAGGAATAGTTTCTATTCCAAGCGCCCTGACAGCACGTAGTCGCCTTTCTCCGGAAACTAATTCATAGCCATTCTTGGACTTCCTTACAATAACAGGTTCAAGAACACCATATTTTTGTATGGAGCTTTTTAATTCTACCAATTCCTCTTCATCAAAAGTCCCTCGAGGTTGATAGGGATTGGATGAAATTGAAGTAACAGGAAGAAGTGGGAGTCCTGACTGTTCTAAAGAAGCCGTTTCCTTTTCTTCAGAAGCATCAAGAATTTCTTTTGATATCAGGGCATTAAGCCCGCGGTGAAGAGCTCTTCTATTCTTTTTTTCTGTCATGGAGATTTATTATTTCCTCTGCTAATTGAAAATAATTTTCAGATCCGGTTGATACAATATCATATTCAAGAATAGGTTTTCCGGCACTTGGAGCTTCGCTTAGTTTGACATTCCTGAAAATAATTGTATTAAAAAGTTTTTCATTAAAATAGCTTTTTACATCCTGTGCAACCTGTCTTGCAAGGTTAAGACGCGCATCATACATTGTAAGAAGAGCGCCTTCTATTTCAAGTTCCTTATTAAGAGTCTTTTGGACAGTACGTATGGTTGAGAGAAGTTCGGCAAGACCCTCCAAGGCGTAAAATTCACATTGAATTGGAATAACAACTGAATCAGATGCTGCTAAAGAATTCAAAGTAAGAATGGAAAGAGAGGGTGGACAATCAATAATAATATAATCGAAATCTTTTTTTATTTCAGCAAGAGCATTTTTAAGACGGTATTCTCTGGCCATCATCTTAAAAAGTTCATATTCCGCGCTAACCAAATCCTGATTAGATGGAATAATATTGATAAAATTATTGACATTGGGGTATTTTGGTTTTTGGATGATAAGATTAGGATCAGGGCGATCCTGTTCATCGCTCACAAAAAAGTCGTAGATTGAATATTCCATTTCCCTTTTATTAAGACCCATACCGGTTGTGGCATTACCCTGAGGATCCATATCTATAAGCAAAGTTTTTTTCTCAAGAACCGAAAGAGAAGCAGAAAGATTAATAGCAGTAGTTGTCTTGCCAACACCGCCTTTTTGATTAACAATTGAAATTATTTTGGCCATTATTTAAAAAATCTTCCTTAAAAAAAGTATCTGTAACTTAATTCAATTGGTAAGTTAAAAAAAAGTCCTTGTTATATGTACACATAGATAGTTTTAAAAAGAATCTATAATATATATAATATTATAAGTCCTTGTTAAAGAAAATTTCTGAAATACTTCTGAAATTTCCATTTTCAAGCTTATAAACAATATTGTTGACATTGTGGATAACTTTTTCATTTTGTCTGGAAATACAATGTAACACATTATTATTAAAGGAGTTAAAATATATTAGCTTACCATTATTTTTTATATAAAAAAATGCTTTTTCAATAGATAAATTAATATCCCTAAATGCTCTTGAAGTTATTACATCAAAGAAGGAGATAAAATTATACGGGTTATCATCAATTGAAATATTTAAAATTGTAAGATTATTTAAATTTATTTTATTCTTAATATTTTCAAGGAAAAATGCTTTTTTCCTTTTTATTTCAATTGAAAAAACATCAACATCCGGCCTATGTATGGCAATGGGAATAGAAGGAAAGCCATTTCCACTACCCATATCAAGTAAACGTGAATTTTCTGGAATATTATTAAGGATTGAAATTGAATCAAGATAATGACGATTATAAATATTTTCCAAATCATTGAAAGATACAAGATTTATTTTTTTATTCCATTTTATTATTTCATCGAGATAAATCTTAATTTGACTTTTTATGTCGATCATATTTTACCATAATTACAAGTGTTTGGATATCTGAAGGACTAACACCAGAAATTCGAGCAGCCTGCCCAATAGTTGCTGGTTTAATTTTATTTAGCTTTTCTTTTGCTTCAGTTGAAAGATTTTGAACACTATAATAATTAAAATGTTCAGGAATTCGTTGTCCTTCAAGTTTTTCAAAAAGAGTTATGTATTCCTGTTGCTTTTTTAAATATCCTTCATACTTAATAATGATTTCTATTCTTTTTGCTTCTTCATAAGGCATGCAAAAATCATAAGAAAGAATTTTGGAAAAAACTTCTACATTAAATTCGGGTCTTTTAATAATATTAAAAAGGGAAATATTGGAATCAAGTTCTTTTAAAGAAAGGTATTTTAAATATGGGTTTATAGTTGTTTTATCAATTTTTATTTTTTTAAAATTATCCACCCCCTTATTTATGCGTTTTATTTTATCAAATGTATTTTTATAACTTTCCTTATCAATAAGACCTAATTTAAAACCTTTTTCCATTAATCTTTCGTCAGCATTGTCCTGACGGAGTAAAATCCTAAATTCGGCACGAGAAGTAAACATCCTATATGGCTCATCGGTTCCTTTTGTTACCAAATCATCTATAAGTACTCCAATATATGCTTCTGATCGTTTAAGGACAAATGGGGGATTACTACGAATTTTAAGTACTGCATTTATTCCAGCAACTAAACCCTGGGCTGCAGCTTCTTCGTATCCGGATGTGCCATTAATCTGTCCAGCAAAAAAAAGATTTTCAAGGGTTTTAGATTCCAATGTATTCTTTAGCTGCAATGGCGGAAAATAATCATATTCGATTGCATAAGCTGGTATATCTATTTCTGCATTTTCAAGACCAGGAATAGTTTTTATTAATTCAAATTGGATCTCTTCAGGAAAACAATTTGAAAAACCATTTAGATAAATATTCGGATGGTTTCTCCCTTCAGGTTCAATGAACAATTGATGTGTTTCCTTATCAGGAAAATTGATAATTTTTGTTTCAATAGATGGGCAGTATCGGGGCCCTCTTGATTTAATATCTCCCGACGCCATAGGAGAATAAGACATATATTTACGAATAAGTTCATGTGTTTGCAATGTTGTTCTTGTTAAATAGCAGGGGACTTGATCAATTTTAATTTCTTTTGTTGAATATGAAAAAGGCCACGGATGGATGTCGCCTTTTTGTTCAGAAAGACCTGAAATATTAATTGATGATCGAGAAATACGGGCTGGGGTTCCTGTTTTAAATCTATTTGAAAATATGCCGTGATTATTTAAGCATTCTGTTATACCTTTTGAAGAAGGATCCCCAATACGACCAGCATTGATATTTTTTTTTCCAATATGAATAAGGCCATTCAGAAAAGTCCCACAAGTTAAAATTACACATTTTGAATAAAATTCTTCTCTGCTCTGGGTTTCAATTCCATATACCATTTTATCTTTTATGATTAAAGAAATAACACTTCCTTCAAGTAATGATAAACCAGGTAATTCTTTTAAATAGTTAGAAGCATAATTCATATATGCTTCTTTATCTACTTGTGCTCTAGGACCCCAAACAGCAGGTCCTTTACTTAAATTAAGCATACGAAATTGAATACCTGTAAGATCCGTAAATTTACCCATTAAACCACCGAGAACATCAATTTCTTTTACAATATGTCCTTTTGCAAGACCACCTATTGCTGGATTACAAGACATTTTACCAATTTGATATAATTTATTTGTAATCAATAAACAACTCAAACCCATTTTAATAATTGCATTTGCAGCTTCACAACCCGCATGTCCTCCGCCAACAATAATTGTATCAAATCTATTTATCATTATTTTGTTTCACGTGAAACAGGGATTAAATTATTAATTATATTATATATCTTTAAATTAATCATAAGATATTTAATAGTGAGTATTTTGATGATAACTTATGTAATATATTACAATTAATAGTGTTATATCGATTTTTTTTGTTTAAAAAGTGTTTATAATTCAATATAAATTTGTTAATAATAATAATTATTTGTTAATAATTAAGGAAAAGACTTATTTTAAAATATAATAATGTTAATATGTTAATAATTATTCTTCAATTATAGATTTTGAAATTTGATAAATATCATTTTTAATTTTAATATCATTTTTTATAATATTTTCAATATTGTTATATCCATGAATAATTGTACTGTGATCTTTCATAAAAATTTTCCCTATATTTTTTAAAGAAGAGCTTGTTAATTTTCTTGAAAGATACATTGCAACTTGTCTTGGAATTACAAATTCTTTTTCTCTGCTACCTTTTATTATTTTTTCTCTAGGTATATTATAATATGTTGAAACTTTATCAATTACCTGTTCAACATAAATTTTTTTATTTTCATTTTCATTTTTCAACTCTAAAATTTCAATTGATTTTGTGTAATCAATATCAATTTTATACATTGAAGAATATGCCAAAAGCTTTATTAAATACCCTTCCATTTCCCTAATGTTATTTGATGAATTTTTTGCTATATATTCAATTACATTTTCAGGTAAACTTAGGTTATTCCTTTTTGCTTTATTATGTAAAATTGCTATTTTTGTTTCATATGCAGGTGGTTGAATATCAACTGTAAGACCACTCTGAAACCTTGAAATTAATCTTTCTTCTAATCCAGTGATGTCTTTTGGAATTTTATCGCTTGTTACAACAATTTGTTTTCCATTATTAAATAAATCATTAAATATATGGAAAAATACTTCCTGGGTTCCTTCTTTTCCAGATAAAAACTGAATATCATCAACTAATAAAACATCACATATTTTATATAGTTTGTTAAATTCACCGGTTTTCTTCATTTCTATGTATTTTATAAATTCGTCCATAAACTGCACTGAATTAGTAAAAATAATTTTTTCTTCTTTCTTTTTACTTAAAATCCGATTTCCAATTGCTTGAAGTATATGTGTTTTCCCCAACCCACTTTTCCCATAAATAAATAATGGATTGAATTTTGTTTTTCCTGGGGACTCTGAAACAGCAACACATGCCGAATGAGCAAACTCATTGTTTGTTCCAACTATAAAGTTTTCAAAAGTATATTCTTTATTTAGGGCTTTACTTATGTCTATTGGTAAAACATTTTCTTCTTGTGTTGATTTTTCAAACTTTACTTTTATTTTTACCGTAAATCCTGTTTTTTGTTTTATTGTTTCCACTAAAAGGTAGTTATATTTATCTTCAATAAAATTTGCGTGTATTTCACCTTTAGGTGTATTTATTATTGCTTCTTTTTCAGTTAAGCTTGTTAAAATAGTGGGTTCGAGCCAGGTTTTAAAGGATTCTTCTCTGACATTCTTGCTAATCAAAGAAAGACATTCTTTCCATATTTTATTTAAATCCATTTTTTTCCTTTAAACTATAGAGATTAAATATATTATTTTTCAGATCTCGATAATAAGAACATCATAACATTTAAAAAGGAGATTTATTTCATGCGCCAGCAGACACTTAATCGAACCTCTAATAAAAAAAGAAAACACAAACATGGTTTTCGTGAGCGTATGAAGACCAAGCAAGGGCGTGATGTTTTAAAACGGAGAAGGGCAAAAGGAAGAAAGAGGTTGACTGTCTCCGACGAATAACAGGTCAGAGGACCGTGCATCATTTTTAAAAATTAGTACGGATCATTTTGATTTCCACTATAAAGTCAGTACAAATGGGCATGGGAACCTTTTATTTTTCTTAAGGAAAAAACATCTAAATTCTGTTAAAAGAAATCTTTTAAAAAGAAGGATAAAGGAATTTTTAAGGGTTAAATTACCTAATCATAATGAATATTCGATCAAAATATTTCTTCTTAAACCGATCGAACTAACTGGTAAGAAAACTTTATTAATTGAATTGAATATTCTCCTTTCCATTTTGGTATGATAAAAAAAAGCATTGTTTTTTTTATTAAAATTTATAAGCTTACTATTTCTCCTTTTTTACCGCGTGTTTGTATTTATCATCCTTCCTGTTCGGAATATTCGGCAATAGCAATAAATAAATTTGGTTTTTTTAAAGGTGGTGTAATTTCTGCAATACGTATTCTTAGATGTAACCCTTTCAGCAAGGGTGGGTACGATCCTGTTCCTTAAACTTTTTGAGGTAAAATAAACGTGGATAAAAATTTCATTATTGCATTTTTGTTAATAATCGGCTCTTTTATATTTTTTAATAGTGACCTATATAATTATAGGCTCCTTCATAAAGAAAAACCCATCCCTAATTCCGAAGTACCTTATAAATCAGATTTAAATTCTAAAAAAGTAATAATTCCTGATTCCTCCCCGGTAAAAGCATCCTCTAATAGTAATGATGTAAAATCTTTTTTACCCTTTCAAGGTATTAAAGATAGTCTTATATTTCAAAAACAAAAGAAAATTATAGTGGTTAGTGATCTTTATATAGCAGAATTTACAACCCTTGGAGCTCGTGCTATCTCCTGGAAGATGAAAAATTATAAGGATAAAAACGGGGAGTATTTGGACCTTATCCCGGAAAATTCTGAAGGTATGCTTAATTTTTCACTTGACAAAATAAATTTTGACTATATACTATTTGAATCAGACATAGAAGACACCATTTTTGTTAATGATAAATCCTTCCTTTCATTCAAGGGATTTTCAGGAGACAGTATTGGAGTTGAAAAAATTATCACTTTTACAAAAGGGAAATATGATTTCGATGTTTCCATGCATTTAATCGGTAATTCAAGAGGAGAAAATTATAATTTCGGCTGGAAAAGCGGAATTTTTGAATCTGAAGCCAAATCTTCTGAATTATATTCGGACAACTCAGTTAGTGTCTATTTTGGTGACGATGTCGACAATCCCGTTGACAAAAATGACACAGTAAAGAACGTTGAGGGCTTGATTAAATGGGTCTCGCTCAGGTCCAAATATTTCAGCGGAACATTTATGCCGGAAAAAGCCGTTGATTATGACATTTCCTTCCGTAAAATTTATGATTATGAAAGAACCAATAATGAACAGAATTATTCATTTCTTTTTAATGGTAAGGTTGAATCCGGAAAAATAAATTATAAAATAATATTATGTCCCAATAAATATTCCATTCTTGATTCTTATGACATTAAACTGGAAAAAATAATTTTTACCGGTTATACATGGTTTTTCAGAGCGGATATCTGGTTTCCCCCCCTATGCGGACTTATTCTTGATATTCTGAATTTCTTTTATGGTCTTATTCCAAATTATGGAATTGCCATTCTTTTTCTTACATTATTAAGTAAAATTGTCACACTTCCTCTTACAATGAAAAGCTCCAAATCAATGGCCAGAATGAAACTTCTTCAGCCTAAAATTGATGCGATAAGGGCTCAGTATAAAAGCGATCCTCTTTCAATGAATAAAGCTGTCATGAAACTTTATAAAGATGAAGGTGTAAACCCTATCGGCGCCGGAGGATGCCTTCCAATGATCCTTCAGATGCCTATTTTTATCGCGCTTTTTGTTGCCCTGAGAAAATCCATAGAACTTCGTGGAGCACCATTTTTATTATGGATTACGGATTTATCCGGCCCTGAAGCGCTTTACATGTTACCTTCCAAGGTTTTTTTCTATGGCCCAAATGTTTCTGTTTTAACATTTATAATGGCCATTACAATGTTTTTTCAAAGCAAACAGACAATGACGGATCCAAAACAGAAAAGCTTGATATATATCATGCCCCTTGTAATGCTTTTCATGCTTAACAGCATGCCTGCGGGTCTTATGTTGTACTGGTCGTTCAGCAATATTCTCGGTATATTACAAAATGTACTTATCAAAGTGAATCCTGAAGATTTGAAAAATAAGCCCAGGCCCAAGCGCAGCCTTTTCAAGGCCCCTTCATACAATGAAATGCTAAAAAGAATGGGAAGAAAATAGATAACTGTTCAGGCATTTCGCCGGTCCCCGAGCGATGCACCGAGTTTGTCGAGGTGTGCCAGCCGGGTGCCTCGATACATCCGCCGATCCCCGAGTAGCGCCTTTGGCGCGTATCGAGGGGCCGGCAAAACGACTGAACAGTTACGAAAATAGATTGAAAAATGCTTACCCAATTTTCCATCCGAGATTACGTTCTTGTTGATAAACTTGACCTTGAATTTGGCAAAGGGCTGAATATAATAACGGGTGAAACCGGTGCTGGAAAGTCGATTATAGTTGAAGCGCTCTTACTTCTTCTTGGTGATAGGGCAAAAACAGATGTGATTCGTACTAACAAGGAAAAAGCAATTATACAAGGGACTTTTTCTCTTGGCAATAACAAATCTATTATAAAATATTTTAAAGAACAGGGCGTTGATATTTTTAATGATGAAATAATGATCCGCCGTGAAATCGTAAATGATGGTAAAAACAGATGTTTTATAAATGGAATGCCCTCAACCCTTCAAATCGCAAAAGCAATAGGTGAACTATTGGTCGATTTCCATGGACAAAACGAACATCAATCACTTTTCAAACCTGAAAACCATCTTTCTTTTCTTGATTCATATACTGGAATAGAAAAAGACCTGACAGTATATTCCGAAATATTTCACAAATTCAAGGATAAAAAAGAACTCCTGTCCAATCTTATTTTGAAAGAAAAATCAATTACAGAAAAGAAGGATTTTCTTCTTCATCAGTTTAATGAATTAAAAAGCTCTGTTATTTACGAGGGCAGGGAAAAAGAACTTCTATCAAGGATTCATTACCTTGAAGGGGGCCGGAAAGCAAAAGATTTATTGAATGAGATTGCAACCCTGTTAAATAACGATCTTTCCGCAAGATTTCTTCGTGCGCAAAAACCTTTGGAGAAACTTGCTGAAATAGATTCAGGATTTGCAGATAGGCTAAAGACTTTTAATGAAATAAGAATTTTTTTGAATGATTTAATATCAAGTTTTCCTGATGGTTCTTCGGATGAAAAGGCGGATGAGTGGAACCTTGATGATTTAAATTCCCAACTTTCGGTAATAAGCAAACTTAAAAGGA
This sequence comes from uncultured Fibrobacterota bacterium, assembly GCA_963831235.1. Taxonomy (GTDB): domain Bacteria; phylum Fibrobacterota; class OXYB2-FULL-49-7; order OXYB2-FULL-49-7; family JAEUSG01; genus CAWHPS01. Next base: position 129,642 of record CAWHPS010000035.1, read on the forward strand.
AATATAATCGAGATGAGGCATGTCTTTTGTCCTTAATGCAGGAAACAAAGAAAGACCTGGATTTTCTTGAAAACACTGTTATTGAAAAAGAGGATCTCGAAAAGGAAATATCATACCTTGAAAAAGATTTAATACAAAAGAGTGAGTTAATATCTCAATTGCGTAAAAAGGCCGCAACCAAATTGGAATTAAAAGTATTGTATTTTTTAAAGCAGATGAATATGGACCATGCTATATTGTCAATATCTTTTTCTCGGAAAGAGCAATTTGATTCTGATGGATTAGATATTATTCAATTTATGTTTTCAGCAAATCCGGGTGAACCTGTTAGACCTCTGTCCAAAATTGCATCTGGGGGTGAAATTTCAAGGGTAATGCTTGCAATAAAAAGCGTTTTAGCGGAAAAGGATAAGACACCTGTTTTGATTTTTGATGAAATTGATGCTGGAATAGGCGGAATCACATCGGAAAAAGTTGGGCTTCTTCTTAAAGATCTTTCAAAATATCATCAGATTTTTTGTATAACCCATTCTCATCAGATTGCAAAAGAAGCGGATATTCATTTTTCCGTTGATAAAAAGATTTCAGCAAATCATACATCAATCACCATGAAGATCCTGGAAGAAGAAGATCGTATTAAAGAAATTTCGAGAATGCTTGGTGGCATAAATTCAAAAACAGCCCGTACACATGCGGAATCTCTTATTAGGAGGTAATTTTGCCCAATCCCCCTGAAAACCGTGAAATAGGTTTTTGGATTAAAGTCACGTCCTTATTTAAAATTGTTTTCATGCTCGTGGTTATTAATTACCTACGCTACGGGCAAAACAACATCGCATTATCTGTTTTTTCAGGAATAATCATTCTTGCGCTTTTAGAAAGGATTTCCAATAAACTTTCAAGCCGTGTATGTTCTGCATTAACAAATAGAGTAACTCTTATCCCTGTTTTAATATGTCTTACAATAGAAGAGATCCAAATTTCAGCTAAATTTCCGATACTTATGTTTCTTGGGATGATTTTTATAACATTTAAAGAGATGTTTTTTATACGGCATGGGTATAATTTTCTATTCAAGGGCGAAGAATATATTGAGCTTAGAAAAATGCAGAAGATAAATGCATCAAGCCTTGCAATTGTTGTCATACTTTACATATTGCAGCTCGAACCATATAATAATATTGCAATGCTGGGTGTGATAGTAATCTCAGTAATAAATATATGCGCCTTTTTATGGAAAAAACTGAAGCAGAAAAGAGGCATAAAGGACGTCAATCTTGCAACAAAAATCACACTCATGCGTCTTCTTATGAGCCCGGCGTTTTTAATTGTTTATTTTTATGATCGTAATCCTGATTTTTCCGATAATTCTCTAACCCTTCAGATTTTGGCAATTCTATTTTCCATATTTTTTGTTGTAACCGATGGTCTGGATGGCTATTTCGCACGGAAAAGAAATGAAGTTACAAAACTTGGGAAATATCTTGATCCATTTTCAGACAAAATCTGCACCATGACGATATTTTTGTGTTTTGTTGCTAGTAATTATGCTCCAGTATGGATGATTGCCCTTATTTATTATCGGGAAGCGTCCATTTCAGTAATTCGCACTCTTGCCGCAGCCGAGAACGTTGTAATTGCCGCAAGGCCCTCTGGAAAATGGAAAACAGGGCTTCAGGGAACTGCAATTATTACGCTTCTTGTTTTAGCAACTATTATAAGCGAATTATCAAGGAGTGTTTTTCCGTCTATTTATCCTGCTTTATACGCTGATTTTCTCCTTATTTGGAATTATGTTCCTTTTGCCATGATTGGCCTTGTAACATTGGTAACGATTTCTTCTGGTGTTGATTATGTAATTGCGAGTCGTGATATTCTGGATAAATATTTTCGTTGATGCAAGGGAATTATATTAAAATACGTTTGCCGGGGCTTCGATACATTTGCTTTATTCTAATGAATCAGCAGACACTCAGCCACCGACAGGTGTAACAAAGGTTTGGCAAATTACTTGTTGCAGCTGAATTTTAATATTTGCCAATAAAGGGATAAAATGACAGAATCAAAACTTATCGATTTTCATTTAGCAAAATTTAAAACCAAGCCCAAACTCATTGCTCTTGCTCCCGGGCGAGTCAATTTTATAGGTGAGCATACTGATTACAACGGTGGCTTAGTAATGCCGCTTGCTTTAAATATGGGTGTATATTCCGCTGTTTCCGAAAACAACAAGGGGCTTCTTCGTATTCAATCTTTGGATTTTAATAAATATGAGGAGTTTGAAATTAGTTCATTACAACCTGATAATATTTCAACTTGGGCTAATTGTCCCAAGGGAATTATCAAAATGCTCATTAATGCTGGATGCAGCGTAAAAGGCGTTGACCTTACAATGACAGGAGATATTCCCATAGGTGCAGGCCTTTCATCGTCAGCAGCAGCAGAGGTTTCAGCGGGATTTGCGGTTAAGGAGCTTTTTTCTTTTACTATTGATGGAATAAAATTGGCTTTGCTTGCCCAAAAGTCAGAACATGAATTCTTAGGCACAAAATGCGGGATAATGGATCAGGCCATTTCTATTCTTGGGAAAAAAGATACGCTTTTTAAACTTTCCTGCAATGACCTAAGCTTTGATTATATCCCATTCAGAATGACGGATATGAAACTTCTTATAATCAATTCAGGTGTAAAACATAATCTGGCAGCAGGTGAATATAATATCAGACGCGCGCAATGTGATGAAGCTTTTAAAATAGCAAAGAATGTAAACCCTGGTATAGAGACACTATCTGATTTTTCTTTGGAACTTCTTGATAAAAACAGGAATCTTTTTTCAGATATATTATACCAGCGCTGTCACCATGTACTTTCAGAAAACTTAAGACTCCTTGAAGTTGCTCGTTGTCTTGCCCTTGATGATTTTGTTTCCGTCGGTAGATTACTAACCGAATCCCATCGGAGTTTACAAAAAGATTACGAGGTCTCTTGCCCTGAATTGGATTTTCTTGTAGACCTTTCGCTTAAGCAGGCAGGGGTCTTGGGAGCGCGCATGACAGGCGGCGGATTCGGAGGATGTATCATTGTTCTAATTCAGGAAAAAGGTGAGGGTATTTTTAAAAAATCACTTTCCGCATATAAAAGGGAGTATGATATTAATCCTGTTGTTTTTGAAGCGGTCTCCTCTGATGGAGCCAAAATTATTTATAGGGATTAATTCCCATTAAGCTAGAAAAAGCGTTTCTTATTAAGTTATCTTATTGAGCTTTCAAACAAGCCAATTCATGCGGATTATATTACTGTCAATCATTAAATAGAACAGGAGATCTCATGAAATTCAATCCTCTTGATATTCTTTTACCGCGCGAAACAAAGTTTTACCATTATCTTAATCAACAGGTGGATATTTTTATTGAAGGAGGCAGGAGCTTTAAGGAATTTGTTGTTAACATAGAGAAATTCAGCGATGATGAATTCAAGAATAAAATATTGATTGTAAAAGAATATGAACATAAAGGCGATTCCGTAGAGCGTCGTATAATAGATGAACTTCATAAAACATTCATTACTCCTTTTGACAGGGAAGACATTCATACAATTACAATCAATATTGATAAAGCCCTTGATATTTTAAACAGTATTACGCAGAAGTTTGAAATTTATCATATTCGTAAGGTTCCGGAAAATGTTTGCAAATTCGCGGACCTTATTATTGAAATGGCGCTTGTTTTGCAAAAACTAATGAAAGCCCTTGAAACCAAGGGGGACATCATGGTTCATGCTGATAAACTTCATTCGCTTGAGAATACTGCGGATCATTTGTTCCATTGGAGCATGGCTGAATTATTTGACGGTCAGCACAATCCCATAGATGTGCTGAAATTCAAAGAGGTTTATGAGCATCTTGAAAACTGTGTTGATGCCATTGATTATATTGGAAAACTTGTCCGTGGAGTTGTAGTTAAACTGGGTTAGTAAATGCTATCACATCTTATACATGCTCTTTTGGAACATCCTGCTGTAATGCTTGTAATCGCACTTGCGCTTGTTTTTGATTTTCTAAACGGGTTTCATGATTCAGCTAATTCCATTGCAACAATCGTTGTCAGCAAAACATTGACTCCTTTTCAAGCGGTAGTAATGGCGGGGTTGGCCAATTTTGTTGGATATTTTGTTTTTGGGGTTGCAGTTGCAAAAATGGTTGGAAAGGGTGTTGTCCATATGGATAATGTTACCCTTCCTCTTATTATTGCCGCCTTAATAGGTGCAATTATCTGGAACATAGCCACGTGGCTTCTTGGCCTTCCTACAAGCAGCAGCCATGCACTTATCGGAGGACTTATCGGCGCTGGTATTGCACATGCCGGTCCCGTTGTGATTATCTGGAAGGGTGTGCTTACCATATTTTCTTTTATTATTATTGCGCCATTGCTTGGTATGGTTGGAGCCGGCTTATTCACAATAATTATAATTTGGATTTTTCGAGGAATGCATCCAAGAAAATCCAAAGTAACATTTAAATATCTTCAGTTGATATCAGGAGTCTTTTCAAGCGTGGGCCACGGAACAAATGATGCACAGAAAACAATGGGTATAATTGCGCTTGCATTATGTACCGCAGGGATGCAGAAGGAATTTTATATTCCGCATTGGGTCATCCTTTCAGCATACAGTGCAATTTCTCTTGGAACGGTTTTTGGAGGCTGGCGGATTGTAAAAACAATGGGCACAAACATTACAAAAATCCGTGAAATGGAAGGTTTTTGTTCTGGGACAGCTGCTGCGGTTGTGCTACTAGGAACAGCGGCTTTTGGCATACCAGTATCAACAACGCATGTCATTTCAGGGTCTATAATGGGTGTGGGTGCTGTAGAGCATGCCGGATCAGTTCGGTGGATTACAGCACGTAGAATTGTCTGGGCCTGGATAATAACAATTCCCTTAACAGCAGCTTGTTCAGCATTAAGCTATCTGGTCATTACTGTAATAAATCCTTAATTTTTTCAAAATTATCGTTTTCCGTTAACCTTTATTTCTTTTGTAACATCTCTGTAATACATTTGTAATGTTGAAAGTATATCTTTTGCTTAATAATATGTTTGTATTTACCTTTTTAAAGGAGTCACGGTGAAGTTCAATCCGCTGGACATTCTTCTTCCGAGGGAAACCAAATTCTTTGTTTACTTTAATGAACAAATTGAGGTTTTGATAGAAGGGTGTAAATTATTCAAGGAGTTTACGGATAATCTTAAACAACTTTCCGATGAAGAATTTAAAGTGCGCATTATTTCAATGAAGCAATGTGAGCAAAGAGGGGATAAGGTTGAAAGGAAAATCATAGATGAACTTAATAAAACCTTTATAACTCCATTTGACAGGGAAGACATACATACCATCGCGATTAATGTGGATAAAGCTCTTGATATATTAAACAGCATCACCCAAAAATTTGAGGTTTATAGAATCCGCAGTGCCCCTTCCAGTGTAAGCAGGTTTTCAGATTTGCTTGTTGAAATGGCATTTGAATTAAAACTGCTTTTTTCAGCCCTTGAGAAAAAGGGTGAAATAATGAAGCATGTTGAAAAACTTCACTCACTAGAAAACACGGCAGACCATCATTTTCACTGGAGCATGGCAGAGCTTTTTGACGGTCAGCATAACCCTATAGATGTTTTGAAATTCAAGGAGGTTTACGAATATCTTGAAGGAATAACGGATATTATGGATTATATCGGAAAACTTGTCCGTGGTGTAACAGTTAAACAAGGATAAATCAATGGAAACAATTTTCCATGGCCTTCTTTCCCATCCGCTTATATTGACCGTTGTTGTCTTTGCCCTTGTTTTTGATTTTCTAAACGGGTTTCATGATGCTGCAAATTCCATTGCAACGGTTGTTGTCACGAGAACACTTACTCCCCTTCAAGCCGTATTTCTTGCCGGCCTTGCAAATTTCATAGGATATTTCACATTCAGCCATGCTATTGCAAAAATGGTAAGCAAAGGCATTATAGCCATTGATATGCTTCCCGGAGTGGAGCTTAAACTTTCGCTTATACTTGCAGCTCTTTGTGGTGCGGTAATCTGGAATATTTTCACCTGGTGGATGGGGCTTCCGACAAGCAGCAGTCATGCTCTTATAGGAGGCCTTGTTGGGGCTGGTATTGCTGCTGCCGGGCCTTCAATTGTCATACTTGGACACATAGCAATAAATGATGGAAAGCTTGCGGTGAGCGGAGTTTTGCCGATTTTTGCATTTATAATAATTGCCCCGGTTTTGGGAATGATTGCATCATCTATTTTTACGATTATCATTATAAATCTTTTTAAGAAAAGCACACCACTGCGGGCAGCAGCTATCTTTAAAAAACTCCAGCTTTTATCAGCAACCTGGTACAGCATAGGTCATGGTACAAATGATGCACAGAAAACAATGGGCATTATCATGCTTGCACTTGTTTCTGGCGGGCTTGCATCAAGCATGGAGATTTCCGGTTGGGTCGCTTTGTCCTGCTATATTGCAATAGGCTTGGGTACGGCATTCGGCGGGTGGCGGATTGTAAAGACCATGGGAACGCGTATCACAAAAATCCGAGCCATGGAAGGTTTCTCGGCTGAATCAGCGGCTGCGCTTGTTCTTATGGGAACAGCACATTTTGGAATACCAGTATCTACAACGCATGTGATCTCCGGATCCATCATGGGTGTTGGTGCAGTTGAACAGGCGGGGAAAGTACGCTGGGTCACGGCGCGTCGGATAGTCTGGGCATGGATTATAACCATTCCGGCAACTGCAACGTGTTCGGCCATCTGTTATCTAATTATCCGGGCACTTGGGACTTTGCATGGTTTGTAATCTGGTTTTATGTAAACGTGTCTTTAGCCTTAAACATATCCGAAACCTGAATGCAATATGTATTTTCTATATTATTAACAAATGACAAACGAACCCAAAATCCTTGTAGTTGACGATGAAACCGATATCCTTGATTTGGTTGCCTTCCATCTTGAGCGGGCCGGTCTTACTGTTTTAAAAGCCAAAGACGGTGAAACCGCGCTTTCCATTTTGTGGGATGAGAATGTTGATTTACTCGTCCTTGACCTTATGTTGCCGGGTGTAAACGGACTTGAGGTATTAAAGACCCTTCGGGAAAACAAGCGGACCGAGAACCTGCCTGTCATTCTTCTGACCGCTAAAACCGCAGAGGTTGACAAGATCGTAGGGTTTGAACTTGGTACGGATGATTATGTGTGCAAGCCATTTTCTGTCAAGGAATTAATAGCTCGTGTCAAGGCGCTCCTCAAACGCACTACAGGCTTTGCGGGCGAAAACGCTTATGCCGGTGAAGGATTCAGTGTCAATTTCAACAGCCATAGGATTAAGGTTGATGGAAAAGCAGTGGAGTTTTCTCCCAAGGAATTCGCTATACTCGAATACCTGTTTCATCAGCGCAACAAGGTAATTGGCAGAGACCAGCTCCTTAACAAGGCATGGGGTATGGATTCTGAAGTTGATGACCGTGTTGTGGATGTCAATATCACCCGTATGCGGGAAAAAATGGGACGCGCCAAGAAGCTTATCAAGACTGTCAAGGGATATGGCTACATGTTTGACACGAGTGTTTCAGACGAGGAGTAGGGCCCATGTTCAGATCACTCAAATTCAAACTCAGCCTGCCGCTTTTCATTTCGCTTTTAATTCTTGCACTTCTTGTAAATGCTCTTATTTTAAGGAGTTTCAAGCAGTTTTATATCTCAAATCTTGTTAACGATGCTTCACGAACACTGCTTTTCAATGCGGAAATTTTTCCAGACTCGCTTCTTAAGAAACAGTCACAGGGTGATCTTCAATCCTATTGTCTTTTCATAGACAAGTATCTCAAACAGCGTGTTACTTTCATTGATACCTCAGGAATTGTCATCGGCGATTCCAGGGTTTTGAAAGATTCTCTTTATTTCCTCGAAAATCATAAAAACCGACCGGAGATCCAGGAGCTATTAAATTCCGCTGTCCCCTTTTCTCATGAAATCCGTTTTAGCGCCACCCTCAAGTTGACAATGCTGTATATTGCCGCGCCAATAATTCGAAACGATGTATTACAAGGCTTCCTGAGGTTTGCCATTCCTTTAAAGGATATAGATAAGTATGTATTGAATCGTGAACTCGCTGTCCTCTTTCTGACACTCTGCGCTTTTGCCATCTTTTTCCTGATCCTCCATCACTTTTCCCTGCGCATCCACCATGTTGTTAATGAAATCGGCGAAAGTGCGCGCCTTATTGAAAGCGGGATCACAAAAGAAAAAGTCTATTTCGGTTTTTCCACTGAAACCGACCGTCTTTACGATTACCTGGATGAAACCTCGGATCGTTTGCAAGTGCTGATAAATGACCTGGTTGGTCAGCGGGAAGAGGTACGTGTACTTCTTCAGTCAGTTGCCGAAGCTGTGGTGGCTGTTGATATTCGAATGAGCGTAATGTTTGCAAATGATAATGCGTGCAGGCTTTTCGATTCACAATACACCTCAGACACACTGCCAGCCATGCCGCTTACGGGTTTCACTCATCTTCAAGCTTTTCGTGATATTGTATCCGATTCTCTTGCTGCAAAGGGCAGGGTTGAGCGAATGGTTTCTTTCAAAGGTCGGTCAAAGGATTATGAACTCAAGGCTGTTTGCATGCCAATCTTCCGTCAGCAGGAGAATTCAGATGGAATGGCTATGTTGACTCTGGTTGATTTGACCGAAGAAAAGCGTCTGGCAAATGCAAAAGCCCAGTTTGTTGAAGCAGCATCTCATGAATTACGGACACCGCTTACGGTCCTTAAAGGATATGTTGAAACACTTGAAGGGTGCACTGATGAGGCTTTTCGAAAGCAGTGTTATGAAAAAATCAGCAACAGTGTTTTGCGACTCGAAAATCTGACCGCGGACCTTCTCCAATTGTCCTACCTTGAAAGTGGAAAGGTGACGATTAAATACGACACCATCAATCTGGAACAGTTGGTGGGTGAAATCATAAATGATCTGGGGCTGCTGCTTAAAAATAAGGACATTGCCATAGCCATTGCATGTTCCGGCCTCATCAAGAGCGTTCCGGAGCTGGTTTACATAGCGCTTTATAATCTGATCACAAATGCCATCAAATATAACAAACCGGGTGGCCGCATCGTTATTCAAACCGTTGTCAGCCCTTCCCAGTGCGAAATATCGGTTCTTGACACCGGGATTGGTATTCCGATCGAATACCGCGAAAAGGTTTTCGAGCGCTTTTTTAGAATCGACCGCCACCGGAGCCGTGAAACCGGCGGCACAGGTCTCGGTCTTGCCATTGTCAAACATATTGCGGTTACCCTCAAGGGCAGCGTTCGCGTGGTGGACGGCATTGATGGGGGCGCAGGATTTGTCTTAACATTGCCGGTTAATAATAACGGCAATGGCAGCCGTTAAAGTAATTCTTCCACAAATTCCAATTGTCATAGCTCTGTAATTCTACTGTATCATTGAATCCTTATATTTATTGTAACAGACAACCATTATAAAAAGGAGGTAGGGCATGTCTGTATTATTTATGAAAGAGCTGATAAACGAATTAAAAGAATTCGTATTGCTCATTCTTAAACCGTTTCTGTTTATAGATCGCTTTGGCGAACAATAGAAACGGAAATTAAAAATCCGCTGATAGTGGGTTTTATGTTTCGGAATCGTTATCTGTTTGTAATATCAATGCAATATTCAAAGGGTATATTTAAAAAGGAGGGAAAGACAAAAATGTAAATAAAATTCTCTCATCATCATCATTATTTGCAGCATGAGAAGAGATAAGGGTTAATGAAATTATGGTAATTAAAAAAGGAACTTAAGAAAAAGGCAATTTTATGAAAAAACTTATTTTTGTATTCTCGTTTTTATTCTGCACTTTTTTGAATTATGCTCAAACGAGCGCTGATACTGCAAAAGACAATGAAAATGGATCAGAGAAGCTAGCTGCTCTGCAGGGGAAAGTTGACGGACTCGAGGAATCATACCTTGCAGACAAAGCAACAGTGGCAAAACTGGCAAAGTTGAAAATGTCAGGCTATATGCAAATCCAATATAGGATGGCCACGGATACTGCGGGTACCATGGATGCAACTGGAAAGTATCTCCAGAAAGTCGGTGATTTTGCAGGTGGCGCGTTAACAGACGGTACCCGCGGCCTTGTTCAGGTCCGCCGTGGGCGTTTGAAACTGGGTTATGAAACAGAATTAACACAGAGCTATATTCAATTCGACGCAAGTACCGGCGGATTCGAAATCAAAGACGTTTATTTTGCAGTCACTGAACCGTGGCTGAAGAGCGTCGGATTGAAGGGCGGTATTTTTGACAGGCCTTTCGGTTATGAAATCTCCTACTCTTCCAGCAACCGTGAATCTCCTGAACGCTCCCGTCTTTTCCAGGTGCTGTTTCCCAAGGAGCGCGATTTAGGGGCCATGTTGTTTGTAAATCCAGCCGAAAAACTTGGAATGCTTTCGCATTTTAATCTTAAGGCCGGTCTTTTCAACGGCACACAGGCCACCCTTGCTGAGAATGATAATAAAAAAGACTTTATCGGTCGCCTGGGTTTCTCGCTTCCTTTGACCGATATCAATCTCTCCATCGACGGCGGCGTTTCTGCGTACATGGGAAGCGTGACCTGCACGGATACCACGTATAGTTCATGGACCACCTCAAGATCGATTTATCAGAAGCACGATACAGTTTTTGTGGGCTATGTGCCAAATGGAACTCATGATACTATTATCAACGGCACTAAGACCGTAAAAAGCATTGATTCGGGTTGGGCGGTAAAAACAACGACAACCGTTGCAACTAAAGGGTATCAGTACGAAATGTCAAACAACGCTTTTATCAAAAACGACAGCGCTGCCGGTCAGCTTAACAAGCAGTTCGACCGTAAGTATTTTGGCGGGGATTTACAGGTCTGTTATGATTTGCCTGTGCTTGGGGGGTTAAAGCTCAATTTCGAATATATCCAGGGTGTGCAGCCTGGAACAAGTTCCTCCAGCAGCTACTACAACCCAGGCCGTAATTCCACGACTGCGGTTTATATGCGCAACTTCATGGGCTACTATTTAATGTACGTCCAGAATGTGTTTAAGAGCAACCAGTTGGTACTGAAGTACGATGTTTATGATCCCAATACTGATGTGGAAGGCAAGGATTTTACCTGGGATGCCGCAGCTAAGAAAGTCAAAGGCGGCTTAAGCGGAGCAGATCTCAAGTATTCCACTGTCGGCCTCGGCTGGATTTACCATTGGGATGAAAATCTGAAATTCGTTCTCTACTATGACATGGTCGCTAATGAAACGGCCGATGCGTATAATAATTCCTCTTCGACCGCTGATAAGCTCTTGGCAAAGGATTTTAATGATAACGTCCTGACAGTCAGGGCGCAGTACAAGTTCTAACTCAACGCAATAAGGAGTTCTAATCAATGAATAAATCAATATTAGCCGTGGGCGTGGCCATCGCCCTTTCAATTGCTGGTATAGTATATGCCAAATCAACCGTGGTAACCGTTAAAGGATCCGACACCATGGTTATTCTGTCTCAGCGCTGGGCTGAAAAATACATGTCCTCGCATCCGGACGCTACCATTCAGATTACCGGCGGCGGATCCGGTGTGGGCATTTCGGCGCTCATCAATGGGACCACGGAGATCTGCAATTCCTCTCGTCCCATGAAGACCTCCGAGCGTGAAAAGCTGAAGGTTCGTTTTGCCAGTCTTGGCGTTGAAATCAAGGCGGCCAGGGACGGGCTCTCTGTGTATCTGAATGAAACCAATCCGGTCAGCGAACTGTCGCTGGATCAAATCAGGCGAATTTATATCAGTGATATCACCAACTGGAAGGACGTGGGCGGACCGGATGCGAAAATTATCGTCTATGGCCGCGAAAACAGCTCCGGCACGTATGTTTATTTCCGCGACTTTGTGCTTAAGGGAGCGGATTACACGCCCCTGATGCAGAGCATGCCCGGCACAGCCGCGGTGGTGAATGCGGTCTCCAAAGACAAACTCGGCATTGGTTTTGGCGGTGCGGCTTACGCCAAGGGCGTTAAGTTCGTCAAGGTAAAAAAGGACGCGAATAGTGAGGCCTATGAACCTACGCCTGAAGCCATCAAGGCCGGGCAATATCCCATTACCCGTTACCTCTACATGTACGTGCGCAGCCGGCCTACCGGTCCGGTAAAGGACTACATTGACTTTGTTTTAAGCGAAGAAGGCCAGAAAATTGCTACGGAAGTAGGATATTTTCCGGTAAAATAGTATTATGCAAAACAAATCCTTCACCGGCCGCAAATTCCGCCCCTTGGAATTTCTTATCGAGAAATCCCTGGCCGGTGTTGCTTTTCTTTCACTCTTATTTATCGCGCTTATTTTTATCTTCGTTTTCCGGGAGGCGCTGAGTGTTTTTTCAAAACCCGACGCTGCAGCGTCCACGTCCGCGGCGGAGACCTTTGAAACATATGGGGATGATGGCGGTGAACCGGAGGTTGCGATGGTTCCGAAGGAGGCCTTGGAGGAGCGCCTCTCCGTGAAAGCGCTATTCAGCGGTTCCTGGCAGCCTGTTTCGCTTAATCCGCAGTACGGCTTGCTGCCGCTTATCCTCGCCAGTTTCAAAGTGGCCATCATCGCCATCTTAATTGCGGGACCCATTGGCGTGCTTTGCGCTATATTCACCTCTATGTTCGCCTCAAAGTGGCTGAAGGAAATCCTGAAGCCTGCCATTGAAATCCTTGCGGGGTTTCCCTCTGTGGTCATCGGTTTTTTCGCGCTGATTGTACTGGCCACTTTTTTTCAGAATCTCTTCGGGCTCCAATATCGTCTTAACGCCTTTACCGGCGGCGCCGCCCTGGCCTTGACCATTATCCCTGTTATTTTTACCATTTCGGACGACTCGCTCTCCGCTGTGCCAAAGTCGCTTATCGAAGCAAGTCTGGCGCTTGGCGCGTCCAAATGGGAGACCGTGTTTTTCGTGGTCTTCCCCGCGGCATTGCCGGGTATATTCGCGGCCATCCTTCTTGGCATAGGCCGGGCTGTTGGTGAGACTATGATTGTGCTCATGGCCACCGGAAACGCGGCCATTATGTCTTTTTCGCCTTTTGATCCGGTCCGGACTATGGCAGCCACCATCGGCGCGGAAATGGCCGAGGTGGTTTTCGGAGATACTCATTACGGCGTTCTGTTTGTTGTGGGCGTTCTGCTGTTTATCTTTTCCTTTTTACTCAATCTCACGGCGGAAGTTTTTGTCCGCGACCGTCTCATGAGACGGTTCAGGGGAGCGTAACATGCAAAGCCGCAAGAAAATCATTAACACTGCTGTTATCGGGGTTACCGGCTTTTTCGCCTTTGCCGTGATTGGGTTGATTGTGCTGATTATGGGGATCATCATCCATGGCGGATGGTCCAACATGTCCTGGGAGTTTCTTACCAGCGCGCCTCTCGAAGGCATGACCAAGGGGGGGATTTTTCCAGCGATAGTGGGTACCTTTCTTCTTACGATCATTATGTCCATTGTCGGTGTTCCCATCGGTACCATCACCGCAGTTTTCCTATGCGAATATGTGGCTGAAAAATCTCCGGTCACCCGCGTTATTCGTTTTGCGGTCAATACGCTGGCTGGCATCCCGTCCATTGTTTTCGGGCTTTTTGGCCTTGGTTTTTTTGTGCAGTTTATGGGCCCTGGGCTTGACAAATTGTTCACCCCCGCCGGGGAAATCCACTGGGCCCAGCCCAATATTCTCTGGGCCAGCCTGACCATGGCGGTACTTACACTGCCGGTTGTCATCGTCTCGGTCGAGGAGGCCATCCGGTCTGTGCCGCAGGATCTTCGCGAAGCAAGCCTGGCCCTTGGCGCAACAAAGTGGCAGACCGTGTCCCGGGTGGTGATTCCCAATTCCTTTACCGGGATACTGACCGGCGCAATCCTCGCCGTGAGCCGCGGCGCCGGAGAGGTGGCGCCCATTCTTTTCACCGGCGCGGCCTATTTTCTGCCCAACCTTCCGAACTCATTGTCGGATCAGTTCATGAACCTTGGGTATCATGTTTACATTATGTCAACGCAATCCGCCGATGTGGACGCAACCCGCGGCATTCAATACGCCACCACGTTGACGCTGCTTATGCTGACCTTTGCACTCAACTTTTCCGCTATCTTCCTGCGCTTTCAAGTGCGCAGGCGGATGGTTCAATCCTAATACCGGAAGAATCACATGGAAAACAAAGACTTTCAGATTACGTCGAGGGACCTCAATTTTCATTATGGCGAAAAACAGGTACTTTATAACATCAACCTTGGAATTCAAAAATGCAAAGTTACTGCCCTTATCGGTCCTTCTGGCTGCGGCAAAACCACATTTTTGCGATGTCTTAACCGGTTGAATGATCTTATTAAAATCGCCAAACATACCGGAGACATATTAATAGATGGGCAGAGCATTTTTGACAGCAACGTTGATGTTGTGGCTTTGCGTAAACGGGTGGGAATGGTTTTCCAGAAATCAAATCCCTTTCCAAAATCCATCTTTGATAACGTGGCGTATGGTCCCCGCGTAAATGGGGTTAACGGGCGCAGGAATCTTGAAAAAGTTGTGGAACGCTCACTCCGGCAAGCCGCACTTTGGGATGAAGTCAAGGACCGGCTGGGCGATTCCGCGCTGGGGTTATCCGGCGGACAACAGCAAAGGCTCTGTATTGCCCGGACACTGGCCGTTGATCCAGAGATTATCCTGATGGATGAACCTGCATCAGCCCTTGACCCCATCTCTACTTCCAAAATTGAAGATTTGATAGCGGAACTGAAGAAAAATTACACAATAGTCATTGTTACTCATAATATGCAACAGGCAGCGCGCGTGTCAGACTATACGGCCTTTTTCTTATTGGGAAAACTAATTGAGATGGATGAGACAAACAAGATATTCACAAACCCAGCGCAAAAGACAACGGAAGATTATATAACCGGACGCTTCGGCTAAGATTAAAGGAGATTCAATGACAATGAAACATTTCTTTGATGAAGAATACGATAAACTTCGGCAGCACATTATTACAATGGGAACCGAGGTTGAACAGCAGCTTTTCAGAGCAATAGACGCGCACCTTAATTACGATGAACAGGCTGCCGAGTATGTGATAAATTATGATCATATTATAGATAAAATGGAGATTGAAATAGATGATATATGCGTGAAGCTTTTTGCGAAACTTCAACCAATTGCCTATGACCTGAGGTTTTTAACCTCAGTCATAAAGATTAATAATGATTTTGAGCGTATCGGTGATCAAGCGGTAAGCATTGCCCGGCATTCACTTTATCTTATCCCAAGACCAAGGCTTGCCATTGACCTTAGGCCGATGGCCGCACTTGCAAAGGAGATGGTAAACCGTGTTGTTGACGCGCTTGTGAATAATAATATTGATTTTGCTCAGGAGGTTTTGGTCCTTGAGGAAAGAATGGATAAATATGAAGTTGATTATATGGGTGAAGTAATATCCGTTATGAAAGAGGACTCCAAAAACATCAAGAGGGGAATCAGCTTCATGTTCATAACAAGGTGCCTGGAAAAGGCCGGAGACTTATCAACGAATGTTGCTGAGGATATTGTGTTTTATATGAATGCTAGGGACATCAGGCATTCAAAATCAGCTGATGAAAAGGTTATTTTAAAACCGGATCGACCTTAGTTTTTTCGTAACTGTTCAGGCATCTTTCCGGCCCCTCGATACACCAGCCGGTTGCCGAGTGTCCGCCGCCCCTCGATACGCGCCAAAAGCGCTACTCGGGGATCGGCGGATGTATCGAGGCGCACCGGCTGGCAATCGGGGACCGTCAAGATACCTGAACAGTTACGTTTTTTCTAAAGCCGAATTAACCGGTAAAAGCATGGGGTGCATGACAGCTAATGCATAGCCCCTACGCGGCATTTCTCAAGAAAACCCGGTTTGCCTCCGCGAGGAACAGCATTCTTTTGTCCCAAAAAGTGTCCCATCGCTTGGTTGTCGATAATTCGGCTGCCCGTATTTGCATAACAGCCTCCACTTTATTTTCTGTCCAGAACTTATCAGAGGCTTTCACTCTTTGATTGACCTGCTTGATAAGACTCTCCACCCGACAACTCGATACCGGTAATCCCAACTTTCGGATACGTGGATAATCCATTCTGGAAGCATTTTCATTGATATAGTGGATTGCTCTTCTCAGGATGATTCGTGGGTCACTATCGGACGCTTGCTTCGGAGGCAAACCAATTTCCGTTTGTTTTTGTGACAAAAGGTTTAATATAGGCACCACTTCACCCTTCCATGCATGAGTAATCAACGTGACATAGAAAAGCCACGCCTGCTCCTGGGACTTGACCGTGGCTTGGGCAACAGCGAATAGATGCTCAACGAGATGGACAAAGTCCAAGAGCGCTAACCAGTGACTGAAGAACATCTCATAGACCAACCAATTGCCCGTGCCCCCATCTGAGATAAACAGTTTTTTCGGAGCTGCGTTGAGATTCAGTCTTTCAGCTTCATTCCGTACCAATGGAGCGAAACCTTTTGCATCCAACATGCTGACCACACAGCTTTTCAGCAGGATGGTGTCTTTCTTGTGCGTATGCGGTTGAGGGGGGAGTGAAACTGTATTATTGACCTTTTCTTTTTCGGTTGCTTTGGCATGCCCAGCCAAGCCCGTTACCAAGGCACGAACAGAATCTTTATCGATGAAGACTGTTGGAACCTCTGGATGTGGGTCCACCTCATGACTGTCCGCTTCCATTATCTGGAGATGGGCGATATTGTCTGCTTTCCATTGGGGGTTGTGTACTCCGGGTAGATCGTTTTCCGCACGGGTTTGAACACGTCCACCATCGACCGAGACAACCGATGCTGGAGGGTTTTTGGGGACAACAGTTTGATCCACAAGCTGGCTATGGTCACGGACGGATAATAATTCTTTGCCAATTTTATCTGTGATTCTGGCAATTTGCCGATAACTGATGAAAATATCGCCTATCTCTGCTAAAACAGTTTCTGCCTGTTGATACGAATTGCAATTGCCACCAGCCCAACTGATTTTCTTAAGCAGAGAGGGGCTGTAATCGACACTATCAAACCCCAATAAACGACGCCAGGGGGGAAAAATCCCGCCGACATTTCTGACAGCCGAATATGGGTGCTGCAAACGGGAGTTTTCCTACTGCCGTATTAACCATCACGGATTCTTCTTTTGCTTTCTTTTCTGCGTCTTCTTTTCGCTTGCTGGGTGTATGACATTTGGGACAATCGCATTCTTTGGCAAGCAGTACTTCGATTAACACAGGATCCATTAGAATGCTCTTTTCCAGAAGATATTCTCCAATCTCTTTGCCTAAGGCAACGACCAGTTCCTCCCTCTCTGTAATAGTCGGGAAATGCCCATCGGATTGTCGCCCTGTCTTTTGTTTGATTCGCTCCAGCATACCATCCATCATTTGAAGTAGTTCGTTCCGGATTCCGTCCCACGAATCGGTTGATGTAACCTTTGACATTTTCTTTCACTCCTTTCTTGTTCTCCTTTTTGCACGATAGGACTTCAATAGCCCCTGTATCGTTTTATGTGTGTTAGATTCAATTTCCCTGTTCATTACTTTCCATTGTTTGCAGAATGATTGGATGCTTTTGACCAGTTCTTGCGGAATATGGACGGTGTAGGTCTTTCCTGATTTCCGGTAGGATAAATAATAAGCGGAATGAAGCTCGTTATCCGTGCAGTGGCAGTTCTTTTTACCGCACTTGAAGTGGGTTTGCCCTAAGGATGCTTTGAGGTAGGGGGTTGTATCCTTTTGCATAGCCTTATTATAATATTATAACAAGATAATGTCAAGAAATATTTTTGTTAAATTCATTAAAATCGGAAAGGCGATCGGATTTTACAGGGTACCTACATTTTTGACTACATTAGCTGTCATGCACCCAAAAGCATGCAAAATATTGATATTATTGCGTAATAAGTATATCTTATTTCAGAAAGATTTAAAAGGTAAAACCATGAATTTGGATCGCAGCAGGATATCAATACATAATTCTGAAAAAACCGGTCATGATGAGGTTTATTGTTCTGATAAATCCAAGGCCCTTTCATTTGTTTGGGAGCTTACCAAAGAAATATTCTCGCTCACAGGAAAATATGATGTTGAATCAAGATTACAAAGAAATCATATCGTTATTACTCGATAATAAAGTTGATTTTTTATTAATCGGGGCCTATGCTTTGGCGGTGCATGGTTTTCCAAGATCCACTGGTGATATAGATCTTTTTATAAAACCAAACCCTGAAAATGCCAAAGTTTTAATGAGCTCACTTGAAAAGTTCGGCGCGCCACTTGAAAATGTAAAAGCAGAGGATTTTTCTTTTCCCGGAATAATTCTTCAGATTGGAGTTGCTCCCCGGCGAATAGATATTATAACAAAGATATCCGGTCTGACATACGATGAAGCCTCTATGGGAAAAGAAATAATAGATATAGAAGGGTTACGGGTTCCTGTAATATCAAAGCAAAATCTTATTAAAAATAAGTTAGCAACCGGACGCGACAAGGATCTTATTGATGCAGGTAAACTTTCGAATAACTCTTTATAAAAAGCACTTTTTCAGTTTTCATGTGCCAGCATAGATAAATTGGCAACATGTATGTTTTAAATCCCAGGCTTGATTAAAATCTTTAAATGCTTTTCCGGTTCTTTTTCCAATAGTTCAAATGCTTGTTGTGTTTTACTCGCCGGCATCTCGTCTGTCACGAGTTTCTTAGGGTAAAGTTTTTTAAGAGACATAAGCTTTAATGCTTCACTAAACTCACCTGCTGTAACACGGGAGGTAATAAGTTTTGCCTCTTTCCAGATGAGTTCCTTCATGACAAGCGGCACTGGTTTATCTGAAAGACCCAGTACGCATACGCTTCCACCTTGGCGGATTGACTGGATACATTGCCGCACCGGAAGGAATTGGCCTGGCATTGGATGCGCATGACCCACGGCTTCAAAGGCAATATCAACACCCCGTCCTTTTGTGAGTTCTAATATTTTCTTAACAGGATTTTCCTTTGCTGCATTAATTAAATGAACACGGGGCAGGACATTCTTTGCAATTGAAAGGCGGGAATCAAGAGTGTCGATAATAAATAAATCTCTTTTAGTTCTGATCATTGCTGCTTGTAAAATAACCTGGCCGATTTTTCCTGCTCCAAAGATTGCTGCTGTGTCGCCTTTTTGTATGCCTGAACGGTTACATGCATGCAGGCCGATTGAAAGCACCTCTACAAGCGCGGCATCCTTATCGGAAACTGAGTCTGGTACTGGATAAAGCATGAATTCTTCAGCAGCCACAAATTCACCAAAACCGCCGTTCACGTCAATGCCAAGAAGTTTAAGCGTAGCGCAGGCCTGATGATGTCCTTTTTCACATGCAGCGCATTTGCCGCACCAGAAAATCGGATCAACTGCCACACGTTCTCCGATTTTAGCCTTTTTTACCCTCTTGCCCTTGGCAACAATGATTCCAGCAAACTCATGGCCCTGAACAAATGGGAGTTTGGTGCGCGGATGGAAATCGCCTCTGAATACATGCTCATCGCTTCCGCAGATGCTGGCATAGTTTACCTTTACTACCACACCCGTGGGAGTTGGCGCGGGATCAGGGATTTCTTGCCAGATGATATGACGATATTTTGTCAGAACAGGTGCTTTCATATATAATTGGTAACTGTTCATGCGTCTTTCCGGTCCCCGAGTGACAGCCGGTGCCTCGATACATCCGCCTTCAGCGGACACTCGGCAACCGGCTGTTGTATCGAGGGGCCGGAAAGATGTCAGAACAGTTACAATAATTCTTAAAAAATAATCAGCCTATCCATCTTAAAAAATAAAACCATATTAATCCAAAAAGGAAAACCAGGACACAAAGTGGCAGTAATGTTTTATATATGCCGCTAAAAGTTGAGCCTGTAAAATAATCTTTTGTCAAAACCAGACACATATGAATAGGGGAGGCCATCATGCCGACATATCCTGATACATAGGCTAATGAAATCCATGCAGCATAATGATGTTTATCGCTTACAAGGCTTACTACCAAAGGAAATGAGGCACCTACAAATCCAAGTGCCACTGCGAGGAACCATTCCTGATATAAAAGGGAGGAGTATTACAACCGGCAAAAGAGGAATGTTGAAAGACTGGAATTCAATATTCATTTTGTCGATAGCCCCGCATAGGGCAAGTATTTTTTTGTATGCCATGATGCCTATAACAAGCAATATCAATGTCAGGATTTTTTTATTGAATATTGCTTGAGAAACCTCTTTAAGATTGAATTTATCCCTTATAATTAAAAATATAATGGAAAGACCGAGGCCAATAAACATGGGCAGGTATTTTATCATTTCATTATTTTTAAAAAGCCCTTTTGTCCAAATAGATTCAGTGAAGCTCAATAGAAACATAAAGAACAATATTATGAATATGGGCATTGCATTATTTAGAAAAACAATCAGGTTCTTTTGAAAAACATTTTGATTAACAGACGGGGCAGGGATGTGATGAGGAAGTCTTCGGAGAATCAGGAAATATCCTAATACAAGGGCGATTATTGTAAAAATAATCTGCATGGGTATATAAACTCCTGGCAAAAGCCCGCTTATCGATAAAGCCATTATTACACCAGGATACATTGGCCACCAGAATTCCCAGATATGCCTGAACCAATAATTAACAAGGGTTTTTTGATCAGGTGTAAGGTTTGTTTCTTTTGTTAATTGGCCTATCATTGGCGCGGAAAAATAAGCGCCGCCTGGCATGGGTAAAAGGCCGATAAGCGCTGGAAGGGCAACCATTGATACTTTGATATTTTTAACCATGCATGCAAAGCTTTCAACCATTCTGCGTGATGTGCCTCGTTGCTCCATGAGTTGATTAAGAAAAAGAATCAGTGAAACAAGGGCAATGAGCATCAGGGTCATGGGTTCACCAAGACTTTTCAGCATCGCAAAGAGTGTAGATAAAGCCTTCATTTTAAAAGAAAGGCCAAGTAAAAATGTACCAATTATAATTGAAATGCCCAAATCCAATTTGAAACGATTGAGCATTACAATAAAGGTAAAAATTCCAAATACTTTTATTACAGAAGGAATTTCCCACATAGTTTTTATAAAATAGTTTAAAGAGGCTATAGGATTAAAGAGTGCTGCGGTAAACGGGTGCAGGACACTCACTTATCCCCAGTTTTGAATTGTCATAGACGGAAAAGCTTTAGCATTCTAATTAACCCTCACCCCTTTTTCCCCTCTCCCGTGAGCGGGAGAGGGGCCAGGGGTGAGGGCCATAAAGGAATGACCAAATATATTAATACATTAACAAAGGCCAAAACTGGGGAGCTCTGAGTGCAGGACAAAATTTGCAAACACGAACAACCCTCACTCCCCATCCCCCTCTCCCATTTGACAATTAAATATATAGAGGGGAGAGGGGGTGAAAAGAAAATTAAGATATCAAAGTAATACATTAATTGTCTGATTTCATCCGACAATGCTGTTGACTTAAAATTGACGGATGCTAAATTATGGAGGAAGTTGGGCTTTTTTCGGGTGACCCACCCCTTCTTTCCCCTCCCTACGAGTAGGGAGGGGAACAAAACGTACCGGGGAATAAAAATGTATAAACCCCTTCCTTACTCGTAGGGAAGGGGGAAAGGGGGATGGGTCACCCACAAGAGTGCACAATTATTCTGTCATATCTTGTCTATTTATCGTATGTAACCCGAATTTGAAATTAGGAATAAATGCTGCTGATAGAAACTGATAGGAAATTTATGTTTTAGCAAATAATCCGTATTTGATAATGCAGTATATTGCCTTGAACCCATCTTTCCAGTTGATTTTCTTGCCTTCTTCGTAGGTTCTACCATGATAGGATATTCCGACCTCATAAATACGGCATCTCATCTTTGCTATTTTGGCTGTTATTTCGGGCTCAAACCCGAATCGTTTTTCCTGCAGACGGATACGCTGCAATATTTCCTTGCGGAAAACCTTGTAACCGGTTTCCATGTCAGTAAGATTGACATTATTCAACATGTTTGAAAGAAGCGTAAGAAAGCTGTTGCCTACGTAATGCCAGAAATAAAGCACCCTGCGCGCTGAATCCGTTACAAAGCGCGACCCATAAACAACATCAGCCTTTTTTTCAAGAATGGGCTTTATAAGCCGTTCATATTCATTTGGATCATATTCAAGATCAGCGTCCTGGATAATTATTAAATCACCGGTAGCAGCTTTTACACCCGCTTCAACAGCCGCACCTTTACCCTGGTTAGGGTTTTGATGGATGATTTTAACATTGTTCATAGGACGGCCGTTAAGTATGGCAAAGGTCTTGTCTGTTGATCCGTCATCGATAACAATTATTTCCTTGTCCATGCCGAAAACTGGTGCTTTAAGAACACGGTCAAGTATAATTGCTATGGTTGCTTCTTCGTTATAGCATGGAATCAGGATGGAAAGTTTCTGCATACTGGTTAAAATATTTGTTTTATCCAATGGCATTCAATGTTTTTACATTTTACTTTTAAAAACTTGAAGGAATATTCTATTTTTGTGAATAACAAAAACATAATTTAAACAAAAACCAATTTATAAAAGGAATAGTATGCTGAAATACTTGCTCGATAAACGAATAACAATAACAGGCGGCAAAGGTTTTCTTGGAACGCATCTTGTAAACCGTTTGCGAGCAGAAGGATGCAAAAACGTGTCTGTTGCTGATTTGCCGGAGTATAATCTTGTTGATATTGCCGGAGTCAGAAAATTGTACGATGATCTGAAACCAGATGTTGTAATCCATCTTGCCGCAGTTGTTGGTGGAATTGGGGCCAACATGGCTAACCCAGGCCGTTATTTTTACGAAAATCTTATGATGGGTGTACAGCTTATGCATGAAGCTCATTTAAGGAAGCTTCCCAAATTTGTAGCTTTGGGCACTATATGCGCATATCCTAAATTTACTCCGGTTCCATTTAAGGAAGAGGATCTTTGGATAGGCTATCCGGAAGAGACGAATGCGCCTTATGGCTTGGCAAAGAAGATGCTTCTTGTTCAAGCCCAGGCTTATAGGGCACAGTATGGTCTGAATGCGGTTTTTCTGCTCCCGGTAAACCTGTATGGTCCTGGTGATAATTTCAAACCGGAATCTTCCCATGTAATACCAGCGCTTATAAAAAAGTTTGTTGATGCGAAAAAAGCAGGACAAAAGGAAGTGCCTGTATGGGGTACTGGTAAAGCGAGCCGTGAGTTTCTTTATGTTGAAGATGCGGCAGAGGGTATTATGCTTGCAGCGGAAAACTTAAACAGCTCCGAGCCGGTTAATTTGGGTGCAGGATTTGAGATTACGATAAAGGATTTATCGGAATTAATAGCGAGGCTTACCAGGTTTGAGGGGAAGATTGTATGGGATGCCAGTAAACCGGATGGTCAGCCGAGAAGGTGTTTGGATACTGCGAGGGCGGAGAAGATGTTCGGGTTTAAGGCGAAGACGCAGTTTGAGGAGGGGCTTAGGAAGACAATAGAGTGGTATGGGGAGAAGAGGTAAAATTTCAAGATATAAGCAATCTTTTTTATTAAAAAAGTAAGAAGGTAAATCCAACAAAGAAATATAATGCTTCATAATGTTTTTTCACCATAGACAATGTAATAATGTTTTTGAAAGATAAATAATATATGAAGCTATTGTCTGAATATCCTGGTTCATCTATGAGCATGGTAGCTAGCGATGTGCTTCGGGGTTTGATTCGGACTGTTATTTATAACAGTAAAATTACCCATGTTCTTGAAAGTGGAACTTTCGAGGGGCTGGGTTCAACCTCATTCGTTGCAAATTCTTTTCCTAAAAATGCTCTCCCCCTTTTTTTTATTACTATTGAAGCGAATTGGAGTAGTTGGCGCAGGGCAAAAACAAATCTTTTTTCATATCCTTTTGTAAATACACTTTGGGGTCGTTCTGTTTCAAAAACAAAGGCCTTGGCGCATATTAAAACAGATCCTATTCTTCGTAACCATCAGAAAATTAAAAATGTTTTCATAGATGACATTATTAATCCTATTGCATTTTATCAGAATGAGATTAAAGGTAGACTTGGAAAGAAAATCTCTTTAACACAACGACTGACCTGGTTTAAAGACAAGATTTTTAATTATTCTGGTGACAACTTACTTGTAAAAAACCTACGAAAGATTAAAACCTTCAATCCACTTATTGTTTTGGATTCTTCAGGAGGAATTGGTTTTCTAGAATTCTCGATTGTTCAGCAGGAAATGCAGCTATTCCCATATTTTTTACTTCTTGATGACATCAATCATATCAAACATTTTCGCAGTCTTGATTTTATTCGCCAAGATTCTTCTTTTGAATTGCTTGGTTTAAGTGATGAAGAGGGTTGGCTATTTGCAAAACATAATCCTAAACATTGATTATATGCATTGGTTGACGGATTATAAGATATTTGGTCACAAATTTCAAAACAGAAAGAAGATTTCTGTTATTCTATGGGTTATTTTATTTCATTTTAAAGTTTTTCTTCAATTAAAGCCTACAATAAAACAAAATACAATGCTTTTAGTGCGGCTTGACCTTATTGGTGACTATATTTTATTCCGAAACTTCATCGAAATAATTAGGAAAAGTCAAAAATACAGTAACTATAGAATAGTTTTTTGTGGCAATATCATTTATCGTGATCTTGCAGAGTCATTGGAAGCTTCATTTATAGATGAATTTATTCACTGCTGTCCCAATATTACTCGAATAAATTCAATTGGTTACAGGTTTCCAAATCGCTATCCTGAACATCAATATCTGTAAGTGTTTGATTTATCGACTGTTTCTCAAAAAGTGAGACACTTAAAATTTGCAACATTGAGTAAAGACTTGCTTTTAGATTCATTCGTTTCCTTATAATCGCAATTAAGACATAAACCGAGATCGCTATCCAAATTTGAGTCCGGACGGCATTCTCGCTCGTACCATAAAAAACCTTAATACGCAAATGTTGCTTTATCCATTTGAAGAAAAGTTCTACCTGCCATCGTGCTTTGTATATTTTCGCTATAGTCAAGGCGGGTATTTCGAAATTGTTCGTTAAAAAATCGTAATGGATTCCATGCTCGATGTCTAAATAATGGATACGACGCAATTTCTCCGGATAATTCTTTGAAGCTGTTTTTTCTGTGAGTACAATTATTTGATCGGAGATGATGCCGTTGGCATTGTCTGACGGATTCGAGTGTACCCGGCGATACTGACTGTTCGATTTCAGGCGTGTCACAAAAAATGCGTGGGCTATAGTTATTTTGTAAAGACGTCCAAAATCCAGATAGCCACGGTCGAAGATATAATAGGCGTTGGCTTCGTAAACAAGAATGTCGAGTGCCTTTACGTCGTGTATTTTCCCCTCTGTGATCCAGATAAATGCCGGGATTGATCCACGTAGGTCCAACAGGGTGTGGAGTTTTATTGCAGCTTTTCTTTTGCGAAATTTTGCCCAAGGGAAAAGCGCAAGACATAAGTCTATGGTTGTGGAGTCGAAAGCGTAGATCATTTCTTTGATATCGAGATTCAGGTCCTCGTTGGCATATAAGGAACGTGCTGTACGGATAAGGGCTATTGCTAAATCGGAATATATCTGCCAATCTCGATTGTTGTTTGCATTCGCCAATGTGTTGCGGGAGATGGTTCCGCGTATGCCAATGTGATAAAGTTTCTTTTGAAATACTCGCAGACAATTTTCTATGTCGCGAAGACTCTCTCGGCATGTCAATTGAGCAAACGCCATGACTACCCATTGGTTGTAACAAGTAAACGACTTTACCTTGTATTCGCCTTTGTGGTTTTTGACAACTTTCGAGAATTCGTAGAGTGGAAAATGATCTAAAAGTTGCGAGAAAATAGTTCTTCCGGTATTCATCAATCGCTCCTTTACGGCAGGTAGCCGTGAAGAAACGAATGGAAAATACTTTAAAGTTCAAATCGGAAAAAACACAAAGCATATTTATCTCTCAAATTAACAGCGTGTTACATCGATTGCCCGATCCAACGTTGGGACAGCAGTGGAATTTATTTGGATCGATCGGGATCGATTTATTGTGGATTTAATTTATAATTATAGGATTTTGTTTGAATTATATAGGAGAGGCTTCGCAATTGCAGTGCAACCTACTTTTTCCCGTGAAATTTTTGGAGATGCATTAATACAAGCTTCTCAAGCCAGAGAAAGAATCGGAAACGACGGTGATGAGACCAATATGCAATTGTCACATAAACAAATAATGAATCAAGTTTATACTAGCCTGTTTTTCACCAAAATAAATAAAACTGTCTTTGAATTTGAAAGAAACCGTGAATTTTTTTCATGGTTTCTTGATACTCCTATTTCGATTATAGCTGCGTCGCTACCGTCATGTCCCTTCCCAGCAGGCTCATTGCTTTCCAATAAGAAACCTTATGTGGTAGTTGTTCCTGGTGCAAGTCATTATGAAAGACAATGGCCTGGTTTTCAATCAGTTCTGCAACATTTGCATAATAATTATAATCTAGAAATTATTTTAGTTGGAACTAAGAAAGAGAGAGAGCTCTGTTCTTTATTTGAAGTTGGTGCGGGGTTTACCTTACAGAATCTTGCGGGTAAAACTTCCCTTTGGGAAATGGTAATGATTATCAATCATGCTCAGCTTCTTGTGGGAAATGATTCCGCTGCAATTCATATAGCGGCAGCATCTGGTATCTCCGCTGTTTGCGTTTCAAATTGTAACCATTTTCTTAGATTTCATCCCTACCCTAATAAAAAGAAAATAATTCATATTTATCCATCGGAGATTGATTGGAAAGAATATATTCCATCTCAAATAGCAGAAAAATGTAATCCTACTTCTCCATTTAGCATAAACAAAATTGAACCTTCCGATGTCTGTAATGCCATTGATAATTTGTTAATATAATCATTTTTTCCATTTCTGGATATGATACTTCGCAAATCTGAATCATTCCGTCAAACGATTCTGTCTGATGCACTGAAAAAAGTGAATACGATCTCATAAACTGCGGGCAGGTTCTTCCACAATAACACTTTGCTAATATAGGCCGTTATACAATGGAAAATTCTGATTTCCCGATTTAAATTGATGTCGCATTTCTTATGACCAATGTAAAACCGTTGCCAACTTTATCATCGACATCCTGAACTTCGATTATTTTTAGTCCTAGATAACGAATTAGTTCTATAATATCTTCTGTAATCCAAACTGAATGATGAATAGGTTCCTTTGAATCAAAACCCGTCTTATGTCTTTCTATTAATTCAGCTAGGGTCGTGCGTTCTCGTTCTTTGTCGAAGGTTCGGTCTTTATGTGGAATGATCATGAAAATATATCCATTAGGGCGTATTACTCTACACCATTCTTTTAGTGAACGTATTGGATCCGGGAAATGCTCCAAAACATGTGAACTGAGAACAAAATCAAATGAAGCATTCATAAATGGAAGTTGATCGCCACGTGCTACGATATCAACCGGAAGTATTGTACCACACATTTCTAGTTCTTTATCTTTGAAATTGGTATACGTTGCACAGTAATCAATATTCAAAGTATTGAGACCGAATGGATTATGCGCGGATCCGCCAATTTCGATTCCATGTAGCCCATTAAGGTAATTATGTGCTAAAAAACTTTCCTTAAATATGTTTGGTGAGGGTTTTGAATCATTCATCAATCGCATTAAACCAGTTTTTAAATAAAGGTTTTTCCACAGTTGTCTTAAAAAGCGATATCGTCCAGATCTGTTTTGTTCATATATTTCATGATAGTGTTTTTTAATATATTCCAGAGCGTGGTAGGGATGGTGAAATAAAGACTTTTGGCTTTTCCGGTATTTTCTAATAGTTTCATTATAGTATCCAGTTTCCACATTCTTTTTCCTGAGTAAGTCTTTCCATTCCCTGTATTCTTTATGAAGCATTTCTTCTATCCCATCTTTGGCTTCAAGTGTTTTGGGATCGATAATTGATGCCCTACCAGCAGGAAGATGGTAGCCAATAGCTTCATCCGCCATATAAGCATTTTTCTTTCCGGAAAAAAGTATTCGCCAACCATAATCACCATCTTCTTCTCCATATAATCCATATTTTTCTGACCAGTAGCCGAGTCGTTTTCTTGTGCGAAGTGGTATAAGAACGCAAGCTCCTCCAAGAGTTCCCTGATCTTTTATTCGAATATTACAGCCGTTAATTCGTGTTTCTGGATAACTAACAGGTTCAAAGCTATATCCAATCATTCCTAATTTTTTAACTTTTTTTATGGTATTAACCATGTTTTGCAGCCATTGATGTTTCTGAATAATGATATCGTTATCAATTTTTAAGTAATAACCTGCATTTGGCTCTAGCAACCATGCTATGTTGGATGCTTTTGCAACACCAATATTGCTTTGCAGTAAAATTAGATTCTTTATTATGCCTTTTCCATTAAGATCTAGAAGATACTCTTGGGTTCCATCATTACTGTTATTGTCAACTACTGTTAAAACATAAGGATAATCCGTATATCGCAAAAGTGAATCAATTGATTGTTTGGTAAAATTCAGTCGATTAAAGGTTATCATTCCAATATTTACATATTCTTTAGGGCTACATGGTTTTTTATAGTAAATTTCCTCATAATGAAAAGAAATTGGAGGGGGGTATTTATCGGCAAAAGCTATTTTAATACGATTTGTTTCCACATGCGATAACTTCAAATTGCTGTTTGCAATTCCCGAACTATTATGAAGGTATAGCCCTAAAAACAAAGGAATATGTTTCATGGGAAAGTGTGTGCCAATTCTACACCAGAATTCATAATCGCCTGCGGAACGATATGACTCATTAAAGTAACCTATAATATCATGTATTGATTTCCGCCACATTGGCTGTGGTCCCATATGGCAACCTGCCAACATTATGGAAGGAGAATAATCAGGACGTCTGCAATAACCGCTACGAATATGGTTTTTAAAAGTTTGATTTTCAAATGGGGTAATAAAATAATCCGTATAAACAAGAGCAATATTTTCATTGTCCTCTAATACCTGGCTCATGATTTCATATGCATCTGGTCGTAATCTGTCATCTGTGTTAGCATTGGTGATATATTTCCCCTTTGCCATTTTAATGCCACGGTTCCATGCTTGATATAGAGTTTCGCGATTTTTAGTCCGAAGATAAACAATGTTTGGATTAGTCTTTTGGTATCTCCTCACTATTGCACCTTCATTTTCAGGAGAAGCGCTATCGATCACTATGATTTCTAATTTACTAAACATCGTTTGATGCATTAGGTCCTTAATACACCCATCAATAAAACGTTCACTTTTAAAAGTAGATACTATTATTGAAACAAGATATGGTGCCATGTCATTTCTCATTTGGATATTTAAAAGTTATTATACAATTTTCAAATTTCCCTGTTTAATAAAAGCCTTTAATTTGGGAGCATTTATTTCTGCAGTATATTTTTTTCTGACAGTATCTAATCCTGCCATACCAATACGACGACGAAGGTCTGGATTTTCAATTAATTGAGCAATACAAATTTTAAAATCATCGATACTTGATGCAAGCATAATATTTTCATTATGAATCCAGTGTGTAGTGTCGAATCCAATAGGTGATGCAACTACTGGAACTCCTTGCGCTGCACATTGTATAGCCTTAAATTGCATTTTCCCCTGAGTCCAAGGAGAATCATTCAAAGGGGCTAATGCAATACTCATTTCTTGTATTCTTTCCTGGTAAGTATCTAATGACCAAGGAAGCAGTCTTACCTTATCATCGGGGAATTTCCAATGATTGCTTGTAATTATATGTAAATATACATTAGAATGGTTTTTAACAATTGTCTGTATAGCAGGATATATTTGCATAAGATATTTTTGATTTTCAGGTGCACCTATCCATCCTATTATAACTTCATCCTTTTCCTTGTACAGGCATAAAAATTGATTATCTATCTTAACAGAAGTTGGAATAATAACCGTATTCGTATTATAGCGGATAGCCCATGATTTTAAATATTCATTTGAAACAATGACTCCGGAACAATGCTTAATAAAATTAATAATTTTATTTTCCATAACTTCATCTTTTTCATCTTCTTTCCATTCTTTCTTTTGATCTGGTATAGGTTTTTTTAAATAAATTGCATCATCAAAGTCAAAAAACACTCTTTTCCTTAAAACTCTTTGAAATAAAAATTGGATTCGATTTGGGAAAGAACGTTGATAAATAATACTATCTGCTCTAAAAGTATTTAACAATGTATTTAAAAAATGATAAAATGCATAAACAAACCTTCCAATTTCAGTGATGAATGAAGATAATATTCGTGAAAGGATTCTATTGTGAATTACTAGAAATATATTTTCGCTTGTTTTATTTCTGAAAGATCGATAAGAAAATCGTTTAATTTGGAATAGATTTTTTATACTATTTTTTTTAAGTTCTTTATTATATATATAAACTCGATGTCGAGTTGGAGCATTGTCCCAATCTCCTTCAGTTATCCAAAAGATCTTCATACATTTAACCTTTTTTCTAAGACCTGAATGGTATAAAATTCTATATTTTTATTTTATACTTTCAATTATAATAGAATAGTTTGTGGGTTAATAATTCTTGAGGTTAAGATAGTGCTTTTTTGTTTTCAATGGCAAGTTTGATTTTAGAATTAAATTTTACAGATCACTATATTTAAATTGATGAATAAGAATCTATATTATATGGGCTCCAATTCAATGATTTTAATTATGTCAAAAGCACTTTCTATAATAATTCCTACATATAATGGATGTGAAATTCTGGTTAATTGTTTAGAATCGCTTGTAAAACAATCTTTTGATAACTATGAGGTCTTTATTATTGATAACGGATCATCTGACGGTACAGTTGAAATGGTTAAAACATATTATTCGGATTGTAGGATAATCAGATTTGACCAAAATAAGGGATTTTCCATTGCGATGAATGTGGGGATTCAAGCAACAAAAACCCCATATTTGTTACTTTTGAACAATGACACGGTACTTGAACCGGATGTATTATTAAACCTTTATAATGTTTTAGACAAATCTTCTTCTGATTTTGCAGGAGTGAATCCGAAAGTATTATTGACCGATGGAAGAATTGATAATATAGGAATTATGATGGACAGGAAATGGAGGGCACATCAAATAGGATGGAATGGCAATGTAGTCTGCCCTACAGAAATCATAGAAATTTTTGGTGTAAATGCCTGTGCCTCCTTATTTCGAAAGTCCTTTTTCGATGATGTGGGTTTTTTTGATGAGGATTATTTTGCATATTGGGAGGATGTAGATATTATTATCAGGGGGCGCCTTCGTAATTGGAGATTTCTTTATGCTCCTGATGCGCAAGTGCACCATATGCATTCTTACACGTCAAATAGGATTATAAATTTTGATAAAAAGGAATTGTCTTTTCGAAATTCAATATTTACTATTTTAAAAAATGCGCCCCTGTCTTCTTTATTTTATTTAATTATATGGCATCGCATTATTAAGGATATTGGAAATATCATTCATTACCTTAAATCAGTTAAGGGACGTAAGTCATTCAGAGCCCACATAAAAGCGTATTTAACGGTTATATTTTCTCTGTCTAATATCCTAAAAAAACGCCAACTTATCCAAAAGCGAAAGTTAAACTCTATTAATGGTTGGTTGGGACAAGCCTTTCGACCGCTTGAAACAAACACTGACAAATAATCTGTAATTTCTATACCAAGCTCTGATTCGTCCTTTTTTTCTTAAACCATGTTGAACGCGGACAAATCCTTACCAATAATAAAAATATCCTCAGTTTTAATGACCTAAACCTAATATTATCCCTTCCCTGAACATCAAATTCCTTACGCCCAAGAACAATATTAGCTAGAGTCTTTTTTTCTTCCAACCCACTTGGCAATTCTTCAACATGATGTGTTACCATTAAAGCTCTATCAAAACTTCGAACCCGGCCTTTTGACGGATTATGAAATATTCTTAATAATTTTGGAATATGAACCGGCATACACTCAGAAATTAAAACATATTTTTCTTTAAGCATTCGTATATGATTGCAAACATAGGATTCCGCATGAATGGTAAAATTAAATATTTCCGGATGCTTTTTAATAAAATTTGTTCTGACAATAGCGAAGTCCAGTGCCAGTGAATAATATTTCTCTATCCATTCTGCACTGGCCCAGACAGCGTTTTCTTTCTGCATCTTCTCCAGATATTTGCAGATAAGAGTGTCGTCAAACAACCAGTTATCTGCTTCCAGAAGGATCGTGTAATCATATTCAATGCCAACTTTATCAAGCCCCGCCAGAATTAATTGTGAATTCCCCTTTAAATGGCCGGCATTTTCCTCAAGTTCGATTGTAAGATCCGCAGCTTTCCTGCATGATGCAGGGATTATATGGCCATTTTGAAGTCCATTTGAAACAACGATTAAAAAATATTTATTATGTGTCCAGTATCGGCGTATGATATCAAGACATATTTCAAGGTCTTTAATCCGGCTATAAACTCTTATAATTACGGCAACCATCATATAATGGAAATTCCTTTACAGGCTTTCTTTGAATTTATCGTAATAACCGTCAAAACAAGTTGATGTAAATGGTATGTCCGGATATTTGGATTTTACATAGCCAAGGGAATCATAAAAATCACCTGAAAAAGTACCACGGCTGATATGCCTGCTGGAAAGTTGCACGACTTTTGTCGGAACCCCATACCGTTCTCTTGCATTAAGAGAAAAATCTTCTGAGTATAGATGCCATTTAAGGGTTTCGTCGAATTTTAATTCATGGGTCTTTATCAATGAAGAATGCAAAAATGCACAGCAACAATCAACGGTGTCTACTGTTTTTATTTCTTTGATGTATTTCCCTTCCAGCTTGGAATTGCTTTCTTCCCCCTCCTCGATTTGACCAATTCTTGTTTTTGTTTTTCTGAATCCAAATTTAAACTTCTTAATCTTATAACCTTTCAAACGCATAAAAAAGACAAATTCTGTTTCAGGACGGGTTCCAATGACTCCGTAAATGGAATTTCTCTGAAGCATTTCAACTTTTTTTGAAATATTCTCCTTAAAGGAAAAATCCTGATGGCAAAAAATAATCCAGGTGTCATCTTGCATTTTTGTTTTAATATAATTGTTGTAATGCTCCGTAATTCCTTTTGGATTAGTCCTATTGTCGATCGCAATCAAATTAAAGCAATTCATGAATGGATTGTTTTTAATGCAGGCATCATACATTTTAAAATCATTTACCACTGTAACTATATCTATCATAATTTATTCTCCATTAAATCCAATACCAATAAGACATGTCGCAATAATTTTATAAAGATTCTAATTCCCCTACTAATGCAATAGCCTGTTCAGTAAGATTTGTATCCTTATTAATTGTGAGAATTAGATTTTTGTCTCCTTTAGGCGCGTATTGTTCAACGGAAGTTACTAAAAATATGGATATTGTTTTAAGCCCAGCGCCCGCAGCCATGTGCATGGGTCCGGTATCACAGGACACAAACACGCTTAAATTTGGTAAAAACCCTCCAAATTCACATACCCTTTCCGGAACAATACATATAAATCCTTGTTTCCTGATAATATCGCATTCTTCACGTTCATCCGGGCCAGTAAAAAAAACAACAGGCATTCCCTTTTCTTTCAAATTATGCCCAAGTTCTATAAACCTGCTTAGGGGAAGCTTTTTGTTTCCCCTGCCTCCTGTGTGTATGCCGATGGGTTTTTGTTTTTCCATTCCGGAATCATTTAGCAGTTTCCTGGCAATTACAATTTCTTTTTCTGGTGGTATATAAAGTATGCCAGGAATTGGCTTGATATCCATCACAAATGTCAGCAAAGAAGCAATATTATGGGGTTCATAAGTATTAGCGGGCAAGGGATCTGCTTCATGATGAAAATAATTGTTTGAAATGATATTTCTGAAACCAGCTTTATAATATGCACCTGACAATACCGTCATCATCATATTATTAAAAGAAAATAAAGGCTTTAGATCAAAAACAATATCATACTTTTCTTTTTGAAGTTTAAAAATAAGTGAAAATATTTTCCATGGTATTCTTGCGCAGGCAATCTGATTATATACAATAATCCGGTCAATACAAGGATTCCCGGAAAGGACTTCGCTGAAAAGGCGTCCTGCCATTAAATCAATACGCGCCTCGGGCCAGCGCTTTTTCAAAAGCGCAAGAAAAGGTGTTGAAAAAATAAGGTTCCCAATGCGGTTGTCCTGACGTATTACCAGTATTTTCCCGGGATTTAGCGGGACGATTTGTTCTTCTTTTTTTCTAAAAAAGAAGAATAACAATTTAAATAGAAATTGTTTCAATTTATTCTTTTTCCCCCTCTCCCTTTCTCTTCCAAAATATATTTATCAAATGGGAGAGGGGGCAGGGGGTTAGGGTTTTCTAAAACCTGTTCAACCATTGTTATGACTTCGTTTACTGCAATCTTTTCAATGCCATCTTTTCCCCATACACTTTTATGCATTGTCATCAATGGTGGGGTCCAGGTTATAGGATTAATTTCACTGAATATTGATGCTGTTGGTAAACCCGCGGCAATTGCTATATGCCGAATTCCATTATCATTGCCAAAATAAAAAAGACATTCCTTTATAAGCATTTTAAGCGCCCTGAAAGATGGCGGCTTATATGGAAACAAAAAGGTTTCAGGATGTTTTGATAAAGATATAACCTTGTTTATTGTTTTTTCCTCCCCTGGCCCAAATAATGGAAGAAATTTAAGACCATGCTTTTCAAAAAGAATATCACAAGCTTCGGCATAACGTTCAAGCGGCCACATTTTATAATCTCTCCTTGAAACCGGAGAAAAAGCCAATACTCTTCCCGAATCCTTTATCTTTAATTGAGAAATTAATTTATCAGAATCCTCTTTATCTGAAGGTAAAATATAGAGTTCCGGCATTATATCATCAACAGTAATATAAAAAGGTTCAAGAAGCGCTGATTTTTCCATTGCAGAATAAATTGGAATGGATGAAACAGGAATGCTATGGGAATAAAATAAACCTCTTCCTCGCTTTTTAAAGCCGGTCCTTATTTTAGCACCTGAAAAAAAAGAAAGAAAAGCTGTCTTTGGCAGGCATTGGCAATCGACAACAGCGTCATATTTTTTTGAACGTATTTGGCGTGCAATATTGAAAAAGGATTTATCGTCATATATTAAGATCCTGCCTATATGCGGATTGGTTTCAATTGCAATAACACATTTTTTATTTACCAGATAATCAATGGAAGCTTTCGGGTTATTTTTATTAAATGCCTTGATAAGCGGGGTTGTCATTAGCACATCGCCTAGCTGCTTAAGCTGAATAAAAAGAATTCGCATTACAGTTAAGATATATTATTATGAAAATTTGCTTCAATCAAAACCAAATTCAAGGATTCAGGATTCACTTGATCCTCAGGTTTAGCAAATGTCAATTTTTATAAGAAACCCACCCCAACCCCTCCCTTTTTCTTGAAGGAAAAAGGGAGGGGCTAAATAAAGAATTTATGACATTTGCGAGCACCTTTTTCCATCTAAAATTATTTTATCTTTTTCCGCTCCCCCTTCCCTTTTTTCTTTAAAAAAAAGGGAAGGGGTTAGGGGATGGGTTTCAGTGCGGATAATGAAAACCAGGGATAGGTGATCTGTCATACACCAAATTCAATATTGATTTGACACACCAATCTTTTAATAATTAAATTTTATCGTAAAGAAACAGGCCATTTATCCCGCCTTTACTTTACACAAGAACGAATTCAAAACAACAGTTTTTCTTCTTAAAAAAAAGGGCCTATTATGGCAAATAGAGTTGTTGTGGGCAGCCAGTGGGGCGACGAAGGCAAAGCCAAAATCGTTGACTATCTTACGGAATTCACTGATTATGTAATCCGCTTTCAGGGCGGTGCAAATGCCGGGCATACGGTAATTGTAGGGGATCGTAAATTCATATTTCATCTTATCCCCGCGGGCATAATGCACGAGGATAAAATCTGTGTTATTGGCAATGGTGTTGTTTTTGAACCGTCCCAGTTTATACAGGAGCTTTCAGATCTCGACACCCAGGGCATAAGCTACAAAGGGCGGCTTTTTATAAGCAAGCGAGCATCGCTTGTGATGCCATATCACAAGCTCCTGGATCAGGCAAAGGAAAAGGCAAAAGGCGCTGGCAAAATCGGCACAACCGGACGTGGTATTGGGCCGGCTTATGCTGACAAGGTATCAAGGGTTGGAATACGCGTTATGGATCTGCTTACGCCTTCAGACCTTCGGGATAAAATCAGATCAAATCTTGAGGAAAAGAACGAAATATTGACTAAAATATACAATGAAAAACCTTTTGATGCTGATAAAATGACAGATGATTATCTTAAATACGGCGAAGCACTTAAAAGCTACATCACTGATACCACAACCCTTGTCAATAAGGCCCTTAAAGCAGGAAAGCGCCTGCTTTTTGAGGGCGCTCAGGGAACAATACTCGATATCGATCACGGGACATATCCCTTTGTAACATCATCAAACACAATAGCAGCAGCAGCATGTACAGGAATCGGCATAGGCCCGACCAAAATCAATGAGGTTATTGGAGTGGTAAAGGCATATACCACCCGCGTTGGCAACGGACCTTTCCCAACGGAATTCGATGAAGCAATGGGAGAGCGGATACGCAAAATAGGCGGAGAATTCGGCGCCACAACAGGACGTCCAAGACGCTGTGGCTGGTTTGACGCAGTGATTGTTAAAAGATCAGCGGATTTGAATGGTCTTGGCTCAATGGCAATAACAAAGCTTGATGTCCTTGATTCACTCGACAGGATTAAAATCTGCACGTCCTACAAGCTTGATGGAAAGACCTTCATGGATTTTCCGGACAGTATAGATGAATTAAACCATGTTGAACCAATTTATGAGGAAGTCCAGGGTTGGCAGTGCAAGACAACAGATATAAAGGAATATTCCAAGTTGCCTGCTAAAGCTAAGGATTATCTTAACCGGTTGTCGGATCTGGTTGAAGTGCCTATAAGCATGGTTTCAGTTGGCCCTGACCGGAACCAGACCATGACAACAGTCAGGTTTTGATTTATGATTGCCTGATAATAATAACAGCAGGGCAAGGCAAGGCATCTTCTTCAGCGCGGGCTTTTAAGGCTTCAAATTTCGGTTGCAACAAAGCAATTAACTTGTCCGGGGCTTTTTCATTCTTGATGTTTTCAAAATCCCTCACTGACAATAGATTTTCTGAAGCAACAACAAGGTAGTCTTCCGCTTCAAATGGCCCCCTGTTTTCCGAAAGGGAAGCTTGAATTCCAGCGGGAATTAGATAAGGCCTTAATAAATTGAATTGTGCAAGGTAAGATTTTTTCTTAGAATCAATTTTTATTATTTCAATTTTAATTTTCAGGTCCTTACTGTTCAAAAATGTATTAAAAAGCAAAGAGAGCCCCTCCGGTGTAAAAGGGTTTTCCATAAACTGTTTTAGAATATGCTCTCTTTCCGTTGATACCGGCATTTTAAGGAGCATTGAAAGAGCAAAATATGAAAGGTTTCCAAGGGTTGTCTTGAATTTTCTGATTATATCCAGCATGCCAATAACACGATCCCTTACCTGACTTCGAACATCAGGGTTTGAGCCGTGGATGCAGATAATCTGGATATCTTCCTTTTTATCCCCTGTAAGTTCAAAGAATTCAACCCATCCGTTGCCGGTTAACGACACGGCCCTGATATCAATATTGCCTGGCCCCTTTATTTCACGTACCTCGGGTTTTGCTATTTCTTTGGCAACAGCTCTTGTGTCAATTCCATCTGTGATCCTGGATAATCCGATTGCAGCGCCCCCGGCAAGCAGGGAGCCTGCATCCATTTCAGAAGCTTTGTATGGCCCCTTTTCCTTTGCCCTTGATACGTGCACAATTCCAAATATCTCGTTGCCGAGAGTAATCGGAAACAGGGCAGTAGTCCCAGAGATTTTCAGTATTGCGCGGTAACGAGTGTTTTGCCGGACTTCATTCTCGTCTTCAATCAAGAGTGGTTTGCCGTAATCCATAATCTCTGTGAACACATCTTCCTGCGTTTTATAGATCTCATTCTTTAAAACAAGCGCTTCATCATAACCTGATGTATGGTTTACAACAAGAGTATCATCCTTGACAAGCATGATGATTATCTGATCCATTCCGATATCTGTTTTAAATGCTTCGGAAAGCCTTTCGAACAATTCAGCGGGTATAAGGCATGAGGCAATCTGTTTTACGCGTTCAAACAGGATTTCCCTTTTTTCCTGCCGCTCCTTAAGGCTGCCCATTGCATGGCTGAGTTTTTCGAAAAGGTCGGAGTATTCCTTATTCCACTCAGGACCTGAATTATCACCAAGCTGTCCGTTTTCAATAAGGACAAGGTTGCGTTTGACTTCATTGATTACGGATCTGAATTTAAGGACACGGTATATATGAAATAAAAATCCCATAAGAAAAATGGAGACTATTATGATGAATATAAGGATGGCAATGCTTTTAACAATTCCCTCTATATCACTGATATCAAACACTGTCTCAACTCCTCCTATGATCCTATCCTTAAAACTGAAAGACCTCAGTAGATGAAGTTGAAGGAGCTTTTCGCCTTCTACAAAATAAAATCCAGACAAGCCGCTTTTAAGGAGCTGAGAGGCATCAGCAGACTGCATCACACTGGCAATGAGTTCATCCTGGGTGGTGGCAAGCATCCTGCCCTTATCGTCAAGCACCTCAATACGTTTGACCTTGAACCTGCCTTCAAATCGGTTTGAAAAAAGCTTGATAAGAGAATCAGGGCCTGATTCATGGAAAAGGGACGAATCAGCGGTTTTATCGCTTACACGGCTCAAGACCCCAAGGATTTCCTGTTTTTTTTGGGACAGAAGCTTTTCCTGAAGGCCAAGCACACCGAAATAATAAGCCGCAAATAAAGAAGCTGAACAGAGAATGAGATAAACAAACAAGGTCAGCAGGATGGTTTTAAAGTTCTTCATATATACAGATTATACATAATGCTAAAAATAATTGTCCACGGGTAATTGTTATGACGTTTTGCCGGCCCCCGAGCGACGCACCGAGCCAGTCGAGGTGTGACAGCCGGGTGCCTCGATACATCCGCCTGCGGCGGACACTCGGCAACCGGCTGGTTATGTCCACCGTGTTTTATTAGGCTTTTTTTTGAGCAGCCTTTTTCGGGTCAAACGCGTCACGCAGACCATCTCCAAGAAAATTGAGGGCTAAAAGCGTTGAGGTAAGAAAAAGCCCTGGAAATAGAATCAGCCACCACGAAATCTTAACCGGGTTTATGGCGTCAATCCCTTCGTTTATCAGCATGCCCCAGCTATGCTCCTGTCCTGGTACGGTAAGCCCCAGAAAGGATAAAAAAGCCTCTTGAAGGATGATGACCGGGACTGTAAGAGTCGCGTAAACAATTACAATGGAAAGTATATTAGGAAGAATATGGGAAAAAAGAATACGGCCATGGCTTCCCCCTATTGCCCTTGCGGCATTCACAAAATCCCGCTCCTTAAGCGATAATACCTCTCCCCGCACGACACGGGACATTGTAAGCCACTGGACCGCACCGAGCGCTATAAAAAGTAATGCGAATGATCTTTCAAAAAGCCCCAGGAGCAGGATGACAAGGAAAATAAACGGCAGTGTATAAAGGACATCGACCACTCTCATTAAAAAATTGTCAATACTTCCGCCGAAATATCCGGCCACAGCACCGTAAGTTACGCCAATGATAATTGTTGTCAGGGTGGCAAGAAGTCCGATTAATAGAGAAATCCTGGCCCCTGCAACAGTCCGCGCAAGAAGGTCGCGGCCAAGGACATCCGTACCAAAAGGGTGGGATAAAGTAGGTGAGAGCAGCTTTTGTGACAGGTCCTGCGAATTGGGGTCAGGGAGTATCTTTCCCTCAAAAATAGCTCCGGATAAGGCAAGAAGGACCAATAGTAAAAGGAAAACCAATGCAGCAGCAGCGGCTTTATTGCGGAAAAGATTTTTTCCAATATCACTTTTCATATCGAATCCTAGGATCAACAACACTATACAATATATCAGAAACAAGGTTGAAGCACATGAGTATGATTCCATAAATCAGTGCGCATCCAACTGCAAGAAAATAATCCCGATGCAGGGCGCTGTGAACGAAATTTATACCTAGCCCCGGAATGGCGAATATCTTTTCAACCACGACCGAACCAGTAAGAATACCTGCTGATGCGGGACCAAGAAAGGAAATTACCGGGACAAGCCCGTTCTTTAATGCATGTGTGAATAAAAGAGATGCCTCACTGACTCCTTTGGCCCTTGCAGCCGTTATATAATCCTGTGACAACGCTTCAATCAGGCTTGTCCGCGTTATCCTTGATATATAGGCGATATAAGGCGCAGACAGAGTGATGGCGGGAAGGACCATGTATTCCGGGCCCTGCCAGCCAACTGCTGGAAATATTCTGAATGTGAAACTGAAAATGAGTATTAAAAATGATGCGAGCACGAATGATGGCAGGGAAATACCGATTAAAGCCACACTCATTACTGAATAATCTGTGAATGTATTGCGCTTGTAAGCTGAAATTACCCCGAATGGAATTCCAAAAAGTATGGCTATTACAAGAGCAAAGGAACCGAGCCTTAAGGAAACCGGCAGGGCTTGAAATATTATTTCATTCACGGTCATGTCGCTGAAATGGACTGATCGTCCAAGATACCCATGCAATAGATTTTTTATATACATGCCTATCTGGATGTGCAAAGGCTTATCAAGCCCATATTCCTTATTCAAGGCAATGAGTGTTTCGG
The DNA here is from genome assembly GCA_963831235.1 of uncultured Fibrobacterota bacterium. Taxonomy (GTDB): domain Bacteria; phylum Fibrobacterota; class OXYB2-FULL-49-7; order OXYB2-FULL-49-7; family JAEUSG01; genus CAWHPS01. The sequence goes on from CAWHPS010000035.1 coordinate 170,665, forward strand.
GTGACAAGTTTTTTTCAGAAACAAAAGGGCTTCCAGGAGCATTATGCACAAGAAGAAAAGTTAAAAGAATAATGCATAAAAGGACTGGTATGAAAATAAATATTCTTCGTATTATGTAAATTGTCATTTTCTATATAAATCCGCAAGATGGTAATAGCTTCTGATATTGGGATATAGGCCGTGGATATCCGGCTTTACCAGGAATTTTGTCACATAATAAAAAATATTTATAAGAGGCCCGTCATCAAGAAGGATTTGTTCAGCTTTGGCTAAAATGGTCATTCTTAAGGCAGGGTTTAATGTGCTTCCGGCAAGGTTGATAAGTGAATCATAAGCATGATTCGACCAACCTGTATTGTTATTGCCCCCATTAGTCACAAACATATCAAGGAAGGTATTGGGATCCGTATAATCACCATACCAGCTGCCTCTTGCAAAGGCATAGTCAAGATGTTCCACCCTGCTTAACAGGACCTTCCATTCCATATTAAGCGGCCTTACATCAACTTTGAGTTCTTTTTTGATCATAAAGGCCACTGCCTCAGCAAGCTTTTTATGATTTTCGCCGGTATTATAGATGAGGTCTATTGGGCCAAGTCCCCGGCCATCCTCGAAGCCCGAAAGTTTGAGCAGCTTTCGCGCACTGTCAGGATTATATGGTGCACCTGTTACTTTTGGATAGCTTGAAATTCCAGGCGGCACAAGAGAATATGCCGGCACTTCCCCGCCTTTAGTCACATATTTTGTTATTTCTTCCTTGTTTACAGCCATTTCAAAAGCGCGTCTTATACGGACATCGTTAAAGGGCTTTGCATTTACATTCATTCTGTAAAAATATGTCCCGAAGCAAAGGTAATTGAGATTATCCGGGCGTTTCAATATCTCTTCCGCAATTATGTTCGGGAAATCATCTATCATTGAAACACCGCCTGTTTCGTACATATTAAAAGCTGTATTAACACCCTCGCATGTAAATGCGTCTATAATTGCGAAATGGGCCCTTCTGGAATCCCAGTATGTAGGGCTTTTTTCAAGACGCATTTTGTAATTAAGCTGGTGAAAAGTGAGTTTATATGCCCCATTTGTGATGATATTTTCAGGACGTGTCCATCTGATACCGTTTTTCTCAACGCATGATTTTTTGACAGGCAGATATGTTTCAAATGCTGCAAGATCAAGAAAAAAAGCTGTGGGATGCTGAAGGGTCACAACAAGGGTGGAATCGTTTTGCGCCATGACTCCAACCTCACTAAAATCTTTTACAATGCCTTTACGGAAATTTTCTCCGTTTTTGATGTGGAAAAGCATGTAATCATATTGGGAAAGGGATGAGGGTTCAAGAACACGTTTCCAGGAATAAACAAAATCCCAAGCTGTGACTAATGTACTGTCAGACCACAGACAATGGCGCAAATGGAAAACGTAGTTAATGCCGTCAGGAGAAACCTCCCATGTTTTGGCAACACCTGGTTTTGGTTCAAGGGTCTTTGAATCGAGCCTTACAAGACCTTCAAACAGTGCGCGAATGATTCTGCTTTCCTGGAGTGTTGTTGACAAAGCGGGGTCAAGGGTGCGTTGTTCTCCTATCAGTGTAAAAGAGAAGTTGGCCTTTTTTTCAGGGACAGCAAGATAAAAAAAGAACACTATAATAATTATTACTATACCTATTACAGTGAAAAACAGCTTTTTAAGGCGCATTACTTTGCCAATAGAAAATTGGAAGCGGCTTTTAAATAGCGTTTATATTCAGGAAAAGGTGATGCCAGGTTTTTAAGTTCAGCAAGATAGACCTCGCTTTCACGGGGCCGTTTAAGCATATCGCTAAGTACGGTCAGGTAATAACTTGCTTCAAGGACCGTGGAGGGAGAATACTGACCCTTATTTTTTAAGAGTTCACCGTACCACATATAAGCCTTTCGAAGATAATTCTGTTGTTCGTTAGGCCCACTGTAGAGTGTCAGCATGATATTGTAATGTGCCAAATCATAAGCAGCGAGGCGGTTTTCAACCCTGTTTAGCGTGTGCGCGCACTCCTCAGCCATGGTGTAAACCCAGAAGCATTCCTTTGGGGAAAACGGCGGGTAAAATTTATCCATGGAACTCATTCCGGTACCTGACAGCATACGCACACGGTTACCGTCCTCTTTGACCAGGGTATGGATTTCCTTTTCAGATAAAAGGGTTGTGAATTCGCCTTTAAGATCAGTAAAATAGTCGATGCGTCTTGTTGCAAAGAAACATGACGGACATATTGTGATTTCCATGGCATATATATCAAGCGTATTGTTGCCTTCTCTTCCGGCATACGAAGGCACAATGGATTCATTGCTGAATATCAGTTCCTGTGATTTTTTATTTAGAAGAAATCCTTTTATATCTTCTGACTTGCAAAGCGTACATTTTAGGTTTTTTAATATGTATAGTTTGTCGCCGAAGTCATATCCAGTGGGTGGATAAGGTGTGTCCACAACCGCTTTAACGTTCGCCTGGATAAAATCCTGTTTGGAAGGATAAAGCTTTATCACCTTACCCAGGTTGGCTTCAATAAATAGTTTTTCAACCATCCCAGAATAGTTGAAAATACATAAAGTCCGATTTTGAGCAGAAAGTTTTTTATGCATATTTACAAGCAGGCTCAATCCGCTGGAATCGACATACGGTACCTTTGATAAATCAATGGCAATGCTTTGATTATCGCTTATAAGGGACTGAAGTTCTTTCCTTAAATCAAGGATATTATTTACACGGATCTCGCCATCAATTGTAAGGATTAGAAAATCAATTTCTTCATTATAACTAAAATTCATATTACACTAAATATAAGTTCTTTAACCTGGGTTAAAAAAGATGCTTTTTATAAAATGATGATTAAGCACGTGGATGGGCCTTTTCATAAACTTTTTTTAATCGTTCTGCTGTGACATGAGTATAAATCTGTGTTGTGGATAAATTTTCATGGCCTAGAAGTTCTTTTACTGCAAAAAGGTCTGCTCCGGCATTAAGCAAATGTGTTGCAAATGTATGGCGAAGAACATGCGGGCTTTTCTTTGCCTTGTCTGTTATGGCAGACAAACGCCTGTTAACTATTCGTTCAACGGACCTTCCGGTAAGTCGTCCTCCACGAAGGTTTAGAAACAGGGCTTTTGATGTGTCGGGTAATGGTTTTTTCCTCTTAAGTTCCTGTATCAAAGCATCCCGCTCAATGGAATATCTTTCGAGTAATTGCAGGAATGTATCGGTCAAAGAGACTATTCTTTCCTTTTTCCCTTTACCAAAAACCCTTACGCTTTTTTCCTCTTTGTTGATTGCGCCCATATTAAGTGCCGTAAGTTCAGAAAGGCGTATCCCCGAACCGTAGAAAAGCTCTATCATTGCACTGTCTCGCAAAGCTGCAAAACCATCCCCATTTATATCCGGGTGTACCATCTTTTCAGTTTCAGTTTCATCAAGAAAAACCGGGAGGCGTTTTTCCTTTTTCGGGGTGGCTATTGATATTGCCGGGCTTATTTCAATCTTTCCCGTTATGTAAAGATATTTGAAGAAGGATTTAACTGCTACAAGCTTTCTTCCTATAGAGCTTTTTTTTAATCTTGCCCCTGAAAGTTCCGCCAGAAAGCGTCTTACATCATCTTTTCCTATTGTTAGTACATCATCCTTTTTTTGTCTTAACAAAAAATCCCTGAATTGTTCCAGATCTTTTTTATAGGCATCAACAGTATGAATGGAATAGCGTTTTTCATCCTGCAAATATGAAAGAAAAGCATCAAGATATTGCTGCATTATTTTTTATTTCTTTTAAAATATCAATTGAAAGATATTGTGATCTAAAATATACATCAAGTGATTTTGAATTTGAAACGTTTGATATCCCAAAAAGCCAATATGTATATTTTCACAGCACAAAAAACCGAACCGGTGTAGCTCAGTCGGTAGAGCAAAGGAATCATAATCCTTGTGTCGGGGGTTCAATCCCCTCCGCCGGTATATATAGCCCCTTATGTCTCAACGACTTAAGGGGCTATTATTTTTATGCTTTTTCGCACAAAAGCAACCTTCACCACATTTCTTCACCACTTTCACCCTTAAGCCGCCTCTTTTATGCCTTTTGGGGTAGAGTTTTTTTCCAGTGTTCCACGCATAAATCTTGCCTTATTATTTGGTTGGGGTTGACCAATGGTTTCCCATTCAGCATACTCCTTGTAATCCGCAAAAGACATGTATCGGATAGGCTTGGATTTTCGTCCCATAATGATTTGTGTATCATCAATAGTTATCTTGGCATAACGAAGCATAGAACTTATGGAGCGATGCCCCGCTATCGTCCTTATGTAATCGTCATTCCACCCTTCCTTCTTCCAACGGGTAATAGCCCTATGGCGTAAGTCGTGTATGTGGAAGTCTTCTATATCGGCTTTCTCCTTAAGGGTGCCAAAACCTTTCCGGACGCTTTTAACCGTCTTGCCATTATAGGTAATTATAGTATCAGCGATTTTCATTCCTTCGGCAATTAATTTGTCGTAGCGTGCTTTTTCATATTCCAAGATTCTGACCAACTCATCATGAAGAGGAATATCTCGTTTGTCCCCATTTTTAGATTCTGGAACATGGAGAAATAATTTCTTGAAATTGATCTGTTTCCAACGGGCAGCTAATATTTCTTCGCCTCGCATAGCAGTAAAATCAGCAATCACTAAAACCAATAAAAGATGCCTGTTTGCACCCTTGAGTGTTTTGTTGAACCTGTTTTTTTGCATCCATCTTACACCGAGCAATTGGTTTATTTCATCTTCATCAAGTATTCTGTCTCGGGTATTATCTTCCTTGGGGATAATAATATCATTGAAAGGGTTTTCTGCAAGCCGATGAGATGTAACAGCCCTATTAAAGACAGCTCTCATCATTGTCATTTCTTTACGACAATAGTTTATTGACACCTGTTCTAAACGGTTTTTAATAAATTCTTCAATTTCTTCTTGGGTTACTGTATTCATCAATCTTGAACCAAAGACAGCCAGAGAACTTTTTAGGTTAGAATACATATCTTCACCGGATTTTTGCTTATCGAGCCATTTAAACTTATGCTCATCAGCCATTGATTGATATGTTATGGGTTTGGCTATTCTTTCCAGCAAATCCCTCGTTTTGTTTACCTGTGGGGAATTTTTAAGATTAAAAAGGATTCGCTTAGCATTTTCAATATCCCTTCCGGCTGCAATCTCAGATTGCTCTCCATTCATTTGTATCCTAACATAAAAGCTCTTGCCTCGTTGAATAATATTGCCTAATTTCCTCATAATTTTATTCCTTTATCATCGCTAATCTGTATTCGCATAATGACGCTCCTCTACCATACCCCTGAGTTTAGGCTTTAAGTATTATTTGCTCACCCCTTGATAACGCATCATGCACCTGTGAAACTGGAAACCGCCACTGACCGCCCTGCTTGGTTGCAAACCGAATACTATATTTCTGTGGGTCTTCAGAAAGTCTGCGTAGGATGTGCTGTGCGCTGAACCCCATCACTTGGGCAAACTCTTTTACAGTCAAATACATCTTACTTTGTTCAATGTTTTTCATCGTCTCCTCCTTACACTATATATCGTAGATTTTTGGCAATTCTTCTTGTGTTTTCCATTCTATTGCGGTTTAATGTTATAGGATGCCATTTCTTTTCCTTCCAAAGCGCTTTTTTAGGATTTGTATATCCTGACCTGTGATTTTTGCAACTATAGATAGACGCTTATTTTCACGGCATAACTTCATAATTGCGAGATGACGGATATCGTAGAAACAAATACGGTCTCTAATTCTCGCCTTTCTTATTTCCTTATGGAATTTACGCTGAAAATATATTTGAGAATGGAGGAGAGGTCTACCGGTATGCGTAAGAACATTGTCTTCTGGACACTTATCTCGTATCAGTGTTTTCAGTAATGGGAGTAATGGTTTAGCAATGGGTACTGTTCGCCCTGATTTGCAAAACATGCCTTCAAAATGAATAGTCCTTCTTTTAAGATTTACATCTTTAACTTTCATACTTAACAATTCCCCCAAACGACCTGCGGTATAATATCCTATCAAACATACCATTTGGATATCTGATGGTAAATGGTTTACCAATGTAATGAAATCGTCTTCGGACATTTTTCGTAAAGCAAAGGTATCTGATCTTGAGGAAATCAATTTCTTTAACATACAAGCTCCTTTTGTTTAGGTAATTTACACTAAGCTAATATCATTTTGCCTATCATTCTATGGATTTATAATCATAGAACATTAATAAAACACGCATTTTAATCTAAATACCATTCAATATCTTTTTCGGAATATTTAAGACTCATTTCCAATAACTTTTTAAGACTATCTGGCATATTACCAAGCTTTGTTTTGATGTTTTTCAAAGTCATCTTTCTTATTCTATAAGCCCCTATAACTTGAATGCATAGGAATTTTCATCTTCTTTTAGGGGAAAAAACTTGGCTAACAGATTGTGACAATAGGAGTTGTAGTAAATTATTATTAGGATATGGATGAGAAAGAAAGGAAAGATTGGAATGTATTTAAGCAGATATTCTCGGATCATTGGCCAGGCTTCAAGCATAAACATCCGATGTACGATACGGAATATTACAACAGCGTTGTAGAAAAGATGCTCGATTGTGGTAATCCGGAGAAAATGGGGTATGTCGAATATCTCTGTATGGATTGTGGCCAGGGTCACAGGGTGGTATCGATGAGTTGTAAAGGCTCGATGTGTTTACGTTGCGGGAAAGTCTATGTGGATAATTGGGTGAGCCAAGTCAGCGAGATGTTGCATCCAGGAGTAGTTTACCGACATATTGTTTTGACGGTTCCGGAAGTATTATGGAAGACGTTCTTTGATAATGTCGGATTGTTAGGACCATTTTTTCATTGTGGGGTATCTTGTTTGGATGATTTTTTTAGTGCAACCGCCAAATTTACCTTATGCGGGGGATATATCGTAGTATTGCAGACGAATAGCCGTAACGGGGAATATAATCCGCATCTGCATATTATCGGAACGAGTGGCGGGATAACAACAGAGACAAAAGAATGGAAGCATTTAGGATATCTGCCATACAATGTATTACACAAGAAATGGCAGTGGTATTTATTGGAGATGCTTAAGCGGGAACTGGGCAAGAAGAAGATAGGCAAATTGGTGGATGATTGTTATAAAAAGTACCCCGAAGGTTTTGTCGCCAACGTGCAGAAAGGCGATGTTCCCTCTCGGTATCGGAGTTTAGCGAAATATTTGGCGAAATATGTTGTGAGTCCTCCGATATCGGTAAAGCGGATAGACCGTTATGATGGGGCAGAGGTGACTTATCATTATCGGAGCCACAAGACCAAGCGTGTGGAGCAGGAGACAATACCGGTCTATCGTTTTATCGGGAGAATGATACAGCACGTATTGCCGAAGGGGTTCAAGCGGATAAGATATTTTGGTGTGCAGGCGACAAGAACATTTGAGAAAGTAAAAGCCATCATTGAAACAGCGCTGGCTAAGGTGAAGGGTGTGGTGAAAGACGGTATACAGATAATTGCGAGAAAAGATTATCGAGAAAGGTACAGGGAGAGTACGGGCGTTGACCCCCTTATTTGTCCACATTGCCGGAACAAAATGGAACTCTGGAGAATTTGGCATCCCAAGCATGGGTTCATTTATGATGCGCTGGAAGCGCTCAAGAAAGGAATGGATGCGTCAGCAAAAGAAATCATTGAAGCGGGAGAGGTGTTACATACCCTTCGGCCCTCCGCCGAGGGAATACAATTATCGTTGTCCCTTGTGTAAGACAGAGATAAAAGTCAACGAGGCCATCGTGGATGTCGGGATTGGCATGGCTAAATTCAACAATGAGTATCAGGATGGTGAAATGCCAAAAGTGGGATGTCCGGGGTGTAACAATTACTCCATGGAATGTACGGAGGAGCTCTGAAAGTCCGCCCGAAGGGCGCTAAGTTCTAAGATTCTTATTTATCTGTTCAATATGTTTTTCAAAATGAAGGATATGTGCCTGTATTAAACTGTTTACTGTCATACGTCCACGTGTTGAATGAAGCCCTTCCATCTGTAACTGCACCTCATTCAGTGATTCTATTAAGCGATAATTGATATTGCGAATCAATTTTAAAATAGAAAGACTCTCGCTAACATCAATATTGCTATGGTTGAACGCTGTCGCCCATTTATCTTCATTATGATTAACTAAAAATGGGACATCATCAGCCAAAATGGAACGGAATCTCGTATAAACCTGTATTTCAGTATCAACAAGATGGGCTACGATTTCAGAAATGTCCCATTTGTTTTGAGCAATGCGAAATTTCAGTTGTTCTTTAGATAGATTCTTCAAGATAGCCTCAAGCTTGGAAATTTCTGTAATATAGGCTTTGTATTTATCACTCAAATCAGCACCTCCGATTTTGTATAATATTTATTTTGAATTTGAATCTGTTATTATTGTATGCCAACGTCTTTTCTCTTTTTCAGGATCAATGCCCGAAATGATTTTGGGGAAATATTGTGCAAGACTCATTTTACTATTCTCATATCCCTTAAGTTGCTCGCAAATTGCAAAACAAAGAATAAAACCTAATTTATACTCATCCTTAATACGTGTATATACCAAACTATCGGACAATCCCATTTCATGAGCATAAATGACTATGCCAAGAGTACGAACAAATGCTTCATCAATATGGCTATACCCGATATGACCATCGGAGGATGCAAGTTTAAACAATTCAGAAAACCGATTAATGGCATTGCTGTCAAGCTGATTGGTCAGTGGAGTTATAACATGATGAAGAGCTTCATGATAAAATGAACTTGTACCAGGTTCGTCAATTTGTGGACCAAATACAAGAAATATCTCATTGTTAATGTTTTCAGTGAATGCAGTAAAATATGATTGCAACGGAGCAGAAATTACATAAATCTTCGAGGCTTCGTGAGAAAAATATGTACTATCAAGACGACAATATTGTGTAATGTTGTATATTGCACGATAAGCATAGGGTTTATGTTTATCACTTAACGCCTGAAACTGGGAACGGTATTTTGCCCAAAGAGTTGAAATTTTACCTCTGGTGTAAAACTCAGCCAAAATTGGCGAGAATCCTTTCATGGTTTGCTTTAATTCCTTGGAATAGACCGTATCTTTAAAATTTCTTTGTAATTTGAAGTCAGGTGGTCCATTTGTTAGTAAAGCATATGAAGCCCAACTGGAGAAATCAGCATTAATTGTGTTGTAATATGCTCGCAACTTCGCAAGATAGGAAGAATCAAGAATACTGAACAATTCTTTTCGCACTCCAGCTCTAAGTGGATGCATACCTTCTTTCCGCCATTCGTGGTCATAACCAGCAACATTTTGAAAAGCTTGTGCAGTAAAAACACGAATATCCTGATCAAAATTAAAGAGGCTATCAGAGCTTTGCGCAAGAAGATAATGATGAAACAAACAGAATATTACGAGCAATTTCATTTTTTTATCTTTCGGAGAAAGCTCTTCCTGTTTTATGAAAGGTTTTAATTTCTCACGTTATTTAATCAAACAGCTTATTAATTCATTACAGGATGTTTTATGTCTGCCAAGAGAATCCTCCCGCAATGAAGAGTAAAACACCCCGTCCATAGAACGGGGTATTCTGTGAAATCTAAATTGACGGAATTATTTTACATGCTTGGCGACGAGCTTTGTCATCTCAAACATGTTGACGGTCTTCTTGCCGCCGAACACAGCTTTCAGGGCTTCGTCTGCGTTGATGTTGCGCTTATTCTTGGAATCTTGGAGACCGTTCTTCTTGATGTATGCCCAGATTTTCTTCGTCACTTCTGTGCGTGGTATCGGCTTTGCTCCGACGACTAGGGACAACACCTCATCTGGTGTTACCGGCTTCATAAACGCTGCATTGGGTTTACGGGCACTTTTCTTAACGGCTTTCGTTGCCATACTGAATCCCTTCGGTAAAATGTGAATGTGTTTTTCCTATGTGGAAAATATGTTGTGCCATAGTTACAAGGCAACAGAAGCGGTAATGGGACATACCCCCTATTAACTTAATTCCTTCACGGGTTCTGTATCGGCGGCTTCTTTCTTTTCTTTTAAAATAGTGCGGTCATGGGGTGTGACCACACTATTTTAACATCCTTCTCGGATTCCATATTATGTCTATCCCTGATCCTGTTTTGGCGTGGGTATTCCCTTATTAACACGGCTTTTAAATTCCCTGCTTGCTTGGAAGATTGGTTTTGTACCCGCTTTTATCTCTACCTTTTCTCCATTTCTTGGATTCCTTGCCAGATGAGCATTCCGCTTTTTCAATTTAAAACTCCCAAAACCACGAATTTCAATGTTGTTCCTATCAATAAGTGTACGGGAGATTGTTGCAAATAATTCCTCTATAACAATTTCACAGTCAACTTTGGTCAAGCCTGTCCGGACTGAAATTTCATTTACAATATTCTTTTTTGTTACAGACATGGTTTGTTTCGTTTCTATTATGCCCCTTCAACAAGCCTGATAATTTCTTTCCCGCACTCACTACAGAAGCCCTCCAAGAGGAGGTTTGGTTTATGAAAAGAAAGTGTATAGTTTTCAATGGTGACACCCTTCATACATTTTGAACACCAAGAAGTTTCGACAACACCCTTCTTGGCGTATTCGGGCATCTTTCTCCAGAAATCCATAGCTTTGTCGGGGATTGATTCCATTTGTGTTTTTCCTTTTATGGTAAAATAAATTGTTACACAGTAAAGCGGAAAGGATGCCATTGACAGAACCCTGTATGAAGGATTAGTATTCTTTATCTGGAAAAGCGTAAAACAGGTTGAGGTTCAATAGGTTACAAGGGAATCGTGATCAAGGAATAGCTATGGTTTTTATCAATGCCAACCCTTGAAACTGTCGATGTGCTATTGTATAATTAGAAATATGGTCGAACTCAATGTGCCTAATAAGTTGTCTGTTATCACAGAACACTTGGACGACTATTTATCCTTTGCGGACAAACTAACAAGTGTAAGCACTGGTGAGGTTGCAATAACATTTCCGACGAAGTTCTGGACATACCCCGCAGGTCTTGTTCTGCTTGCACAATACGCTTCAAAAATAAGAAAAGCCAAAGGCAATCTTCTCTGTAAAAACACACCGAAGTACATAACAACTTCCAAGAACGGTCAACTGTCGAGTATTCTCAATTTAAAAACACTGAAACAGAGATACCAGACAGAAACAACAAGTGAAGAAATCGTTCAATTCATTTCTGCCCACGGTGATATCGGGAAATATGTTGATAAAAATCTCATCCAAGACAACCTTGATGAAATGATGCTAAATGCTTTTGACCATTCCGGCGAGTCAGAAGTGTCTGTTTTCGGGCAAAGCTATTCCACCAAACAAGAAGTGATCTTTACGGTGCTCGATCTTGGCATAGGAATACCAGAACACATCCGTAGAAAATACCCACCTTCTTTAAAACCAGAGAATGCGCTCTTCGCTGATGATGCCTATTGCATTCAGCAGGCAACCCACGAAGGCTTCACTGGGTCAACGCCTGATAAGAACAGTGGCGTTGGTCTTTATTATCTAAAGCAGTTTATTGAAAATACAAGAAGCAATCTTCGGATAATATCGGGAAATGGATATTATGAATGTATAGGCGGTAAGGAACGAACCAGCAAAAACACCATTCCCTTTAGAGGAACCATTGTTGATTTTCAACTGCTTCTGAGTAAAGTACCTGATAACCAGACACCAGCCCTTGTTTCTGATGATTTCCCTTTTTGAAGAACAAATAGTTATATTTAAATTATGACTGAAAAGAAAACCGTTATCGCCCTTGCTACTAAATACGGAGCGCACCTTGCCACAAGAGAGATATGGGGACAGAAGGTTTGTTCCGATATTAAAGCATTGTTGGCGATGGATTACTCTATTGAAGTGTCATTCAAGGATATGGTATCAACCTCTCCATCTTTTTTGGATGAAGCATTCGGAAAACTGGTTGAGGAATACGATTTGGAGTTCTTGAAAAAGCGACTTTCATTCACAAACATTACTGATTATTATCGCACCAATTTGAATAAAGCCATCCTTCGGCGACATAGCCGGAAACAACAAGCCCATTCTTAACTTCTTTTTTGTTGAAGTATCCATCAATCACTGTTCCAACAAACCCTTATTAATAATGAACCATATCTACCGGCGGCATTGAACAAAACCATTTTCTTTAAGGACAGCCTCCGTTAGAGGGACATTTTCTTTTGTACTGAGCAATATATTTTTAATCTTTATTGCTGCATTATCAGGATTTAACCCTGTAATATCAATATGTAAATCGGCTTTTTTATAGCTTGGTCGAAAATATGATATATCGTCTTTAATTTGTCTTAAACATTGTTTCTTTTCACTTTTAGTAAGTGTTTTCGATATTATATGAGAATCCTTGTCGTAAAAGACTACTCTCTTTAGGATGTTTTCGGGATTGTCCGTCAGAACAACAATGGTCCCTCCATATTTTTTTACAGCACGGAAATATCCGCTCATAAGACCGCTCGGGGGTAAAGCTAATACACATTCTTTGGTATCCGGCAAGGTTAAAAGATTAAATAGCGCTTTAGATGCCTCGTATCGGAAAGAATGGGAGGTGAGAAATCGATCCTGAAGCCTTTCAATACTGGTTCCGAAAAACGCTTCTATCTCATGGTCTAAATCATAAAAAGTAATATTCAAGATTGAAGCCAATTTCTTGCCAATCGTCGTCTTACCGACACAACTGACACCTGCCAAATATATTCGCATCGCAAAATCCTTGATTGCCGTCTTAATCCTTTACAGGTTCTTCCGCAATTGTAATCAATATCCGAAGCATGGCTTCCATACCAGCGGCATGAAGAAGAGTCTCTTCAAGTATTTTGTCTCCGGGCGCCTGAATCGTTCGACAAATCTCATCATAAATAGGATAATCTTTTCGCAAACGGGCAAATTTAACATTGAGATCATTTTCGGAAAAGCTATTTTCCTTAATAATCCGTTTCCCTGTATCAGTGAATTTACCTTTTTCGATGGATTGTAGAGCATCTCTCAACTTTGAGTCTCCCATGTTTTCCCCTTATTGAAACATTGAAAATAGAGATTTTATGTCCAAGTGGTTTTATTCTTCCTTCACCAAAGCCGCAAAATCCATCTTATCACTTTCCAGATTAACTCCTTGTGCTAATTGCTCTCTTATAAAATTGAAATAGCCTTCCGCCCCTTCTTTTTTAATCCAAAACTCTACGGAACCCCTAATTCTTAAGAGGCATTTTATTGCTGGAATAAAATATTCTTTTACATTTGACGCATCACTAAAATCGTATGATGACTTTATGACATCCGATATCTGTTCATTTGTGAACGGATCAAAACTACTCATTAAGGCTTTGTACAAAAGGGTGTTTCCATTGTTCCAATAATTTCCGAAATCATATTTTTCAGAAACAATATATCCGTGAATGGTCATTAGCGCCATATTAATCGCCTCCGTTACTCGACGGCTAACACATGAAGGATTTCGGTGTCGTACTTTTAGCATGTTCCCTTCCATGCAAAATAATAGTGGATCGTACTTTTCTTCGTGTCCGTTAATTTTGCCAAAAACTCTGGACATTTCCAGATACTTTCTTTCCAATTTGTATTGATTGATCCTTATTGGTTCCATTTTTACCCCCTAAAATTTATTTCTTATCCTCAGAAATGTTTCCATCCGAAGAGATATTGATCGTAGTGCCCTTTTTAAATGTTTTCCCGTGTTTAGAATAGTTTGCCGATAAAGTACACTTTGACAGAGAACCATTCTCTTGGAATTGAACGCCATGAAATAATGATGCTTTGCAAGGAACACCTTGAATATTCTCATCTTTTGAAAGAAAAGTACCGTGCAATCTGCCATTATGGTAAAAGCTGGTTTCAATCCAATCCCACCATCTTCCTTTACACGAAATCCCTTGGACAAAAACATTCTTGGGAAAATACGCATAAAATATTGTAACGTTCTGCCTAAAACGCATCACTGTCTTTTTAAGCAAAATGACAGAGTTGTATATGGTATCTCTTGCAACACGACACTGGGACAAATTGCCAGCCGAATCAAAATGAACCCATTGCTCACATGGAATCCCTTGAATTACAATTGGCGTGTGTAGCTTGGCTTGCTTAATGGAGCTGTCTGGATAATAGGTAATAGATTTTGCAGCTTTTAAGATAGATTCGTTTGGTTTTGACAATACGGGAGAGGAAGCTATGAAGACAGCAACAAAAACCGCAAGAAATCTGTGTTTATTTTGTTGGAAAGGAATCAAAAATTCAAGCACCTTTCTTAAAAACCAACCCTTTGGCGGATAATGTTTGTATAACCCTAAACGGCGATTCTGCTGTAAATCCTGACCGAAACCAACTGTCTTTAATGTTGATACTGAAAACTGTATCTCTGAAAGAGCGTCTGAGATCGAAGGGGAACCAAGTTTTAAAATCGCTACTTCCCCATATTCTAAATTTGTTATTATGAAGGGTTGGTTCGTAAACTTGTATATCTGCAATGTTCTTAAATAAAATGCATTTGCTTAATCCTACAGGGGAGTAGTAGCATTTTAGAATAATCCTATCGTTTGTTATGGTGATTAAGGAGTCGTCGTACATTCCAGAATGCTCTTTTTAGATTACGGCTGAATTTATTTCTATCATGTTGTTAAAAAAGTAATAAACATCGGCGTTTTATCATCATGCGGAGTAAAACCGCATTTCTTGTAAAAATCCACTTCTGTGTTATAGGCTATCAAAACTTTTCTTGCATAAGATTCATAATGCGCTAACATTTTATTGACCAAGGTTTTTCCAATTCCTTGAGAATGGTATTCCGGCATTACTAACAGGTAATGAAAATATGCCGTCATAATTTTATCGGACAAAGCATTCATCAGCCCTATTAATTTTGTTCCGTCCCATGCCGATATCACGGTATCGGAATTATTCATAGCAATTTTCAGTTCGTCAGGATATTTTCCTGAAGACCATTTAACGGATAGGAACAAAGCTTCTAATTCTTTTTCAGTAAAATCTTTAATTGTCTTGAACTCAATCATTTTCATCTCCATTTCATTCGACTTGTGGTGTTGCTGGCGGCTCCCCTTGTGTCTTGACAATTCAATAAAGCGTATGCTGTAGCTGCCTGCAATTATCGGTTTACGTTCTTACCGCTTTTTTTCTGCGCCTTCAAATGTTTCCCCAGCATTTCTGCCAATGCATCCATGCTGAATGGTTTACAAAGACTTGCGGTAAAGCCATACTCTATTGGCTTTGCAATTATCGGGTCTTCGGCATAACCGCTCATTACAAAAACAGGTGCTTTCGGACACAACTTCTTGATTTCTCCGATTGTTGCTTTACCACCCATCCTTCCGGGTACAGTGAGATCCAGAATTATTCCAGCAACAGTACGATTAGCTTTGACCTCTTCGGTAAGGAACGCAATAACAGCCTCCCCGTCCGACTTGCCGACAAAGGAGTAGCCCATAGATTCAAGCATTTCTCTTATAACCTCCAAGATACATTCTTCATCATCCATAACAAGAAAAGTACCGTTTCCTTTCTGTGAAGCAAGGTCTATCAGTGTTGGAGCAACAGTATTATCAACAGCAGGAAGATAAATATGGAATGTGCTTCCCTTATCGGTGTTTGATTCCACGTCGATGCAACCGTAATGTCGTTGAACAATTGAATAACTGGTGGTAAGACCAAGCCCGTGTCCCTTTGTTTTAGTTGTAAAGAAAGGATCAAAAATATGAGGTAACACTTCTTGTGGGATTCCCACACCGGTATCTTTTATTGATAACCTGACGTAATTACCAGAGAGCAAGGTCGTGTGTGTTTT
This sequence comes from uncultured Fibrobacterota bacterium, assembly GCA_963831235.1. GTDB lineage: Bacteria > Fibrobacterota > OXYB2-FULL-49-7 > OXYB2-FULL-49-7 > JAEUSG01 > CAWHPS01. The sequence continues at coordinate 186,601 of CAWHPS010000035.1, forward strand.
ATCATCCAGAACAATGTTCTTTGCTGTTATTTCAATCGTTCCGCCCATCGGCATTGATTGTTGTGCGTTGATGACAATATTATCGACAACCTGACCAATTTGATTTTGGTCGTAGTTGGATTGCCAGAGGTTTTCAGGTATATTAAAATTACAAGAGACATTCGATCCGCTTAATGCGAATTGTGCGGTTTCCTGCACAAAGGGAAACAGCGGACCAATTTTACGTATAGGTACGCCGCCCTTGGCAAAAGTCAGTAATTGCGCTGTTAAACCTCGTGCCCTGTCCATTGCCGTAATAGACTTGTTAAGATATTTTTTTACATTGTCGTCTTTTGATTTTCTTGCTGCAACTTCAATGTAGCCAAAAATCATTGAAAGAATATTATTGAAATCATGTGCAATTCCACCGGCAAGAATGCCAAGAGATTCAAGTTTTTGCATTTGATTAAGCTGTTGTTCATACTTTAAACGCTCCTGTTCAGCTTTTTTACGCTCTGTAATATCTTCTGATATTCCCAATAAATATTTTGATATTCCATCAAATCCCTTAATGCAAACTTTTTTTGTATGGAGCAATCGTTCACCATTCCTTGTCATAATAGGCTCTTCAGGAATGTCTAATATTCCCGCTTTTCCATTAAGAACTTCCCTGTCTTTAGCCATAAAAAATGCCGCTTGTTCAGGTGGAAAAAGATCAAGATTATTTTTACCAAGCAAATCTTCACGCTTATAACCAAGCAATTCCTCTCCAGCACGATTAAAAATTACAAACCTCAAATCTTTAGACTCTTTTAGGAAAATCATGTGCGGAACATTCTCAACAACTGCCTCAAAAAGCGCCTTAGACTCTTGTAACATGTTAGATTGCTTATGAAGAGTAGTAATGTCTTGTACCCCAGCAACCGCACCAAGATAATTGCCGTTCCTATCAACAATAGGTGCAGTCGCTAGTGTTGTATAGATATGGTTGCCGTCTTTGCGAACAAACTCAAATTCATGGTCTTCTTTGATTCCTTTTTGCCGACGGTCAATATTATACTTGGCAAGCGCAACACCATGTTCATCCATAAATTCAAATAAATGCTTTCCCAACATTTCATCCACTGTGTATCCCAACATATCCGCCATACGATTATTAACAAAAACAGTTTTAGAATCCTTATCTATGTGCCACACGCCCTCATTTAAATTTTCAATCAGTAAGCGGTATTTTTCTTCACTTTCTCGTATTTTATCTTCTACAATCTTCCGTTGGGCAATGGCATGATTAATTTCTATAAAACCAGATGGCTTGTTTGCATCCCTTGTTATTATGGAAACAGTAGATATTATGGGAATGCGAACACCATCACGACGGTTCTGTGTTACCTCACCTTTCCAGTAACCGTCTTGTGAAATCTTTTGGAGAATAACATCAAGCGAACACCCAAAATAATCGTTGGTTATAAAATCCTCTAATGGATGTCCGATAACCTCATCGGCTGTCCACCCATATTGCTTTTCTGCCGCCTTATTCCAGTATTGTATTCTGTATTGCATATCTGTCGCTATTATGGCATCCGGCACATGTTCAAGCAAAGCTCCCTGAAAACGGATATTTTCTTCATTTTGTTTTTGCTCAGTAATGTCTATCGTATATCCGGCAAGATATGAAGGTTTACCTTCTTCAAGAATTGGAAATTTAGTGGTTGTATAGAATCGACCGTTCAGTTCTTCTTCAATTGTTATCGGTTTTCCTTCATGCATAGTGCGTAGGTCATCGGCAACCATGCTTTTTGCAAGGTTGGACGGAAACAAATCATCCATTGTTTTACCAAGCAATTCCTGTAGCGGTTTACCCAGCATTTTTTCATAATTGCCGCTTAATTGAATTGCTCTGGCTTTGTCATCTTTAAAAAACAAATATATCGGGCTGTTCTTCATAAACCGTTCAAACAGCTCTTCTTTTGTCGGCTGGCTATTGTTCATTCAACATACCTCTTTCTTAATTCTATGTTGCCAATGACTGGCGGATTTTGTCTTGTGAAATTTTTCAGATAATGAATATTGCAGAATGGAGGATTGAATATCAAGGGCTAATCAAAAACCATGTTCCAAGAGACACAGGGGTATCATCTTATTTTATATCCGCTTTCTTTTTTTAGACGATGAAACTGACTCGCCTTCTGCCCCTTCTTCTTTCAAAATTCCCATAACATCATCCACGATTGAGGCAATCAATTTACCTTCCACGAATGAATATTTCTCTCTTGAAATAAGCTCACCGATGATACGATTGCTTGAAATATTCCTGATTTCATTTTCCATACTGAACTCCTTTAGGATGGGCAATAATATTGCTAAAAAGGGAATAAAACATCAAGAAATCAATGTCCTACCCGACAAACCTATCATATTGCCACTTTGTCCCGTCAGTAGATTTGCAAAATAAATGTGAGTTAATTTCCCAATTCCGATTTTTCTTCCAAATCTGATAATAGCCTTCATTGCCAAAACCGTAGGAACCGTGAATTCAAAGCTGACAGAAACCCCGTGCCATCGGACACGGATTAGCCCTTCGTTCATGGCTATTTTCAATATCCGAACCCTATCAATCTGTGGATTGAGCCGCCCAATGAGCTTTATTGCGCTTGCCGACAGCCCCATCTTTTTAGAGTTTGTCGGTTCGGAAATCCAGTAGGAGTGCTCATCTATTTCATAATATCGCCCAGTTTTAGCACTGAGCCACCAGCCTTCTTTCATTTTTCCAACCCCCTCTATATTGAATTGTATTTCTTCACAGCCCGTTCAAGGTTTTTCGTTAACAATACCGACTTTTCATTGTTTTTAACCTTGAAAAACAATCCATTTCCAGCATAGCCAAGCCTGAGAGATTTATTGCCTTTATCATATTCACCGCATATCTCTGCTTGTAGACCCCCTGCCGCCCTTCGTGCCCTTGACGCAATTGCCATAGAGTATGCCCAGCTTCGGGATAGAGCCTCTGCATTCTTATAGTTTATTTTCCGCAATAGTCCCCCCTATGGAATTATCAATCAAATTTCCAATGCCTTCATAGCTTCTGAAACATCGTGCGGAGTAATACAAATATACCGTTCCGTAACTCTTGGAGCATGGTGATTTAGCACATTTGCAATTGCCTCAATTCTTTGCCCTGCCAACCACATGGTTCTTGCCGCCCCCTTCCGAAATGAATGAAACGACAATTGTTCAATCCCTCGCTTGCCCACAAAAGCCTTGAAGATTTTCTTCACCCCTGCCGCCGATATAGGGGTTTGGGCTTTCTTGGAATAGAACAATCCCTGACTACTTGGGAAACCTTTAATTTGCTCCCAATAGATTTTAAGGGCATTAAGAAGCCGATCTCCCTTTAGGGGTATAATCCTTTGTTTTCCTGTTTTCTCTTCTTTATAACGGATGCAATCAATCAAAGAGCCGTCTGGATTATAGATATCTCGGATTTTAATGGTATGGAGAACATCTCCGCCTCGAATAGCCTTAAAAAGTAGATGACATAAAACAACCATTCTTATGTCCTCTCGGTCATCAAACTCCTCCACGATAAAATCAAACTGTTCTCGTGTTATCGGTAAAGCTTTCTTTGATCCCTTCGGATGATATTTATTTTTCGGAGCAGGTTTATTAGCCATATTTCCTCTAAATCTGGTTGCTATTACAGCCATTTTCCAATAGTTTTAGATACTATTTCCGTCAAGCCCACCGTAACTCATTGATTTATAGAGGGACGATGGTAGCTAAAATACATATTTTAGCAACCATTTATATTTTCTCCGAAGCTGTTTTTCCCAATGTTATTCCCCCTGCTTTCTGTCAGAGTGCCATCGCCTTTTCAAAAGCTCTGTTCTTTAAAATCCCACCTTGCCCAAACATACTGCTTTCCAGACGCTTGCTTTCGTTGCTTCCACGGAAATGATCCACATATTCAGTGAGCCCATTGAATAAATCCCAAGCCGTACCGTGTCCGTTACCTTTGCCATTTTCAAATAAGCGGACAACCTCAGATCGCTGGTTCTGGTTTCGAGTGCTACCAGTATCCTGTAATACCTCATCTAAGAATTTGTCCACAAGATGCTTGTCCACGAGCTTCCGTGCAAGGAACTGTGCTTTTTCCCTAAACTCTATGAAATATTGAGCGGACAAATTCATAACCTTCATAGCATCGGCAATTCTGGACTGAATATGCTGTGTGTGACGCAGACTAATACTACCGATTGCTGATCGTAGAGCAACCTGCAATTGATTCATACAAAACAGCCGTACTGGTGTGAAGAAACATTTTAAAGCTGTTGATCCGTCATGGCTATTCACAAGAGTTACATATTCATCAATCGGATCGTCAGGGCGGACATCAAATTGTTTATCCAGCCGTGCCTGTAGGATAATTTTCTTTCCACCCTTTATTTCTGCGGCAAATTCATAACTTGCGCCGTATTGTTCACAGACACAATCGAAAAACGAAAAACTTTCATGATTCTGTATGGGATGGTAATCTCTTCCGACCACACCAAGGGGGAGGTTATTATCGCTCCTGAACAAAAGTTTATGATCAGGCACATCTATGCCGTTATTTCCCATAATCCCTGTCTGTTCGACGAAATACCCCATTCCAGCCTTGCGGATAGCTTCCTCAGCATTTCTGATACCGTTTAATTTAATCATACCGCTTCCTTTTTTTGAAATAATAGGTTATTGATATTCTTTAACGCTTGCTGTGATCTCAGTTTGGCTTCGGTTTCACTGACATGACCGTAATATTCGCCATAGAACCCGGACATGATTTCTCTACCTCCACCATTGGTTTTGCCGTCCTCCATATTGATGACAACCCCATTGAATTCTGGATGTTCATTAAAGTCCGCAGGATTCACAGGACGACAGAAGTGGCTTATTTCTCTCCATCCACAGTCCTTGAATTCTTTTAATGCTGCCTGAGCATCATTCAGGTGTTTGCGATAGGCTTCAACATACTCACCCTTTTCTACCTTGTCAGCATACCAGTTAATGCTTTCAAGAAGCTTTTTTATGTTTGGACAGGCTTTGCCATTCTTTATGATAATGTCCGCTTTCAAAAACTTGCCTTCATCGTGTAGCATAAATTCGTTTTCAGGCAATATCTTTGACACCTCAGCAAGCCAGACCGTGACAAGAAGGGCATTCCATTCATTTCCTGCGACTTTACAGAAACCTCGGGCTTCCTGTAAATTGAGCTTATCATTATCCGTATGGAAAGCAATAAGTTTACGGCGATGCAGTTCTTTAAGAACTTGTACCTTTGTCCGCCCTTTGGTTTCTAAATCCTTATAGAGTTTATTTATAACATCCCGAGCGGTATTGTCATCATCAGGGATTCTGCTGTCCTTGAACCAATTACGCCAACGTGGATAATAATCAAGGGTTGAAAAGCATAGGTTTTCACAAGTCCACTTGAAATTCTTATTAAAGAAATTCGTGAGCTTATCAATTTTATTCCAATTCGCCTCTGTTATTTTCACAGATGGATTTGAGCGTAAAGAAAAATGTAATGTGCGTCCCATATTTTATCCTTTCGTTTATTTGACCAAAGCCAAATTTTCCCGTTTAACCTTTTCCCCTGCATATTCCAAGACCCCTTTGTAGCGGGGATTGTGGAACATATAGAAAATTGTTCCAGCGTACCAACGTCGACCGTGAGAAGTTGATATATTACGGCTGTTCAAGACTTTTGCAATCTGCCCATAGGAACAATTGGCATTTACCCTCATTTTAAATATTTCTCGGACGGTTTTTGCTTCAAGATCGTTGACAGATAATTCCTTGTCTGACGAAACATATCCAAATGGCACACCGCCTCCTGCATATCCACCCTTTTTTGCTTTCAATCGCCGACCTTCTTTGAGTCGCATTGCAATAAATGACCTTTCTGATTTCTCTATAGCTTCCGTAACATCACGGAAAGCGATCCTTTTAGGGTCATTCGAGGGTTCAATCAGGCTTACCAGTTGGATATTAAGGATTTCTATTTTCTTTTTCAGATATTCCTGTAAGTATATCTCCCTTGTAATAATTTCAAGGTTCCAAACCAAAACCCTCCTAATATTTGGATGCGACTCAAGAAACAAAAAGAGTTCAGCAAGGGCGGGGCGATTTTCCAATCCGTCAGAAACCCCTTCGTCAGTGAACAGCCTGATCATTTGTGTGCCATTATTGCAATATTCGTTAAAGGCATCTTTTTGGAATTGAATTATGTTATCCTGCTGTTGATTATACGTAGATATATAACCTACTGCTTGAATGCGCTTTTTCATATTCTCATTCATACGCTATTCCTCCAATAGTTATATCGTATTTTTGGGAGCATTCTTCTTGAAGGCTTCTGGAATTATGGGAAAAGATAAGAGCAAAAATTGTTAACCCCACTACTATGAAACCCATAACCTCTTGCATTGGATAGAATGAGAGCGTGAACGTCAACCCTCTAAAGGATTGTGATCTAAAATCTGTTAATTATGTGAGGTTTATGTTCCTATCTGTTTGCGATATTTTATTCAGAAGATAAAACCGCCCAGTTTTACGATATACATATGGGATGATCCCCATTTCCGCCATTTTCCATTCATACAAAGCCCTTGTCAACCGTGAGAAGGGGCTTCCACTTTCAATAGCCTTTGTCCTTAAAGATCGTTTCAAGCTAAAAACATTTTGGGATATTTTGATACAAGATAATTTTACCCATACGATTTTCTGTTCAAATGACGCTTTTAAGCTTGTGGGTCAATTCTGTTCACGTTATATGGTTGATGCCGTGGTTGTCATAGCAGCAGGTAGGGTTAGGTTTATTAATCAACCGTTGAATAAGGATGATCCACATACCTATTTGGAAAAGCCTGAATATTTTCCGGAATCAATGAGTCAGCCAATGGTTCAACTAATTTGTGTGGATTTCCGATCTGGAAAGGAGCCTTTTAAGAAATTGTCCGTATATAAGCAGATTGGGGATAAATACGAATTTGAAAATTTAATAGACGGGGTTTTACAGCCGGAAGATGAAAAGATGGTGGAGGCGATCAAGGATGGGTGGGGTGGTTATGAGAATCGACTATGAAACCTGCGCCTTATCTTTATCTTTCACCTTTCGCCCAAATGTATATTTATCTCTATTCTTGCAAACATCAGGCGTATTTGTAGTTTCAAAAACCTTTAAAACACCTTCTTGGAAATACTCAATGCCCATATAGCTCCAATTTTTCTTGAATTTTTAAATCATGGTTTTTTCACCCAATGGTTCTGGATGTTTCCTTATTAAAATACATTTTCTTCAGTTGACAGGTGAATAATAATTCGCTATTTGTAATCGGAATTATCTATAAATTCAAACAAGAGCAAAAATTGAATATTCTTATATGTTAAACAACCTTCACCACCTTCACCACTTGGGTTGCGAAATTTTCATTTTTTAAAGAGTTGTATAATTGTTGGCTAAACAGTGAACTGTTGTAACTGTATAATTAATAATATGTTGTAAATTTCTTCATCAAGAGTAGAAAAAAATCATAATCCTTGTGTCGGGGGTTCAATCCCCTCCGCCGGTATAAAAGAGCCTCTTGATTCACAACGAGTTAGGAGGCTCTTCTTTTTTATGCTGCTCGCGTTAAATCAAAATATTGCCTCATTTTCACTTGCAAGATTCCCAGGTTTATAACAGGTTGGATTTGTGATTGAATTCTAAAAATATGTGGAGACAAACAGAATGGATGACATTGCCAGATGGGCGTCAAAGGATTGAACAAGGCTGTACGAAGATGTTGCAGACAAACCAAAATTCCATTCTGCTATTGTCAGACCTCACTAAACCTATCATTATTTAATCAGTTGATTCGCAGATTGGATTCCCGCTATTTTATTTGATGGGATGCAATTACATATTGCACCTGTCAACCTTTACCCACATTGGATGGTCACGATGAACGAAGTTGTATTGCAGTCGATTCTTGGAACAGACAAGCGCAATCCATATTTGCATGTTCTCCGTCGTAAAGACACGGACAAGCTGGAAGTTTACTATGGGGCACAGCGTCTGGAGACGGTGGTTGATGATAAGGATCACATCAGCTACCGGGCCTGTTTGGGCAGGCTCTACAATGCGGGATTAAAACGAGAAGCGTTATCGAAGGTTTTTGATGTGGATCGCAAGACGATGCAGCGCTGGGGGAAAGCCCTTCTGATGCCGGATGCGGAGGCATCGATTCAAGCATTGCGGTCGCGCCATGATCCGCGTAAATTGACGGCGGAAGTGCGGCGGTTTGCAGAAGTTAGATTTGAGTATATATACCCTAATAATCGTTATAGCTACAGCAGCCGGATACGTCAGGAGATTTATAAGACATTCAAGGTAGCACTTAGCGCTGAGAGTCTGCGTCCTGTTTTTGCAGAATGTAAACGGAGGATGTCTGCCAGTACCAGCGCTAAAAGCAAGGATGACGATGGCGATTCTGGAACTGTTGAACAGGAGGCGGATAAGCGTGGAGGCGGTATAGCACTCCCTCCAGAAACATGTAATAATAGAATTGAACATGACCAGATTCAGGAGCCTGCCGTGGTACCGATTGTCCGCTATATACATCATGCAGGAGTCCTTCTCTTTTCCTGTTGGCTCATCCGTCTTCAAGGGGTGCATGAGAAAGGCGTATTGTTGAAGCAGTGGCTTGTGATGGTGCTGCTTGGGGCTGTGAACATAGAGCAGGGCAAATATGTGAGTTGGGATAGCCTGGAGACGTTTCTGGGAAGGACGGTTCGTGGAACGGTAGAGCAGCGAAGAGCTCTCGGGGAAATCGGACAGAGCCTTGGGGCGGAAGCTGTTCTTAGGCTAAATGCCGAGGTGACATGTGTTGCCAAATGCAGTGATTTCTACTATGACCCGCACACGCTGCATTACACTGGGATGAAGAAGATTCTCAAGGGATGGTGTTCCAATATTCGATGGGCTGACAAGGCGCTGCATTGCGATTATATCCACACCAGCGAAGGGATGCCGGTGTATGTGGAATACGCGGACAATTATCAGGATTTGCGTGAGCGATTCAAAACGGTGATTGGTAATTTCCGACGCACGGTTGATATGGATCCGAGTTGCGTGATAACCGTGGCTATGGATCGTGGGGTTTATGGTCATGAGGTGTTTGAGTCGGTTAAGGCTGATCCGTTTCTGGAACTGGTCACATGGGAGAAGGGGTTTGTCGCGGAGAGCTTTGACGAAAGCAGGCGTAGCGGCTCGTATGAGCTTGCGCGGCCGAGGAATAATGCCTCCGATGTGCAATTGTATCGGTTTTCCTATATCGATGAGAAATGGCCAAAGGATTCGTCTATACGGCGGCTGGTGGTACAGGCGATAAATCCACAGGGGAGATGTATCGTGGTGAGCATTCTCACTACCGATACCAAGCGCGACGCCAAAGAGCTGATCCGGCTTATGTTCCGGCGATGGATACAGGAGAACGACTTCAAGTATCTGGACAAGCACTATGGCATCAATCAGGTCACCAGCTATGCCAGCATTGCCTATGAAGATTTGAAGTCGACATTGACTGACAAGCAGATGGAAAGCGCTGAAACAAAGGCGCTTCTTTCAGAGCGTCGGGAGTGCGAAAAGGATTTGCTGCGATTACTTCACAAAGAGCATAATCGTGACAATCGGGTTATGCAAGCCCGGGCATTGCTTGACGTGACGGATAAAAAGATCGAGGCCATCACAGCATCGACCACCTACTGCGCCACGAAGGAGCTTGTTGTTCTTCGCAAAGAGCGTTCGCGGCAAAAGGCAATTGTGACGCGGCTTGCAAAGCTGGATTATAAGGAAAAGAAGCAAAAACTTGATCAGCAGATTGCCGCGCTAAATGAAAAGTTGGCGAGTTGTAACCACAAGATATCGAAACTGGACTATCTGATAACTCAAGGTTACGAATGCCTTGATACCAATAAAAAACGTGTGATGGACAGCATCAAGATTCTGGCGAGAAACATTTTCTATCAAGCGCTGGCGCCTTTCAAAAAGAACTATGACAATTATCGGGACGACCACGAGTATTTCAGAAGCCTGACTCATGCGCCTGGATTGTGGGTGGACGATGGTTCAACTGTAACCGTTTATCTCGAGCCGGCTCCGCATTTGTCACCGAAGCTTGAGCGGTGTTTTCAACAGGTTCTTGACGATTTGCAGAAATCGCCCTTGGTACTGCCAAATGGCTCAGGACGTATTTTCCAGATCAAATTGAGACCAATTGAGGGAATTGAACTTGCGGTCGCTTAACAGGAAATTGAGCGTTTTTAGTGAGGTCTGATTGTTGAAAAAGATTTCTGGGTTTGCATTGACAAGCGGCAGTAAGCTACAACAACACCTGTCCTTTTGCTAAATTACTTTTTATCCTATTAATAATTGTCCTCCATTTTATGGATTTGTTTCCTATTGGAAAAATTTGAGTACTCACCACGAACTCCTAATCTTTTCTCTGAACAGCAAGAATCAGCAAAATCAACACTGCGATTCAGACAGTAAAAAACGCCTTACCGGGGTAACAATACCCCCAAACACCCGTTTATCTCTGTAATCAGTCCCTGTTCAACGTAGTTTTCCATCTGACCATTAATCAAAAAGCGGATTATTTTTAAGGGATGTCATTTTGTGCGATATTTTCTTGCTTGTCTGGTATGTATAATAGTATATTAGCATACCAGATGAAACCAGATGCAAGCCGCCTCAAGCAATTAATTCGAGAATTCGAGGAATCCCGTTTGGCTTATGTGCAAGACATTTTGCAAGAGCAAGGACCTCTGCGCAGCGGCTCCTTGGTTACCATCCGGCGCAAGTGTGGCAAACCTAACTGCCGGTGCGCCACCGGTGAAGGACATTCCGCTACCTACTTGTCCACAAAGCAAAGCGGCAAAACCAGGATGGTTTATCTCTCCGCCATTTGTTTAAAGACAGTAGCCCAGCAAGCCCGCAGCTACCGCCGTTTTAGTAAAAACCGGGCTACTTTGGTTAAACTAGCCCGGCAATCGTTGCAACACATTGATCGCTTACAGGAAATGCTTCAAACCACGACATCCATTGTTAATAAGAAGAAAAGAACCGCTGGTACAAACCGCAAAAAGCGGAAAGGAAGGGGCTGATATGGATTTGGTTGTATTCGAAGAAAACAAAACCATGGTCTTGCAAGCATTGAAAGAGGGAGAGTTTGATTATATTGAGGCGGCCAACGAGGCTTTCGAGACCGATTTTTTCAAGCACATTGGAGCCAAAAAGATTCTTGAGCAGGCCGCGCAGACTTATCCAACGCCCCGAAAGAAGGAAGAGGTTCCCCTGTGGCTCTATATTGCCAGCGAGTTGACGATGCGGTTACATGGCGTACACAGTTTTCATGGCTACCCCATGGTGGTGCGGACAGGGGGCATGCTCAATGCCTTTTTTCCAAAGAATGCCCAGCCTGTAGTCCATCCGGACACCAAAGATATCACACTGGCCTGCGAGGGGTTCAATAATAAGAATGAATATGATCGCGAGACACCCTGTGATCAGGATTTTCTTCGCAAGCTTGCCAAAGGTACCAGTGCGGAAGCATTGACACAGTGGTTTAACAACGATATTGCTCGTATTTTACGCTCACAGCGTGCCTTTGACAAGGAAGGTATTTTCATCGGAGACGCCTCCTACCTGTTTGTCCCGGACAATCCCAATTATGAAGGTTCCAAACTTTTGCTTTTTGATGAAAACAACCACCCTGTCAAACAGGAAGACTTCCATAAAATGTCTGACGAGCGCAAGGCGCGTTGTCAGTGGAAACGGTGCTATAAAATGGTCACACTGATGCATACTAATGCAAAGATGGAATATTTTCTTCTCGTGGGCGTCAGGGTGGTCTCTGGTGAAGAGCATGAATGCCCATTATTCTACGAACTTTTAAGGGAATTTATCAAAGCCGTAGGAAAAGGCGTTGTGAAAGAATTGATTCTTGATCGTGGCTTCCTTGATGGGGAGGAAATCTCACGAAACAAGAAGGAGTATGCTATCGACACACTCATTCCGGTACGCAAAAATATGGACGTATATACCGACGCAATGCCGTTATTCGAACGACCCGATGTCAAGTGGGTTGTTTGCGAGGAACCAAAGGAAGAAAAAGAGACGCCACGTCCGATACGGTTGAAGCCCATGGTTATAAGAAAGAGGGAACAAAAAAGACAGGAAACCTTGGAAAAGAATAAAGCAGAACAACCGGCTCCACCGCCCGATACCGTCATTGTAAAGAAAGAGGCTGCGGCTATCGGCAACTTTACCAGTTGGTCCACCTGCACCGTGCCATTGACTGTCATCGCCAATAAGGAGCATTATGCTGATGGACACGAAAATACATGGTTACTGATCAGTACAAAGCAGATAAACGATCCTCCCGTGGCTGGGCGAAGATATCATTTGCGTACATCAATTGAAGAAAGATACCGGCAGCTAAAGTGCTTCAGCGATTTGGCAAGTTTTACTTCCCGCAATCTGTCACTTGTTGTCAATCAAATCGTCTTTACATTCCTGGCCTACAACCTGCTTCAACTGTATCTTTTCCGTATAGGACGGGAGGAGTTCAACGCAAAAACACCTTTAAGCATAAGACGGGAACTGTTGCCAGCGGCTAATCACTTCATTATCTTCAAAGAAAATTATTTTGGACTGTTTGCTCCTCTGGAGTTGATGCAACTGCTGACCATCGGGATAAAGGAAGAAGCGCGAAAGAAAATCGGCGAAAAGTGTCGTCGTCTGCGCCGTGAACTACCTGAACTGATGGGTAGTCCACGCCCGACATGATTCAGCGGCAAATGAGAAACACCGCACGTCTATTCAATAATTCGTTCCAGAGAATCCGCACTTTGTTGCAGTGGGATTTTATTCCTGGCTGGTAAGATCGTTTGTAGCTTCAGATGTATTGACATATCCTGACTGGCCAATTTGTTCATGACTCGCTTATTGTGGAACCTCAGCTAACCAATTTTTTGCCAGTTAATGCAACCTATATTATCCGCACAAGGCAAAAACCTCTCCCCACTGTCTGAATCGCAAAAAATCAACAATTAACTATTGCATTAAATGATTTTATTTATAATATTTACAATATACCCTTTTGCCCATTTACCCGTTTGCGAATAAAATGAAAAAATATTATACCACAGGTGAAGTCGCCAAGATGATCGGGATTTCCGAGAGAACTGCAAAAAATTATTGTACCTCGGGAAAAATACTTTCCGATAAGACTCCACTTACAAATTATCATAGGATATCTTATGAGAGCCTTGTAAATTTCCTGAATGATAATGGCCTTTCCTTGGATTTATTGCTTAAACGCAAGAAGCCCTTAAAAGTCCTGATCGTGGATGATGAAGAACAAATAGTCTATGTGCTTGCTGAAGCCCTTAAAGAATTATCCGAAAGTATTATCATCGAAACAGCTTTTGATGGATATGAAGCATGTATTAAAGCAGGTGTTCTTATACCAGATCTTATTTTGCTGGATCTCAACATGCCAAAGGCTGATGGATTTGAGGTTTGCAGGTCTATCCGCAATCATGAAGACACCAAAAATGCCAAAATAATTATTATTTCAGGTTATGTCAGCCAGGAAAATTTGGATCAATTACAGGAATTCAGGCCCATAGGTGTTTTTATGAAACCATTCAGTCTGGAAGAAATCATGGGGAAAATTAAACATCTCATCATGGGGCGAGAAAAACATTAGCAAGGAGTATCTATGGAAAAGATTTCAAAAAAAAACCCTCTAGCAAGCTGGGAAAACAGCAAACGCTTAACGATCTTATTGTTGATGTGAAAAATAGGGCTTATGAAGTTTATCTTGAAAGACAGTAAAAGGGTTTGCAGGGAAATGAAATATCGGATTGGGTGAAGGCGGAAACTGATATTAAAAAGAAATATCAGATTGCCTGATATAAAAGTTAACCCCATAATAGTGAGAGTTATTTATGACTGATAGCACACCTTTGACCAAGGAAGAAATACTTTCCTGGTTAAATCGTTATAACGAAGAAGAGGGTTTGGATAATAATAACGAGGAAGCCGACCTGCAGAAGCGATTTCAAATAAATCAATACATCACTAAAGATGATTTAGTCCGTATTATCAGATGGAAATATCAGAAAAAACTGGCAGGCAGACAAAAAAGGCACTTAATATTTATTGCTGAAGCGGATAGTCCATTTATTGAAGATGTTTCCAGATTGGTTTTCAAATACAACAATGATGAAAGCAGATTAAAACTCCTTTATTCAATTGAAGGTGTTGGAAATGCTCTGGCAAGTATCATTCTAACATTCTATGAACCACAAAATTACGGTATAATTGATAATCATTCGTGGTTTGAAATATTCAGGGAAAGAAAACCTGCAAATATTTCTTCAAACACAGACCATGCAATCAGATTATTTAAGAAATTAAGGGAAATATCTTCTCAAACAGGCATATCTTGTCGTGACATAGAAAGGGCATATTTTAAAAGGGATTTGGAAGGATGGATTCTAAAATAGTCCTTGTCGATAACGTACCTACTTAAGAGAATCTGCATTTTTGCACTAAAAAATTATATTAAACGCAAGGATTCACATTGAATTTTAAAACTTTTCAGGAAGATTTAATAAAGCAAGGGTATCATATTTTCGATAAGACCAACGTGTTGCTTCCAGGTTATTATCCCGACAAGCTGAAAGAAGTGATTAAGGAATTAAAACAAAAGTCCGAGAATATTTATCCAAATGTTGGTGAGGTATATTCAGTAAGAGCATTCTTTGCTTTGTCCGAAGCAATAAATGGTGAATGTGCTTACCAGAGTGGATATCTCGATGTAAGGCTTTTAATCTGGGAAGGTGAATCCTTTATGGGAGAAATTCAAACAGAATTACCCAAAGGGTTTGCTTTAAAGAAGGGTGCACGCATAAAAATCAGAGCGGAAAATGTTATTTATAAGCCCGATTATTCCAAGAAATAAAAATGGAAATCCAAATCTTTCTATTCGCTGCGGTACCTTTTATTTCTTTTTTATAATCCTGTAAACTTGAGAGATTGAAAGGTCTAAATCTTTTGCTATTTCAATCCCTGTCTTACCTTTTTTATACAGGCTGACAATTTTGGCATTACGTTCTTTATTTTTAGCCGTATTTGCGTTAATCCCATACTTCACTCTCATTTGATGAATTGCCTGACGACTAATACCGAATTTGGCACCTATAGCGGCGTCAGTTATTAAAGTTTTTTGTAGTTTTAAAAGCTGTTCTTTGTTTACTTTTGCCATGATAATACTCCTTAAATATGGTTTATATATGGTTATAGTATGGTTGATAAAATAATAGTTACACTTTCCTGAAATCAAGATTAAGAAACAAACAATTTAAATAGGCTTCCTGCCTTGTAAATAAGTTAGAATATATAGACAAGTTTGCGGAAATCATTCAGACCGTAAACATACATTTTCAAAGAATTACAATACTAAAGATATACTAATAGCTTATTGTATCGGTCGCACAGTGTAAATTATATTATGCACATGAATTTTTAGATTCTTTTCATATTTATTTGGATGAAATCATAACAAAGGACTTAAAATGATCAAATTATTAATTTTTTTATCCTGCATTTTCATTTTAGTATGCGATAAAAACAATCCGGTCAACCCGGCAGAAAATAACCTTGGCAGAATTACCGGCAGGGTTGTCAGCAAAGATGGTGTAGGGATCTATCATGTTTTGTTATATCTTGACGGCACAAGTTTTAATGTAAGAACTGATTCAACAGGCAACTATTGTTTTTATAATGTGCCGCCTGGTAAATACAAATTGATGCTGGATGGTTACACTTTGAGATCCTATACGGATTCGATTATTAAGGAAATCAGTCTGGAAGCCGGGGTCATATATACTGTTGATAACATAAGTATTTTTGAGGGCACAGGGAATTTTAGTTTTGAAAATATTATGATTTTCAATACAAAAGACAGTATTATTAACGACAATTCAAGTAACAATTATTCCGAGAGTGTTTTTAAAAGCAGTTTGCAAAATCAATTTATACAACTGAAAATGTTTAAAATTTATGAGGATACCGTAAAATTGCAGATGGAAATATACAGCAAATTAAGAGTACCTTCTTTGGGTACAGATACGGTTTTAATATTGCTTAACAATATTATTGTGGACACGGTTTGTCCAAAAAAAGGCAGATTACGTACTCAAAACATTGTCTTATCCGGGATGGATACCTTGCTTTTTCTTATGCATGGAAAAAATGAACTTGCAATTATTTTATATGATACATTGCCTCGCCTTGGAAATTTAATTAACATATCCACGGGAAAAGCAGGCTTGAGCACATTGGAAGAGAATAATTTTTCCAGATACATCATCATTGATTCCATAAAATATTTTGTATCAAATTCATCCTATGATTCTGCTGATTGGGATATATTTTTTATAAATGACAGCACCCATGATACCTGCTATTGGGCGAATCCCAATCCTGATTGGGGGGTGATTGACAATAACAACGACGACCCTCAGTTTGAGGGAGATTATCAGTATAATTATTATTATGATTTTTTTTATAATATAGACTATTACTATCAGCCTGATATCATTCGTTGCTCTCAATTGCGGAATGGTACCTATTCCATTTATGTTCAGATGTTTGATGCGTTGATCGATTCGGCGACGCCGACATTGAGCTTACAATTGGGAGATAATGATGAATTTCCAAAGCTGTCAAAATTAATAGAACTTTCCCCAAATCGTAATATGCACAAAGGTGAAGTATGGTTTGCAGGTAAACTGTATTTGCCTGAACAAACCTTTAATTCTAGCAATCAATATATATCGCTAAAAGGGCGTGCAATTGCCAGAAAAATTGTTACTTGCAAATTGGATTGATTATTCACATGCCATTTATCTTAATGCTGATTTGTTTTTCAACGCTCAATGCTGAAATTAGTGTGTCAGATCCTGCTTTTAAATTTAATTCACTTTATGATTATCTTATACTTGTTCCAAATGATTCAGGAATCAAATTGGAGGCGAATCGGCTTGCCGAAATAAAATGGGAAAAAGGACTTAAAACAACAATTGTCAATCTGGATTCTATTTCCAATAATGGCCACGGTTTTGATTTACCGAATAAAATAAGAAACTTTTTTAAAACAGCTTATTATGACTGGGGAATAACCTGGGTGCTTATTATGGGAGATTATAACCATATACCAGCGAGAAAAATAGGATATGATACTGTAAATACAGATCTTTATTATTCATGTCTTGAAAGTGAGTGGACAATGGACACGGATTCCTTATATGGTAATGTTCCCACTTATCCTTCTTATCAGATGGAATGCCAAACAGATTCTTTGGGGTTTGTTACATGTGAAAAATTAAGACTGACCAACCTGTTCGATGATGTTTTGCCTGATATTTATGTCGGAAGGCTGCCTGTTGGAAACCAACAAGAGGCCAAGATCATGGTAGATAAGATTATTCTTTACGGAAATACTCCGCAAAACAGTGCATTCACTACTTCTATGCTCCTGTTAGGGGAGATTTACGATTATCGCAGTTACAGCGACAAAGATGCTATTCCAGTAGCAATTTCAACGAATTACTGGCATTATAAGATAAAAGGCACTTATCAAGCAAAGAATTCAAAATTCAATAATTTTAATTTTACTGAAATTTATGAAGACTCGATTGCACCTGATGGCCGTATTATAGGAGATACGATATTTCGTGGAACAGATGTTTACAAAAAAGAACTTTCCAAAGGTTATAATCTTGTTTATTATCTTGGCCATGGATGTCCTCTTTCATGGCAAACCTGTTCTTTTAGGGAACCAAGGGGGGATTTATTCCTGTCGGATGTGGACGAGCTTGCATCCCCAACCTTTATGAATATCATAACACTTTCATGCCAAACCATGGGTTTCAAGAATGATTCTTGCATTGCAAAACATTTCTTAACCAACCCTAATGGTGGTGCCGTCTCTTATGTGGGTAGCACTACAGCATTGTTAGCAATCAATCCTTTTCCTTATTACCTGTCAACAAACTTGGCAATAAAAGAAGTGAATAGAATCGGGCAGGCCTTTTCTCTTGCTCAAATAGGAGTGTATAAAACATGCAACACAGCTTATGCTTCTTCAGCTTATCAGTTTTGGGGTGATCCTGAATTGGAAATTTGGACGAAAAATATTACAGATGCGGATACATTTGAAATTAACGAATCTAGAATAGGTTCTGATAGGTGCCAGATAAGCGTATTACCTCAGCTAGACAGTGTTTTAATCTGTATGTATAAGAAAGATGAAATATTTAAACGGGGCTATACTCATAACGGCAGTATTGTATTTGATGGTATTTCATTTGATCTGTTACAGGTTACAATTACAGCCACAAAACATGATTATCTTCCTTCCCGGAAAATTCTAGATTTGTATGATATTGGAATAGAAGAAAAGCTTGATGCCCATTTTCCCGATATGGCAGTGAATATATCCCCGAACCCTTTTTGTGAGATTGCAAATATTTCCTGTTTTTTAAAACTAAATCAAGTTGGACATATAGACATTTTGGACATTGCGGGAAAAAAGCTTTTTTCGCAAGAGATCACTTGTTCAGGAGTGTATAAATGGAATGCTCATTACATGCCAAGCGGGCTTTACTTTTTAAAAGCCGTGATTGGGGAAAAGCAGTATTCAAGGAAGTTGCTTCTTATGAGGTGATTAGAAATACTGGGGCATCGTACTTTTTCATGGGTACCCACTATATGTTGGAAAAAGACATTCTTGTCAAATTACCAAACCCACCCCTGCCCCTCCCTTTTTCTTGGGGGAAAAAGGGAGGGGGGTTTGTGGGATGGGTTTCCAGTTGGCTAATGTCATATATACAACTGGTTGTACTGACCCATTGAAACACGCGATGCGCCGAAATAATATTTGGAGGATATGATTTTTTCAATTAAAACAGCTTGTGTTAAGTATATTTTCCCGCGGAACTTGCATGAGTGGGATTTTTATTTTAACATGATGCTTACCGCATCTTTCTAAAAGTTGATAAATTAATATGCGTTTAATTTGTATTTGTTTTATAAATTTTACCTGTTTTGCCTTGTTAATGTTCTCTGCCTGCTCAACACATCCTACACAGCCTGTTATTACACCTCCCGGCCCAGACAGTATTATTCTTGGACCGGATTCCGCATATTTTATCTCGGGAATTAATTATCCCTGGTTAAATTATGGTCATGATTTCGGGCTTGCATCATGGCAAAACAGCTTTTGGCCCCATGATGGTATAAGCCAAACTGACAGCAAATCAAAGATTGATTCACAGTTTGCTTTTTTAGAATCAAAACATGTAAGATTTTTACGTTGTTTTGCTTTTTGTGACGGCCGTTCTTCTCCTGAATTTGATTCGTCAGGATTTGTAACAGGATTTGACTCGCTTTTTTATACAGACATGGATACTTTTTTAAACCTGTCTTCGAGGCATTCCATTCGCCTTATAATGGTTTTGACGGATTATCTTTTATTTGATACCTTGAAAATAATTGATGGCGTCCATCTTGGCGGTCACTCTGACATTGTTTTGGATTCACTAAAACAACAATCATTCATCAAGCTGTGCTTAAAACCGTTTATTGCACGATATGGTAATTCAAAAAGTATCGCTGCATGGGAAATCATGAATGAGCCTGAATGGATGATTACGGAATTGGGTGGTTCCGGTAAAATGAGCAGTGTTCCAATTTCAAAAACTAAATCCTTTTTCTTAAAATGCGTCAATGAGTGCAGAGACCTTTCCACAAAACCAATAACACTCGGATCCTCAAAAGCCGAATGGCTGCGATATTGGATTGGAATGGGTTTTTCCTTCTATCAAGTACATAACTACTCAATTGACCGATCCTATCCTCCATTTATATTTAAATCTGCACTTAAGATTGATGGCCCGGTCCTTTTAGGCGAGTTTCCCACGAATACTTCAGTGTCTATATTTACCGAATATATGAATAATGCCTGGAATAATGGATATGCAGGGGCATTGGGATGGAGTTTAAATGGGCAGGATCTTTATTCCGGTTTTGGATTGCCTGAAATAGCAGATGCATTTGAAACCTGGAGTGAAGTAAATTCCATAAGATTGGCAAAGGCTGATTGGTAAAATGAAAAACATACTCATAAGGCTGCATGGCAACCTTTGCTAATGTTTTTGCCGGCCACGGAGGGCCGGCATTGTTCTATGTTCCGGGATGTTTTAGTTATAGGCGCACCCCGTCCCTGGGGTGCGCCAAAATAAAGGGCGATCCACCAGAACAGTCGGCGGCGTCCCTGCCGCCGAACACCTTAGAAATGAAAGAATTTGCTTATTGAACGGATTGGAATATATTTATTCTTTGTTTACATTTTTAACCGCAAATGTTGCCATGCACTATACTCTCAATGACTTTGGAAATCTGCGATTCAGACAGTAAAAAACGCCTTACCGGGGTAACAATACCCCCAAACACCCGTTTATCTCTGTAATCAGTCCCTGTTCAACGTAGTTTTCCATCTGACCATTAATCAAAAAGCGGATTATTTTTAAGGGATGTCATTTTGTGCGATATTTTCTTGCTTGTCTGGTATGTATAATAGTATATTAGCATACCAGATGAAACCAGATGCAAGCCGCCTCAAGCAATTAATTCGAGAATTCGAGGAATCCCGTTTGGCTTATGTGCAAGACATTTTGCAAGAGCAAGGACCTGCTGCGCAGCGGCTCCTTGGTTACCATCCGGCGCAAGTGTGGCAAACCTAACTGCCGGTGCGCCACCGGTGAAGGACATTCCGCTACCTACTTGTCCACAAAGCAAAGCGGCAAAACCAGGATGGTTTATCTCTCCGCCATTTGTTTAAAGACAGTAGCCCAGCAAGCCCGCAGCTACCGCCGTTTTAGTAAAAACCGGGCTACTTTGGTTAAACTAGCCCGGCAATCGTTGCAACACATTGATCGCTTACAGGAAATGCTTCAAACCACGACATCCATTGTTAATAAGAAGAAAAGAACCGCTGGTACAAACCGCAAAAAGCGGAAAGGAAGGGGCTGATATGGATTTGGTTGTATTCGAAGAAAACAAAACCATGGTCTTGCAAGCATTGAAAGAGGGAGAGTTTGATTATATTGAGGCGGCCAACGAGGCTTTCGAGACCGATTTTTTCAAGCACATTGGAGCCAAAAAGATTCTTGAGCAGGCCGCGCAGACTTATCCAACGCCCCGAAAGAAGGAAGAGGTTCCCCTGTGGCTCTATATTGCCAGCGAGTTGACGATGCGGTTACATGGCGTACACAGTTTTCATGGCTACCCCATGGTGGTGCGGACAGGGGGCATGCTCAATGCCTTTTTTCCAAAGAATGCCCAGCCTGTAGTCCATCCGGACACCAAAGATATCACACTGGCCTGCGAGGGGTTCAATAATAAGAATGAATATGATCGCGAGACACCCTGTGATCAGGATTTTCTTCGCAAGCTTGCCAAAGGTACCAGTGCGGAAGCATTGACACAGTGGTTTAACAACGATATTGCTCGTATTTTACGCTCACAGCGTGCCTTTGACAAGGAAGGTATTTTCATCGGAGACGCCTCCTACCTGTTTGTCCCGGACAATCCCAATTATGAAGGTTCCAAACTTTTGCTTTTTGATGAAAACAACCACCCTGTCAAACAGGAAGACTTCCATAAAATGTCTGACGAGCGCAAGGCGCGTTGTCAGTGGAAACGGTGCTATAAAATGGTCACACTGATGCATACTAATGCAAAGATGGAATATTTTCTTCTCGTGGGCGTCAGGGTGGTCTCTGGTGAAGAGCATGAATGCCCATTATTCTACGAACTTTTAAGGGAATTTATCAAAGCCGTAGGAAAAGGCGTTGTGAAAGAATTGATTCTTGATCGTGGCTTCCTTGATGGGGAGGAAATCTCACGAAACAAGAAGGAGTATGCTATCGACACACTCATTCCGGTACGCAAAAATATGGACGTATATACCGACGCAATGCCGTTATTCGAACGACCCGATGTCAAGTGGGTTGTTTGCGAGGAACCAAAGGAAGAAAAAGAGACGCCACGTCCGATACGGTTGAAGCCCATGGTTATAAGAAAGAGGGAACAAAAAAGACAGGAAACCTTGGAAAAGAATAAAGCAGAACAACCGGCTCCACCGCCCGATACCGTCATTGTAAAGAAAGAGGCTGCGGCTATCGGCAACTTTACCAGTTGGTCCACCTGCACCGTGCCATTGACTGTCATCGCCAATAAGGAGCATTATGCTGATGGACACGAAAATACATGGTTACTGATCAGTACAAAGCAGATAAACGATCCTCCCGTGGCTGGGCGAAGATATCATTTGCGTACATCAATTGAAGAAAGATACCGGCAGCTAAAGTGCTTCAGCGATTTGGCAAGTTTTACTTCCCGCAATCTGTCACTTGTTGTCAATCAAATCGTCTTTACATTCCTGGCCTACAACCTGCTTCAACTGTATCTTTTCCGTATAGGACGGGAGGAGTTCAACGCAAAAACACCTTTAAGCATAAGACGGGAACTGTTGCCAGCGGCTAATCACTTCATTATCTTCAAAGAAAATTATTTTGGACTGTTTGCTCCTCTGGAGTTGATGCAACTGCTGACCATCGGGATAAAGGAAGAAGCGCGAAAGAAAATCGGCGAAAAGTGTCGTCGTCTGCGCCGTGAACTACCTGAACTGATGGGTAGTCCACGCCCGACATGATTCAGCGGCAAATGAGAAACACCGCACGTCTATTCAATAATTCGTTCCAGAGAATCCGCACTTTGTTGCAGTGGGATTTTATTCCTGGCTGGTAAGATCGTTTGTAGCTTCAGATGTATTGACATATCCTGACTGGCCAATTTGTTCATGACTCGCTTATTGTGGAACCTCAGCTAACCAATTTTTTGCCAGTTAATGCAACCTATATTATCGGATCAACTGCAATTGCAGTGGGTCTCACTCTATGAAATGGATTTGAAACTCAATCAAATCAGTGATTTCCCAGATTTCCGCATTTGCGGAGTATTTTAAGACGAAAATATTGCCAATCATGAAACCCATAAGCATTTTTCTTGATTGTCTTGACAACATTGTTGAACCCTTCACTCAGGCCGTTGGTACACCGGAGCTTGAAGAAATTCAGAATGCCAAATCGTCGACGGTTGAGCATCTTGATGTAATCGAGGATTTCTTTAATACCGCTTTCCCGAGCACGGTGTTTCCACTCACTCAGTTCGGCGCGTGCTTGCCGGGGATTCATCCGGCGGAAAACAACCCGCAAATCCTCCTTGAGGATATACGCAGTGTTCAATGTTTCGTTTGCGGGCAAGCGGAGCAGGTCTTTGAGCCGGACACGTTGCGACTGCTTCAAATCTTCCCTTGGGCGCAAAAGCAAATAGCGGGAACCTTTCAAAAGGCGTCTCCCCTCTGGTGGAAGTTCGCTTTGGAGCCGTCGACGAATATTGTCGATAGCCAAGCTCAGAGGCTTGATAACATGAAAATGATCGTAGACGATTTTGACGCGCGGACAACGAGCCCGGATTTCTGCTTCATAGGGGTTGTGCATGTCAATGACCACGCATCGAAGTCGGCGGCTTCGTTTTTGGCCAAACCAGCTGAAGAACTTTCGCAAGGTTGCTCGGTTGCGGTTTCGTCCCACCCAAATAACGCGGTGGCTTTCCAAATCGGTTACAATCGTCAGGTAGCGATGCCCTTTTTTCTCGGCCACTTCGTCGATACCCAGAATGGTAATTCCGTCCAAGTTCCGCTTTCTCAACAAACCAACGATATGGCGAATTTCAGCATCCTTGATTGTCCTCCAATCAGTTCCTGTCCAATCGGATACATCTTTCAATGTCGTACCACCTGTCAACTGAAACAGCCACCGCTCGTACCGACGAGTACATCGAGATTGGGGACGTGCTATTGGAAGAGAAACCCGACGAACTCCACATTGAGGACAGTCAATTCGATGTCGACAAACCCACAGCCAGACTTTATGCGGACCGATATTCAAATCTCGCAGACGAACCCATACATGATCGTAGTGATGTTGGAACGTCCGGCCACACCCATCGCACGTCCATTTGTGTTTCCTTGGTTCCAGCCAAATTTCAAGACTTTTCTTGTTGTGTCTTTTCCATGTAACTACACCATAACTTTGAAGTCCCAAGAACGAATTGATAATATTATCATTGGACATCCCTCTGTCTCCTGGTTAAAGATTGTCACCAACAACCTTATACCAGAACGGGGGATGTCTTTTCAACTTTTACTCACATCAATGATCCTTCGAATAGATTTTCATCTTACTATAGACGCAATACACATTTTGCTCTTGAACTGCAGTGAAAATATTCCTTGGAAAAAGCCCCCCTGCTTTTTTGGAGCAGGGGCTTTTTCCAAGGAATATCATAGAGATAAGTGAAATAATAGGCTTAAGAAGAATGCTACAACCCTTGACATCGCGCTTTTAGCATGGGTACCCACTGCAATTGCAGAAGAACCATATTATCCGCACAAGGCAAAAACCTCTCCCCACTGTCTGAATCGCAATTGGAAATCTCCTTGATTAACTTTTCAATGAGATTGTATCTTCTTTAGGGATAATTGATTAACAATATGCTATACGAAGTTGACTTGGAACTATTTAAAGGGCCGCTTGATCTTCTTCTTTACCTTGTGCGTAAAGAGGAGATAAATATCCGTGACATCGAGGTAAGCCGGATTACAGACCAATACCTGGCCTATCTCGACGTAATGAAGGAATTGAACCTCGATATTGCCGGCGAATTCCTTGTAATGGCAGCAATCCTCATGCGCCTTAAGGCGCGCGAACTTTTACCCCAAAGTGTACGTGAAAAACTTGAGGATGATCCGGATTTTATTGATCGCGAAAAACTCATTAAGCAAATTGAGGAATATGAGCGTTTCAAGAAGATAGCGGATATGCTAAGAGAACGCGAGGATGAGAATTACGGAGTGTTCTACAGGCCCAAACCCGAGGCAATTGAGCAGACAACGGATGATTTCCTGGCACAAAAGGATGTTGAGATCTATGATCTGATAATAGCATTCAAGAATCTCATGGAAGCCGCTAAAAAAGAGACCATCTATTACATGGAAGCGGATTCCATAACAATTGACGACCGTATAGAACATGTCATGGCCCTCATGGCTGATAACAAGAAGTTGCCATTTACCGCGCTTTTCGAAGATGATAAGCGGAAACTTGTGATGGTGGTGACCTTCATGGCAATACTTGAACTTATTAAAATGGGTCATATTACCTTTAAGCAGGACTCATTCTTAAGCGAAATAATGATATTTGAAAAGGAACAGGAGGATTTCGATGTTGTTCCTGAAACAATGGACGTAGTAGAAATCCGTACCAAGGAATAGGAGATCTTTTGGAAGAAACGCCTTTGGAAGAATTAAAAGCGGAAAATATCGACATTCAAAACAGCATCCCTGAACAAACACCTGAACTCGATTCACAGGACAAGTCAGGTGAATCGGATAAAAGTATGGATGATGCCATTGAACAAAATAGCGATGCGGTTGCTGCTGCAATGGAAACGGAATTATCAAACGAACCAGCATCGGATGAGGTCATTTCAGGCGCAAACACGGTTGGTGAAATTGATCCGGAAAAGCTTAAAAACATCCTTGAGGCCCTCCTCTTTGCTTCGGATGAGCCACTGACAGCACAGACAATTAAGGAAATCCTCAAACTTTCCACTGATACGCGTAAATTGCGTCAGGACATTCTTGACATAAATAAACGTCTTCAGGCTGAGCGAAGGCCTTTTGAAATTGCTGAGGTGGCAGGTGGGTTTCAGCTTCGCACAATAACCTCATACCAGAAATATTTGAAGGGGTTGTTCAAAGATCGGGCAATGCGCAGGCTTTCCGGGCAAGCGCTTGAAACCCTGGCCATAATAGCCTACAAGCAGCCGGTAAGCAAGGCTGAAATTGAAGGTATCCGCAATGTCGCAACAGACAGCGCAATGAAGACACTTCTTGAAAAGCGCCTTATAAAAATCCTCGGCAAATCCGAAGAAAAACCTGGTAAACCCATTGTCTATGGAACAACCCGCGATTTTCTGAAATACTTCGGCTTAAACAGAATTTCCGATCTTCCCAAGATAGAAGAATTCGAAGACATCGCAAAATCACAGGAACACGAAAAAACCGAATTAATTCACGATTTCAAGCGAGACCCTGAAAAAACAAAAACACTCGCACCGCAGGAAATAAAAAATGTGGAAGCTCCGGCAGAAGATGCACCCCCTGAAATAGTACCGGATATGGGGCCTGTTCCTGATGAAGGCTTGCCCGAAGATGTTATTTCTGAGGATTCTGCGGAAGAATCGGCTGAAGAGGAATCCCCGCCTTCTCCATAAGACTGATGAAAAAATAATGTCCACTCCGCTCATGAACCAGTATCGCCGTATCAAGGATGAAAATAACGGCGCGATTCTTCTTTTCCGCATGGGCGATTTTTACGAGATGTTCGACGAAGATGCACTGACCGCATCAAAGGTCCTGGGGCTTGCCTTGACATCCCGCAACCACGGTGAAGCATCAAAGACCCCTCTCTGCGGTTTTCCTTACCACGCTATAGATCGTTATATGTCGCGCCTTATCAATGCAGGCCACAAGGTCGCTGTGTGCGAACAGGTACAGGACCCAAAAGAGGCCAAAGGAATTGTGGAACGTGACATCGTAGAGGTTGTGACAAAAGGCACCGCCACAAATCCCGAATTGTTGAAAGAAAAGGCTAATAATTTCATTATCGCAATGTATGAAGACAAGGGTTTTTTCGGCCTGTCATGCGCTGATGTTTCAACAGGTGAATTTTTTACAGGTGAGGTCAGGGCTGATTCGCTTTTAAGGGAAATTGAACGCCTCTCTCCTGTTGAGATACTCTTTCCAGCGCAGACATCACGACAGGCATTGCCCATATATTTAAAGACACTTTCCTCGCAGGCTGTAATGACACCTATTGATCCCTGGAGATTTTCTTTTGCTTCGGCCTATAAGGAATTGACAGGTCATTTTAAGACAGCCACGCTTGAAGGTTTCGGGGTCGAGAACCTGACAAAAGGAATCATTGCCGCGGGAGCGCTTTTCGGGTATGTCCGCGAGCAGAAAAAAGATCGGGTAGGCCATATCCGTAAAATTACGCCATACAGGACTGATGCGTTTATGGCAATTGATGGTGCAACCCTGCGCAACCTTGAAATCCTCTACCCGCTTAATGTTGATGATGACAAGGGAACGCTTTTACATGTTCTTGACCGCACAAAAACAGCAATGGGTGGCAGACTTTTAAAACGAATCCTTGTTAATCCTCTTCTTGATGTTGATGAAATAAATAAGCGGCAGGATGGGGTTGCTTTATTTTTCGAGCAGGCAAATGTGAGGGATAAATTGCGTACAATAATGTCGTCCATATCGGATATAGAACGCATTATCGGACGTATCGGCTATGAACGGGCCACTCCAAGGGACCTATTGTCCCTTAAAAATTCTCTAATTGCTTCAAAAAATATAGCCCCTTTTTTTTCAGGCACCCTTCCAGATATAATTAATAATTGCTTGTCAAATATCAGTGGAACAGAACCTGTCATAGCAAAATTGGAGACAGCAATAAGTGATGAAGCGCCCCTTTCAGTAAGCGATGGTGGTGTATTTAAAAAAGGCTACAGCAGGGAGCTTGACGCAATAATAGACGGTTCGGCAGAGGGCAGGGAATGGATTGCCGCACTCCAGCCGCGCGAACGTGAGCGCACTGGCATATCATCCCTCAAGGTAAGCTTTAACAGGGTATTCGGATATTATATAGAAATATCCAAATCCAATCTGGACAAGATTCCAGAGGGGTATATAAGAAAACAAACCCTGGTAAACGGTGAACGTTTTATAACTGAAGAACTTAAAACTTATGAAGACAAAGTCCTGTCAGCAGAAGAAAAACAAAAAACCCTTGAGGCTTCTCTTTTTGGCGAACTTAGAAAATGGCTTGTAAGTTATCTTGGCAAGCTAAAGGATGTTTCCGATAATATTGCATTTCTTGATTGCCTTGCATCACTCGCTGAAACAGCAATAAGTAACGGATATGTCAGACCCATTGTTACCAATACTGATGAAATAATCATTGAAGAGGGGCGTCATCCGGTCATAGAAAATTTGGATTTCTCAGAAGCCTTTGTGCCAAACAACACAGCAATTTCCAATAGCGTGGAATATATCCATCTAATAACCGGTCCCAATATGGCTGGTAAATCAACATATTTAAGACAGATTGGGCTTATTGTCCTTCTTTCACACACAGGATCATTTGTACCTGCACGTAAAGCTAAAATTGGCCTTGTTGACAGGATTTTCACAAGGGTAGGCGCGTCCGACAGGCTTGCAAAGGGTCTTTCAACATTCCTTGTTGAAATGCAGGAACTGGCTAATATTCTAAATAATGCTTCAATAAAAAGCCTGGTTCTTCTTGACGAAATCGGGCGTGGTACAAGCACTTTCGACGGACTTTCAATAGCATGGGCACTTGTGGAATACATTCACGAAAAGGTCAAGGCCAAGACCCTTTTTGCAACTCACTATCATGAACTCACCGATATCCCGCTTGTCCTTAAGGGGGTTAAAAATTATAATGTCTCTGTAAAAGAGTGGAATGATGAAATAATTTTCCTTAGAAAAATAGTGGAGGGTGCCTGTGATCATTCTTATGGTATTCAGGTTGCGCGTCTTGCCGGAGTGCCGAATGAGGTGATACTGCGGGCTAAAGAGGTTTTAAGGAACCTTGAACAGAATGAGCTTACCCCTGACCAGAAGCCTGTAATTGCAAAACATGATGGGAAATCCGAAATAAAGGCAGGAAAGGTTGCAGATAACCGGGAACAGCTTTCTCTGTTTGACATAACCAGCACGGAAGTAATGGAATACCTGCGTAAGCTTGACATCAATACCCTGACACCGGTTGAGGCCTTGAATAAACTTGCGGAAATAAAAAAACGGTTTGTTTTATGAATTTATTTCAATTTATAAAACCCTTAATTTGTTTGTTTAATCCGTTTCATATCTTTTATTTTTTAGGTTCGATTCACATTTAACATACCAAGGAGATCAAATGTACAGGATTCAAACCCTTAATAAAATAGCGGCCATAGGCCTTGATAAAATGACACGGGACATTTATGAAATCGCATCAGAATTGAATTCACCGGATGGCATTCTTGTCCGCAGCGCTGACATGCAAAACACCAGGTTTGAGAACAATCTTCTTGCAATCGGCAGGGCGGGCGCGGGTGTAAACAACATCCCGATTGACAGATGCACTGATAATGGCATAGTGGTTTTTAATACGCCAGGCGCTAATGCCAATGCGGTAAAAGAGCTTGCGATCCTCTCTCTCCTTTTGTCTTCACGAAAAATAATACAGGGAATCGAATACTGCCGGTCCTTAAATGAAAAAGGCAAGGTGCTTACGGACCTCATTGAAAAAAACAAAGCGCAGTTTACGGGCCCGGAAATTGCCGGAAAAAAGCTTGGCGTAATCGGTCTTGGTGCAATAGGTGTGGGCGTTGCAAATGCCGCGCTTGGTCTTGGCATGCAGGTTGAAGGTCACGATCCCTTTATATCCGTTGAAGCGGCTTGGAGCTTATCGCATGATGTAAAAAGGGCGAAAGGCCTTGATCGCCTCATCGCAACATCAGATTATATCACCCTTCATGTTCCGCAGACGGAACAGACAAAGGGACTGATTAATGCCGAGAAAATATCCCACATGAAAAAGGGTGTTCGCATAATAAACCTCTCCCGGGGAGGCCTTGTTATTGAAAAAGACCTTATAACCGCTCTAAAAAGCGGCCAGGTTGCGTTTTATATAACGGATTTCGCGTCAGAAGAGCTGCTTCATTGCGATAATGTAATCTGCTACCCGCACCTTGGCGCTTCAACCCCTGAAGCTGAAGACAACTGCGCCGTAATGGTGGTAAACCAGTTTATGGATTTTTTCGAAAACGGCAACATAACAAATTCCGTCAATTTTCCATCTTGTGTTCTGGATCACCAGGGGAACCATAGGTTAATCATTGTTAACCGGAATGTACCGAACATGGTGGGCCAGTTCACAACCATCCTTGCCAACTCAAAAATAAACATCCTTGAAATGCTCAACAAATCAAAAGGTGATATTGCATACAATATTGTTGATGTTGAAGAAGACATTCCTGAAAACATACTGGATCAATTACGCAAAATAGAAGGCGTAATTAAAGTCCGGAAAATAGAAAAGAACTGATTTTGCTCTCCTCCCAAGCAGTCATTATTATCAAGAGCAAACGGGACGCCCCTTTTCGAAAAAGGCATCCTTGGGTTTTTTCCGGGGCCATTGATTCCATAAAAGGCAGTCCCAAACCAGGATCTGAAGTCGCGGTAGTTACGGATAGGGGAGATTTTATTGCCTGGGGACTTTTTAATCCTAATTCACAGATTTCAGTTCGTCTTTATTCATGGCAGGAAAATGAGCATGTTACAGACAGCTTTATCCGCTCCCGCCTTATCAGCGCAATTTCTTTTCGAAAATCCGTTCCAAGCCTTTTTTCAAATGGGAAAAATGAGGCAGCAAGACTTTTCTTTAGTGAAAGCGACGGGCTTTCGGGCCTTACAGTAGATTATTATGCCGGCTTTATAGGGATTCAGTTAACGAGTCTGGCATTGTCCTTTAAACTTGACACGATAATCAATATCCTTCAGGATCTGATAAACCCAAGGGGAATTTACTTAAGGACCGAGAAGGGGATTAGGGAGCTCGAAGGGCTTGAAATATCAGATTCATTTTTAAAAGGAACAGCTCCCGGCGAACCTGTAGTGATAAAGGACAACAATATAGAATATGAAGTAAATCTGACAGAAGGTCACAAAACAGGCTTTTATCTTGACCAGCGCGAGAACAGAAAACGCGTAGCTGAATTTGCAATAAACAGGAAATGCCTTGATGTATGCTGCTACACAGGGGGATTTTCCCTTAACCTTATGAAAGGCGGGGCAAAAAGCGTTTTGGGCATAGACGCTTCCGCCACGGCAGTTGAGACGGCCATTCGAAATGCAAGGATTAATGAGATCACAAATGCTGAATTTACAAAAGGTGATGCTTTTTCAATGCTTGAAAATAAAGCCTCCCAAAAGGAGATGTTTGATTTAATTGTCCTTGAT
Organism: uncultured Fibrobacterota bacterium; assembly: GCA_963831235.1. GTDB lineage: Bacteria > Fibrobacterota > OXYB2-FULL-49-7 > OXYB2-FULL-49-7 > JAEUSG01 > CAWHPS01. Next base: position 217,962 of record CAWHPS010000035.1, read on the forward strand.
CCGCCGCGTTTTGCACAAAAAACAAAAGGACTTTCGCAGGCGCTTAAGGGATACGCAGGACTCAATGGACTCGCAGTGCGGTTATTGAGTCCCGGAGGGATCCTTGTATCCTGCAGTTGTTCGGGCCGGGTTTCCCGCGTTGAATTCACGGGTATGCTTGCAGAGGTTGCTCAGATAACCGGACGAGGAATACGGATTATAGAAGAGCGTGGAGCTGCTATTGATCATCCTGTAAATCCAGCTTGTCCTGAGTCGGATTATTTAAAATGTTTTATTTGCAGTGTTGAATGATATTTATGATTAATTCATTTTCCATACGTAATTTCTTTTTTCTACCCCGGCAAATTATTGAAAAGCCGAACCGCCTTTTTTTCCTGGATGGGTTCCGGAGCCTGGCACTTTTATTCATGGTGATTACACATTGCTTTAAAACGTGGATTAATCCTGTTTTCGAAACACCGTTTACCATAGCCTTAAAAACTTATATAACCCGGATTCCGGCACCTTCATTTTTTTTTCTTGTGGGTGCATCGTATATTTTGTCGCGCAATTCACGCCTGCGCAGGGGAATGACAAGACCACAGATATTCAGCTCATTTGTGAAGCGCAGCCTGGTGCTTTTTATCTTTGGATATGTTTACAAGCTTGTGGATTTGTTCTTCGGCATAAAATTCAATGAAATCAAATGGACCATTGATGTGCTTAATGTAATTGCTGTATCTCTTTTCCTGGTGAGCTTGTGGGATCATCTGACATTTAAATATTCCTGGAATCCTTTTTCCTATTTCCCGGCAGCTCTTGCAATGATAATCATTTCACCATACATGTTTCTTATTCGCCTTCCTGAATGGGTCCCGCTTCAGCTGGCATGGTATGTTCAAGGAATACCCCCGAACGCCTATTTTACCATTTTCCCATTTGCGTCATATTCATTTTTCGGGGCTTTTGTTGTTGAACGCCTCTTGAAAGGGGATGCAAAAAAGCCATTTTTGAATCTTGGGTCGCTTCTTTTGATTGTTGCAACAATAATGTTTTTTGCGGTCATTATAACGAGGCTTGTTCCTTTACTCGGTACGGCAGGGGCAACCACGGTTTTTTACATGCAGGCTTTTTCATTACTCCTTTTTGGAATGCTGTTCTGTCATTTTTTCCAAAAGCGGATTGGATTCGGTCCTCTTCTTATTATAGGCAGTCATACCATGATAGGTTACTGGCTTCATGCAAAAATTGTTTTTATTTATTACAAACAATATATCGGTGTATCCGGATGGGGGCTTTGTTTTTGGATGTTCATTAAAACATTAATTGTCACGTTTTTTGCCCTTCTTATCTACGACAAAATAAAACTGAAATGGTTTGCGGGAAAAAAGAAGACTGCTGAGTTGAATCCGATAGCAGTACCTGACTGATTTTAAGCTAATAAAATGATTAGAACCCGATGGCTTCGCTATGCGTATGAGGGTCCGGATAATTGATTTTGGCTACTGCAAGGGCCACATTTCCAGGAAAGGCCCCAATGTTTATATAATGCTCCGGACAACCCCATCGCGAGCATACTTCAATTGTGTTTTTCCCGCCAGGAAGTGCAAATTCAATATATTCCGTTGATGTGCACCCTTCAGCTTCACATTGCTTGTTTACCATCAGCGATATATTGCATTCAGGACAAGAGGCCTTTATTAACGGGTTAGGTATGTTTCCTTTAAACATGAAATCAAAAAGTTTCTGATGAAGACCCCAGAAAGGATCAAGATACATTGTTCCCTTTACTCCGCCACCTTTGACCTTGAATATAATTGCAGGTTCTCCATGTATCCGGACATCATCGTTAATCAAATTATGGCCATTGGGACAACGAAGATCATCAACTACAACGTAAATCGCGCCTTTGCGGTTGGTTATTTTGAAGCCTTCAGGCAGATTTTCTATAAACTCACTTGGAATATTCTGTTTTTCAGGATTAATCAACATAAATTGCTCCTTGTTTGTGAAAGATCTTTCACTTGTCAGCGTTAGCTTTTAATGTCAACAGCCTTACCTGTAAGCGCGCTTTCTTTCATGGCATCAAGTATCTTGTATTGGTCTGCCACAAAACGGAATGAGAGTAATTCATTTTTTCCGCCTCGTATAGCCTGTACGAACTTGTTGCCTGTCGTAATAATCATTTTACCAGCAGTCGGCACTTGGAATGTTTTGGAAAACGGGGTAAGATTACCGGGACGATGATAACTGTCGGCAGGTCCTGGTACGGTAACTGTAATAGTATTGTCATGGTGCCGTACATCGCCTTTTGTCCCCTGGACAAAAACGTCGTGGTAGCCACCTATGGAGAGACCGTCTGTAACAAAAGCAGTGGCGCCATTGTCGAATGTGATGAGTGCGTTAACAATTTCCTCGCTGGGGCATTCGTCGCAGCTTTTTTGCATAAGATGGTAAACACGTGTTGCACGAGTTGAGCCTAAAAGTACGCAGACCTCATCAAGCATATGGCAGAGATGATGATAAGTCCACCCTCCTGAAGCCTCGGGATGTGCTACATTCTGATGGCGTGCACCCTGGTTCCATAAACCAAAAGCACGAGTTGAACGACCAGCCACATGAAGTATTCTGCCAGCATAATCATCAACCTTGCACTTGTATGCCTGAAATGCCTCTGTAAAAATGCCCCCATGATTGATATGGGTCACAATCCCGGCTTTTTCAGCCTCGATAACCATTTCATCAGCATCCCGTGTTGAAAGGGCCATGGGCTTTTCACAAAGTATATGAAGACCTTTCCGAGCGGCCATTATGGAAAATTCCTTGTGAGTTGAATTTGCCAACCCTACAATCACAGCCTCCATCCCAGGAATTTTAAAAAACTCATCAAGGCTGCTTGTTGCAAAAAAACCATCGTTTTCCGCTGCCTTGCGTCGTTCTTCGCTTCGATTGTAAACGCCTACTATTTCTATTGCTTGACAATCTTTAAGATGAAGCACAAAATTTGTCCGCATGTAATGCGCGTAACCCATGACTCCAACCTTAACAGGCTTTACCATTTTAGACTCCTGATATGATTATTGTTGATGAAGAATATCACTTTTATAAATAAAATATAATAGAAATTTAATTTTATTTGCGGTATTTATAATGGGAATAATATTTAAAATGGATATAAATTTATTTTATATCGCCAATATTAATTTATATAAATTATATTAATAAGATTTAGCCTTGGTTGCAACAAATGGAATTGCTCTTAAAAGATGTGGTTCACCTTCTTAATGTCCCTGAGGATACTGTTTATCATTGGATAGAACAGAAAAAATTTCCAGCGCAAAAGATCAACAATCAATATCACATTGGCAAGGTGGACCTTTTCGAATGGGCCACTCAAAATGGCATTACAATTACCACTGAGTTCCACGATCTTCTTTCCGGACATGATACCGCCATGCCGGGTTTTATTGATGCCTTGTCTCATGGAGGAATCTATTACAAAATCAAGGGTACTGACAAGGTTTCGGTTTTAAGATCCGTGGTGGATGCAATAACCCTCCCTGTCCATACCGACAGAGACCTCCTTCTTCAGATGCTTTTGGCGCGTGAAGCCCTGGGCTCAACCGGAATTGGCGATGGTATTGCGATTCCACATCCGCGCAATCCTATTGTGCTAGATGTTGAACAACCTCATCTCTCCCTTCTATTCCTGGAAAACCCTGTTGACTTCGATGCACTGGATAAAATGCCTGTGCATGCCTTATTTACAATTATAAGTCCAACAGTTCGAATTCACCTCCATCTTCTTTCACGCATAGCCTATATGTTGCATAATGCCAATTTTAGAGAAAGACTTAAAAGGCATTCGCCTGCAGAACAGATTATTGCGGATATAAAAGGAATTGAAGGCAGACTTATTGATTAAAAATAAAAGATGAATTCTTTTCTTTTATCATCTCTTGCAATACTAATTCTTGGTGCAATAATCCATTTATTCTCGGTAAAGATAAAAAATGCGACCCTGCTTGGCTCATTTGCTGTTGTCTTATCATTAATAACCGCTTTCGTCCCATTGTTTCATGTGCTTTCGGGTGCACCGGCAATAACCATACATTTTATTTCCCGGTTTTACGTTATATAATTTCTATTTGGAACTTGATGCCCTTTCAGCATTTTTTATCCTTGCAATTTTATTATTATCAGCCTTGTCAGCAATTTATGGCATAGGTTACATGAAGAAATACGGTCAAGAAAAAAACATAGGTTTTGCGGGTTTTTATTATAACCTTCTTGTTTTAAGCATGGTTCTTGTATGCCTTGCTCGGGATTCCATGCTTTTTATCATATCATGGGAGATTATGGCTTTGTCTTCATTCTTTCTTGTTGCATTTGAAAATGAAAAGGTCGGGACAAGAAAAGCCGCATGGATTTATTTAATCGCTTCCCAATTAAGCACGGCATTTCTCATAACTTTATTTTTAATCCTTAACAAAGTATCCGGTTCCTCTACAATTGGAAAGGATGTTTTGACACTTTCCCCAACTTCCGTAAACATCTGCTTCTTCCTTGCCATAATAGGGTTCGGAACAAAAGCAGGGATTATGCCTCTTCATGTTTGGCTGCCGGAAGCCCATCCTGCTGCCCCAAGCCATGTATCAGCGGTCTTATCAGGTGTCATGATCAAAACCGGAATTTACGGCCTTCTGCGTATTCTTCCCATGCTGGGTCCCCCACCCATAAATTTCGGAATGACACTTGTTTTCCTTGGTTCTGTTTCATGTATATTCGGTGTTCTTTTTGCATTGGCTCAACATGATCTTAAACGCCTTCTTGCCTACTCTAGTGTAGAGAATGTGGGAATAATTCTTTTAGGCATGGGAATCGGCTTCATAGGTCTTTCCATAGGATTACCTAGTCTTTCAGCTCTGGGTTTTGCCGGTGGTCTTCTGCATGTTATCAATCACGCTCTTTTCAAAGGTTTGCTTTTCATGGGAGCAGGAGCGGTCTTAAAGGAAACCCATACACGCGAAATGGATCATTTGGGCGGCCTCATAAAGAAAATGCCGTTTACTGGTCTATTTTTTCTCATCGCTTCAATTTCAATTACAGGATTACCACCTTTCAATGGTTTTGTAAGCGAGTTCTTTATTTTTATCACTTCGTTCCAGGGGACATTCTCATTATCTGGTTTCACCGCAGTATCACTTGTAATTGTTATAGGGTCGCTTGCTTTGACAGGCGGTCTTGCAACGGCCTGCTTTACAAAGGCTTTTGGAATCGTATTCCTGGGTGAACCCAGAATGCATAATGGCGTGGAGGTGGGCGAAACAAACCGTTTCATGCTTGTTCCGATGGCTATTTTGTCTTTTTTATGTATTGGCATAGGAGTTTGCAGCCCCTGGATAATAGGAATTCTAACCCATGTTGTAAAATCTCTTTCCGGAAGCGCGGCTTTTGAAGAATTGAATATTATGTCCGGCAAATTATCAAGCATCACCACCTGCTTCGCTGTTTTAATAATATTGATTGTAATTGTTGCCGGTATAAGAAAATATTTGCTTGCTCGAAATAAGGCCTTTGTAAGCGGTCAAATTGTTCCTACATGGGATTGCGGCTATGCAGCTCCTTCATCATCAATGCAATATTCCTCTTCATCATTTGCCCAACCTATTACTGATCTTTTCAAGGTATTCCTTCGTACGAAAAAGAGTATCAGCAGAAAAGAGAATTATTTTCCGGGTAAAGAACGTCTTGCAACAGAAACACCTGATTTAAGCCGTGAAAGCATGTTTGGACCTGTTTTCAGAGGAATTCAAAACACACTGTTCCGGTTCCGTGTTTTACAAGAAGGCCGTCTACAAATATATGTGCTTTACATTGTGCTTACCCTCCTGGTTCTCTTAATCTGGAAGCTGCGCTAAAATGGAAACATTTCTTGCATCATCAATAAATATTCTTTTATGTCTTTTTATTTCTCCGCTCGTTCCAGGAATAATAAATAAAACAAAGGCCTTTTTTGCCGGCCGTAAAGGTCCTCCTCTTTTGCAGGCTTATTTTGATATCCTGAAACTTCTGCAAAAGGGTGTTGTGTACAGCAAAACAACAACTTGGATTTTCAAAGCAGGTCCTGTTGTGGGATTAAGTTCGGTAATTGCCGCTCTTGTGGTGCTGCCTTTCGGTGGTGTTCCTGCGCTAATCTCTTTTGACGGTGACTTTATTTTTTTTGCAGGTGTTTTGTGTCTGATGAGGTTTTTTACTGTTATTGCCGCGCTTGATACTGGTTCCAGTTTCGAAGGAATGGGTGCGAGTCGTGAAGTTCAGTTTTCGGCCTTGGCTGAACCTGCGCTCTTCCTGAGTCTTGCTGCTGTAGTCCGTGAGGTCCATGTTTACAGTCTCACAGACATTCTACCTGAATCGGGCTTTATGTCGGCTGAACTTGTATTGGTCATTGTAGTACTTTTTGCCATATTCCTTTGTGAAAATGCCCGCATTCCTTTTGATGATCCCAATACGCATCTCGAATTAACCATGATTCATGAAGTCATGGTCCTGGATCACAGCGGAGTGGATTTTGCCTTTATAACTTACGCATCCTCACTTAAGCTTTGGGTCCTTGGAACACTGATTATAGGACTTATAATACCTGTATATGATGGGTCACCTTTGTTCAGTATCGTGATTGCATTATCAGGCATATTCATGCTTTCCATTATTGTGGGCGTTGTGGAATCCATAATGGCCCGGTTCCGCCTGCTTAAGGTTTCGCAAATATTAATTGCTGCTTCAGGATTGTCGATAATTGCTTTTATCTTTTCCATGGGCCAATGACAATGAACTCTATGATCGAATCCACAATAATGCTTCTTCTTCTTTCTGATCTTGCCTTATTCAGTGTCAGCTTATTGTCCACATCCATCAAGATTGTGGCTGTACAGGGATTTCTACTCGGTATTTTTGCCCTGCTGGCCCAGTGGCATGCTCTCACTCCAAGAATCATTGTCATTGCTGTTTTCAGCGCCATGGTTAAAGGTATTGTTTTCCCATACCTTATAAAACGTGCAATAAAAGAAACCGGAATAAAAAGGGAGATTCAACCTTTTGTTGGTTTCGGATTGTCAATGGTTGCTGGAATTGTTCTTTTAGGGGCCGCGCTTTATACCGGTTCCAAGATAGCCTTGAATGCGGTTCCGCTCCACCCTTTTGCGGTTCCGGTATCATTCCTCATGCTTTTTACAGGGCTTTTCCTTATTATTGCAAGAAAAAAAGCGCTCTTGCAATGTCTTGGCTATATAGTTTGTGAAAACGGTATTTATATGTTCGGCATGGCTGCTGTAGGAGAAATTCCAGCCTTAATTGAATTCGGGGTACTTCTGGATGCCTTTGTCGCTGTTTTTGTAATGGGAATAATAATTTATCATATCAGTCGTGAATTTGATCATATTGATACGGATCGGTTGAATACTCTAAAAGGATAAAATGTTTCTTTTTGCGCTTATTCTTATTCCTTTTTGTTTTGGTCTTCTTGCTATTGTAATGCGCACGCCTACCAGGTGTCTTGCTGTAATGGTCACAGGTGTTTTTCTTTCAACAATTCTAGGGGTAGTATTTATAATCCGGTTTTTTTGTATTGCTGATCCGATTATTGAAAATGGATGGCTTTTTATTGATGCCTTGTCTGCATATCACCTTGCCGTTCTTTTCTTGGTTTTCTGTATGACCGCCTTATTTGCATTGGTTTATTTTAAAACAGAACTTAAGAATAACGGTTTTTCACTATACCAGGCACGTCTTTTTTCCTGCCTTTTTACTGAATCACTTGCTTCGATGACTCTTACTCTTCTATCCAATAATCTTGGAGTCATGTGGGTAGGAATAGAGGCTACCACCCTCATTACAGCATTTCTTATATACCTTCATCCAACACGTGAATCCCTTGAAGCCATGTGGAAGTACATAATAATCTGCTCTGTGGGTGTGGCTTTTGCATTTATGGGAACATTGCTCATAGCAGCTTCAGCCCAAGGATTAAACATTCCTGTTAATGAAACAATGCTCTTTACCACTTTGCGAACTCATGCAAAAGAACTTAATCCGGCTCTTATAAAAACAGCTTTTATCTTTATTCTTGTCGGCTATGGCACAAAGGCCGGACTTGCGCCGCTTCACAACTGGCTTCCTGATGCTCACAGTCAGGCTCCTGCACCGGTTTCAGCCATGTTTTCAGGATTTATGCTTAATGCAGCCCTTTATTGTATAATGCGTTTTATCCCGATAACTGGAATTGCACTTGATGATACAGGGTGGGCTTCGGGTCTGCTCATCGTATTCGGTCTTTTGTCAATAAGTGTTGCTGCTGCATTTATAATTTTCCAAACCAATCTCAAGCGCCTGCTTGCATTTTGCAGCGTCGAACATATGGGTATAATCATACTTGGTTTGGGGTTTGGCGGATTGGGTGTATTTGCAGCATTGTTTCATACCCTTACCCATTCGGTAAGTAAAACTCTTTCTTTTTTCTCTGCTGGAAGGCTCGGTCAGATTTTCGGAACACACGATATGCGTAAAATGGGAGGAGCATTCCACATAAAGGCGATTTGGGCCATTGGGCTTTTCGGAAGCATGCTGGCTTTGATAGGCGCAGCACCATTTTGCACGTTTACCAGCGAATTCCTTGTCGCAAAGGCTGCTGTGGAAAAAGGAGCTTATCCTCAGCTTGTTATTTTTCTATTGGGAATTGGCATTATATTTGTCGGCATGTTGGGACGAGCAATCCCGCTTTTTTGGGATAAACCCGAAAGAAGCGATTATAATTCAACTACCGGGAAACTGGAATACGGTCTTGTCATTTTACCCCTTATATTATTGATACTACTCGGGCTTTTTATGCCGTTGTTCCTAAAGGATATTTTGATAAAAGCCTCAGCTGTTATCAACATAAGCGGGCCTGTAAGTCCTTTTCTTTTAAAGGGCGCTGCACAATGAACAGGAATGAATCCCAAATGATGAGAAATTGCCAGGCCGTACCTTTGGCAGACATACCTGTTCTTGCCCCTGATGTTTTTCGTAGTAACATATTGGAAAATGTTTCAAAAGGTTTTCGTATTTGTTCATTCTTCGGGGTCCCCCAGGAACGACTGACTAGTGTTACTGACAATTCCAAAGGCTCATGCAGGCTTTTTGCAGTCCTTGCTCTTGATGAGCAAGGTGTTTTTTCAGTGTCAAGTGCTGATATCATTGAATCGTATCCTTGTCTTACAACCGAGTGTCCTCAAGCACATTTATTTGAACGCGAGATTTTTGAACAAACAGGCATTGTTCCAAGGGGCCACCCCTGGCTTAAACCGGTCCGTTTTGAAAATAGCCCTGTCGGCATAATGGATTTTTTTAAACTTGAGGGGGCTGAACCTCATGAAGTTGCGGTTGGGCCTGTTCATGCCGGTATAATTGAACCAGGTCATTTCCGTTTTCAATGTCATGGTGAAAATGTTTACCATCTTGAAATTTCTCTTGGTTATCAATACCGCGGAATTGAAAATGCGCTTTTGTCATTTCCGGAAAAGAGGCACCTCCACTACATGGAAACTTTATCCGGTGATTCAACAATTGGTCATGCAACCGCTTTTGCGCAGATTTCCGAGGTTCTTTCAAAAAACGGTCTTCCGCCGGCAAGGGCCATGGCCATACGCGGTATTGCTCTTGAACTCGAACGCCTTGCCAACCACACCGGAGATCTGGGAGCGCTTGCAAATGATATCGGCTTTTTACCCACATCCTCCTATTGCGGAAGGATACGTGGAGATTTCCTTAACTTGACGGCCCTTTTGTGTGGAAATCGGTTTGGTCGCGGTTTGGTTGTTCCAGGCGGCGCGGGGTTTAATATTGACAGCACACGATTAGATGAGTTTTCCAGAAGACTTGATGCTGCCGAACAGGATGTCAAAAGCGCTGTATCTATATTATGGAACACCCCATCTGTTATGGCAAGATTCGAAGACACAGGCGTTCTTACAGAATCGATTGCAAAAGACCTGGGGCTTGTAGGTCCTGCAGCACGCGCTTCAGGCATAACACATGATGTAAGGAGTGATTCCCCAAGCGGAATTTACCGTTTTGCATCCATAACATCCACTGTATGGAACTCCGGCGATGTTTTTGGCCGTGCTTTTGTTCGTTGGATGGAAATACAGAAATCAATAGAATTTATTTCCAGCCTGATAAAACATCTTCCTGATGGCCCAATTCAAAATATCCCAAGCACTACCGGGAAGAATCTTTTTGCGTTGTCACTTATTGAAGGCTGGCGTGGAGAAATATGTCATGTAGCAATAACCGACTCGAATGGTAAAATGGCTCATTATAAAATTACGGATCCCTCCTTTCACAACTGGATGGGTCTCTCAATGGTAATGCGGGGAAGTCAGATATCGGATTTCCCGCTTTGCAATAAAAGTTTCAATTTATCCTATTGCGGTCATGATCTATAAAGGCGGCTTATGTTTGAAATTATAAGAGAGCGTTTTAAACAGAAAAACCGGACCATAAAATATCCCAAGGATACTCCTTCTTTGCCAGACAGGTTTCGCGGTCTGCCCAAAATTGATCAAAATAAATGTCCAAATGGATGTACCGAATGTTCACTAGCCTGCCCTGTTGATTCCATTATTTCAGGAAATGATTTTTCCATTGATTTGGGCAAATGTCTTTTCTGCACGGATTGTGCCAGGTCATGCCCTTCACAGGCGATTGAATTTACTAGAGAGTTCAGGCTTGCTTCGAATAATCGTGAAAATCTCATTTTACGGAATAACAGTTTTAAACCTGAGCAGGCAGCAGGGAAAGATATCAGAAATATTTTCGGCAGATCGCTTAAACTAAGAGAAGTAAGTGCCGCAGGATGCAATGCCTGTGAAATGGATACAAATGTGTTAAGCACCGTGGTTTTTGATTTGGGCCGTTTCGGAATACAATTTGTTGCATCACCGCGTCATGCGGATGGTCTTTTTATTACAGGTCCTGTAAGCAGGAATATGGAGTCGGCTCTAAGAAAAACTTATGAAGCCATACCAATGCCAAAAATCGTTATTGCATGCGGAACATGTGCGATTTCAGGAGGCCCATTTATTGATCATAAGGAAGTCCTGAATGGCGTGGATAAACTCCTACCGGTTGATTTATATATACCTGGCTGCCCGCCCCATCCCTTGACGATTCTGAATGGGATTCTTGGATTTTTAGGAAAATTAATTTGATTTTCCTCTATTTTTAATGTACATTTATTATTAATGAACACAAATTTTGCCATATCTACCTCTAATCTTCGTGTTACCCAGGTTCGCCAGGATGTAACCGGAAACAATATTGCCAATATAAATACGGATCGTTTTGAGGCAAAAGATGTTGTTCAATCAGATGCTAACCATGGTGTTTCTGTGGCTGCCATTAGAAAAACACCAAACAACAATTCCTTAGGCTATTCCAATACCGACCTTCCAAAAGAGATGACGAATATGATGGTTAACAAAGACACTTATGCTGCAAATGCAAGTGTAATCAAGGTCCAGGACAGGATGATAGGCGAGGTTATTGATTTAATCAGGTAAAGAAATTCTCTTTTTTATCTTTCCACCATTTTTTTGAATCAACCCGGTAGAAAACCTTATCTGTATTGAAATTGTGGTAAATCCTAAAAAAAAGAAAATACGTCCAGGGCGATTTTACAGGGTTATAAATAGAATCTAAAAGCAGATGCTGCATTGCACCGATATAAAATGCCCAGGCAAGACTCCGTGGCCCTGCAAAAAAAATAATTGCGAAAATCAAAGTCATAATATCGAACCCATGCAAGAAAACTACGCTTTTCCTGGATATAAGATGCATTTGCTCCTTAAAGAAATCTGAAACATGCTTTTTAAATCCAAACCTTAACAGATATTCCGGTATGTGATCAATATCAATCAAAACTCCTGAAAGAAAATTAACGGATGCTAACAAAGGCGATCTGGTAATCGCAAAAGTTGAAGCGGAAAAAATTAGAGAAGAATAAAGATGGTGGGAGGCTCTCAAGCTCTTTTTCTTTTCTTGACCTTGGGATAAATTATTTCAAAAAGACGGGAGCTGAAATAAATAATAAAACCCGCAATACCGATCCCCAACGCAATTGAACGAAACATTGGATTGGCAACGCCGTTCCGCCATAATAAAAGAATCCCGAACGCAAAAAGGATCATGACAAAACCTATTACACGCAGGATAAGTGTCAAGCGTTGTTGTTTTAGCTTTGAACCGTCATCAATTAAATCATCGAGCAATTCATTGTATGGGACAGGTTTTTGTTTGTCTTCTTCATTTTCCATGAGCATAAAATACATTTTATTTCCGCATAATGCCAATCCCGAAAGGAATTTTATCCATACCGGGAAGGTTAAGAGTATCTGATGACAGTAAACACATCTGACTTGATGCTCCGCCATCAAGTGCAAGACAATTTTTAAAACCCAAGGCGCCTGCAATAAACCCAAGCTCGAAGAAAGAAACCTCTCTCACTGAAATAAAGAAAAGAATATTGCCATCCCAGTCCTCACCTATACAGGAGCGCCGAGATTTTCGATTTATATGTATCTTTTTATCTTCAATCCTAATGTCTTTTGGAATTTCCCCATTAAAGATAATCATTGGAAAGGATTGCAAAACCTGACTCATTTTTTCATCTGGTTTTTTCTTATATGAAAAACCTGGTGCGCTGTCGTTATAAAAGAAAAAACCTGAATAATTCGGCTTTAATTTTGACAGTAATTCTGAGTCTTTGATAATCAACCCGAGAGGATATTTTCGATCCCTGTCCTGGTCTTTAAGGTAAAAGTAACCGCCATTTATACCTGCAATACATCCTGTTGCCTTAATCCAATCATAAATTGTCTGGCCGGGGCCCTCTTCGCCGATAATTTTAAAGGTAAAGCTGGAAGGATTTATCTTTAATAAAAAGATCTTTGTGCCTGTCGAATCTTCTCGTTCTATATAAATATTACCCACTGAGAGGTTTTTTTCAATACTTGTCCATTCAATTTTTTTAGAAAGAACAGCTGATGATTTGTTCCAAAGAGCACGAGTTATAAGAGAATTGTCTATCATCTCTCGTTTTCCTGAATTCTTTGTGATATAATATATAGGCACTGAAAAGGCGTTGATTAAAAAAAAGCATTGGATAAAAAATATAACGGCTAATTTTGTAAATTGCGATTGAAATCTTTTCATTGTCCTATAAAGATAAAAAGATTAGAAAGGCATTTCCATGAATACTTTAATAATGAGTCTGAGAAATTTGCATATCCTGAGTTTTAATTTCTCAGAGAAAATATTATCCGGAAGCTTTTTACGTCCGGCGGCACTGAGGCTGCCGGCTAATCAATTATTCATTTGTTTTGTTGGCGAGGCCAGAGACGGCTCGGGAAAATTCGGGGCCGTCTCTGGCCCCGTTCACAAAAAAATCCCCAATTTCAGTCCCGCCGCCTCTGTGCGGCGGGTAAATACATACATTAGCTGTCATACCCTCGTTCATTAATTTGGATTCATAATTATTTATTTGTACATTATGTCTACTGTTATAACCTTTAATTTATTAAAAGACATTGATAAATAATTTGTTAAAGAATCAGTGCGCAATGAATCCATATAGCCGTGTACGATTGTCGCTTCAGACACTGTTGATGTGTAACTCGTACCATAAAAATGTTCGCTCATTAACTTTTGTTTGGAATATATTCCAAATGAAAATAGATTCATTAAATTTACTGTGTCTGAAACGGGAACAATTAATGCGTAATCAGGCGATTGCAACGAAAGCGACACCTGAAAAGAAGAATCAAAATACAATTTTGCCTGAGATTCGTTTAAATATTGAATGCTGTCTGGTAATTTTCTAATAATTTCTGGCATTCCATACATGAATGTACTGCTAATTGGTATAAAGCTGCCTGGTAAATCGAGGCGTGTTATATTTTTTAATGAATCGTATTGCAATATATTACCGCTTACAGTTTTATGTAGATAGGTAGCTGAATAAGAGGGTGAAGTAATTGGATCACTTTTCTTGGAGCAAGAAGACAAGCCTATGAATAAGAATAGAAAGAAAAGTGAAATAATGTTGAATTTAAAATAATTCATTTTGCGACCTTTCTTTTGTTTATTATTTGACTTACCATGATATGGTAATGAAATAAGCGGAGACATTAGAGCTTTAAACATTTAGAATCCCTTCTTTTTTAAGTTTATTGAAAATTAATTTAATAATTTTTTTCCAGCCCAAAAAGTCTTTAATGCAAAATCAATACAAAACAGGCCCCAGATCATATATTCGTATGTAAAATTCTAGTTGATGATCAGATTTCCCAAAAATATATGGTATTGTTTTTGCGGAGTCTTTGTAATACATCCATAAAGTATCTACAGGTTGCCCATTCTGCTGAATAATAGCATTTATTGCAAGACCTCTATAATACCGGTCCCAGTTTGTCCCGAAATTCTGATTTTTGATATACCGGAAACTATCGACAACCATATTAGGATTAGCATCATCCCAGCCCTGAACATATTGATTGTGTTTTGAAATCATATTATAATAGGTATTTGATTTTTTGCCGGCTTCTTCAATAAAGAAACTATCATCATCAGAGCGAAAGTAAAATAAATTCATATTTATAAACATATAAGAGGCGCTATCAATAAAAGATTTCCAGGCAATATATTTATCCAAAGAAAAATGCAAATCCGCAAATTCTTTATCACTAGTTGATATTTGATGACGTGGTTTTACTGTATCAGGATTAATATTATATGGCCCAAGATATTCACTGCAATCTGTTGATGAAAATGTTCCAAGCTTGTTACCAATTTCATCTGTCCAGTCTTCTTTTCCAAAATCATAATATTCTTTAATTTTTACCGAGTCAGTCGTCCATATTAATCCAATCATACCATGAATATCAAAAGAATCCCCAAAAACTTCTTCAAGCTCAATCTTGAATTTATCTGCATAAAATTGACCAGCCGGAACATTCACATTTTCCTTGCCAATATATGTCCGTCTCATCCATAAGTTTCCATGCGGGTCCCCATCAGTTCTATAATAATAGCTTTGTCCTGGTTTAAGAGAAAAAATAAAGAGTGTGGTAAAATCATTAAAAACAGTTGTATCGTATTTGTCATTATTTGATTTTGCCAAGCCCCTTTTTTTTGAAAATGCAGCTAAAAGGTGTTTGTAGTAGTTTGATTGACTAATTGATGGAGTTAAACAGTAATTACTATTTGTCTTAAATAATCCGCCTGGAGGAAGAAAGACTCCATCTCTGAAGGTATATAATAGAACCGAATCAACTCCCCAATAAACAGCACATCGTTCAGTAAAAGGTGATACATCAAAAGCCCCAATATCGTAAAAATCGCAATTAACGATTGTAAAAACCTTATCATTAATCAAGGTTTCTGCAACTGCATTATAGTTGAAATATCCACCAATAGTGTCATCATCAAAGGCTTTCTGTCCACTGTCACTAATTAATATCATAAATCGTTGATAAGACCACTTCTGGCCAATTTTAAAACGGTTGTGGGGAGTGGAATTTGTAATTGTATTCTGGGTACATCCAAAAAAAAGCACCATTACCAAAGCAATCATTAATAATTTAAACATAAATACTCTCCTTAAAAGTTAATAGGTTTACTTATGGTTTCAATAAATAATGTATCAGTTTTAACAATTTTTATTGGTACAATAGCTACATTAATAACAGTATCAACACCTGTTTCCAAATAATAAATTTGGTTATTTCCATAATAATACGTGTTTAATTTCCTGTATTCGGCAATTAAATCGTATGAACCAGCTGGTACACCATAAATTGTAAATTCCCCTGTCTGGTTGGTTGAAGTAAAAAAAGAAGTGCCTGGCAAATATACAGTGCAAAAGGATAAAAGAGCCGGATCATTGTTAATTATAACCTTGCCTGAAATACCTCCAGTTGTCTTTATTATTCCTAACCCTAAGGATTTGGTGGAATCTTCAGATAATGAGAATTGAGTAAAAGCAATTCCGCGTTTTTCATCAAGCATAGCGATTAAGGTATAGTTGCCTGATTCTATGTTTTCTATTCTGAAAAGTCCAAGATCACTTACAACCGCACTTTTGGAAAACCCCCGAATCATTCTTGGATCATAATTCGAAGCATATAGACATATTTTTAAACCATTCATTGAATTCCCATTTGCATCTATAATTCTTCCCGTAACAGCGTTTCCAGCTTTTCCAACAGATCCCGCTATATCGCCAGGATGTTTGCTGTCGCATCCGGTAAAACAAAGAAAAAATGCTGAAAATAAAAATCCAAACAAACCTTTATTTATCACCATCTGTCCTTTCTTGTATTAATGGAAACATCTGAAAATTCATCTGATATACCTTATCAGCCTGGTTTTTATCATCTTCGATAATTTTAATCAATTCGTTTTCGAAATCTACAAAATGTTTCTTGAGCTTTGTAAAGCATTCTTCAGAAAAACTTGCAGTAAGCGAACTAATTTCTCTTTTTTCCGACTCAAAATTATCAATAGCCTCTTTTGCAAGACCTATCATTTGCCTGTGAAATTCCCTTACAGAATGAGATCGAACTTCATCTCCTGTTGATATTGCTGTGTTAACCGGCACCCATTTATTGGTTTTATCCCTTTTTATAAATCCGAGTGCTTCAAGGAGCGTAAGAGATCTTCTGGCTTCTTTTGGTTTTATTGTTGGCTTAAGCTTTTTTGCAATCCAAACCGGATTTTCTTTGAATCCATTCAGGCTTATCATCTCCCTTATGGCATGATGGTACCATTTACTGTAAAATTCAAATTGCTCTTTTTCAATGATCTTTATTGAAGGACCGCCTGCTTGTTTCAACAATTCCTTATAAAGGCGATCCTTTTCCAATGTTGTCTGTGCCTGGTTGAATCTGACTAATGCCCTGAAATAAGTGGCCTCTTTGTCACTTAACTTCATTGCTGTTACAAATTGTTCCACGCTTGATTCAGTGAGGTTACGTTTGCCCTTCATTACATACAATAACCAACTTGAAGATGGAGACCCGGCTTTTTTTGCAAAATACCTATACGAAAAATATCTATGCTTACGTTTGCATTCAGCATAGTAATCTTTAAGATATTGACGGTAATTATTGTATTCGAAGATGGGCTTCATGCTTATAGAAATAAAACATTACCTTAGGGTATTACAAGATGTTTATGGATTGAAACTTTTAAAATGTTATCAATCTGTTTACACTTATCATAGTACAATATTTAATATTATAATTAAATTGACTACTATTTGTTAACATTCCCCTTCCCTTTTTCCTTCAAGAAAAAGGGAAGGGGTCAGGGGATGGGTTTGCAGTCTTGTTGTAAATTTACAATGCTATTTATAACCAAAACGATTTTCTGGAAAGGATTACTATTTATATGATATTTTATTGCAATGAAATTGTTTATTCTTCTAATGCTGATTCAGTATCCGGTTTTTTCCGCTATTTTTCCCTGTCCTTCAAATCTCAAGATAATTTACGGTGAACAGAGCCTTGATTTAACGTGGGATGTTATTCCGGATGCCAAAGGATATAATATTTACACTGCGTCAAGTCCTGGTCTTTCAATGTCAAAAAAACGGAAGATAAATCAAACGCTCATTACATCAGGCAGCCACTTTACATATATATGGGATTATGAAGATGGTAAACGTGAACGTAAGATTAAGGGAAGACTTCATTATCTGTCTGTGACTGCGGTTTACGAAAAGAAAGGTCGAGTTGTAGAAAGCAAACCATGCCCGGAAATGGATGATTTTTATTTTAACGGTTTTTCCAATATTGATTCTATAGATAAAATCACCAGAATTCTGAAACATGTCCAGATATCGCCTCCCCTTCCAATAGAAGCGCATATTAATAAAGCTCAGGATTTTATAAACTTCATGGTTACAAAGGGCCGAAACCTTTTGGATGAGACAAAGTCAAAGATTGATCCTCTTCAGGTTGGGGCATGTGCGCCGGTTTCAACAATCCTTATAAAGCTTTTACAGGAAGATGGTTTATACGCAAACAGGATTGAAGGGAACTTCATAAATGAATATCATACTTTTGTGATGATAAATCTCGACAGTGTTGAATATGTGGTTGATTTTACAGCAGACCAGTTCACGCCAGGTGTAATTCCCGTAATTTTTCCAAGAGACATGAGCCATCTTGATGCAAACGGTAAATTGTCAGCCGAAGGCAGGGATATATATCTTATAGGAAAAATTTATTCACCAGAGCAATCAGATCTTGCTGATAATGATATTGCCCAACTATACCGCGAAATTTATAATAAGGTATCGGATAAAAAACAATAAATCAATTCCATAGGAGGCAATATGAATATTTCAAAGACCCCTGCTTTTGCATTGCTGTTTATAATAGCTGTTTGTCTTTTGAAAATAACTTTTTTTCCTAATAACAATGCTTCCATCGTGCCTGCTGTGAGTGCAGAAAGCGGCCCCACGGAAATCAGCAAAAACACTGAAAAAATGATTACATCCGGAGAAAACGGTTCGGTAACCTATGTATGGGATTATACCGGCAAAACACAGGTTAGAAAATATTATATTGAAGGTGGAAAGCTGAAATTAAAGGTTTTTGATATGGAAAACTAATAATCCCACCCCTGCTGGCAAAAATGAATTTAACTTTGATTTTCCTGGTTAGGATATGGGTTTAACTTAATGGAGATGGCATGAAAAAAAATCTTAAAAAACTCCTGATAGGCATTGGCGGAGGCATTTTAATAGCGGGTTTTATTACTGTTTTCATGCATAATCTTCTGCCCGGCCTCACAGATCTCTGGAATAATCTCGAAAACAAGACCTACGATTTACGATACATTCTAAAATACCGCGATCAGCAAGCCGGAAATCTCTCCTTATCACAGGGTGTTCAAACTCAAAGCCTTTTCGAGGATGTTGTGATAACAGATATAGATGAAAGAAGCATGCTTGCGGAAAACATGGGTCTCTATTACAAATGGCCACGGAGCGTCCAGAGTGACCTCGTCCAGTATTTAAAAAGCGGTAATGCCGCAACAACGGTTTTTGATATTCATTTTAATGATGCGGATTATGGAAAAAAGGAAACGAATCGTATATTGTCAATATTAAAGCAGGAAGGCGGAAGTGATTATAGTCGACTTGAACCAATAATACATCGCGGCGTCAATTTTGACAGCATATTTGTTTACGGCACAAAAAAGGCTGGAAATGTAATCCATGCCATGATTCTGAACGATTCGATAAATTACGCCAATAAATCTGATTATATTGCGCGTACCACTGAAAAACACCACGAGGAATCAAATCCCAGTTCAACCACACGCATGGAGGGATCTGTTTCCGAGTATCTTCACGATAAACCGGTTCTTGATGGTGCATTTCCAGCCCTTGCACAGGCCGCAGACCGTATTGGGCTTGTGAATGTAGAGGCTGATCAGGATGGTATTCACCGCACCATGCCGTTATTGTATAGATTCAGAAACCATGTCTATCCGGTTTTGTCGCTCCAGACCTGTCTTAAGGTAATGGGAAAAACCTTGAAGGAGGTAACTTTTATCCCGGGAAAGTATCTGGATATTGGTAAGCCCTTTTATCTTGAAAAAGAATCGGATGGAAGCCTTAAGGTCAGCTACCCTGGTGTAAACGAGCTTATGATACGCAAGATGATATCCCGTGCTGATGAAATAAAAAAGCTGAAAGAAGGTTTAAGCCTTTCAATTACCTCTCGGATGGTCATAACTCGTGATAATACAGGAACAATTAGCCTTGAAATTCCAGAAGGGACGCTTTCATTTTCGTCAATACGTGACTTAAATGGCATTTCCGAAAAACAACTTGCCGCATTGCCTCTCAATGAGCCTTCACCCATAACTGAGGCAACAGGCGTTCTGCGTACAGGCGAGAATGAATTTACAATTGTTGAAATACAGAATAAGGAAAAGAGTATCGAATACATTCCCCTGTCAACTTTGGCAAATATCTCTTCTCTTGATGGAAAGCGAGTAATGGCGCTTAAAAACAATGAATCATGGACAGTTTGCGAGAACCTCTCGGTTTCGAGAAAAGCAGCCGGACTTACCACAGAATATATCTTACTGCGTGGGAAAACGCTTGATGAGCTCCTTTTGAAAACAGCCGCAGACCTTGATAATCTTAAACCTGGAAACCGGATGGAGATGGGCAATCCGATTCGTATTCCTGTTGATCAAAATGCCCGTATGCGAATCAATTATAAAGGCCTTGCAAGGGTGACCTTCAAGACCGTTTCTTTCTATGATATCTGGGCAAAAAGAGTTCCGAGTGAATATTTCTGCGGCAAGATATTTCTTGTCGGGTCCGCTGCTGTGTCCATGGGCGATATTGTAAATGCACCGGTTGGTAAAACATATCCAGGTGTTGAAATTCATGCAACAGCAATCACTGATATCCTGAACAATGACTTTATGAATGATGTTGATCCTAAAACCATGTTTTTGATTATTGCCTTCTTATGCATTGTCATAACAACAATATCTTTAATTATTAAACCGATATTTTCAGCCCCAATTGTGGTTGTTGTCGCTATCTTGTATTTTGCAAGGACAATGACCTCCTTTAACGATCAAAACCTTAATTTTGAAGTAGTGCGTCCCGTTTTTGGAATGATTGCATCATTTGTGTTTGCTCTCATATACCGATATATAACAGAGGAAAAAGACAAGAAATTCCTTAAAGCCACGTTCGCAAACTATTTGTCCCCTGAACTCATCGATCAAATGTACGAGAAAAAGCAATTTCCCCAGCTTGGAGGTGATGAAGCTGTGTGCACTGCATACTTTACTGATATTCAGGGTTTTTCAACCTTTTCAGAAAAACTTGGAAGCCCTACCCGGCTTGTTGAGCTTTTAAACGAATATTTAAGTGGCATGACCGATATCCTTATGGAAAAAGGCGGTACACTCGACAAATATATAGGAGATGCCATTGTCGCAATTTTCGGCGCACCATTGAAGCTTGCTGATCATGCGGACAAGGCTTGTTTGACGGCAATAGGTATGCAGAAGAAGCTGGCTGAACTTCGGGAAAAATGGAAATCCGAAGGGGATAAATGGCCTGAAATAGTTCATATAATGCGTATGCGAATCGGAATCAACTCGGGGAATATTGTTACTGGCAACATGGGTTCAAAGAAAAGGATGAATTATACCATGATGGGTGACCCGGTAAACCTCGCTGCCCGCCTTGAGTCAGCCTCAAAGCAATACGGGGTTTTCACCATGTTTTCGCATTTTACCCGGGAGCTGATTGGAGATAGATACGATATAAGGGAACTTGACAAAATAACCGTAATGGGGAAGAGTGAACCCGTGACTGTTTACGAACTCCTTGATGAAAAGGGCAAGTCCCCTCAAAACATAATTGAAATCATGGGTATGTTTAATGAAGGCTTGCAGTTCTATAAAAAGCAGGAATGGGACAAGGCAATAGAGATTTTCTCTAAATCATATAAACTTGAAAAGGAATGGCGACCCGATCAAAAGACCAACCCCAGTAAGCTCTATGTCGGACGTTGCGAACAGTTCAAGCTTGACCCACCCGGCCAGGATTGGGACGGTGTATATAAGCTTACATCAAAATAATAAGGGAAAATAATTACATATTGATAGGGCTTAAACTGGACAATTCGCCATAATGGAATTATATTATAGCAAATCCAGGAATATGGAATACTAAAATGGAACAATTTGAAAAAGAACTAATAGACGGCCTTTCAGGTTCAGACAAGAAAAAGCAGCTTTCAATCATCGCTAAAACAGTAAAGAACAAAATCTATTCCTTGTTGCCTGAAATATCCAAACTTATTTCCTTAGACGATCTTGATATTTCAAATACCGCGAAAGAAGCTGCAATCTCATTATCAATAGAATATTTAAAATCAAAGGGCCCAAGCCCAATCCCCGAAGTTGTTTTCACGGCTGTTAATGTTATTCGAAAATTTACTCCGGATTATATCGAAGAGACAAACCTCAAACTTTTCAAAAAGGAACCCTCTGAAGTAATAGATGCGATTTTTTTCCTTAAATCTTTTGTAAACGAGAATGAAGCAAAAAAGATACTTCTGAATTGCGCCAAGAATCCAAATCACAAGGTAAGGGCAACAGCAGTCCTTCATATGGGACTAATTGCTTCAAGAAAAAACACAAGCATGTTGTCAAAGTTCCTAAGCGATATGGATAACCGAACAAAGGCGAATACAATCGAGGTTTTTGAGCAGCTTGGCAACAAGAACTTTACTCCTATCATCATGCGCTTCAAGGGGGATTCCAATAACCGCGTAAGGGCCAATACCTTGAAAGCTCTTTATAACCTCGGAAAATACGATATTTATTATGATCTAAAAGAAATGCTTTTGCATGAAAATTATCTTATGCGAACGAGTGCTGTATGGGTTATAGGTGAAATAGGATTAAAAGCAAAAAACTACCTGGAACTTCTAAAACATGTGGTGGAAGATCAAAACAAACTTTTATGTGATAATCTGCTCATTGTGCTTAAAAAAGTCGGAACAATTCCCGAGCTTGAATTTATCAGGGTAAAAATGAAGGACCAGCTAAAGGAAGTTCTTAAAGCAAACATCATTAAAACAACCGACATCAAACTTGAAAAAATCGCCAAACCCGAATATCTGCTGATTAAACTTATTGGCAGTGTCTCTTCAACAACCTGCCTCTCGCTCAGATTCCAACTCGAAGACATTCTCTTAAAACATAAAAATCTTGTGTTTGATTTCACGGAAGTCCAGTTTATTGACAGTTCGGGAATCAGGCTCCTTCTTAACACATCCAATCTTATAGAAAAGAGCAACGGATTCATTTTCATTTTCAACTGTATTTATCAGGTCAAAGAATTGTTTCAGATAAGCAATCTCGACAGAAAACTTCAGATTTTCCAAACAGAAGAGGAAATACAGGACTTTATTTCGATTTAAATGGGGTTGTCGCATAAAATCAGTTTGTCACTAAGTGTAAATTAGTTATTTTAAGTTTATAAATGAACAAATCATCCAGAATTCGTCTTGGGTTTTTTCTTACAATAGGTATTTTAATTTTTTTGGGTTTTGTCTTTCTTACAATAGGCCGAAAGTATCTTGAAAAAAACGATTCCTATTATATTGAATATACCGAATCCATTTCAGGTCTTAATGTCGGCAATCCGGTTAAGATGAGCGGTGTTGAAATAGGCAAGGTCGAGGATCTTTCTTTTGCAACAGATGATGTTAGCAAAATTGTGGTCAGGATATCCGTTCGAAAAGGAATCAGAATAAAATCCAATGCCGAGGCTGTTGTTGAGGTATTCGGAATCACGGGCCTCAAATATATAGACATACTAAAAGGCACAAATGACGCTCCTCTGCTTATACCAGGCGATAAAATCAAGGCCGGCATGAGCACAATCGACATGGTAACCGGTAAGGCTGATGATATTGCAAGGAAGGTTGAGATAGCACTTAATAATATAATCGCTTTTACCAATAACGACAACATGGACAATGTCAGCAATGCTGTCATAACAGCGCGTGAACTCATGACCAACCTTAATACCATGATTCTTCAAAACCGCGAAAACATAACTATGTTTACCGGACACCTTGCAAAGCAGGGCCCGGATGTCTTAAACCGTATGTCAGGTATTATGAACCGTCTCGATAGTGCTGTTTCAGATATCAGCAAAATGGCAACCAACAAATCTTTACAGAAAAGCCTCAAAAACCTTGAATCAATAACTGATAATATCAAGGGCGGATTGGATCAGGGTCAGTTCGACAACACCATGAAGAATATTAATAAAACCCTGGATAACAGTAATAAGACAATTCAGGACTTGAATAAAACCATTGCTACAAATCGTGATAAGCTAAGCCAAATACTCAACCGTCTTGAAACAACAACACGCAATTTGGCCGACTTTACTCAAAGAATAAAGGAAAACCCTTCACTTCTTATCCGCAAACAGGAGTAATCCATGATTAGATTCCTTTTCCTTTTCTTATGCGCTGCCTTTTTCTTTTCGTGTGGGAGTTCCAGGGCGGTAACAGATCAGCTTATTTTATTCTTTGATCCCCCTTTGGTTGATACTGGAAAAGATAAGCAGCCAATTGATGGATATCCATTCAAGGTCCAGATAAAGGACCTTGAACTTAACAGATTGTGTGATAATTCAGGAGTAATAATCCGAAGTGGAGACAATACCGTACAATTTTCAAAAACCGGATTATGGGCTGTTCGGCCCAACATCACTGCTTCAGATCTTTTGCAACAGGTGTTAAAAAAGAACATTAAATTCAAATCTCTTAAAGAGAGATATTCTGATTCAAGTCCTGATTATTCAATAACAGGAAGTATTGAAAATATCGAAGAGGATTTTAGAAAACCTGAAAATATCTCTGCAATGATAAACATTACCTTGCAGATTGTCCGCATTGCAGACGATCAGATTATTTTTGAAAAGAACTACTTTAAGTCAAGCCCTGTTAAGGACATGGAAAACTATGGAGAATTTGCCAGGGAATTGAGTACGTCTCTATCTGAATTATTTAGCCAGTTTATAAATGATGCCATCCGGGTTTTCAACCAGGAGCTCTTAGCCAATAATGCGAAGAATAACGGCAAAGATTGACAGGTATTTTCTTTTTCTCGCTGAAGGCTTTCTTAATTCCGCCGGAAGCATTCGTGATGCACTTGCATTAATCTCTGACCTCTCTTTTTTTTCCTTTCTAATGCTATTTCAGCGCAGGGCCACGCGCAAAGGTGAATTTGTACGCAATACCCTTGATTACGGTCTTGGCGCTGTGCCAATTATTGGCGTCATACTTTTCCTAATAGGTTTTATTTCGGCACTTCAATCAGCGGCCCAGCTTCGCCTGGTCGGGGCCAATCTTTTTGTCGCGGATCTCCTTGCAATTGGAATGACAGCTGAAATGGGCCCGCTTATGGCGGCTATTATTGTAACCGGCAGGAGCGGTTCTTCAATAGCATCTGAAATCGCCACAATGAAATATACCGAGGAATTGGATGCATTAAAAACTATGGGGTTAAATCCCATCAAGTTCGTCATGGTCCCCAAGCTCTGGGCAATGCTTGTATCAATGCCCATCCTTACAATGTTCTCAAGCGCTATGGGAATACTTGGCGGCACGGTCATTGCCGTAACTTATCTTAACTTGAGTTTTGATTCCTTCTGGGGCGAACTTAAACATGCTCTTTTATTTCGAGACATACTTTCAGGCACTGTAAAAAGCCTCTGTTACGCAATACTTATTACTGCAATTGGTTGCCATGAGGGGCTTCAATTTAAAGGGGGCGCTGACGGGGTTGGCCGGGCAACCACAAAATCCGTTGTGACCTCAATCTTCTGGATAATTGCAGCTGATTCAGTGTTGGGACTTTTGTTTTATTTTAAATAAGAATAAGTCGGATTATAATATGTCAGATACTGTGATTGAAGTTCAGAATTTAACATCAGCCTATGGCCATGCTCTCGCTCTTAAGGACGTCTCTTTTTCCGTAAAACGAGGAGAGATCTTGACGATTATCGGGAAAAGCGGTTGTGGTAAAACAACACTTCTTAAAAATCTTCTGGGACTTATGACCTACAATTCCGGAAGTGCAAAAGTATTGGGCGTTGAAGTAAGCGATCAGGAGATGATGGAAAAGGAAAATATTCCAGGCCGTCGTGGTGTGCTTTTCCAACGCGGTGCACTTTTGAATGCAATGTCAATTGGTGAAAACGTTGGACTTCCCCTTGAAATGTTTACGCATAAAAAAGAGGACGAGATAGCTAAAAACGTGGAAGAAGCCCTATCTTCAGTCGGATTATCACACGCAAAAGCAAAATTTCCAACGGAGCTGTCAGGTGGCATGGTTAAAAGGGCGGCACTTGCCAGGGCTATTATCTTGCGCCCGGAAATATTATTTTGCGATGAGCCTTCAGCAGGCCTTGATCCGGTAACCACTAAAGGAATAGACGAACTTTTATTGGACTTGCGCAAACAATTTGGAATGACAATTGTTGTGGTAACCCATGATCTTTTAAGCATAGAGCGAATAGCGGATCATTTAATAATGATCCATGATCATCATATCGTTTTTGATGGTATTGCAGGTGAAATCAACACTTCAGACAATATTATTTTACGGGAATTTTTTTTAAAGGCTTAGCTTTTTTATCTTCGCTTTTTATCACTATCTTTTCTTCATAATTATGAAAACGATGGAGAATTATAATCGCGAAAGAAATAATTAACAGGAAAGAAAGGCATTCAAGTTTGGCTAAAAAAGAATTTGGAATCTGTGTAAAGAAAAAATCCATATATAAAACGCTTTTTTTGGGTCTAATTTTATATCGGCAATAATGTGAATTTAATTAAGCTTCTTGATTATTTTAAATATCATATAAATTAATTAATTTATTGAATTGATGCTAATTTATTTTAAATTGATCTATTAAGCGCATATTTGATGAAACTTTTTTAAAAATTCTTCGTCTAATTTGATGAGGATCACAGATAAATATTTTTGTTTTTATTATCTTTAAGATAGGGTTATAGACAATAATTTTAAGAAAAAAATTTAAAGTTATCAAATAAATTACCCGATATCTAGATAGTCTTAAACGATTAATTTAAAGAGAAATATGATGAATAACTTTAGCAATAACATTATAAAATCATACGATAGGGAAACGACGCAAGGTTATTTCATTAATGCCATTATTTCAGCCAGGCTTGATACTGGTTTTCGTTCCAATACCTTTTGCATGGATGAAGACGTTAACATTTATCTTGCCAATTTGCTTTCAAATTACACTTCAGATGAATTTATTACAGGTGTTTCCAAGCATATCTGCCTTTATGAATCTGATTTGATTGCAAAGCAGGAAGATCATTATGATATCCGGGATCGTTTCAATCTCTATAAAAACACAGCGGATTATCTTTTGGTCATGATTGGAATCTTTAAGGGAATAAACAAAAATCTGCCGCAATACAAAAGCATGATATGTCTTGATAATGATACTTATATCAGCCGTGCGCGCTCTTATTTTGCCGAAGCTGCGGAATATGCTGTAAAGTTAAAACGTGGAACAAATGGAGTCTCTGATGTTTTCAGGAAGATTTCAGAAAACTTCATGGTTTACCTGAATGTGCTTTACCAGGTCAGGGAAAAATACTTTCAATTCCTGGAGAAATTTTCAGATGGTGAATGGTTCCACTTTATCCATAAAAATATCATCCACCGCAAAGGCATTGACTCCAAGGTTTACGTTGAACTTATGGATGATTTTCTTGGCCGTGTTTCTTCATGGAAAAAGGATCATAATCCTGAAGACAAGGACATGCTGCGTATAATGTGCGCTGAACTCAAGAGGCTTAATCCCGATTTCCATTACGATGTTGAATCGCTCTTCGTCCTTTCACACAAGGCGAATGCCGCATAATCCCACATGACAGCGGGTGAAACTCCCGCTGTCATGAAAAAGGGTATTTCGAATCAGGATTCAGACTGGCTTACCATTTTCACGAATCGCTTTTTCACGCCAGGACAACGCTGAACTGAAATCCTTTTGCGCAAGGCAGGCCAATGCAGCAATCCTTGCTGCACGGCTGCCGTGTGCGATCTCAAAACATTTGCCTGTTATTTTCAAAGCCCCTCTGTAATCATTTCTTTGAAGATGTTCTTCCGCCTGTTCAGAAAGGCCGTTAACGGCAAGACGCGCATTGACAAGCAATCTACAGTCGCAGGAACATCGTGGGCATAAAGGCGCAGTATCAATCGTTTTCCCGCATGATGGACATGAAAATTGAAACGACATATATCAATCCTCCAGATAAAAAAGCATATCCGAAAGCGACTCGTTATATTGGGCAAGCAGAGTCTTGTCTCCGGCCTCAATTGCCATTCTGCTTTTTTCCATGAGGGATTTTATTTCACGTCCATCCTCATCATTCACGGTTGAAAGAAGTTTTTCAGCCCTTTTTTTAAGTTCTTTGGCACGGCTCATGGCATTATCGGATGATTCCACAGAACCTTCATTCTGAGCCAGAGGAATTGATCCGGTATGACTTTCCAAATGCATTGTTTCAAGCAGATCGGAAATGTTCAATTTGGAATCATCAAGATTGATGTTGGCCGGGGCATTACGAGTGTCCATTGTGACTGTTTTCGATAAACCTGTGTTTTTTTCAGTGGCAGTGACTTTCAGCATGCCATTCAAATCCAGATCAAGGTTTAAAAGGATTGCATTACCATGAGGTACTATGCTTAAACCCGTGATCATGAATTTTCCGATAAAAATATTATCAGGTGCAATGGGCATTTCACCCTGGTATATGTTGACCTCCACCTCGCTCTGATTGTCGTACATGGTATAAAAAACCTCGGTCTTGCGGACAGGAAGGGCACTATTACGACGAATTACAGGGACAAAGATATTGTAATTGAATTCCCCGTTATACATGCCCGCAGCTGATGACCCGAAGGTGTATGGTGTAATGTCAACAAGCACTGATCCGGTTTTATCTCCGGCAATTGAAGCTGCCTGCAATCCTGCGCCCATTGAAACGATAAGATCCGGGTTTATTTCGTAACGTGGTTCCTTTTTAAGGTTTTCAAACAGCATGGAGGATACCAGCGGTGTGCGTGTCGCTCCGCCTACAAGCAGTATCCTGTCAATATCTGACGGAACCATTGATGCATCTTTAAGGCAGAGATGGACGCATTCCAATGTCTTGTGAATAAAAGGTGTTATCATCAAATTATAATCTTCACGGCTTATTTCCAAATCAACATGCATCTCTTCAAACACATACTCTTCACGTATTCTGACATAAGGGGCATCCGAGAGTTCCCTTTTTGCCTTTTCGCAGGCTTTCCATAAACGTCTGAATGCTTTAATATCACCAGAGATGTCGGCTTGGCGTTTTTCATCCATGTGTTTGATTACATGTTCAATCAAAAGCCTGTCAAAGTCATCACCGCCGAGGTGCGTATCACCATGACTCGCTTTCACTTCAACAACGCCATTCTCCACCATTACAAGAGACACATCAAAAGTTCCACCTCCCAAATCATAAACCAGTATGCGCTGGTTTTCCTTGTGATCAGTATCGTATGCAAGTGCTGCTGCAGTTGGTTCGTTGATAATGCGCACCACTTCAAGGCCTGCCAGGGCTCCGGCATCAGCGGTTGCTTTTCTCTGGCGATCACTGAAATATGCAGGAACGGTAATGACCGCTTTTTTCACGGGTTGTCCAAGATAACGTTCCGCATGAATTTTGAGTTCTGCCAGAATGAATGATGAAATCTCCTCCGGGGAAAATGACCTGTCCCGTAACATGACCTTTTCCTCCTGGCCCATTTTCCGTTTGATTGAAAGGATGGTTGATTCAGGATCAGCTACCATCTGATTTTTGGCCGGATTTCCAACCAAAAGCTTTCCTTCATTATCAAGCCCCACACAGGAGGGCATTATAGGGGACTCTCCCACAGGTATAACTTTTACAGCACCGTCAATAACAACGGATATCTCTGAATTTGTAGTGCCAAGATCTATTCCAACTATATACTCCATTATTCCTCCTTTTTTGCTTTTGCAATTTTTACTTCAGCGAATTTTAAAACCTCTCCATCCAATAAATAACCCGGGGAAACTTCATCTGTTACGCAACCGTCTTCGTAAGAAGATTCAGAATCAACCGCGACAGCTGTCATGAGATGAGGATTGAATTCTTCACCATTTGTTTCTATTCTTTCAACGCCATGTGTCTGCAAAACACCGTCAAGATTTTTACTGATAATTTCAAAAGCCCCTTCCAGGGTATCAGCCCATTCCATCCAATTGGAATGATTTCCTAAAATCCTGTGTTTGGGCCTTTTCCCAAGCTCCTGTTCCATCCTCTGAAGTCTTTCGGAAATATCCAGTATCGCCATAATCATTCGGCGTTCATCTGCACTTCTTTCAACTTTATTTCCTGTTTCTGTTCCGAGTTTTTCATCAAGGCGTCCAAGTACATCGGAAAATCTGGAAAACGTTTCATGTGTGCGCCTTGCATTGGTACGGATATCCGTACGCAATACGCAAAGCTCCTTGTAGAATGAATACAGGTCTGGTGTTTCAGCACCGGCGTTATTGTTTTCCAATGCCGGGTTGCAAGGAAGTTCAGCAGCCCAGTTCTTGAAATCTTCAATTGCAGCTTCTGCCCAGGCCGGTATTTCGCACTTATTTACAGATGATTCGACATTTATCAATGGTTCGTCAGACATGTTTTAAGGTGCTCCTTTAATTTTTCAAATACGGGCGGTTTACGAAAATCTCTATATTTAAGTGATTCGGTTATCACATCAAACGGCCTTTTCAGGTCAGTGTTCCTGTCGAATAATAAATGATCCGTACGGCTGCGTTCATCCTTGATCTTTGAATATGCGTCATTGATTTCACGAAACCTGTCAGGGTCTCTTTCAGGCGGCCAGCGCCTGACACATTCAAGATAGGCTTTACGGACATCCGAATCGTCTGCTGTTTCAGATATGCCCAAAACAAGAAATGGTTTCATGATATTCTTTTTCCTTAAAACGGAAGAAGGGAATCTGAAGGGTTTTTTCCTCTTTTCCCGCCTGGATAATCAGGATCCATGTTTTTCATAAGTTTTTCGATTTCACGAAGTGCTTTTATTGCATCACCATTGTACCTTTTCATCATTTCGTTCATTAAATCCTTGTAAGCTTCAAAGGCAGGGCCATCAAAGTCGTCTTCATTAAAAATATCGTTAAAAGAGTCATCGTCATCAAATGGCAATGGAG
Source organism: uncultured Fibrobacterota bacterium (assembly GCA_963831235.1). Classification (GTDB taxonomy): domain Bacteria; phylum Fibrobacterota; class OXYB2-FULL-49-7; order OXYB2-FULL-49-7; family JAEUSG01; genus CAWHPS01. The sequence goes on from CAWHPS010000035.1 coordinate 248,886, forward strand.
GCGGTCCTATTGGCTTTTCTTTTTCACGTTCCAAATCCTGAAGTATTGGCACAACCAGCGAAAGAGTTTCCTGGTCATGCCGTTTTTGAGCAATTGTCTGAATATTTTTCAATTGAAGAACCGGTTCATCTGTCATGCTTTTGCCGAAAAAGCTGGGCTTACTATTATCACCAAAATCAAGTTTCCACTGAAAATAAAGGAAAAGGGAATCCTCTTTGTCAAAAAGCAGCGCCTGTTTAATGGTTTGCCTTGCCAGTTTATCCATGTGTTTTGCAAGCGCGAATATTATGATATTCCTGCCATAAGTACGGGAAAATCCATTTGCCAGCGATTTCATGGCATATTCTGAGCACTTTTCAGCTTCCTGCTGCAACCATGTAATTTTTTGAATTTTTGTGATGTATTGGAATACTTCAATTAATCTTGCAGCAGTCGAACAATTGCCAGGAAGTTTAAACGCATCAGCAACACGGTTTGAAATATTGTCAAATTCCCTGCCTGCACCGCCGTAGGCTTTGTAAATAAGCATGGTAAAATACATTGCAACCATTGGTTCTTCTGATTCTGCAATAGCTTTTTCAAGAATTTGAAGACCTTCGGTTGTTTCATTGTCTAAAAAACATAATATTGCAAACCTCAGTAGAACATAGGGCCTCCCAAGTGTAAAGTCTTTGCTTTTATCAATTGTATTCTCCAAAGCAAGATTTAGCTTTTCTCGCCACTGTTTACTGTCCGAACGTGACAGGCTTTGTCGCGCTGCATCAATAAAAGCACAAGATAGAGATGTTCTAATATCCATGTCAAGTGGATCAATGGTTTTGAGTTTCTCAAGGATTTTTATATATTTCTGAGGGGATTTTAGCTTTGCAGCATTGTTTGCGGCAAGAAGCAATATCGCTTTGTTATCCGGAAACCTGGTTTCAAGTTCCTTAAGAAGAGAGTTTGCTTCCCGTTTTTGCCTAGTCATTCTATAAAGGTTCAGCAATGCAAAAGCCGCATTGCAGTCTTCTTTGTCAAGCTCAATGCATTTTTTAAGGCAACGTATGGCATAATCAAGGTTCCGTACAATAGAACGGCTTTTGCCATACATGCCGAACATTCCATCATTGTTCATTTCTCTGGAAAAAAGCATTCCGAGGCGATACATCACCCGCGCTTCTATTTGAGGATTTGGACCATAAGCATCACGGTATAGCGACAAATATCTTGTGCCAGAATTGAAAACTGTATTGTCATCAGAGAACTCCATAGCGTGAAGCATAAACATGTGTCCGACAAGACAATCTTCCCGTATGTCTTCATGGCCGCCCCGCTGGCCGTTACTGATAAAATGGGATATGTATTTGTAACATTCCTTTTCCGGCAGAGAGAATGGCGCTGTAAAATAAAATTCTGTCAGAAGTCCAATCTCATTCGCGCCATTCATCGGGAAATTCTTGAGCGTGTCGCGTACATGTCGATAAGAATCCCTGTACCTGTGCACATGCCAAAGATAATCAGCGCGGGGAATGGTATCAGCCATATTGGAAAATCCGGAGATGTCGCATAACCTGCGTAAAACAGACTGATGCTGTCCTTCAGGAAGAGAATTGGCGGTATAATTTCCATCTAAAAGTGTGCAATACCACCTTGAGGCATGATAAGGGACTGTTCCTTTGCGAATCCTTGAAAAGGCTTCATTGGCTTTTACATCATCACACGAATAAAATGCCATCATGCCTTTAATAAGAAGCTTCCATTGGGAAAAAATGGAATCAATGCTGATAATTCGCAGTTTTTGTGCGACAGAAAGATAATCTTCAGCGCATACTAGGCGGATAGCTTCAACAACAGATGTCAACTCTGCATGATGCACCGGAGCTTGCTGTTCAAGGAAAGGGATATTTTCAAACGCTGTAACTAATGTATCAACCGCAAAATCAATTTCTTTCTGTGTGCGTCCCTCTGTTCCAGATGCCATCATGTTTACAGCTTCAGCAAAGGGACCGGCTTTTTCGGGATTTTTGGCGGCAAGGCTAAAAAGACGCCTGTCGTTCTCTTCTTTGAGCTGTGTGTTCTTTGTGATTGTTGCAACGTGTTCAAGAATACTCAGGGCATCTTTTTCCCTGCCTGATGCGATAAAATGATCAGCCTGAACGTGATAACATTTAACTAGATCTGGTAAAAAACGGGTGGAATCTATTTTAACAAGACTCTTGAAAAGATCACGCGCCTCACGGACTTTCCCATTTGAAAACAGGGCGTATGCTTTTTTTGCGATCTCTTCGACTTGTGAAGAATCGAGATCTATTTTTGCAGGAGAACTATTGTGAGTCAAAGAAACCTTTCCTGATTATAACTCATGATTTTTGTACGCAGGAATTTTATGTTTTCTTATTCAACTCATGGGGTATATCAAAGAAGAATAATTTGCATGAATAATAATTTATTTCCCGGAATTAAATCAAATTATTTAAGGGCCGCCGGTGATATCATAAGAAACCCTGGTTAAGGAGTTCAATATGTTCTCATTATTAGGCATATATTACCACCAATTAGCGTATATTTGTGCAATTTAGTGGCAATACGTTCTCAAAGTGAGAACATTTAGTTATTTTACCTGTTGCGCTTTGGCGCTTTTTATTTTAGATTTATAAACAAGGAAAAGAACTTCTTATGAAAAATATTGAGCACTACTGCGATTACAGGGAATTCCTCAAAGACTATTACGAGGAAACCAAAAAAAAGCATTCGTATTTTTCATACCGTTATTTCTGCAGAAAGGCCGGACTTAAATCATCCGGTTTATACAAAGAAATTGTTTCCGGCAAACGCAATCTGACCGAAGAAACACTTGCATCATTTATAAAAGGCCTTGTGCTTGCAGAAAAAGAGGCCTCTTTTTTCAGCGCTCTTGTTCATTTCAACCAGGCAAAGACAGCAAAGGAGAAAGCCAAACACCTTGAAGAAATGCGAAACCTCTTGCCAAAGCTTTCGGAAAAGCTTGTTCCGGTTAACTTTTATTCTTATTACTCCAAATGGTACAACCTGGCCATACGTGAATTGGCTTCAACATTTGACTGGAAGGAGGATTACTCCAAACTTGCGGAAATGGTATTGCCTGCTATTAAAAAAACCGAAGCCAGGGAAGCAGTGAAGCTGCTTCTGGATTTGGGTTTTCTTATCAAGAATAGTGATGGTACGTATAAACAGAATGATCCACATATTTCTTCAGGTCCGGAAGTGGTGTCTGTTGCAATCCGTAATGTCAATCATCAGCTCTCGCAACTTGGTATGGATGCCATACACGAATATCCACCGACCATACGTGACATCTCAAGTTTGACTTTGGGCATTTCAAAAGAAAATTACCAGCTCATCAAGCAGGAGATACTTGCTTTTCGAGATCGAGTCAAGCGGATTTTAACAACTCAGGAGAATGTAAATGGAGTCTATAACCTGAACATTCAACTTTTTCCTTTAAGCAAGGAGTATTAATCGTGAAAACACTTTTTACCCTGCTTTTGTTTGCACTTTTATCAAGCTGCACAAAGGGTCCTGGTGATATAGCAAGCCAAAAAGGCGGCTCAAGTGAACAGGGTAATGCATTCTCAGGTATATCCGGTCAGGCTGTTTATCCTGGAGGCCGTATTGCCGTAGGGGTAGCTGTGATTTTGCATCAACCTATTTCTTCAATGCCTCTCACAAAAATCAAATCTAATCAAGCTAACAGCAAATTCACGGATTCACTGGGACGATATAGCTTTCCAGATGCAGATACTGGTGTCTATTATATTGAAGTAAATGACGGCAGCACAAGTGCTTTTTTCAAAGAATGTCATGTTGTTGACAGAGAAAAACTCACGGACCTGGGTATAGATACGCTGAAACTATATGGTTCCATCAATGGTAGAATTAATATTCAAGGGAGCGTTTCAGATTACAATGGTTTTTATTCTGTGATTTGGGAATTAGGCCGGTATGTTAATATAGATAATACAGGGAGTTTTATAATTGACAGTTTACCATCAGGAAACTACACTTTAAAATGCCAATCCTTATATACGAAATATATTATCAGTGTAAAATCAGGTGTTAATGTTGCGCCGGGTAAACCAACAGATGTTGGAACAATTCAGATACTTGACAGATCGTCGATCATTACGGATTCCCTATATCAAAATGATACTTTGGCAGTAAGGGCCATATTAGATTCCAATAATATTCTATTGCCGGTATCTGATTTTACATGGATTGAGAGAAACCGTATCGTTTATTTCCAGTATTCGGGTAATTTCTCAGTAGTACCTGATCCTATCTCACGCCTAACTGCCTTAAAGTATTTTGGCGTTCAGGGAATCAATAGTTTTGTCCAACTCCCTTTACGAGTTTCAGATCAAATTAATAAGCTTGATTCACTACAAATTATCGAATTGACCCGTGTAAATCTTATTAATATCCCAATAGCAATATATGGGATAAAGTCTTTAGAAATGATTAATTTGTCGGGAAATAAGATCGATTCCCTGCCAAAAGCTATTTTTACTCTCACAAATTTAAAGACACTGCGACTCGCCCAGAATCAAATACGTGTTTTGCCATCAGATGTTCGCGCATTGAAGTCACTCCGAATTCTGGATCTATCTTCAAACCGGCTTACATTTGTGTCCCCTGAGTTGGGACAAATGGACAATCTTACAGACTTAATGCTGAATCAAAACTTAATTGACTCCCTTCCGGAAGAAATAGGAAATCTGTCCAATCTTGAAAGATTATCTTTAAGCAATAACAAGCTTCAAATGCTTCCCTATGGAATCATTCATTTAAACTGTGTTGTAGATATTGCATATAACCAGCTTTGTAATGTTCAACCAGTTGTGATAAACTGGCTGGACATACATTTTTGCCGATATTTGAACTGTGGTGATAATTATGAAGGAGTTGATTGGAAAAAAAATCAAACTTGTCCTTAACATATCAGTAATAATACGGGGTACCCAAATATTGAACAGACAAAGTTAAAAGTATAAGGAGGCTTATGGGAATAATTTATTTTTAAAAATGACATTGCGGTTTAAACAAAAAGTAATGATTGTTGCAGTTTTTTATTATTTCGGTTGAACTAACGAAGCTGAAATATGGTTATGCAACAAATTCAAATATGGATTTTAATGAAATGTTTCAAAACAGTAATTTAAAAGAAAGGAAGCAAAATGCGTATCAAAAAAGCTTTAAACAGGATTATCCAAATGAAAGGTCTGTTTTTCATTTTGGCTGTTCTTATATCTTTCAGTCTTACTTACAGTCAAATTGATCCCGGGAAACATGCCAAGGTTTTAGAACCAATAGGTGGCGAAACCTATAAAGTTGGGGACACTGTTCATATAAGATTTCTAGCTGATAGTACATTCAGTGATTATGATATTAAGGTTTCAGTGGACAGTGGAAAAACTTTTGGTTTTCAATATATAGATACAAACTATTATTATGAACCAACGGATCCTGATTTCTTGAACAAAGCATGGGTAATTCCTGAAACACTTTTAGTGTATAAAAACGGACGCATTTCCAAAGTGTATATGGTATCAGAACAAGTTGTATTGCAAATAGATGACTTGTATAATAGAAACAACGAAAGTATGAAGTATAATTCAGGGGTGTTTGCTATAAAAGTAAAATCGAATAATGATAATGATGATTACATCAACCCGGCAAACTATCCAAATGCCATGCTGTGTGAACCCCTTTCAGGTGAAGTCGAAGCTTTTACGCAATTGTACAAAGGTGATGCCCCTATCCCGGTCGGATTAACGCCGCCTGATCCAAGTAATCCGGGGCATTATCTATCCCCAGTAATTGATGGTAATTTGGAAGATTCCATTTGGTTTTATTCCAAGGACATAAATGTAAATGATTGGGTGAATATTAATACATGGCAATATGCCGGATCCAGCGCTTGTGGGGCAAACCCGACATATTTCGGTCCTATGGATTTACATGCCATTTGGAGATTCATGTACAATAACGAGGGCTTGTTTGTAAGCTGTCAAGTACATGATGATATTATCGTTGATACGGGAAATGCTCCCACAACCATGGGATGGTGGAACTATGATGCAGTTCAGATCGCAGTGGATCCTTATGATTGGGGTGATTATGCTTCCGGCAATTGGAGTAATGGTATTTTTAGACGTTACTGGAATAATTCTGGTTCAATGATTCCATACCCGGATGGTACTCAGAATGATTTTGTTTTTCTTATTCATAGGTTGATGAGTGAACCTTATGTTGCCGGGCTTGTCCGTGGCACATTAAAGGCAAATTATAATTCTGGAGATGAAGGAACTAATTTTACCCTTGGAAATTCAAACTTAGCCGGAATCATTTTTGCAGTTAAAGCACAGGGGATTGATGAATATGGGCGAAGAGTATATACTGCTGAATTCAAGTTTCCTTTCCACAGCACGTTATGGGAGGAACTTGAGCAACAGGATTATTTTGACGCTAATGGTCTACCGCAGGAAGGGAAGCGCTTTAAGATGAACTTCGCAAATTGTGATGCTGATTTAACAACACCTTCAACTATCAGTTTCAGTTATCTTAGCACGCAAAGGGATGAACCGTTTTCTCTCCCGTCACATTGGTCGGATGTTCATTATATGCCTTCATTTATTTATCAACGATCAACCATTATCGGCCATCACCCTATAATAGGTTTTCAAACACTGGCCCAGGAACAGAAACAGGTGACTCCGGTAAAGGCCCTTGTACTTACCGCATCACCGAATCCATTTAAAACATCAACATTCTTAAACGTCCAAGGTGTCACAGGACCAATGAAAATATTAATCTTTTCAATTACTGGAAAGAAAGTAGCGGAATTCCGCAATGTTACCAACGGGTTGAACTGGGATACCCATAGTTTACCGAGTGGTGTTTACCACGTACGTGCAGAAGTCGGGAATAAGGTGCTGACTCGCAACGTCTTGTTGCAGAAGTGATTTCAAACCATAAACACAAGTAAAAGCTTGTGTCATAGGCAGTCCGGTTTGAATCAGGAGATGCCAGAATCAGTGAATGATATGCCCTGGGTTTGCAGCCTGGGGTATTTCATTTATATTCGTTTAGAAATGATTGTTACGCTGCTTTATTGATTTCAATGGCTTCATACTCCGGAAACATGATAATGGCAGGGTGGATTCCAAACGCATTGGAAAGTTGCTCAGCTCGTTTTTTACCAATATCCACTTTGCCATTTTCTAAAAGACTGATGTTAGTTTCGTTTATGCCACACCTTTTAGCCAAATCTTTTTGAGTCCATCCTTTTAGTTCACGCAGCATTTTTATTGTTTCGCCGGTAGTTAGAGTTGTGTGTGATGTTGCAGGTAAAAAGTCATTAGGTGCTTTCATGAATTTCTCCTAATAGTTATGTGGAGTAATCTCCAAGATATATACTGTAATTATATCTTTAACGACATAATAAATTACTCGATAGTGTATGTTTAGTCTGGATGATCTTTGGCCTGCTCTTTTGCCCTTGAGTTTTTCATCATTGAACCCTGGAAATTCTCTTAATTTATCCGGACCATGACGAAAAACAATTTCTTTCCAGAGTTCATATTTCTTTAAAACCTGAATTGGGATCTTTTTATAAATTTTTTCCAGGCTTTTGTGTTCACGTATGTGCCACATTATTAGTTATAATAACTTATTAAATAGAATAAGTCAATGATTCTTTTCTTTATTCTATGTCTTTAACTGAAAGTTGTTGGCTACAATTGCGAACCGTTAAAATTCTGACTAAATCACCTGTATATCGATATATAATTCGATAGTTGCCTAAAATTAGTTCTCTAATGCTTGGTGCTTCAATTTCTGGAACATGACGACCCATTTCAGGATTGGCTTTAAGCAGATCAATTTTATCAAAAATATAATCTATCCACTTATTGGCTGCAGATGGCTTATCGTACGAAATGAAATCAAAAATCTCCTCTATGCGCTCAATGGCCAAAGGTGACCATATAACTTTCATGAGCGTACCCGCTCTTTAAGACGCTTACGAACCTGTTCATGAGGAATGCCAAGCCCGTCATTAAGTTGTTTTGTCGCAACTTCGATGTCCTTAATCAGCTCAAATTTATCGACCATACGTTCATACTCTGAGACATCCATAAGTACCGCTGAACTTCTTCCATGTTGGGTTATTACAATCGGCCGTTTTGTATTATGAACCTGATTAATGAAGCTGGCAAAATTGGAGCGAAAATCAGAAAGTGGATGAATGTCAGAATCTAAAGCTATTCTAGCCATACTGGCCTCCTTTTAATATTGTACAATAGAACGTACAATTAAATATAGATTAAATTGTACAATATATCAATTTTACCGTGTTCTGAAGGCTTGCGGCTCACAATGTGAATTTGTTTTATGCAATGCTCTTTGTGTTTTTGAGAGGCAATTTTGCCCAATGGTAATTTGTTACCAATCAACAGATGCCAATTAGATAATCAATTTGCCAGCTTATCGAATAAGGCAGGATCTTCAGAAGAAATAATTTCAACTCCGTCAATGGTATAACTATCCTGGCCGCCATAAATTATGCATGCCCGGCTGCAATCAAGCTCTGTTGCAGCAAACCGAATGGTCTTTAACCAATCCTTATCAGGTCTTTCTCCAAGCTTTATTTCAACGGCGGTTCGTTTGGAACCCCAATCAATAATTAAATCACATTCCTGGCCGGTTTGTGTCCGAAAAAAACCATAGGTCGGTGCACTGTCGCCGGATCCAAGGTTCTTTATTATTTCATGAATAATAAATCCTTCGAATGATGTGCCTCGGGCCGGATTGTTTAACAGGTCGTTAGAATTTCTGATTCCAAGGAGATAGTGAAGCATTCCGGTATCACAAAGATATAAGCGTGGTGCTTTAATAAGCCTCTTTTTAAGATTTGCATGATATGAAGGAAGCCTGCGGACTAAAAATGCTCCTTCAAGAATGGATAGATATTTGTCAACAGTATGATAATTCAACCCCAAAGCATTTCCGAGGCTGGAAAGATTTAACAGTCCACCATGCATATGCGCAGCCATTCGCAAAACACGGAGCATAACTACACCATCAGCGCCGGTTTGGTAGCGGGTCAGATCGCGTTCAACAAATGTGCGTATGTATGAATCGTACCATCGAAATCTAAGTTCAGGATCCGTCATTGATGCTGTTTCGGGAAATAAACCACGGACCCAGAGTTCTTTTAGCGGGACTACAGGTTCGGCTGTAGCGCACTCTTTAAAAGAGAGAAGCTGTAAGTCAAGTATTGCAATACGTCCTGCAAGGGTTTCGGATACGTTTTTCATTATAAATGGATGAGCCGAACCAAGAAGAAGAAAGCGATGATTGCGTTTTCTATCTTCGTCAATCACAACTTTCAGTGATGGAAAGAGTTCTGGTATCAATTGAATTTCATCAAGTATTGCGAATGTGTCAAGGTTTCGCAAGAAACTTTCAGGTGATAGTTTTACTCTTGCTTGTAAATCCAAACTCTCTAGATCAAAGTATTTTGCATCACTGAAGGTCTGCTTTGAAAGTGAGGTTTTTCCAGCTTGTCGAGGACCCAAAATAAGAATACCTGGGAAATTATCTGCCAGGTAGATTAACTCTTTTTCACATTTTCTTTGCCACATAATTATAATATAGTATTTTAAATACTATATTACAATATTATATTGAGCTTTATTTAGATTAAATAGTATTGTTAATACTAAATGTATTTTGCCATTGATAAATAATGAGTTAGGTTTATAACAGTTAAATTCAATAGCATTACAAATGGCCGCAGTCCTGTGACAATCTCCAGTCATCTTTGGTTGTCCAGGCGGCGCGGTTCGAATCAAGCCAAGCTGCAATGGGCGTGGAAAGATTGCACAGTTGGTTATTGTGCATGGCGAAATAGCCCAGCTTTTTCAAATTCACGATACTTGAAGGAAGATCGGTGAGTCCGTTGCCTGTTGCGATTAAACCCCACAATTCCGTGAGATTGCCGATTGAATCAGGCAACGCGCCGATTGGGTTTCTGGACATATTGATTTGTGTCAGCGCACGGCATTGGCAAATTTCTTCGGGTAACCCGGAAAGCTGGTTGGAATAGATCATCAAGAGCGACAGTTTTGTCAAGCGGCCGATGGATGCCGGGATTTCAGTGATTTGATTATAGTCAGCGGCGAAGTAGTTCAGATTTGAGCAGTCCCCGATATTTGAAGGCAGGTGCCGGATGGCATTGTCGAAGATCACAAGTTTGGTCAGGTTTTTGAGCCGGCTCATTTCTTCCGGCAGGTCGGTGAGGTCACAGCAGTAGGCATAAAGGGTCTGCAATTGACCTAACTGGCCAATCTCTTTCGGAAAAGCTGTGAGGGGGTTGTGGTAGAGGGACAAATAGACCAAGGAAGAGCATTTGCCTATTTCCGGAGGCAAAGAGGTCAGTTTATTGTAACCAAGACAAAGACTTTTAATGGCAGTTAGTTTGCCGATATCTCCGGGCATGGTTGTCAGGCCAAAGTTCGACATATTGATCTCGACGATTCTGCCGGAAGAGACACAAGCGACTTTTCTGACTGGCATAGTGTCGTATCCATTGGCATCCAGGATGGCGCGTACAGCCAGGGAATCAGTCCTAAAATTAGATTCATCAAAAGAACCGTTGATGACAAGGGTCCCAATTTGCCCAATCACAACCTGTATGGAGGCCGTGCCGGACGGGGGCGTGTCAGGGCCTACCCAGCGGAGTACAAGGGTATAGCTTTTATCCTCACCGGGCAGGGCTATCAATACAGTGTCAGCGCTGTAAAGCAGCGCTGTCTGGCCAAAGCGCACACCATAAGCATTGAGCGTTATTTTATTCATAGCGCCTGTTGAAAGATAATCAAAGGCTAGTTGCAGTGTCCCGCCAATACGGCTGTCCTGCACAAAAGTTTCCGAAGCCACGCTCTGACCATTCACCAAAAGTTCGCACCGGTTTATGCTTTCCGGGATTCCGAAGAAATTCGCCTTGAGCATGGAGTAATCAGCATCCAGGTCAAGAGACACAGCTGTTGTTTTTCCAGCTTCGACCCGGAAGGCTTTTCCACCCGAATGGACAACCACACCCTTGGCATCTTCGGTCAAAGCTGTAAGGGTCCATTCCTTATCACAGGCCAGCTTGCTATAGGTTTTCATAATTGTTTTGGCCTGATTTCCGGTGAGGATAATCGTATCCGCGATCAACTTATCATTACCGGATTTAATGTTAACGATGACCTTGGCAAGGTCAATGGTGACGGTTGCTGCGGTTTTACCCAGGGAACCTACACGCCCCAGGTTTATATTCACGTCGGCTGAACCGGTTTCAGGGGTAAACCCGGTTGGAGCCTTTGAACAACCAGCCGACAATACCATCATGGATAGAGTGATTACCATACCAGTCAGAACTAACTTGATTCTTTTAGAAGCAGAACACATCAGAAACCTCCTTGAAAAAGTTGTGCCTTTACAGGTGCCGTCTTTATTTTGTATTCAATGAACTTTTTATGTTACAGGTAACATCGCTATTTTGAAAAATAATGCAATCCCTTATTACTTGCCACCCAAGTTCCGTTATCATCAAAGGCAAAATCATTGATCAAGGCTTGACTCGGCCAATCCATGACCTGCCAATCATTTCCATTGATTTTTAGCAGTGCCCCCGGATGCGCGCCCCCACCTGTGGCCACCCAAATTTGCCCGGATTTGTCAACTCCCATCTTACAAACAAACATTCCCGGTAATTTTGAATTCGACGTTGTATAGACAGTAAAGGAATCTCCGCTCTTTTTGATTAGACCATCCCCGTAATAGCCGTACCACAAGTTATTATCCTTATCCTCGGCCATGTCATAACAATTATTTGTCCCAGTGCCGCTCCAAAGATTGTCTGCGCCACTTCGGTCAAAATGCCATTCTGTTCCATCAAAATAGGCCGTGCTATAGGAAGTGTTGCCCCAACCCGTTGCCCATACATTTTTTGCATGGTCGAGAAAAAAAGCATAAATGGGACCAGGATATGATATTTTATGTGTCGTGCATTGGGTTCCCTTATATTCCCAAACTCCACACCAGGCACCTACCCAGATATTGCCATCAGCATCCGTAAGTAAAGCTGAAATGTCATTACAGGTTGGGCCCCGATTTGCATAAAAAACTGATCCGCTTAAAAAGGATGTCCATTTCCCCTCTTTAAAATATGCCAGACTCCAGATTCCCCACCTGCCCACAGATTGCCGGAACTGTCAAGGGTCATGCATTGAATGAAGCGAATCGGTACTCTGGCATTTTCAGTAGTGTAAATCGTGTATTCTGATGTTTTCCTATTGTAACGGATAATTTTATCCTGCTTTTCAGAATACCAATTGGTTCCTGTCCAGATATAATCCCCATCCAATTCAATGGTTGTCACTCTCTCATCCTTCATCAATTCTATAAGTGAATTGGGTTTTCTTATTAATCCGTTGACCGTGACGGTCCCCACAGGCCCAAAGGAAATTGTCATGACTATCTGACCGGATGGCAGGACATTCGGCCCAACCCATTTAAGGATTACCGTGTAATTCGCATTAATCCCAGGAAGCGGGGTTATCATTGTATCTCCCGTGTAGAGCAGACTATTGATACCATACATTTCGCCATAAACATCAAGCTTAATCCTCTGGCTGACATTTGTTTCCAAATAATCATAGGACAATCCGATCGTATCACCTAAAAGGCTTTGCTTGGTGAATTCAATATCATCCACTTTAATGCCATCAATTAATAATTGGCATCGGGTTACACTATCAGGGATGGGGCAAAAATGGGCGACCAGCATTGAATAAATGGCATTCAGGTCAAGGGACACAGCGGTGGTCTTTCCAGCCTCAACCCTGAAAGCCTTTCCGCCTGAATGAACGACTACGCCCTTGGCGTCTTCGGTCCAAACTGTGAGGGTCCATTCTTTATCACAAGTCAATTTGTCATAGGTTTTCATCACGGTGCGGCCCTGATTCCCAGAAAGGATAATTGTATCCGCGATCACCTTATCATTACCGGATGTAATGCTAACGATGACCTTGGTAAGGTCGATGGTGACGGTTGCTGCGGTTTTACCCAGGGAACCTACACGTCCCAGGTTTATGGTTACGTCGGCTGAACCGGTTTCAGGGGTAAACCCGGTTGGGGTCTTTGAGCATCCTGTCGACAATACCATCATAGATAGAGAGATTACCATACCAGCCAGAACCACCTTGATTCTTTTGAAAGCAGAACACATGAGAGACCTCCTTGGAAAAATTGTATGCCGTATTTATACTCTTCATTTTATTAGTAAGAAACAGGGTAATATCCTCTTGTTGCCGGAGAATGAACAAACTGCGAGAACATATCCAAAAAGTTTTGTGCATAATAATACGCAGGAGTAGATAAATCGAGTGAAATACCTGCGTAAATATCTTTATGAATTGAGGACCCAACAGATATGGTAGCTATATCCTTGATGTCAATACCAATTGCAAGTATTGTGTTGCTGAAATCATAAGAATAGCTTGAAGAGGACGATGAATAGCACGATGTGTTCTCGGTTTTAATATAAGGAAGGATAACTAATAAAGAAGTTCGCCTAATGATTTTATTTTCATATGACAAAATTGATTGATCATATTTGTGAAGTTGCATGAGAATGGAAGAATCAACTTTTGCTAAATTAAAAAGATCGTAGTTTTCAGCTTGATGTATCATAGCGTGAAGGTGACCGGGTTGAGGTAATTTCGGATTCATAATGTTTGCTTTTATAGCAAAAAAGTAAGTACCACTCGACTTGTCGTTCTTATGATTGCGAAAAAGGCCGCCACCAAAGTGAAATTCATAATTCATACGATCGTTATAATGGGATTCAATTTGATTCAATAGATAGTTTAAGTTGTTTTTTGCCTGGAATAAGTTAAGTTTGTCAATTACATTTCCAGATGCAGAATCATTAATATCGGCTGTCAATTGAAGACTGGATTGAGTACTATTTTGAGAGCGGTAGTCTGGAATGGGTTGGGCAATACATACTGCTACAAGTATTGCGAGGGCGATAAGTACATTTTTCATGGAATGGCCTCTTTATAATGGTTAATAGGGATTGAAGCATTATTTGTCTTTTCGCTGCCGCCATTTTTTTCTTTGCAGCCCAGTCTGCGCACAACCTTCAGCTTTAAATCGGTCTTATGGGCACTTCGCCCCTCCCAATGTCCATGTTTCTTTATTTAATTCGAGAATGAAAAAAAGATATTGCCCAGGGGCCATGACAATTTTAATGCAGATGTATTCCTTATTTACAGCGATCCCTAGACTTTCAACCCAGGACCTGGACGCTTTACCGGCGCGGGATCTGAAGTTAATAAGTTGACCCGAATCTACGGGAGAAGATCCCGGCGGATTGGGAAGGAAATCAAAGCGCACATCAACAAGATCTCCACCGCAGCTGTCTTTTTCACCGGTGTTTTCAATGGAAATTATTTTTGCAATCCCTTTGTATGATGTATCGGCAAGAACAAGCGCCCTTCTTAAAACATAAAAGTCAAGTGTGATTAAGATGGTGTCTTTCGGCAGGATAGTCAGACAGACGACAGTGTCAGGATTAATATGGAGCGATTCCGGAGAAGTCCAGGCCTGATGACCGGAATAATTATTCACTATTTGCTTTGCGTTCAAACAATATTGTCCGGGCGGGATATTTCTTATCATCAGTGTCTTTTGACTGTCCAGCACAACATAATATGGTGATCCAGTGATATAAGCAAGCCCTGTGTCAGCTTCAAGGATAGAATCCCGTAGAACTTCCCCCAAGATATTACCCTGAAACTCCAGGTTCTTCAATGTAATGGGGGTCTTAACATCGATACTTGAAAGATACTGGCCTTTGTTTTCCGTTGTGTCCCAGGCAAAAACATTGAATTTCATGCCAGCGGGTAGGGAATCGAAGGTGAACAAACCGTCCTTGTTCGTATAGGTGGTATCGGCATAGCCCGCACGAAAATAGGGCACATAATCTTCCGAGAATACAGCAACCCTGATTCCAGCTTTTAGCTTCCCATCCGCGGTTGAAACCGTGCCGGTCAGCGTATTGGGTGTTCCCGAAACATTGCCTGCCACCGGACCATTACCCTTACTGGAGCAGTTTAGCATAAAGCAGGACAGCAGAGCAAAAAGCATTGAGAAAACCATAATGATTACCAATTTCATTTATCCCTCCCTTTTACGCTTACCGGCTTTGACATTGGAAAACATTGGAGATTAAGCTGATAAACCCGGTCAGCGGGTTCATCGTTAATGGCAATTCTGGATATCTTGTTCCTGAATTCAATAATTTCCTTTTTAATCTCGGTGAGGCCTTTTTCCGATATACCAAGCGTCAAGGTGGTGATATCTCTGGCCTCTTTCGGGAAGCGATCCAAGGCTTCCCATGCCAACTTCATGGTTTCCTGCTGATAATTTGTAATGGCTAGTGATTGAACGGACTCGGCGGCATTAATGGCAACTGATGCAAGCTTAAAGGAACCATCCTCTTTTTTCTCTATGAGTTTTAGTCTTTCAAGAAGGGTAACGGATTTCCTTGCCTCAGCTTCGGTTATGGCTGGCGACAAAGATTGTGCTAGCAATTTGAAATCATCCTTAAAATTGATCAGTCCTATTATTGATCGAATGACGCTATGATACCACACTGAATAATATTCAAATTTATCCTCCTGCAGAGTTTCCGTCTTAAAGGCCTTGCGAATGGCGGCAATTTCATTATAGTATAAATTTTGTTCTTCGCGTTTTTTTGCCTGGTTGAAAAAAACAAGATTTTCAAAATAAAGCGCTTCTGTTTTACTGTGCTTAAGCACAATAGAAATTTTATTCGCAGTAATCTTTGAAAGCCCCTTCTTCCCCTGGATGATGGAGGTGAGCCATGAGGATGAATTAACCCCTGCTTGTCTCGCGAACCATCGGTTTGAGATAAATCCGGCTTTTTTCTTTTCAAGAATATAATCCTTTAAGTATTTCCGGTAATCCGTATAGTTTGTTATTGAATTCATCAAAGACCCTCATTATAGAGATAGAATTACTTATCTTGTTGAACAATATATCTATATTTCATGCATTTATCAACATTTAGATTATTTTATCGCTCACCATAGTGAGCATATAAATGAATTGGTTGTTGCATTCAATCTATGAAAGCAGGGGGGACAAAGGTGGGAATCCATTAGGGCATGTCAATATCTGTCATGAACCGTTTTGACCGTCTTCAAATTCCTCTTCAAATCTTTTTTTGATCAACATGCGCGATGAATATCCCAAACAGCACCACGAAAAAAGGGTCAAGCATGACTCTCATCCTGTTGTTCTCTCCATTTTCCACAAGATTTATAACCATGGTCATAAAAAAAATATTGAATAAAATATAGCCGACTATAATTTTCATGCTTGTATTTAAAATAGCGCTCTTCTTAATGTTAAATGCAAGCAAAGTAGAAAATACGCACAGGAAAGGGATCCCTATCAGTAAAATTAGATAAAGGTTTATTGGATGACCCTGTATGGAGATACTTGGTATTTTCCCAAGCAGTATTGCTTCGAGTTTGACAAGCTTAGGTATTTTATTTGCGTTATCAGTAACACCAAAATGATTGCTCGCAGGAACAAAATAGCAGGAGAAGGATCCTATTAATCCGCGAAAGTACCATTGTGGATAATTTAGAAGGACGTATCTTTCGTCTCTTAGATATTGGTCTGAAATGGCAATCCAGCCAAAGTGGTTAAAGTTGACGTCTCCAGTTGATTTCCTTATTTTCTTTAAGGCCGCTATCCCATCAAATCCTTTTACATTAAAATAGCTTTGGGGATATTTTTCCGGTTTTTCAAACCTGGGAATAAGGGCAATGTTGGAAAGTTTTCCTTCTGAAATCAGTGTGCTGCGGACATTATCCGGAAGCTGATTGATTGTGAGTTCCCAGAAATTCATTCCCAACCAGGTGCTCGTTGTAAATTTCCCGAAAAGGAGCTGGTTTTTCAGATACATAGAAAAAACCAGAAGCACCGTAATGCTTGCTGCCGCAATGGCCTTCTTCCTGTTTTTAGCAAGATAAATGATGAATACAGATATTAGGATTAACCAGACAAGATGGAAGATGCTCCTGGCTCCTGTCAGGAGCATAAGTGAAATAAACGTGAGGACTAAATATGTATCCTTATTTGTTTTTATAAAACAAAAAATAAAAAGTGTGGACAATAGGAGTAGAAAAGTAAGGGGGTAGGTGTAAAACAGCCAGTTTTCATAAAGGATGGCTTCAGGGCTTATTATAAAGATCGTTGAAAGTAGAAATGCAAGAAACTTTGGAACATTGAGTCTTATTTGCAGTTCGAACAGGATGATATATATTGAAAACCCCAAAATCATGTAAATAAAATTAATGACAAATGAACTAAAATCCCCGAAGATTTTGAGAATGATTCCAATGCAGAGATTGTAAAGAGGCGGCTGGCAATGAAGATAGAAAAGGCTCTTTAACAACTCCGTTTTCAGAAGCTTAACATCAAGAAGCTGCCAGGTGTCATTGAGCTCGAAACCATTGAGATGTATGCCAAAAGCAACAAAATAAACGAGCCTTGAGATGAAAAAGATAATAAGAAATAAAATAGTCCTGTTCTTTAATGAAAGTCTGGTAAAAACTATTGGCAGGTTTTTAATGTAATGCTTCATTGCCCTTATGGTTTTCTGTTAATGATAAAGTTAGTTGAGGTTATGGGAATGCGGAAAGTATTCAATTTATTAATATGTAACAACAGCCAAAGTAACTCCGGTATAATAAAAATTGATAATTTCTTCGGCTTTTTTTCCTGAAAGTGCCATGCCAACAGCCCCAATTTGCGACATTCCAACTCCATGACCAAACCCATGACCCGATGCCCTGACCTTTTTTATGGATGTCCCGTTTTTAATAACATCAAGTGTAAAACAAGCGCTACGTAGAATGGGCTTATCAGGTCCATTGCGCCTTAAAAGCCAACGAACCTTGTCTCCGAAAACATGGTATGTATCACCTGACATTCTAACGGCAAGCGATTTTATCCTTCCGCATGTTGTAAATGACTCGATTTCAATATTCTGCAGGCGGCCTTTTCCAGAATAACCAAATGTAAGCCCGGGCAGATTTTTATTTATAATTTTTTCAAGTGAAACTCCATCCCATTCTTCAGTCCAGTTGAAATATTTGGCGCTGTAATTATATACGGAATCATCGACTGATCTTAAGTAGGATCTGTAACCCCTGTCAGGCCAAACCTCTTCAATATTAGCGGTCTTTCCACTGCTGGTGGAGTAATAAAAAGTTTGAATCAAAGAATCATTGGCAAGCACAACAACATTACGCGTTGAGTCGATTGCTTTGTTTGAAAGAGGGTATTCCCCGGCCATGCCATTGTAAACCTGATCCGACTCGTCGGAATAAACATCAAAGCCGCTTGTATCCTGACTACCGAGCCTGGAATAAGTGTATGTTCTCGCAACAATGGCTTGGACCTTAAGCGCCTCGTAACATGTGCTGTCTCGTTTGCCGATTTCGTAGGGAACAACCCCTTTTAGATAATCTTCTATGGGTAATTCATTGATTATGATTGGACCGCCTGATGCGCTTTTACGTATAATCAGGCACCCGCGATATGACTGGTTATCATATTTAAATGAGGCGCCCTTAACAGAAGGAAGAAGTAATATTGGCATTGCAAAGTGATCTGGAAGCGTGCTGAAAACAGCTTCGGTCCCTTTTATGTTTACATAGGTTTTTCCTTCGATTTGGCCTTTTGCATCATTTGAACCATAGACTGTATAGGTACTGCTTAGAACAAGAGGAAATGTTGAATGTATGGACGACAATAATACTCGGACGGTATTTCTTTTCACCTTAAAAGCAGGATATGCAAATGATGTGGCGGATACGGATTGTGTTGTTTCTGGTATGGAAGGAATAATCGGGGCTACTTCTCTTAATGTATCGACCAAAGTGTCAGCATGAATTGGAACAGGACGTTTTACTGGTTTTTCTTCAATCGTCCCTACAAAATTTGTTTTTGCGCAATTTAAAAAAAAGATATATAAAACAAGTGGAAAAATTGAAAAAAGACGTGTCAAGAATTTTCCTTCATGATATTTCGCAGTTCTTTTTTAATAAATATTTTCTTGGTAGGGGACAGGCGATCGACAAAAAGAATTCCATTAAGATGATCTGTTTCATGCTGAATGATCCTGGCACGCATACCATCAACCGCGATTTCCTGGCATTTTTTACCGTGTCTGTTGATGTATTCAATATCAATAATTGCCTTACGTTTGACCTTTTCACGGAGTTCAGGTACTGAAAGGCAGCCTTCTTCAATATCACAATTGTTTCCGTAATATTTGAGTATCTTCGGGTTTATGAATATTTCTTCCTTAGACTTTGGAGCTTTTTCATCATCAGCTGCAGCATTTAAAACAAACAGATTAAGGGCTTTTCCCACCTGAACGGCTGCAAGGCCTACACCCTTGTTTTCGTACATGGTTTCGAACATATCGTCAATCAGCGCCTGAATCGCGGAAATATCTTCAACATCAGAGGCCTTTTTCTTCAGGGTCGGATTGCCGTAATAACAAATGGGAAGTATAGCCATGCGCTTTTTTATTTTGTTTCTCCCCTGAGTTCCTTTTCAACTTCAGGAGTCACAACCGTGGCAACAGCACTTTTCCTGAAATCAACCTCTGTGTCTTTGGAAATTTTAAGTGTCACAATATTGCCTTTGACTTCTGTTACAAGGCCCAATATACCGCCGGTTGTCACCACTTTGTCGCCTTTTTTTATGCTTTCAAGCAGATTCTTTAATTCTTTCTGTCTCTTGTTCTGCGGCCTTATAATAAAAAAATAAAAAATCACGAAAATGACGATCATCATGGGAAGGATGTTCATAAAACCAGGGGCCTGCGGCTGGGCCGCACCTGTTGCGGTTTGTGCAAATACAGTTGAAAACATTGAGTCTCCTTTTTAGAATAAATAGTTACTTATAGGAAAAAATAATCAATTATAAAAGGACTTTTCACGGAAAATCATTTATTTGTTTTCACGGAACTGAAGATCGTAAAGACGCTTGTAAACACCACCATGCTGTATAAGTTCCTCGTGTGTGCCATGTTCTTTGATAATACCTTCATCAATAACAATGATTTTATTGGCCCTTTTAATTGTCGAAAGACGATGCGCAACAACAACTGCTGTCCTGTTTTCAATCAAGTGATCTATGGCATTCTGTACTTTGGCCTCGGATTCGTTATCAAGGGCTGATGTAGCTTCATCGAAAATAAGGATGGCCGGGTTGCGCAGGATGGCGCGTGCGATGCTGAGCCTCTGGCGCTGACCGCCTGAAAGACGAGTACCGCGATCCCCGATTATTGTGTTGTACTTCTCCGGAAGTTCTTCTATGAATTCCGAGGCATTGGCAATCTCAGCCGCTTTCCTGATTTTTTCATCTGATATGCCTTCCAGTCCATAGGCAATATTGTTCCTTACAGTATCGTGGAACAGGATAGTTTCCTGGGTGACGATTCCCATCTTGCCCCTGAGCGACGACAGTGTGTAGCCTTTGATATTCTTATTGTCAACAAATATGTCGCCATTGTCAGGATCGTAAAGACGAGGTAAAAGATCAACAAGAGTGGATTTTCCACCGCCCGAAGGCCCAACAAGGGCCACAACATCACCTTTGTTTATCCTGAAACAGATGTTTTTTAGGACCGGCGTGTCTTTGCGGTAGGCGAAAGTGATGTTTCTAAACTCAATTGATTCTTTGAATTCAGGAAGGTGTAGAGCGTCCGGAGCGTCGATTATGGTAGTATGGCGATCCATGATATCAAAAACACGACCAGCTACAACAAGGCTCCTTTGTAAGCTGACAAAAAACGAATTCAGGTCTTTTATTGGTTTCATCATCGCAAACATGAATGTTATGTAAACAACAAAATCACCTGCGGTCATCGTAGAATTCGGATTGATTACCCTTGTTTTAAGGGCATATACGACAATACCAAGACCAATTGCCGTTGTAACAAGTTCGGAAATAGGCGCTGCAAGAAGATCATATTTCGAAAGTTTCAGAGTCAGCCTCTGGTAATCAAAAACAGCCTTTTCATAACGTTTTGTTTCATAATTCTGGGTATTTGATGCAACAACAAGCCGCATGCTGCACAATGTTTCCTGGGCAACGGCATAAATTGCTCCCAAAACCTCCTGGATCTTATGCTGGAACTTTTTAAGGAAAACAGCTAGTCTGTCAAGAAGAAAAATAAGAGGTATAAAACAGACGATAAGCGCAAGCGTAAGCTTCCAGTCAATATAAAGAATCATGAAAAAATAAAATGCCGCCATTACAATATTGGTAAGAATTCCGGACGCAGTGGAGACGATAAGATCCTGGATAACATTAACTTCACCGATGATACGGTTTAAAAGGTAGCCGCTCTTGTACTCATTGAAGAAAGGCATTGAAAAGGTCATAACCTTTTTATACATATCCATTCGCACACGTGTCATGATACGCAGATTAAGAACAAGGAATATCATGCGCCTTGCATATTCGCTCATTGTTTTTATACCAATGCCGATTGAAATGAATATTGCTACAAGAATAAGGACACCGCTTGCCGGGCCGGTTTTAAGATAGTTGTTGAAATATGAACTTATACTGTTTTTTGCCTGCTTTAGGGTGACTTTTCTTTTTACTGCATCCTTAATAATGATATATGAATAATGTGAAAAGTCTTTTGCAAATCTAAGGGTTTCTTTTGCGCCGGTCTTTTTCTCGCTTTCGATAAGCTCAGCTTTTGATTTAACCAGTATGCCGTCGAATATGGGTTTCAGCATTATGATGCTTACAGCACCGGAAAATGTAAGCAGAAAAATCAGGCCAACGCCGATTGCAGCAAGATGTGCTTGTGGAACAAGGTAGGAGAAAATCCGTTTTAAAAGTTTAAGCTTCATTCGCCATTAAAATAATATACTGCCGTGGTATGTGTGAAATGAAAGAAAAATAATGCTGGTATATTTAATGGGAAGTCATTATAAAATACTGAATATTATAATGAATCCGGTGTAAGGTCATTCAATTTTTCAAATCTATTGACCGTAAAAGTCAGCATTTTGCCACTTCCAGGTTGAATCGAACCAGTGAGTTTGACAAGCTGGCCCACTTGTTTCTTAAGCTCGCGTCCCTTTCCTTTTTCAGAGATGCGGTAATTTATGTAATCATCATTTGAGCTTATGACCGAAATTTCAATCCCATTTCCAGTTTCACTGTCTTCTATGTAGCCGGTTATTGTAACAAGAGAATCAACTGTTTCTTTTGCATTGGAAAATCCTGCTTTGGGATCATGCACCCTGGTTAAAGTGTCTTTAGGCTGTTCTGCCAAACAGATCATCGCAGTTATGGGAATTATTGTTTTATATAATATTTGAGGCATACCTTTATTTTCCTTCTAAATATAATCTTTGTCAGGTTGAGCGCGCTTAAACTTAAATGCTTCTTTTTTAATTTTGTACTTCTTAAGGAGTTTATGCAGCTGTCTTGTTGTTATACCGGCATTCTTTGATGAATTCTTGATGCTTCCTCTGTGACGGGCAAGCACTTCGGTAAGGTAAATACTCTCAATATTTTCAATGCCTTTTCGCCTTACTTCGTTTAATGGACGTGAAATATCAGTGATTACATTTGGCAGAATCGTATCAGATGCGAATAGCTCATTGGGGAAGGAGAGACGGGTAAGTTTATTGGAACTTTCGAGCAGATAAGCACGCTCAACCAGGTTTTCCAGTTCCCGTATGTTGCCCGGCCATGCATATTTTGCAAATGCCTTCAGCACTGCATCATCAGCTCCCTGAATGTTTTTCAAGTAGAATTTATTGAGCCGCTTAAGAAAAGTATCAACAAACATGGGGATGTCATCAATGCGCTGTCGTAGTGGCGGGATTTCGATTGGGAAAACGGAAAGACGGTAATACAGGTCCCGTCGAAAAGCACCGGTTTCGCTCATACCTTTAAGGTCAGTGTTGGTGGCGGCTATTATCCGTGCATCGCACTTTATGGTTTCCTCGCCGCCCACTCGTTGAAAGGTCCTTTCCTGTAGTATTTGAAGCAGCTTGATCTGAGAAGCAGGAGTTATTGTGCCGATTTCATCAAGGAATATTGTGCCTCCATGGGCGATCTCGAATTTTCCAAGGCGTTTTCTTATAGCGCCTGTAAAGGCACCCTTTTCGTGGCCGTAGAGTTCGCTTTCGATAAGGGATTCCGGGAGCGCTCCGCAATGCACGCTTATGAATTTATTCTCGTTTCTGTTCGACAGGCGGTGAATAAGTTTTGCGAGAACGCTTTTGCCTGTCCCTGTCTCTCCGGTAAGAAGTACGGTTGTTTTAGCAGGAGAAACTGACTGGACTTTTTCGAGGACCTGGCGCATCAAGGGGCTGTTTGACTGAAATGTTTCAGACGAATCCTCTTCAAGAAATTTATCGCGGAGATAATCAAGTTCAGACTGCATGATGCTGTATTCATAAGTTGTCTCTACAATGTAGCGAACTTCGTCTGTCTCAATAGGGTATGTAAGATAGTTCATTGCCCCGGCTTTTACCGCGTTAACGGCGTCTTTAATCCTTTCCCGAGAGCCCAGGACAACAATCTGGACAGCGGGGTTTAGGTTAAGGAAAAGCTGGAGCGCTTTTTTAAAATGCTGAATGCTTTGATATGTATCTTCAGGTAGAAAAAGAACGTCGATAAACAGAAAGTCGTAACGTTGCTGGATGAATTGGTTCTGGCAGGCGTTTTTATCCTGTATTATGTGTACTGTGAAATCCGTACTCAGGGAAGAACGGATAGTTTCGCAAGCTTCATTGTTGTCAGAGGCGATAAGGATGAATTTCACGTGACTCCTGGGCTATAATTAACATATTACATGCAATTGAGTTCAAGAGTAATCAGTTTTTATTATTATGTATGGATGTATGGTAACATTTGCGGTTCAAAATTAGAACAAAGAATAAATGAATTCCAACCCGTTCAATAAGCAAATTCATTCTTAGTTTGTTCGGCGGCAGGGACGCCGCCGACTGTTCTGGTTTTTCGTCTTTCATTTTGGTGCACCCCAGGGACGGGGTGCACCTTTAACCAAAACACCCGGAACACAGAACAGTGCCGGCCCTCCGTGGCCGGCAAAAACATCAGCAAATGTTGCCAGGCACACCATGACATCGTTATTTCTGACACCTCTCTATTATTTCATCCCTAATCTTAATTATTTTAATATGCTATGGAAAACGTTATTGAACTATCAGCTATCAATAAAAATTATGGTGACCTTCAGGTTGTCAAAAACCTCTCCTTTACAGGGGAAAAAGGCACATGCGTCGGTCTTCTTGGACCGAACGGTGCTGGAAAGACAACAACAGTACGAATGCTCACTGCACAATATCCTTATCCATCCGGATCAATGAAGGTATTCGGGATGGAGGTTGCTTCGCATAACAGGGAAATAAAAGCAATAATGGGAATCGTACCGCAGACAGCCAATCTTGATCCTGATTTTAACGTTCAGGTGAACCTTGAAACTTATGGAATGTATTTTGGAATTGAAAAATCCGTATGTGATGTCAGGATAAATGAGCAGCTTGATTTCTGGGGATTGTCGGACAAATGTAAATGCATGATGAACGAACTTTCCGGTGGTATGTCGCGCCGGCTTCTGATTGCAAGGGCCCTAATTAACAATCCCGGCCTACTTGTTATGGATGAGCCCACAACAGGTCTTGATCCTCAGTCGCGACGTATTGTATGGGAAAAGGTCAAGGAGCTTAAAAGAAAAGGGATTACAATACTTCTTACTACGCATTATATGGAGGAGGCGGAACGTCTTTGTGATAAAGTTGTTGTCATGAACCAGGGTGAAAAGGTCGCTGATGATGAACCTCATAAGCTCATCAGGGATCTAATGGGCACAGATCTTTTGGAAACAGATGGTGACGATCCTTTATGGTT
The DNA here is from genome assembly GCA_963831235.1 of uncultured Fibrobacterota bacterium. GTDB lineage: Bacteria > Fibrobacterota > OXYB2-FULL-49-7 > OXYB2-FULL-49-7 > JAEUSG01 > CAWHPS01. The sequence goes on from CAWHPS010000035.1 coordinate 273,981, forward strand.
ATCCTGGAAAAAGAATCTTGAACCCGGGCTTGACTCTTTTGATCACGGATCAAGGTCTTATGTATATTGCAGATCCTGTTTAAATGAGACCCTTGGCGAAATGGCAGTTAAACGGGGGCTTAAGGAATTCTCTGTTCGTAAAACCAATCTTGAGGATGTGTATCTTAAACTTACGGGACAGGGCCTTTCATGATAACTAATGCAGTGAAGAATATTTCATTCAGGCTTCTTTATGTATGGCGAAGAAACGCCAGGGTTTTTGTCAGGACATGGTTTGTAAGCGTCATACCACCACTTCTGGAACCGGTCTTTTATTACCTTGCTTTTGGCCTGGGCTTGGGCGGGATGATGGGCAGTCTTATGTATAGCGGTGTTGAATTTCCCTACAAATTATACCTTGCACCAGCCATTGTCGGGATTGCTGTAATGAATTATGCTTTTTTCGAATGCTCCTATGGCGCATTTGTAAAAATAGAATATCAGAGAACTTATGAAGCACTTACTGCAACTCCTTTGTCACTTGAAGATGTTGTAACCGGGGAAATTCTATGGGGTGCGACAAAAGCCCTTTCCGCAAGCATGATAATCATCCTTATTCTTCAGTTTTTTGCGCCTATTCATTGGAAAGGAATCGGCATTGTTCTTGGGGCATCTTTTATGGGCGGGTTGTTTTTTGCGTCACTTGGCATGATTTTTACCGGGATACTTACCAATATTGAAATGTTCAACTACCCAGTATTCCTTCTTATCACACCCATGATGCTCTTAAGCGGTACATTTTTTCCTGTTGAAAATTTTGGAAAGGGTGTTGCATTTGTTTCGGAAATTCTGCCGCTGACTCATGTAGTGCGTTTAATACGAAATCCATATTTAGGGATATTTACATCAAAAGAATTTCTATCAATAATATATCTTTTAATTGCAACTCCTGCGGCCATACTTGCATCGATTGCTCTTATTAGAAAAAAGATAATCCATTAAAAATATTTTTTAGCGGGATTTAAAAATGAAGTTTATTGCTGATTTTCATATTCATTCCTCATTTTCACGGGCAACAGCAAAAGATATTACCTTTGATGTCCTTTCCAGTTGGGGCAAAGTAAAAGGAGTATCCTTGATTGGCACAGGGGATTTTACCCATCCTGCATGGTTTAAACAAATTAAGGAAAATCTGGTTCCGGATGGTGATGGATTATATAAATTGAAGAAAGAGAACCAGACTATATCTGGAATGGAAGTCCCGCAATCCTGCGATACCGAGGTTCGCTTTATTATCACTGGAGAAATAAGCAGCATCTATAAATACAATGGCAAGACACGAAAGATCCACAATCTTGTTATAATGCCTGATGTTGATACTGCTGAAAAATTCAACAAACAACTTGACAAAATCGGCAACATCAGATCAGATGGCAGGCCGATACTTGGTCTTGATTCTCGTGATTTGCTCGAAATCATGCTTGATGTTTCAGACCAGGCTGTCATGATTCCGGCACATATTTGGACTCCGTGGTTCTCCGTTCTTGGCTCAAAGTCGGGTTTTGATTCTATTGAAGAGTGCTTCAGGGACCTTGCTCCGAATATTTTCGCCCTTGAAACAGGTCTTTCATCAGATCCTGCCATGAATTGGATGGTTTCTTCGCTTGACAGATATTCACTTGTCAGCAACTCAGATGCTCATTCAGCATCAAAAATCGGTCGCGAAGCAAATGTGTTCGACTGCGAACTTGGGTTTACTTCAATAATGGATGCTTTGATGAAGAAAGGTAGAAATAGCTTTCAGGGTACACTGGAATTTTTCCCTGAAGAGGGCAAGTATCACGTTGATGGGCACAGAGATTGTGAAGTCCGGCTCAATCCTGATGAAACACGCAGGTTAAAAGGCAAATGTCCCAAATGTGGCAAGGAGGTAACGCTTGGCGTTTTGTATCGTGTTATGGAACTTGCGGACAGGAAAGCGGGATTTAAACCCAATGGAGCGCCGGGCTTTCAAAGCATGGTTTCGCTTACAGGCATCTTAGGTGAAATCATGAAAACAGGTGCTGCAAGCAAGAAGGTCGTGAATGAGTATTGGCGTCTTGTCAAAAACATGGGCCCGGAACTTTCCATACTGCTTGACATGCCAATCGATTTGGTCAGGCAAAAAGGCTCTGAAACCCTGGCGCATGCCATTGAACGTATGCGTAGTGGAAAGGTGTCGGCATTGCCTGGTTATGACGGTGAATTCGGTGTGATTAAGGTATTTGGGGAATGATTGATTTTCAACTCTTGGTACAAAAAAACTTTTCCCAATATGAAGTTAATGAAGTAAAAAGTTTCTTGAAGTTAATTGAATAAGCTTTATCTGTCTTTTTGCCTTGCATTTATGTTTTTTTTATCGGTTTCAAACAATCTTCGTTCGTCCTCAAACTTTTTTCTTTCCATTGCAAACTTTGCTTTTTCCTTTTCAAGCTTCTTCCATTCCTCTTGAAGTGCCTGTTTTTGTCTTATGATATCGGTTTCATCTTTTTTTGACGTTGACCCATTTTCCAATTGTCTCTGCTGCTCAAGGACGTCTTGTTGTTCTTTTTCAAGGTGGCCCATGGTTTCATCCAACTTTTCTTTAAGCTCCAAAGCTTTTAATGAAAATTCCTTGTCAAAGTTTTTTTGCCTTTCCTCTACAAAAATGCGCTGGGAATCCTGAAGAGCAATCTTGAGGTTTGAAAGCATTACACTATCGGCTTTAATCTTATTTTTTATTTCATCCATCTTTGCGCGGTTTTCTTTTTCAATCAGTTTTTCTTTATCAAGGATTTCCTGCTCTTTCTGTTTTTTCTCGAAATCAAACATCTTCCTGGCCTGTGAGAGATTTTCCTGAATATTCTTTCTCAACCGGTCCATATCAAGACCCGCGACTTTAAGTTTCTTCTCTTCATTCTCAATCATTTTACGCAGACTGTCCGCAGAAGCTGATTTATCGTCATTTATGCCTTTGAGTCTTTTTTTCAAACGTGAAGCCGAGATTTTTTGAATATCCAGGCTGTCCTGTCTTTTTTTAATTTCATTGATTTTTTCCAACCGTACCGCTTCAAGCTGTTTTTCCTGATTCAACTCCCATTTTTCCAATTCATCGCGAAGGCCCGTTATCTCTTTGTTAATTGAATCTTTCTGTTCCGGATCTCCATTAGCAAGATTCTTATTGTTGATTTCAATCCTTAAAGCAAGGTCGCTAATCTCGGTATCAAACCTTTTTTTTTGCGTATCCAGATTGCTTGTTATTTCTTTTTTCAAAACTGCTTCCTGTTCCTCTTTTTCCTTGCGGAGCTTTATTTTTCTTGTCTCCAATGAGCGTTTGCGATTGTCCAGCATCTGCATTTTTACATAAAGAATTTTATCACTGCTATCCTTAAAAGAAACCCCTTCGGATTGTTTTTCATTAAGGTGTTTGTAATCGCCAGTTGAATTGGAATTGAAATCAGAAAACCTGAGTTCTTCACCTATCCGGCTTTTCGAGAGATCATAATCTTTTTTCAAAAATGCGGAAGATATCCATCCGCTTGTATTAAGGAAAAATATCCTGTCAAAACCTCCGCACTCGTCCGCAACCAGCACGGTATCGCTTTTAAGCAGATATCCGATGGCTGTTGCATCATGAGACGGGCCTGTGTGAACAATTACCCGTTTCTTTGTGGGGCGTATTATTTTAACGGCTGTCACCTTGATAATATCATTTTTCATTCTTGAACTTAGGAAATCATCCACTTTCTTTTTGTCTCCAAGATTTTCATCAAGGATAAATCCATTTTGTCCATTTTCAAGCATGACTTCGTCCCAGCCGTCCAGTTCATTTTTAACTTCAAAGAAATCACCGAATTTCCCTATTGCAACAACCTGGGATTTTGCATCCGGTTTTTTAAGGATAGACATATCTGTTTTTATGCAATATGCGAACTTAGCGGAAGAAATTGTTTTTTCCTTGAATTTATTAGCGGCTTTTTGCAATATATCCATTTGTTGTCTGGCACTTTGAGAAGGTGAAGTATATCTGTTGAATTCTTTTTCGGCCATCATACTTTCGACTTTCATCCATCCGATAGTATTGGAGGAAACCAGGACTTTTCTCCATCCTGTAAAGGAATCGATTGCCAGTAAAGGCTGCCATAATTCTATTTCCTTAAAGGGTTTAAAGATGGCGGTTGGTTTATAATATAACCCCATCTTGTTTGTTTTGCAAAAATAGAATGATACATCAGCATGGATTGTAATGGGAGCAATAAAGAGTGTTGATAAAAATAGTAAAGATATTATTTTCATAATTTGTCCTTGGACTACTTTAGTTGACTTTCCAATAAGATAATTTTTTACGGGTTGTCCGGCAGTAGAAATAATTAATATGAATGAATAAACGGTTTCATAGTAATTTCTTAAAACAGATTTGAAATTGACCCACAGGGTCCATCATTTTTCTTGAATTGGGCATTATTTAAGGTCTATCTTCTTAATGTTGCGTAACAAATAAGTTTATTTTCAAGGAGAAAACATAATGGCTCAAAAAAAATTGCAAATAGCTATTGTAGGCGCCGGTTTCATGGCTGAATATCATGTAAAGGGTTTTCGTGAAGCAAACGCTGAGATCGCCTGTATTGTTGATGCTAATATCAAGACCGCAAAAGCAGCCGCTGAAAAATATGCAATCCCGGGTTTTTATGGATCCATTGAAGAGATGCTTGATAAAATCGGTAGTGGAATTGATGCTATAAGCATAATAACACCCAATAAATTTCATAAGCCGCTTTCCATTACTGCCTTGAATGCGGGAAAGCATGTTTTTTGTGAAAAGCCCCCGGCACTCAATGCCGGAGAGGTTCTTGAAATGAAAAACGCGGCAGAAGCTAAAAATAAAGTGCTTCTTTTCAACTTCAACAACCGAGCCAGACCGGAATCTTATGCCATGATGGATTATATTAAGAACGGTGATACAGGCAGGATTAAGTCCGCACAGGCAGTCTGGATAAGGCGTGCGGGTATCCCTGGATTCGGAGGTTGGTTTACAAATAAAAAACTTTCAGGCGGCGGACCTGTTATAGATCTTTTGCACATGACGGACCTTGCCCTTTACTTTATGGGCTATCCAAAGCCGGAATATGTTCTTGCACAGACATTTGATGATTTCATCCGCAACAAGGAATTCAAGGGCCCGTGGGGTATCCCGGATGTGGATAATGGTGTAACTGATGTTGAATCATCCTGTCATGGTTTTGTGCGGTTTTCAACGGGGCAGGTGCTTTTTATCCGCAACTCTTGGGCCGAGATGAACAAGAGAGAAGAGGTGTCTGTGACCTTTCAGGGGGAAAAGGCGGGTGGACTAATACGCAGGCTTTTTGGAAGGGATGGACATGATAATACCGCCGAGGATTCATGTGAATTATACATCCAGGAAAACGGTCGTTCCGTAAACAGGACCATACTTGCAGACAAGGATGAAAGCATGGGAAGAATCAGGTCAGCTGTTAATTTTGTGCGTACCATAGAAGGCCTGGAAAAGCCGCTAAATACGCCGGATCAGGCTTTATCACTTATGAAGATAGTAGATGCTGTATATGAATCAGCGAAAACAGGCAAGCCAATTGGGCTTTAAATAGCCTCTGTCAGTTTAATTCCGGAAAGAGTCCTATTGCATAGAGGGGAATATTTGCAAAGTCATTGCGGCTTTCAAAATTCCGCGGTGAGGTGCGATATAACCGTGAAGCGCCATATTTTTCCGAATATACCCTAAGACTTTTAATATTTCGATTTAAACCGCTTTTTACCTCCAGTGGCAGGATACGATCTTCATGAACCAGCAGGAAATCAACTTCAGCTATATTTTCACTTGTCCAATAATGAAGACTGCCTTCATTTTTTCTCGCAAGTTCGGTTGCAACAAAGTTTTCCACAAAAGCCCCATTGTATTCGGAAAAAAGCCTATCTCCGGTTACAATCGCCTGTGAAGAAATGTCAACCATTGCGCCTAATAGGCCGCAATCCAATGCATATACCTTGAAACAATCCTGTTCTTCGTAACCTCCCAATGGTAATCGAGGTGCACTAACATTCACGGAAACATAAATAAGCCCCGCCTTGCGTAACCATTCGACGGCGGACTCAAACTGGCTTGCTCTGCCGCCTTTTCGAACATCACTGTATTTGAATTTCTTATTTATGCGTGCAAGATGCGATGGCATGGATTTCCAGACCTCGGATATGCGTATCGCTTGTGTGGGAGTGGAATATTTTGAGAAATCCCTTTCATAAGATTTTAAAATCTCTTTTTGAATTTTACGCGCCTCTGAATGGTCCCTTGAATTTATAAAATTCTGAATTACTTCCGGCATTCCACCCAGATAAAGATATAGTTTAAGAAGGGTGGAAAGTTTTTCATGAAGCATTTCAGAAACAGGAAGCCATGCTTCTTTTTCCTGCAGATTATTAATAAGCATATCTTCATTAAACGCCATTAAGAACTCAATAAAGTTTAAAGGATACATGGTAAGAAAATTAACCTTGCCCACCGGAAAACTTGAAGTTTTACCAATACTTACTCCAAGGAGAGAGCCAGCTGCTATCACATGAAAATCTGGCATCTGTTCACAGAAATATTTAAGACTGGTAAGTGCGCGTGGACAAACCTGGATTTCATCAAAGAAAAGCAGTGTTGATTCAGGCTTTATAATTTTTCCCTGATATGCTGAGATTGATTCAATAATTTTTGCTGGAGCGAGGTCGCCATTAAAAAGTGTTGAAAGTGCCGGCGTTTCCTCAAAGTTAAGATAAATGTAATTTTGATATTCTTTTTTTCCAAATTCATGAATTGTATAAGTCTTTCCAACCTGTCTGGCACCTTGAACAAGTAATGGTTTACGTGATAATCCATCTTTCCAAAGCTTAAGTGATTGATATGCAAGGCGCTTCATTGGTATACTCCTCTTGAAATAAAATAATTTATATATGATTAAATATCAATATAAACATTAAATATATGATAATTTATGTCATATATATCTATTAATACGTGGTAAATAATGTAAGTTGTATTTGCTATTTTATTGAATTATCTGATTGGTAAATAGCTTATAATTGAAACATTAAACCTAGTAAAATATTAAGTAGCCGATTGTGTATGGAAAAATATGGAATGTGGGTATCGACTTTGATAAGATTTCCAGTCTATATCCACAATTCAGGAGATAGCTTATTCACAGCCGGGCACTGTTGTTCGTTGTGCATTTTAATAAATGTCTTCACCACACTCTTATCTTAAAATGAGATAGCTTCTTGCTGCCAGTGAAAGGCCCCCTCCGTTTATAATGCCACCGGTTGACAAATTTGTATAAGTACCAGCAGGAATGGAAATCGTTTCATCTGTATCGCCACGGTTCAGGGCCACTATTATGGAATCGCCTGGGCTGCTGCCGGTAATGGAAAATATCCAGGTGTTAACACCGAATGAAATGGTGGAACGACGGCCAAAGGTCAGCACAGGATTGTTCCGCCTTATGGCAGCCAGAACACATATCTTATTGTTAAGGTTTCTCTGGGCACTCGAGAGCGAATTGAATGTCATGAGTTTTGCATTGTCAGGCCGAATCCCTCCTGCCAAACCGATTTCATCTCCATAATAAATGAATGGCACACCCCTGCCACAAAAAATAACCGCATAGGCAACAGCCATGCGTTCATAAGGAATTGAAGTTCCAGGTTGGGAATAGCTTCCATTTGGAAATTCATTGGCGGCAAAATCCTGGTTTGCAACATTCACAGCCCTTCCGACATCCTCCGTGCCAAGACCATGAAGCATCAGCGATTGCCTGATGTTTCCGGTATCGGAGGCCGCAAAAAAATCGGCCAGCTCATTCAGACTGATTGATTTCTCAAAAAATGCCGCACAAATCCGACTGCGGTATAAGTAATCAAACCTGGATTCAATTTAGAAGTGCAACAAAGTGGGCAATAGGTGGGATTTGTTATTGGCAACAATGAGACTTGAACAACCAACGGTGGACCCACAAAGAGTTCAGGCGGCGGTTGTTCAAGAACAGGAAATTGATAGCCATTAATTGAGATAACGCCTTATTACCTAGAAAGAAGCAGTTGTGGCACTTCAAACTTGAATGTAGGATCCCCTCCTTTTCGCTTGATACTCTACACCTTCATATACAATATTTAATACTCTTTAAAAGGAAACTTCATGGCAAAAGAAGGCTTATCAATAATATTTATAACACTTTTTGTAACACTTGGAATGCTTTTGCTTTATTATTCCGCTAAATCCAATTTCTTCCTATACTGCTTTTTTATATCCGCGTTCCTTTCAATGTTTGTGGCCTATTTCTTCCGTGATCCGGAAAGGGCTATTCCACAAGAGCCAGGGCTTATCGTATCCCCGGCTGACGGCAAAGTCATTGAAATAGCAGAAGAGGAAAACAAATACATGGAAGGCCGGGCACGCAGGGTTTCGATTTTCCTATCAGTATTCAATGTGCATATAAATCGTATGCCTGCTGATGGAAAAGCCGAGATGGTCAAATATTACAAGGGAGAATTCCTTGCAGCCTGGGATGAAAAGGCGTCACTTAAAAACGAGCAGACCCATATCGGGGTCAATTGCGGCAAATACAAAATACTGGTAAAACAAATAGCCGGCCTTATTGCAAGACGGATTGTCTGCAAGGTGCATGAAGGCGAAACATACAAGAGGGGTGATCGCATAGGCCTTATAAAATTCGGGTCAAGGACGGATATTTTTCTTCCGCTTAATGCTGAACTCAAAGTCAAAATAGGCGACAAGGTTGCCGGCGGTTCCTCGATAATTGCCAAGATGCCAGAGTGATTTTTATGGAACTTAAGCGCAGGGTTGACATAAAGAAATACAAGATCGTGCTTCCGAGCATGATTACAAGCATCAGCATACTTTGCGGTCTTTTTGCCATCTTTCTTTGCATAAGCAATAATGAAGATGGAGGCTGGTTTACGGTATCCTGCTGGCTTTTAATCATCGCTGCAATGATGGATGGTCTTGACGGCAAAGTTGCAAGGCTCACAAAGACTTCAAGCGAGTTCGGCATACAGTACGACTCAATAGCCGATGTTATAACATTTGGTGTTGCCGCAACTGTTATAATTTTCAAGCAGATCTACCTTTTGCAGGTGGAGGCAAACCCGATATTTTACTTATTTCCGATACTTTTCCTGCTCTGCGGTGCCATAAGGCTTGCTCGTTTTAATACTACCGCAACAACAGGGGCAAAAAAAGGTTTTTACGGTCTTCCAATTCCTGCGGCAGCCTGCTCCATCATGTCGCTCTTTCTGTTTTTTCACTGGGCCGAACAACACCCCTATCCCATACCAGGAATTCCTCTGCATCTTCCGCCTTTTTCAGAAGACTTTGTTTTGAGAATATCGAGCCTATCCATTGTTCTTGTCTCTTTTCTCATGGTTTCTCTTATTAAATACGATGTTTCAGTTGATTTCTTTTTCGGTGAAATAAGACAGCACAAAATCAGATCATTAATCAATCTGTTGATATTCGGGACATTGTTTTTCTATCCCAGCCTTGCATTCTTTCTCATATCCGTATTTTATATTTTTTACTGTCTAGGCCGTTCAATAATCGGATCTTTCAATAAAGATGAAGAGGAGAATGCAGGGGTAATTCAACAGCAATAGGAGACCTGCATTCTCCTCTTCATCTTTATTGAAAGATCCGATTATTGAACGGCCTAGACAGTAAAAAATATAAAATACGGATATGAGAAAGAATGCAAGGCTGGGATAGAAAAACAATGTCCCGATATTCAACAGATTGATTAATGATCTGATTTTGTGCTGTCTTATTTCACCAAAAAGAAATCAACTGAAACATCGTATTTAATAAGAGAAACCATGAGAAAAGAGACAAGAACAATGGATAGGCTCGATATTCTCAAAACAAAGTCTTCTGAAAAAGGCGGAAGATGCAGAGGAATTCCTGGTATGGGATAGGGGTGTTGTTCGGCCCAGTGAAAAAACAGAAAGAGCGACATGATGGAGCAGGCTGCCGCAGGAATTGGAAGACCGTAAAAACCTTTTTTTGCCCCTGTTGTTGCGGTAGTATTAAAACGAGCAAGCCTTATGGCACCGCAGAGCAGGAAAAGTATCGGAAATAAGTAAAATATGGTCTTCCTTCACCTGCAAAAGGTAGATCTGCTTGAAAATTATAACAGTTGCGGCAACACCAAATGTTATAACATCGGCTATTGAGTCGTACTGTATGCCGAAGAGAACTCGCTTGAAGTCTTTGTGAGCCTTGCAACTTTGCCGTCAAGACCATCCATCATTGCAGCGATGATTAAAAGCCAGCAGGATACCGTAAACCAGCCTCCATCTTCATTATTGCTTATGCAAAGAAAGATGGCAAAAAGACCGCAAAGTATGCTGATGCTTGTAATCATGCTCGGAAGCACAATCTTGTATTTCTTTATGTCAACCCTGCGCTTAAGTTTCATAAAAATCACTCTGGCATCTTGGCAATTATGAGGAACCGCCCGCGAGACCTTGTCGCCTATTTTGACTTTGAGTTCAGCATTAGCGAAAAATATTCGTCCTGACCCGAATTTTATAAGGCCTATGCGATCACCCCTCTTGTATGTTTTCGCCTTCCATGCGCCTTCCGAAATCCGTCTTGCAATAAGGCCGGCTATTTGTTTTACCAGTATTTTGTATTTGCCGCAATTGACCCCGATATGGGTCTGCTAGTTTTTAAGTGACGCCTTTTCATCCCAGGCTGCAAGGAATTCTCCCTTGTAATATTTGACCATCTCGGCTTTTCCATCAGCAGGCATACGATTTATATGACATCGATACTGATAGGAAATTCAAAACCTGCGTGCCCGGCCTTCCATGTATTTGTTTTCCTCTTCTGCTATTTCAATGACTTTGCCGTCAGCCCGGGGATCGATAAGCCCTGGCTCTTGTGGAATCACCCTTCCGGATCACGGAAGAAATAGGCCCAAACATTGAAAGGAACGCGGATATAAAAAAGGGGTCTAGGAAGAAATTGGATTTAGCGGAATAATAAAGCAAAAGCATTCCAAGTGTTACAAAAAGTGTTATAAATATTATTGATAAGCCTTCTTTTGCCATGAAGTTTCCTTTTAAAGAGTATTAAATATTGTATATGAAGGTGTAGAGTATCAAGCGAAAAGGAGGGGATCCTACATTCAAGTTTGAAGTGCCACAACTGCTCTTTTTCTAGGTAATAAGGCGTTATCTCAATTAATGGCTATCAATTTCCTGTTCTTGAACAACCGCCGCCTGAACTCTTTGTCGGTCCACCGTTGGTTGTTCAAGTCTCATTGTTGCCAATAACAAATCCCACCTATTGCCCACTTTGTTGCACTTCTAAATTGAATCCAGGTTTGATTACTTATACCGCAGTCGGATTTGTGCGGCATTTTTTGAGAAATCAATCAGTCTGAATGAGCTGGCCGATTTTTTTGCGGCCTCCGATACCGGAAACATCAGGCAATCGCTGATGCTTCATGGTCTTGGCACGGAGGATGTGGGAAGAGGCTGTGAATGTTGCAAACCAGGATTTTGCCGCCAATGAATTTCCAAATGGAAGCTATTCCCAACCTGGAACTTCAATTCCTTATGAACGCATGGCTGTTGCCTATGCGGTTATTCGGGCAGGGGTGTGCCATTCATTTATTATGGAGATGAAATCGGTTTGGCAGGGAGAAAATCGGCCTGACAATGCAAAACTCATGACATTCAATTCGCTCTCAAGTGCCCAGAGAAACCTTAACAATAAGATATGTGTTCTGGCTGCCATAAGGCGGAACAATCCTGTGCTGACCTTTTTGGCCGTCGTTCCACCATTTCATTCGGTGTTAACACCTGGATATTTTCGTTATTACCGGCAGCAGCCCAGGCGATTCCATAATAGTGGCCCTGAACCGTGGCGGTACAGAATGAAACAATTTCGTCCTCTGGTACTTATACAAATTTGTCAACCGGTGGCATTATAAACGGAGGGGGCCTTTCACTGGCAGCAAGAAGCTATCTCATTTTAAGATAAGAGTGTGGTGAAGACATTTATTAAAATGCACAACGAACAACAGTGCCCGGCTGTGAATAAGCTATCTCCTGAATTGTGGATATAGAGACTGGAAAGTGTATCAAAGTCGATACCCACATTCATATTTTTCCATACACAATCGGCTAGCTCGAATATTTTACTAGGTTTAATGTTTCAATTATAAGCTATTTACCAATCAGATAATTCAATAAAATAGCAAATACAACTTACATTATTTACCACGTATTAATAGATATATATCAACATAAATTATCATATATTTAATGTTTATATTGATATTTAATCATATATAAATTATTTTATTTCAAGAGGAGTATCCGATGAAGCGCCTTGCATATCAATCACTTAAGCTTTTTGAGTGATTATCACGTAAACCATTACTTGTTCGAGGTCCCCAGACAGGTTGGAAAGACTTATCAATTCATGAATTCAAAAAGAATATCGACATTTATCTTAACTTTGAGGAAACGCCGCCTTTCAACACTTTTTAATGGCAAAATTGTCGCTCCAGCAAAAATTATTGAATCAATCTCAGCATATCAGGGAAAAATTATAAAGCCTGAATCAACACTGCTTTTCTTTGATGAAATCCAGGCCTATCCACGCGCACTTACCAGTCTTAAATATTTCTGTGAACAGATGCCATAAGCATCTGGCTCTCTCCTTGGAGTAAGTATTGGTAAAACTTCAAGTTTTCCGGTGGGCAAGGTTAATTTTCTTACCATGTATCCTTTAAACTTTATTGATTCTTAATGGCGTTTAATGAAGATATGCTTATTAATAATCTGCAGGAAAAAGAAGCATGGCTTCCTGTTTCTGAAATGCTTCATGAAAAACTTTCCACCCCTTAAACTATATCTTCCTCTGGGTGGAATGCCGGAAGTAATTCAGAATTTTATAAGAATTAAAGGGCATTTCAGAGGCGCGTAAAATTCAAAAAGAGATTTTAAAATCTTATGAAAGGGATTTCTCAAAATATTCCACTCCCACACAAGCGATACTTGCATATCCGGAGTTCTGGAAATCCATGCCATGACCATCTTGCAGCACATTTAAAAAGAAATTCAAATAGGTGATGTTGGAAAAGGCGGCAGAGCAGAGCCAGTTTTGGTCCGCCGTGAAATGGCTACACGACCGCGGGGCTTATTTATGTTTCCCGTGAATGTTCCGGTAAAGTTGGGATTTACCATTGGGAGGTTACGAAGAACAGGATTGTTTAGAGGTCCTATGCATTCCATTGCAACTGCTGGCGCAATGGTTGACGTTCTTCACGGCGATTGTAACCGGAGATAGGCTTTTTTGCAAATACAGTAATCTGAGAAGTTTTGTACGGTTCAAAAAAATTGCGAGAAAAATGAAGGCAGTCTTCATTATTGGACAAGTGAAAATATAGCTGAAGTTGATTTCCTGCTGGTTCATGAAATCGTATCCTGCCACTGGAGGTAAAAAGCGGCTTAAATCGAAATATTAAAAGTCTTAGGGTATTTCGAAAAAAAATAGCGCTTCACGGTTATATCGCACCTTTCACCGACAAATTTCGAAGCCCACAATGAGTTTTCCCCCTCTATGCAATAGGACTCTTTCGGAATTAAACTGACAGAGGCTATTTAAAGCCCAATTGGCTTGCCTGTTTTTCGCTGATTCATATACAGCATCTACTATCTTCATAAGTGATAAAGCCTGATCCGGCGTATTTAGCGGCTTTTCCAGGCCTTCTATGGTACGCAAAATTCAGGTTTGAGCCTGATTCTTCCCATGCTTTCGTCCTTTCTGTAGACTAAAGTCTGGTCCTGTTTACGGAACAACCGTTTTCCTGGATGTATAATTCACGTGAATTTACCCCTCGGCGGTGTTACGTGTCCATCCCTCCAAAAAGCCTGCGTATAGTCCACCCACCTTTCCCTTCAAAGGTCACAGACACCTCTTCTCTCTTGTTCATCTCGGCCCAAGAGTTGCGGATAAAAAGCACCTGCCCCGTTGCAAACCGCACAAACCATGACAGGATGATTCAACATCAGTTACACCATTATCCACATACCGGGATACTCCACGGGCCCTTCGAATTCCTTGTTGCGGATGAAATCATCAAATGTCTGTGCAAGAACATATTCCGGCTTTGATAGCCCATAAAGTAAAGGGCAAGGTTCGGGTCGATGTGCAAAAGATCTATGAGCGTCACCCACCTGAAAGTTTTTTATTTGTAAACCAACCTCCGATCTAGGGGATACCCGCACGCCCCTTATCCAGACTGCCTGTGCGGACTAATCCTGCCTGTATCACCGTTCTTAATATGGTCGTGCTGGCATAAGATTCCGGGTCTGGCTCGGTTGTTGAAGTTGAAAAGAAGCACTTTATTTTTAGCTTCTGCCGCGTTTTTCATTTCAAGAACCTCTCCGGCATTGAGTGCCCGGGGCTTTTCACAAAAAACATGCTTTCCCGCATTCAAGGCAGTAATGGAAAGCGGCTTATGAAATTTATTGGGTGTTATTATGCTTATAGCATCAATTCCACTACCGATTTTATCAAGCATCTCTTCAATGGATCGATAAAAACCCGGGATTGCATATTTTTCAGCGGCTGCTTTTGCGGTCTTGATATTAGCATCAACAATACAGGCGATCTCAGCGTTTTGCTTCACGAAAACCCTTTACATGATATTCAGCCATGAAACCGGCGGCCTACAATAGCTATTTGCAATTTTTTTCTGAGCCATTATGTTTTCTCCTTGAAAATAAACTTATTTGTTACGCAACATTAAGAAGATAGACCTTAAATAATGCCCAATTCAAGAAAAATGATGGACCCTGTGGGTCAATTTCAAATCTGTTTTAAGAAATTACTATGAAACCGTTTATTCATTCATATTAATTATTTCTACTGCCGGACAACCCGTAAAAAATTATCTTATTGGAAAGTCAACTAAAGTAGTCCAAGGACAAATTATGAAAATAATATCTTTACTATTTTTATCAACACTCTTTATTGCTCCCATTACAATCCATGCTGATGTATCATTCTATTTTTGCAAAACAAACAAGATGGGGTTATATTATAAACCAACCGCCATCTTTAAACCCTTTAAGGAAATAGAATTATGGCAGCCTTTACTGGCAATCGATTCCTTTACAGGATGGAGAAAAGTCCTGGTTTCCTCCAATACTATCGGATGGATGAAAGTCGAAAGTATGATGGCCGAAAAAGAATTCAACAGATATACTTCACCTTCTCAAAGTGCCAGACAACAAATGGATATATTGCAAAAAGCCGCTAATAAATTCAAGGAAAAAACAATTTCTTCCGCTAAGTTCGCATATTGCATAAAAACAGATATGTCTATCCTTAAAAAACCGGATGCAAAATCCCAGGTTGTTGCAATAGGGAAATTCGGTAATTTCTTTGAAGTTAAAAATGAACTGGACGGCTGGACGAAGTCATGCTTGAAAATGGACAAAATGGATTTATCCTTGATGAAAATCTTGGAGACAAAAAGAAAGTGGATGATTTCCTAAGTTCAAGAATGAAAAATGATATTATCAAGGTGACAGCCGTTAAAATAATACGCCCCACAAAGAAACGGGTAATTGTTCACACAGGCCCGTCTCATGATGCAACAGCCATCGGATATCTGCTTAAAAGCGATACCGTGCTGGTTGCGGACGAGTGCGGAGGTTTTGACAGGATATTTTTCCTTAATACAAGCGGATGGATATCTTCCGCATTTTTGAAAAAAGATTATGATCTCTCGAAAAGCCGGATAGGTGAAGAACTCAGGTTTTCTGATTTCAATTCCAATTCAACTGGCGATTACAAACACCTTAATGAAAAACAATCCGAAGGGGTTTCTTTTAAGGATAGCAGTGATAAAATTCTTTATGTAAAAATGCAGATGCTGGACAATCGCAAACGCTCATTGGAGACAAGAAAAATAAAGCTCCGCAAGGAAAAAGAGGAACAGGAAGCAGTTTTGAAAAAAGAAATAACAAGCAATCTGGATACGCAAAAAAAAGGTTTGATACCGAGATTAGCGACCTTGCTTTAAGGATTGAAATCAACAATAAGAATCTTGCTAATGGAGATCCGGAACAGAAAGATTCAATTAACAAAGAGATAACGGGCCTTCGCGATGAATTGGAAAAATGGGAGTTGAATCAGGAAAAACAGCTTGAAGCGGTACGGTTGGAAAAAATCAATGAAATTAAAAAAAGACAGGACAGCCTGGATATTCAAAAAATCTCGGCTTCACGTTTGAAAAAAAGACTCAAAGGCATAAATGACGATAAATCAGCTTCTGCGGACAGTCTGCGTAAAATGATTGAGAATGAAGAGAAGAAACTTAAAGTCGCGGGTCTTGATATGGACCGGTTGAGAAAGAATATTCAGGAAAATCTCTCACAGGCCAGGAAGATGTTTGATTTCGAGAAAAAACAGAAAGAGCAGGAAATCCTTGATAAAGAAAAACTGATTGAAAAAGAAAACCGCGCAAAGATGGATGAAATAAAAAATAAGATTAAAGCCGATAGTGTAATGCTTTCAAACCTCAAGATTGCTCTTCAGGATTCCCAGCGCATTTTTGTAGAGGAAAGGCAAAAAAACTTTGACAAGGAATTTTCATTAAAAGCTTTGGAGCTTAAAGAAAAGTTGGATGAAACCATGGGCCACCTTGAAAAAGAACAACAAGACGTCCTTGAGCAGCAGAGACAATTGGAAAATGGGTCAACGTCAAAAAAAAGATGAAACCGATATCATAAGACAAAAACAGGCACTTCAAGAGGAATGGAAGAAGCTTGAAAAGGAAAAAGCAAAGTTTGCAATGGAAAGAAAAAAGTTTGAGGACGAACGAAGATTGTTTGAAACCGATAAAAAAAACATAAATGCAAGGCAAAAAGACAGATAAAGCTTATTCAATTAACTTCAAGAAACTTTTTACTTCATTAACTTCATATTGGGAAAAGTTTTTTTGTACCAAGAGTTGAAAATCAATCATTCCCCAAATACCTTAATCACACCGAATTCACCGTCATAACCAGGCAATGCCGACACCTTTCCACTACGCATACGTTCAATGGCATGCGCCAGGGTTTCAGAGCCTTTTTGCCTGACCAAATCGATTGGCATGTCAAGCAGTATGGAAAGTTCCGGGCCCATGTTTTTGACAAGACGCCAATACTCATTCACGACCTTCTTGCTTGCAGCACCTGTTTTCATGATTTCACCTAAGATGCCTGTAAGCGAAACCATGCTTTGAAAGCCCGGCGCTCCATTGGGTTCGAATCCCGCTTTCCTCTCCGCAAGTTCCATAACACGATACAAAACGCAAGCATTACCTCCTTGCCACATTTTGGACGTTTGCCTTTTAACCTGCGTGTTTCGTGTCAGGATGCGGCCGGACTCCCACAATCTCTGTCCCAGTCAACGTGATACTTGCCCTCTCCATAAAAAGTCCATCTGCCCTGAAGCTCCTCCTACCTTTTCTTCATCGAAGCATCCATTATTGAACTGAACCCAAGTTCGCAGTCGAACACATTTGCTTCGCAACCGATTTTTGATGCTGAATAGACCATATGATCTCTGACAGTGAATATATGTCAAGCGAAGGAGACCATCCCGATTCATCGCAGATCTAATGAAGAGTCCTGTTTCAAGGGCGAGAATATTCGGAGGGCAAGGTTCCCTGGAGCGCTCTTCGATGAGCATCAAAACCTATTTCGACCCAAGACAAGCACGTGGGATGTATGCCGGATCATGACAGCCTGGTCTGAAACATCAAGCATGATTTCGAGCAAATCACCGGAGTTGAGACCAAGTATGGGCCTCCATCTGATCTGATGTTGCCGATTTTGTGAGAGTTGTTTGTTGAATTTTTCAGCAGTATCAACATCAGGCATTATAACAAGATTGTGGATCTTTCGTGCTTCCATCTTATCTTATCGATGCTGCTTTATTTCTCCAGTGATCATGAGGCGAACCTCGGTATCGCAGGATTCCAGGATTTTCCATTCCAGATATAGTCTGGTTTCTCTTTCTTCAATTTATGTAATTTCATCACCATCCGGAACCAGATTTTCCTTAATTTGTTTAAACCATCAGATGGGTAAAATGCCCTGTGCCAATCAAGGATACTCCTTTTACTTTGCCCCAACTGGAAAGGACATCAAAGGTAATATCTTTTGCTGTTCCCGTGAAAATGAGGAATGAATATGAAAATCAGCAATAAACTTCATTTTTAATCCCACTCAAAAATATTTTTAATGGATTATCTTTTTTCTAATAAGAGCAATCAATGCAAGTATGGCCGCAGGAGTTGCAATTAAAAGATATCCTATTGATAGAAGTCTTTTGATGTAAATATCCCTAAATATCAATTTCATATTAAACACCACACTCTTACGTAGTTGGCAAGTTAAAATTTCAAAACACAATGCAGACACCCTTACCAAAATTTTCAACAGGAAAAAATGTACCGCTTAAGAGCATCATGGGTGTGATAAGAAGGAATACTGGGTAGTTGAACATTTCAATATTGGTAAGTATCCCGGTAAAAATCATGCCAAGTGACGCAAAAAACAACCCGCCCATAAAAGATGCCCCAAGAACAATGCCGATTCCTTTCCGATGAATAGGCGCAAAAAACTGAAGAATAAGGATGATTATCATGCTTGCGGAAAGGGCTTTTGTCGCACCCCATAGAATTTCCCCGGTTACAACATCTTCAAGCGACAAAGGAGTTGCAGTAAGTGCTTCATAAGTTCTCTGATATTCTATTTTTACAAATGCGCCATAGGAGCATTCGAAAAAAGCATAATTCATTACAGCAATCCCGACAATGGCTGGTGCAAGGTATAATTTGTAGGGAAATTCAACACCGCTATACATAAGACTGCCCATCATCCCGCCCAAGCCCAGGCCAAAAGCAAGGTAATAAAAGACCGGTTCCAGAAGTGGTGGTATGACGCTTACAAACCATGTCCTGACAAAAACCCTGGCGTTTCTTCGCCATACATAAAGAAGCCTGAATGAAATATTCTTCACTGCATTAGTTATCATGAAAGGCCCTGTCCCGTAAGTTTAAGATACACATCCTCAAGATTGGTTTTACGAACAGAGAATTCCTTAAGCCCCCGTTTAACTGCCATTTCGCCAAGGGTCTCATTTAAACAGGATCTGCAATATACATAAGACCTTGATCCGTGATCAAAAGAGTCAAGCCCGGGTTCAAGATTCTTTTTCCAGGATAACCATAAAGGATCGTCACCATCTGTTTCCAAAAGATCTGTGCCCATTAGATCCCTGATGAGCTTATGAGGTTCATCATCAGCGACCTTTTCACCCTGGTTCATGACAACAACTTTATCACAAAGACGTTCCGCCTCCTCCATATAATGCGTAGTAAGAAGTATTGTAATCCCTTTTCTTTTAAGCTCCTTGACCTTTTCCCAAACTATGCGCCGCGACTGAGGATCAAGACCTGTTGTGGGCTCATCCATAACAAGCAGGCCTGGATTGTTCGATAAGGGCCCTTGCAATCAAAAGCCGACGCGACATACCACCGGACAGTTCGTTCATCATGCATTTACATTTGTCCGACAATCCCCAGAAATCAAGCTGCTCATTTATCCGGACATCACATACGGATTTTTCAATTCCAAAATACATTCCATAAGTTTCAAGGTTCACCTGGACGTTAAAATCAGGATAAGATTGGCTGTCTGCGGTACGATTCCCATTATTGCTTTTATTTCCCTGTTATGCGAAGAGACCTCATCCGAATACCTTCATTGATCCGGATGGATAAGGATATTGTGCAGTGAGCATTCGTACTGTTGTTGTCTTTCCAGCACCGTTCGGCCCAAGGAGACCGACGCATGTGCCTTTTTCCCCTCTAAAGGAGAGGTTTTTGACTACCTGAAGGTCGCCATAATTTTTATTGACTGCTGATAGTTCAATAGCGTTTTCCATAGCATGTTAAAATAATTAAGATTGGGGATGAAATAATAGAGAGGTATCAGAAATAATGATCATCATGGATTGCAAGGCAACATTTGCCGATATTTTTGCCGGCCACCGGAGCCGGCACTGTGTTGTTTTGGGTGTTTTGGTTAAAGATGCACCCGTCCCTGGGGTGCATCAAAATCAAAGACGAAAAACCAGAACAGTCGGCGGCGTCCCTGCCGCCGAACAAACTAAGAATGAATTTGCTTATTGAACAGGTTGGAGTTCATTTATTCTTTGTTCTAAATTTAAACCGCAAATGTTACCAAGCATCCATCATCATGATAACAGCTGATTACTCTTGAACTTAATTGCGTGTAATATGTTAATTATAGCCGAGGAGTCACGTGAAATTCATCCTTATAGCCTCTGACAACAATGAAGCCTGCGAAACTATCCGTTCTTCTCTGAGTACGGATTTCACAGTACACATAATACAGGATAAAAACGCCTGCCAGCACCAATTCATCCAGCAACGTTATGATTTTCTTTTTATAGACGTTCTTTTTCTTCCGGAGATACATATCAAAGCATTCAGCATTTTAAAAAGCGCTCCAACTATTCTTAAACCTTAACCCAGCTGTCCAGATAGTTGTTTTAGGTTCACGGGAAAGGATTAAGGATGCAGTAAACGCGGTCAAAGCCGGGGCTATGAACTATCTTACGTACCCTATAGAAACGGATGAGGTACGCTACATTGTTGAGACAACTTATGAATACAGCATCATGCAGTCCGAACTTGATTATCTCCGTGATAAATTCCTTGAAGAGGATTCATCCGAAACATTCCAGTCAAACAGCCCGTTAATGCGTCAGGTCCTTGAAAAAGTACAGTCAGTATCTCCTGCCAAAACAACCGTCCTCCTTACCGGCGAGACAGGAACAGGAAAGAGCGTTCTCGGAAAACTTATTCACCGCCTGTCGAACAGAAACGAGAATAAATTCATAAGCGTGCATTGCGGAGCGCTCCCGTAAATCCCTATTGAAAGCGAACTCTACGGCCATGAAAAGGGTGCGTTTACAGGCGCTATAAGAAAACGCCTTGGAAAAGTTGAGATCGCCCATGGAGGCACGATATTCCTTGATGAAATCGGCACAATAACTCCTGCTTCTCAGATCAAACTGCTTCAAATACTACAGGAAAGGAGTTTTTCAACGAGTGGGCGGCGAGGAAACCATAAAGTGCGATGCACGGATAATAGCCACCAACACTGACCTTAAAGGTATGAGCGAAACCGGTGCTTTTCGACGGGCATTGTATTACCGTCTTTCCGTTTTCCCAATCGAAATCCCGCCACTACGACAGCGCATTGATGACATCCCCATGTTTGTTGATACTTTTCTTAAGCGGCTCAATAAATTCTACTTGAAAAACATTCAGGGAGCTGATGATGCAGTGCTGAAGGCATTTGCAAAATATGCATGGCCGGGCAACATACGGGAAC
>CAWHPS010000036.1:0-22353 GCA_963831235.1 uncultured Fibrobacterota bacterium
AAGGGGTGTTTTTATTGATTCTTCTATTATAAAAAGGTTATTTTATTCCTTCTTAAATTTAACAGGAGGATCAAATGAACCGCTATTTCCCAGTCTTATTGCTTGCAGCCCTTTCCTTGAGTTTTGCTGACACTTTGAAAACGGTTTGGGAAAAGAGTTATGGTGGAACCAGTGACGACATAGTGATATCCATGCAGCGTACCACAGACAATGGGTTTATTGCCTGCGGCCTTACCAAATCTTTTGGGTCAAAGGGTAACAGCGCATGGATACTCAGGTTCAACTCCATGGGAGATACTCTCTGGACAAAAATAATGAGCGGCGCCAATTCCAGCGATTACAAATACGCCAATGTCATCCGGCAGACAAAAGACCTGGGGTTTGCCATGGCCGGAACGCGCTACAATGATCTTAATAAAGCCGGTCTGTATAATTTTTGGCTGGTGCGGCTTAAGCCTGATGGCGATACGTTATGGACCAAGGTGTACGATATGGATGGAAACATGGATTACTGTTCCTCCATGGAGCCTACCCTTGATGGCGGTTATATAATGGCCGGATACAGCGAAACAAGCAAAAACCATGACGATGTAATGTTAGCGAAAACTGATTCATCAGGCATTGTGCAATGGAAGAAACTTTATGGCGGTTCATCGTATGATAGAGCACGTTGTGTGCGCCAGACAGCTGATAGCGGGTATGTGGTCACCGGTTATTCCAATTCTTTCGGGAGCGGCGGATATAATGTTTACCTGCTCAGACTCAATAAATCGGGCGATACTCTCTGGACAAAAACTTACGGCGGCAGCAGCGCTGACAGCGCTACCTGTGTGCGGGAAACCGCGGATGGCGGTTTTCTTATTGCCGGAATCACAAAGTCTTTTGGGACGCATAACGAGGATGTTTACATTGTGCGTACGGAAAGTGATGGCGACACGTTATGGACAAAGAACTATGGTTACGCCAGTTGGAATGGAGCACGTTCTCTTCAGCTTCTTTCAGATGGCGGGTTTGCAGTTGTTGGCTATGCGACTAACTATACGCCCAACTCTGAAGCCTGGTTGTTGCGTATGAATTCCATCGGTGACACGCTTTGGACCAGGAATATAGGAATTGCCGGTATTTCTGATTACGGTTGGGACTTTTCGGCACTGAGTGATACCAGTTTTGTTGTTCTTGGAGGGAGAGCTGGCATTTCAAACGACATCTGGATAACTCAGGTCGGTGGGGATACCATTCGATCCGCAATAGAAAAGACCTCTTTGGTGGTAGGTCCTTTTTCCCTTTCTCTGAAGCAAAACAGACCCAATCCTTTTTCGAATTCCACCCGGATTGACTTTATTACCGGGCATGGGAACAAACCTGTTTCATTAAAAGTGTTCAATTTGCAGGGGCAACTGCTTCGCACGCTTGTGGACGGTCAAATGGATCAGGGGTGCCATTCTGTTATATTCGATGGTAATGGAACGAATCAACAACCTTTGAGCCAAGGCGTCTATTTTTTACAGTTGCAAGACGGCGGACGCATCAGCACCAGGTCTTTCCAGATAATTGAATAACAATGATACGTATTGTAATATCATTGCTTATCTTTCTCACTGCCTTCTGCTTTGCGGATAACGATTCCATAAAACAGCCGACAACCCCTATTGCTGTTCTTGATCTGGAAATGCGTGGCGGTCTTTCTCCTGAAGAGAACAAGAGTCTCTCTGACCGATTGCGCGGTGAACTTGTTGCCACCGGCCATTACACTGTCCTTGAACGCGGGTCCATGGAAGCCATTCTTAAAGAGCAGGACTTTCAGCAGACAGGCGCCTGCTCCGATACTTCCTGCATTGTTGAAATCGGCAGAATTCTGGCTGTCAGGAAAATTATCGGCGGGTCAATCGGCAAGGTTGGCGGGGTCTTCTCGATTAATATTAAAATTATCGATGTACAGACAGGTGTTATTGAAAGCCAGTTTGCAGATGATCTTTCGTGTTCAAAGGCGGAACTGGTCTCTTTCCACATTCGAAATATAGCCCGGCAAATGGCCGGCATGTCCAAACTCGACAAACCGTGGACAATGCGTTGGTATGCTCAGTGGTATGTCTGGACGCCCCTGATTGTTGCCGGGACTGCGGCTGGTCTTTATGCGATCTTTTCTGGTGATGAAACTGATAATTCAAGCCAAGGCAGCGTAAAAATGCGGACTATTCCAATTGACGGGACGGTTGAATGAAGCCTGTCATTCCGCTTATCCTGATATGTGTGCTTTTCCTTTCCTGCAGCAGGATGAATCCGGTTGAAGGAAATAATAAACCGGATGGCGCGCGTTCCCTATCACCTGCCATAAAGCTTTCAAAAGGTCTGTCAATCAGCGATGTGGATAGTATAATTGCCATTGTAAAGGGCGACAATATAATCGACAGTCTTGTTTTTCCCATGGCTTGGAATCCAGGCACAAAACGCTTCAGCGGTGCAATTGATGTGCCGGAAGAGGGGTATTTGTGGACAGTTACCGTTGTTATAATGGATGCGCAACACCGTAAAATCGGGCAGGGTGGTAAAACCATGAACCGGACCACCACAAACCTTTTCATGGATACTATCAGCTGCACCAGCGCCCTGCCGCTTATTACAGGGCTTTCAAACATGGTGGTAATGGTAAACGACTCTGTCCGGCTTCACGCTTCCGTGACAGACAGCTTTAACGGAACCATCAGATCTTATGAATGGCGGATAGGTTCTGGAAATACTTTTGTGACTTCTTCCGGACCAGACACAGTTTTCCCATCACCTCTGGTTCCGCAGGAAAGTCTATTATGTGTACTGCGTGTTACGGACAATGATGGGAATATGGTTATTGATACTGTCAGGGTAACTGTGGTCATCAATATTCCAGCTAAAATGAAATATATTCCAGGTGGAACTTTTACCATGGGTGATGCGCAGGGTTTGCCTGATGAAATCACGGAACATCAGGTATCCCTGTCACCGTTTTTCATGGACACACTTGAAGTCTCTCAGGCATTTTACGATTCATTGCTGCACCAGAACCCTTCGTATCCCAAAGGCAGCCTTCTGCCGGTGAACAAAATCAACTGGTACGACGCATTGCTTTTCTGCAACAAAAGAAGCAGACTGGAATCAATTGACACAGTCTACAGTTACTCCTCGATTATTGGAACACCCGGCAATAACTGCCAATTGTTCGAATTGGTCGTGGATTCCTCCAGGCTGGGCTACCGCCTGCCAACGGAGGCTGAATGGGAATATGCCTGCAGAGGTAGCACAACTACTCCTTATTTCTGGGGCGCAGACACTCTCAATGCTTCCAATTATGCATGGTATGGCACGACACCTCATGAAGGTGGATTGAAGCAGCCCAACCTATTCGGCCTCTATGACATGATTGGGAATGTGTCTGAATGGTGTCAGGATTGGTACAGCAATAATTATTATGCAGTTTCACCAGGTACCAATACCTGGGGACCTGCCAATGCAACGGGATCACGGGTTATTCGTGGCGACTGTTGGGTTGGGCCAGGTGAAATAATATTACGGACAGCGGTAAGGTCCGATTTTGAACCTGATCGCACTGATTTATTGGTGGGTTTTCGTTGTGTCAGGCCGGTCAGGTAACCATCCTACGTTTCTCTTATTTTCGTATGGGCTCATCGTTTATAAGTCTGTTTTTAAGACCTGACACCCGTTTCGAACAACGGGAAACACCTTTCAGAAAAATCTCTTCATTTCCCCAGATGGTTATTTTATTTCTGGCCCTTGTTATGGCAGTATAAATAAGTTCACGGGTAAGAAGCTCCATGTCCTTTCCTGGTAATATAAAGTGCACTTCGTCATATTCAGAACCTTGGGATTTATGAACGGATTTGGCAAAACATGTGGTAAGTTCAGGGAGGCCCATCAGTCCTCTGGCTGTTATTTGGTTATTCGCATTGGCAAAGTATGCTTTCAGCATGCCATCAGCTGGCTCATAAAGAACAATCCCCGTGTCTCCGTTGAAAAGAGCTGAGTCATAATCATTGCGCATGACCATAACAGGTTCACCATGAAAGTGGTTGCCAGGGTTCCTTGAAATGCCATTGTTAAGCCATAAGGTAAAAAGTGAATTTAAATGTTGAGTACCATAATCACCTTCATGATGTGCGCAGAGGATTTTATTTTGGTTCATGGTTAGTAAAGCATTTAAAGGATTATCAAGCGATCCCTTAAAATTATCAAACCATTTTCCAGCTTCATTTTTAAGTGAAGTCTCGAAATCGCGTTTGCCTGAAACAGTTCTGAATGCCCCTGCTTTCTTTAAAATCATGAGCGCACTATCAGCTTTCCCATCCCGGATGGCCTCGCAAACAGGCAGAATAATACCACCCTCTTTGAAACGATAAGTTTTAGTATAATTAACCATACATGACGCCAGGGTATTCCCTTTAATATCGGTTGACGCATCAAACAGGTCTGTCATGACGGCCCCTGCCTCAACAGAAGCAAGCTGATCCTTGTCGCCAAGAAGAATGAGTCTTGCATCAGGCCTTAATGCGTCGAATATTCGAGTCATCATTGCAGTGTCAACCATTGATGCTTCATCAACAATAAGAGCGGAATATGGTAGTTGATTTAAATGGTCATACCTGGGTAATTCATCAGTTCTTATGCCAATCAACCTGTGAAGGGTTTCTGCCTGAGGCAGCAAAACGCCAGGCATTGAAAGGCGCAGGGCCTCATTGAGGCGATTTGCGGCTTTTCCAGTTGGAGCTGCAAGGCCTATTTTATGTTGCTCTATTCCCAAGGAATAAAGCAGCTCAATTATCAAACCAACAGTCCAGGTTTTTCCGGTTCCAGGTCCTCCGCTTATTATGCAAAGACCATGGCTCAATATTATTTCAAGGGCTTTTAATGTATCAGCTTGTACATTGTATTTCCCAAGGACTTTTTTAATATAAACTTTGGGATCTTCATTTCCTGGTGCTTGATATTTAACCTTGATTCGTTCAAGTATATGCCTAGCAAGGCGCGATTCAAAATTATAAAACCGTCCCAAGTATAAGAGATCCGATTTTTCCAGGATAAGCGGCATTTTGGTCCCACCTGTTCCAACAATTGAGCTATTAAGAAGTTCAAAGCGAATCTCTTCCAATGAGGGAAGGAGCAGGGTTTCATTAAGTCGTTGTGATGCCAATGTTTTAAGATCAATGCAAACGTGAGATTCCCTGACAGCCCTACTCACAAGCGCTGTCAAGAGCTCGACTACAGGTGATTTGGAGGATGAAAGTCTCTGAAATAAGATAGACAGACTACGATCAAGGGCTGAGAAATCATCAGTTGAGATGTAAGATTGAACTGTCTCATGAGTCATGACACTTTACCTCCACACAAATCCCTCTCAAGTTTTGTTATCCTTTCATACGGGGGGTTGTCAAAATATACACCCCTCATCGGCCCCAGTTCAGGTTTCATTCCCCTTACAAACAGGTAAAAAATGCCGCCAAAATTCCTTAAGTAATCATATCCCGGAAATCTCCCTGTAAGAAATCTATGAACAGCAAGTGTGTAAATATGATATTGAATTATGTAAAGAGAATGGATCATTGCTTCATCCAGTCCATTTTTATTGTAATCATCCACGCTTGGCCCAAGATAATTAGATTTCCAGTCAACAATATAAAACTTGCCATCCATTTCAAATAAAAGGTCAATA
The DNA here is from genome assembly GCA_963831235.1 of uncultured Fibrobacterota bacterium. Taxonomy (GTDB): domain Bacteria; phylum Fibrobacterota; class OXYB2-FULL-49-7; order OXYB2-FULL-49-7; family JAEUSG01; genus CAWHPS01. The sequence continues at coordinate 5,699 of CAWHPS010000036.1, forward strand.
AAGCCATTAAGGAACCCCTTGCCCTTTTTAAAACCAAGATGTTCATTTTTAAACCCATAATGATTGCTTTCATTCATTGCCCATTCATTAATGATCTCATTGAAGGGATCGGGTATGAATTTCCTTAATGGGATATAAAATTCAAGCTCATTGATTCTTTTCTTTGATTCGAGTTTTTTGAGAACAAAGCCTTTATTTCCTTTTATGAGCTGAGTTTCAAGAGTGTTTTGAACCATCTCCTTAAGGTTTGATTTCTGTTCAACAGGGAAGCCGTATTCTGTTAACTTATCCTCGAATAATTTATCATTGTTTTCCAAACTAAATGTGGTAAAATCCAGTGATTCAAATATTGAATGAATACAGGAACCCGCTCTTGGCCCCATTGGGAAGGTGTCGGAAAGGATTGATCTATTTGTCCTGGATGTATCGGATTCGAGTAAGGTTTCAATCTCTTTTCCTGTAAACACTGTTTCAGGCTTTAGTCTATCAGACCTAAGAATTGATGAAAAACTGAAGAGCCCATATTCATCTGGAATTTGATTTTGCAATGAAAGGGCACGCCCTTCCAATTTATCCTTAGTATTTAGCTTGAATGATTTAAATTTAGCTTCAGGTATCTGCATGGTTTTAATGCAATCCGGGATGCCTTCTGATATAAGGCGTGCAAGAGAAGACTTATCAAAACCTCTTGTTTTAGCCATGGCAACAAAGCATGCAGAAGATGCTCTTGTGAGCGCCACATATAAAAGACGCATTTTTTCAGCCATTGCTTCTTTATCTGCTCGTTCATTTGCGTCCGCTTCGGTGGAGTCAAGATTATAAATCAACTCTCCTCTCGAATTATGATAGAAAAAAGCGCCTTTGCGCCGTATTACAGCTTTAAATAAAAATGGACAGAACACAACTGGAAATTCAAGGCCTTTTGATTTGTGTATTGTCATAATCCTTACCGCATCACTATCCGGTTCGATCCTGATTGGATGAACTTCCCTGGTTCTGTATTCCGGCGATCTCTGTTGTTCGAGCCACTGATAAAGAGCAGCCGGAGACAATTTTAATTTTTCTTCACGTTCAGAGAGAATTTCCGTGAGCTGAATAAAATTTGACAGCACCCTTTCACCATCAGGCATTCTGACAAGTCTTTCATAAAACCCTGATTCGCGTGCAAAGGCAGCCATCAAAGCTGATATGCCCTTGGATTTCCATATTGATGAGAAATTTAAATAAGAGGAAAGAAGTCTTTCCTGAATTGCAGCATCATTTCCGGTTTCCGAAAGATTTTCCATGTCATAGCCACCCCAGGGGGATAATAAAAAGGTGCGGACCTGTTTAATCTCGCCGGGCCTCTTAGCAGCATTAAGAAAGAGCGACATGCCGAAAGCTTCGTCCGTATCAAATATGTTACCCGCATCTTCTATCACAGACGGGATATTGTACCTGTGCAGTGCTGTCATGATAAGAGCGGCTTCCTTATTGGTGCCCGTGAGAACCGCAATATCATTGGGCCTCATGGAATTTCCTTTTAACCGTACCCTGCCTTCCGAGGACTCGCATAGAAGCGAGCAAATCGTATATGCAGTTGATTCGGAAATCTTTTCACAAGCATAAGAAACTGATAAGGGTAAATCCGAAGGAACCGAAACTTCCCAAATTGTAAGACCTGTAATGTCCCTGTTGCCTGCATATAAAGATGTCTTATCAAGATTTTCCGGACCAGGGATTACGGATGCGAATGGAAGTTTATCATGTACAAAGGGTGAATTAATGCGGCTGAACAGGGTGTTTACCGCTTTAATCAGGTTAGGATGCGAACGATGGTTTGTTGAAAGGGTGTGGTAATTTTGGGCTGGAATTTTATCCATTGCAAAAAAATATGTTTCAAGATCAGCGCCTCTGAACTGATAAATCGCCTGTTTGGGATCACCTATCAAATAAAGAGGACGATTGTCGTGTCCAAATAATGCAGTAAGTATCTCAAACTGCATTGGGTCTGTATCCTGAAATTCATCAATCAACCCTGCCTTGAAACGGCTTCTTAATGCATTTTGTAAATTGGGTTCCCTTAGGCCGTTTTTAACATGCACGAGCAAATCATCGAATGTTTGTTGACCCAAATCCTGCTTTCTTTTTTCAAGCGCTTTTCTGCTTTCACTTATGGCCCTTGCTTTGAGGTAGAAAAGCATGTTTTCGGAACATTTGCCAAGTGTCTCGAAACAGGATAAAAAGTCCATAATTAAATCCCAAATTGCAAGATCTGGGAGCTTGAATCCATTTTTTAGTTGTGCGCATATATATTCACTCGAAATCTTGCAAAGCCGATCTTTTTCAACAATAAGTGGGAGTGAAGGTAAAAGGAAGGCATTGTCAGCGGCCCTGATAATTGCGGGGATCCATTTATACTGATAATATTTACGGATAAGTCCTGTTGACTTTGAAAGAAAGCCTGAAACAATATTCCGTTCCTCTTTCCAGGCTTTCTGCGCTTTTTGCCAGGGAATTACCACGGAATTCTCAATGGCATAAAGATCCGGGGGGGCTTTTATATCAGGTTCAATACGTGCGGAATCAAGAAGAACTCCACCTTTAAGCAGTTTTATGAGGCTTTTAGGTGTAGGAAGTCCGATTCTTTTCAGGTGGCTTATTGGCAAGCCTGCAACCTCTTTTCTCCAGAAGTCTGAAACCGCCTCTTCAGTCAGAATATCAGCAGCATCGCCTTCCTTTAGCGTAAGACCCGGGGCATGGCCGCTCTCAAGTGCAAATCCCGAAAGCACCATACCTGCAAACCCATGGAGCGTATGTATCTGCGCACGCTCAAAGCCATGAAGTGCGATACGGAGTCGCTTGATTTTATCAGAATCAGATGTTGGGGTGTTTTTCAGTGTCTCGAACAAGGCGAGCCTGAGCCGTGCCTTAAGCTCATCCGTGGCTGCCACAGTGAACGTCATGACAAGGATTTCATCAATTGAAAGCTGTCCCTCGACAATCAGGCGCACATAGATCCTTGCAATAGACCATGTCTTGCCGGTGCCTGCGCATGCTTCAAGCAGGTGCGTACCAGACAAAGGCAAATTGTCAATATCAAGAGGTTTCAATTCGCATCCTTGTTGCTTGTGTTCAATGAAACAATAAGGGGATCAAGAATACCTGATGATACGGTACCGAATTCTGAATGGTCCGCCGGGTTGATTCCTGACCATAAATAGACTGCATAATCATCATCCTTTTCACTTGGGATATCATTGTTCTCTGATGATTTCCATGATTGTCTGGCAGAAGTTAATGCACTATCCATCTTCCTGTACTTTATAAACTGCTCGGCAAACAGCATTGAAAGTTCGGGGAAAAAAGGCAGGGGTACTGAAAGGCCTTTAAACATTATGGATAAAATGTTGTCTAAAATTGTTTTTGGATCATCAGGTGGTGCGAACTCGATTGTATTCGCCCTGCGGGTAACAAGCAGCGTGCGCATGGGCCCGATTGACGAATTTGCCATTAAGTGAATGAGCCAGGACCATATCTTTTTTGAAGCAGTTAGCCTGACCGGCTCGGTCAGGACGCACAGTCCTGGACCAAACCTTCCGGTTAATGGGCCGGAAATCCTGTAATTATCCCTTTCAATATCAATTATCGGATTGACTTTATCCAAGGATACTAGCCAGGGTGAAATCATTTCAGAGATAACATCGCATTCCTCTTCAAGCAACTGCCAGTTGATTGCCCCTGCAGAACGGGGCGGAAGTGCTCCAGACATGCCTGCTTTTGCAAATAATGAATCAGCATCAATCTTTTTTGAATCATCAATTAATAATCTTCTGAACTTTGCAGCGTCGAAAGGTCTTATTTCAAACGGTTCATGATCAAGTGGAATATCGAAATCACTTTTTAAACGAATCCCAAGGGTATTTATAGCGAAAAACTTTGAAGGGTTCCTGAAAAAGGCAAGGACATCCTTTGGAAAAAAAACGGGTTTTGCAGGTTCTTTTGCTTTAATGGTCTTATGGATTATTGAATTTGCTTCTCCTGGTCTATTTGATACTATTGCATTTGCAATGCGTTCATTTTCCTTTGAAAAGGTAAAAATGTTTCCATTATAATTATTGAAATATTGAGGGCTGAATGGCTGAAGAGGATGATGAACCATTACAAGCTCATGGATATTATCCAATCCTAACCCGCTCCTTTCCGCAAGGTAATCCAAAAGCTCGGTTATTACCGGCGACGGTACATTCAAGACCTTTCCGCCAGAATAGCGCATTGAATAACTGATGTGCAGTATTTTTCGCGCAGACAAAAGACTCTCAAGAAAAATATAGCGATCATCCTGCTCGGAAGATCGATCATTAGGTCTTCTTGAGCCGCGCCGACCCATAAGATCAAAACTGACATAATGCGACTGCCTCGGATATTCGTTGTCCATACCAAGAAGCGCGATTATTTTAAACGGGATGCTGCGCATAGGCAGCATTGAGCAGAATGTAGCGCCTGCAGAGAGGAAGCCGTGACTTGAGACGCTTCGTTCGAGTCTGTCTTTGAGGTATTTCCTGATAAGCCTGAAGGAAAAGAGCGGATTGCATTCAGCCTCAAGGGAGGAATTTTTGAGGTTCAATAAAATGTGCGTAAGGGGTAACCGGTCATCCTCATCTTCGGGTTCCGCAAAACGATCCATGAGTTTGGGAAATACCTCGGTCCAGTCGGAAGCTAATCTCGGCAAGTGTAAGTCAGATACAATATCCCTTATGGTTGCAATGAGTTCTGCAAAAATGCCGGCAAGCTGTGCACCATCGCCTTCAATAACGGAAAAAGGCATCCTGCCGAAAACCGGTTCATCAAAGTCATCAGCCATTGCAAACCCGAGTAGCAGACGATCCGACCCGAACTGGAATGTATTGGCTTCATCCTGGGGTAATCCGATCTCTTTTTTATGCTCAGCATCAAGCCCCCAGGCCATGTTGAGTCTGCCCATCCAGGACATCAACCTGTTTACATCCGTTTCGGACAACAAAAAACGTTTACGGATTGTTGAATTGGATAAAAGGGCCAGCATGTCCGAAGCTGTTATGCGTGAGTCCGGAAGGTCAAGAAGTAGCATGAATGCTGATATCCAGGTGTTACTCCGAGCAGCTGTCTGGTCTGAAATCCTAAAGGGAATTTTATGTTTGGTGTTTTCCGGGTTCTCGAAAACAGCATGTATTGCTTGCGAATATTCATCAATATCAGGCGCCATTACAATAATGTCCTGGGGCTCAAGCAATGGATCTTTTTCAAAATGCGAAAGCAGGGTATCATAAAGTACCTGGACCTCCCTTATTTTTTCATGGCACTCATGTATAAGAAGGCTTGTATCATCAGGCTTAATCTTAAATTTGTTTTTAGAAAGATTAAGCATGTCTGATTGAATTTTTGACAAGAGATTATTTGATTCAGGATTAATGAAATAGGTTTTTTCAATGGCATTCCTGTCAAAAAGGGTGTTTATGAATTCCCTTCCATGTGTCCCGAACGATGCGAGAAGAGGGTTTCCTTCTTCCAGATGAAGAAGGGTCAAGTCATCTTGAGAGAAAAGGGAGATGCGATCAGCTTTATCTTCAGTCACAATATCAAACCAGTGCTCCTTACAAGGATTAAGGACAAAGAAATGCACCTCAGTTATCAATGATAATTGTGCAAGGACTTCAAGATGAAACAATGGAAGACTGGAAACCCCGAATATTGAGACTCGCTTCAATAAACCCACTTTTTCAGTATGTGCACCATTCTTGATTGTGTCTGAAAAACGGGATAATGTCTTGAGCCTTGTTTCGCCATTGCAAAGATAGGATACTTTTCGAAAAATAGAGGCTTGCCATTCATCCCCGCTTATCGCCTGTTCGCCCTTTTCCCAGGAGGTTATCCATTGTGGCCTGAAAATGGAGTATTGATCGTACAAGTCAGCAAGTGTATCTGAAAAGGCATATCGCTTGATTCCATCAGGATCATGGTTTAATATTGACAAAAAGCCAGCCTTGGCAAGATCGTCTTTGTTACTCTCCATAAGGTCAAAAAGGCGCAAGGCAAGGGTATCGCGCCTGAAATGGGACTCAAATGGAGCGCTTCCAAGCAATTCCCTGAATATCCTGGATATAAAAACGTTTGGAAATGGAAACGATAAATTTGCCGCAATACCTGTTTTTTCTGCGATCCGAAACTTAAGCCAGCGTTCCATGCCGCTGCTTTGGACGATTATTGTTTCAGGCGAAAAAACATCGGCTTGAAGGGTGATAAGGTCTGACAGTGAATCAGCAAGTTTTTCAAGACAGTTGCTGTGATGCAGGAATAAGCCGGGCATATTTTTCCATTAAATAAAATAATTTACTGATATTCTGTAATATAATTTCTGTTTTTACTTTTTTACATCTGAAATCAAATTAATTTTTGAAAAGGATACTTAACCATGAATGTATCACATTTACCCGCCGCACGGAGGCGGCGGGACTGATCTTTGGGATTTCTTTATCGGAAAGCGGGACCAGAGACGGTCCCGCTTATTCCCGAGCCGTCTCTGGCTCGGGAATAATAGAACAAAATGCAAATCAGTCCCGCCGCCTCTGTGCGGCGGGCTTGTCTGACTTTTATAAACTCCTTCATTGAAGAAATAATGTCTGCTTGTGTATATTTATATATTAAAATTCTGGATACAAATGATATCAGTACAAAATCTTAAAAAACGCTTTGGTGAACGTGTGCTTTTTGACGATGCCACATTCACGATAAACGATGGCGAGCACGTTGGCCTTGTTGGCCGCAATGGCCACGGCAAAAGCACGCTCTTCAAGATGCTTACCGGCGAAGAAGGCGCTGATGAAGGTACCATACAGATTCCGCGTAATTACAAGATAGGTTTTCTTAGGCAGGACGCCAAATTCACAATGCCGACTGTTTTATCCGAAGCGTGTCTTTCCCTGCCTGAATCAAGAAAAGGGGAGGAGTGGCGCTTAAAGCAGATATTATCAGGTTTGGGGTTTTCGGAAAAGGATTTTGACCGTTCACCTCATGAGTTTTCCGGAGGTTACCAGGTACGCCTCCATTTCACAAAGGTCCTGGCCTCTGACCCTGAACTGCTGCTCCTTGACGAACCGACTAACTTTTTGGATATAGTATCAATACGATGGCTTATAAGCTTCCTTAGGCCATGGAAAAACGAACTTATTGTAATAAGCCACGATCGAAATGTTATGGACAGTATCACAACACATATACTCGGGATTCACCGGGGCAAGATGCGGAAAATAGCCGGCAAGACAGGCGATTATTACAGAATAATTGATGACATGGAGACAGTTCATGAAAAGGAGAGAGTCAACCAGGAAAAGAAAAACCGTCAGCTTGAGCAGTTTATAAATAAATTTCGGGCAAAGGCAAGGCAGGCAAATCTTGTGCAGTCAAGAATAAAGACCCTCGAACGCCAGACATCACTTTCCAAACTCGATAAAATACCCACATTATCGTTTTCTTTCAATTATATAAACCACGAGGCTAAATATCTACTTGATGCAAGTGAGCTTTCCTTCTCGTATAACGGAGAAAAGCCCTGGCTTATAGACAAAATCAGCCTTAATGTCAAACCGGATGATCGTATATGTGTTATCGGTAAAAACGGAAAAGGCAAGACAACATTTCTTAAACTCCTTGCAGGCAAATTAAAACCTCTTTATGGAAAGGTGTCCATTCATCCTCAGGGAAGGATGGCTTATTTTGAGCAGGCAAATACGGCTTTGCTGCGTGATTCTTTGACTGTTGAGGATGAAGTCATATCCTGCCTGCCGGAGCCTGATCGCAAAAAAGCCCGTGATATATGCGGTGCAATGATGTTTTCAGGCGATGATGCGCTTAAAAGAATAGGCATTTTATCCGGCGGTGAAAAATGTCGTGTGCTCATGGGCAAACTCCTCGCAAGCCCGTCAAATCTCTTGCTTCTGGACGAACCCACACACCACCTCGACATGCAGTCATGCGAGTCGCTTATGGAATCCATTCAGGAATTCGAAGGCGCTGCTGTGATTGTAACTCACAATGAACGTATCCTGGATGAACTTGCAACAAAGCTTATTGTCTTTCATGAGGACAGAATATTCATTTATCCCGGGCCATATCAGGATTTCCTGAATGAAATTGGATGGGAATCAAAACAGGTTGTGTCATCCTCTTCAATAAATGATGAGGCAAAACCTGATAAGGACGCATGGAAAGATAGAAAGGCTCTTAAAAAAACAAGGGCTGAATTCATCAACCGCCGGTCAAGAATAATTACACCGCTCAAACAATCACTCGATACTCTGGAAAAAGACATATCAAACCTGGAACAGGAGAGCGAGCATAATTTGCAGCTTCTTCTTGAGGTTTCGCAGAAACAGGATATCGCAAAAATGACAGAACTTTCCAGATCAATAGAACACGCCAAAAAAAAACAGGAAGAACTATATTCAAATTACATAGAAACTCACGAAAAATACGAGTTGCATAAAGCTCAATTGGACGAAGAAGAAAAGAATTACCATTAACAAAGGGCCGTGTTATTTAATATTTTTACCTTATGAACGAAAATTTAGAATTAATTAAAACGCAGATTTCCGATTTCTGTCAAAAGTCCGAATCAATCAATGTGGAAGAGACAACCGACAGTGCCGGAAATAAATGTCTTGAATGGAAGACACAGGTCATCCTTGAATTGCTTGGTACCCGTGGCAGAAGGGGCAGGGAAGAGCGGTTAAGCAGGCAAAATATCCCTGTACAGTTTGACGTTTCATTTGATACCGGAAGATCAAAGATACTCGTTTTTCTGCAATGGGGGAAGGTTGAACCACTATTATGGGAAAACGCTCAGGCTGAAATAAAGGAAGAGCTTGACAAAGAAGGTAATGCCAATATGAGGTATGACAACGAACGCCAGGTCATCGAGCTTTGCGTCATATATCCGGTCCACGAATTTGATTTTGGTTTTGTTTATGAAGAGGTTGTTTCATATTTTGGCATTGCAAATGGCTTAATTTTCAAGAATGCAAACCCGTGATTGACATTGCAAAAATCATTATAACAACTGCAAAAGGGCTTGTTCCATATCTTGCGGATGAGGTTCTGGGGTTAGAATATCCGGTTAGGGCAACATCAACAAACCATGTTGAGACAGAAGGTTCATTAAGCGATGCCATGCGGCTTAATCTATGGCTTTCAACCGCTTTTCATGTTCTCTATCACCTGAAAAGCTTTCCATGTAAAACACCTGATGAATTGTATCAGGGGGTTTACGAATTCCCATGGGAGGAATGGCTTTTTTCAGACAAATATCTTTCCATAACATCCACTGTTGACAACCCGGAAATTAACGACTCACGTTTTCCTAATCTGCGCTGCAAGGACGGCATTGTTGATAGGCTGCGAGACAAAACCGGTATGCGCCCTGATTCCGGCCCGGATGCAAGCTATGCAGTTGTGCGCCTGTTCTGGAAAACAGGAACAGCGTCGCTATTCATTGACACCAGCGGCGAACCCCTTACACGCCGTGGTTATCGTAAAATTCCATGGCAGGCGCCAATGCAGGAAACCCTTGCAGCATCCCTTGTTCTTGCAAGCGGGTGGAATGGCAAGGGTAACTTTGTAAACCCAATGTGCGGAAGTGGGACTTTGGCAATTGAGGCCGCGCTTATCGGACTTAACAGGGCACCCGGTCTTTTGCGGAGTAACTTTGGTTTCAAGCATATAAGGGGTTATAATGAGCCGCAATGGCAGGCTATCCGGAAAAGGGCCCACGAGAGCGCATTGAAAATATTTCCAGGCAAAATAATTGCTTCCGATATAAGTCAGGAGGCAATTGATGCGGCTATCAGGAATGCAACAACAGCAGGGGTTGACCAATTAATTGAATTTATTAAATGCGATTTTGCAGAAACCCCGATTCCTGATTCCGAAGGTGTGGTTTTGCTCAACCCGGAATATGGACTTCGCCTTGGGGATCATTCTGAACTTCCTGAAACATATCGAAGGATCGGGGACTTTTTTAAGAAAAAGTGTTCAGGTTACCGAGGTTTTGTGTTTTCTGGAAACATGGAATTGCTTAAGAAAATAGGTCTCAAACCATGTAAACGGCTCCATTTCTATAATGCAAAGATCGAATGCAGGCTTTTTGAGTATGAACTTTATTCAGGCACACGTTCTTTAAAAACAAGGGAATAGCTCATGGTCAAGGATATTGAAACAATAAGGAAAGCATTTAATAGGACTGAAAGCGCCATATCAAACGCTCGTAAAATATTCGGACGACCCATAACCTTAACTGAAAAGATACTTGTTTCACACCTTGCCGATTCTCTGTCAGCAGCTCCTGAAAGGAAAAAAAGCTATGTCAACCTTAATCCTGACAGGGTTGCCATGCAGGATGCTACAGCCCAGATGGCGCTTCTTCAATTCATACAGGCAGGAAGGAAAACATCAGCTGTTCCTACCACGATTCATTGTGACCATCTTATATGCGCTGAAAAAGGTGCAAAAGAAGATCTTGACGATGCGCTTAATATTAATAAAGAGGTCTACTCCTTTCTAGAATCAGTTGCACGGAAATACGGCATTGGTTTCTGGAGACCCGGAGCAGGAATCATTCATCAGATACTTCTTGAAAACTACGATTTCCCGGGTGGCCTTATGATTGGGACAGACTCCCATACACCCAATGCCGGTGGACTCTGTATGTTGTCAGTCGGGGTAGGGGGGGCTGATGCAGTGGACGTGATGGCTGGAATGCCGTGGGAGCTTAAATGGCCTGGCATAATTGGCGTAAAGCTTATTGGAAAACTTAATGGCTGGGCCTCTCCTAAAGATGTGATCCTTCATTTGTTAGGAATTTTAACAGTTAAAGGCGGGACCGGTTGTATGATGGAATATTTTGGAGAAGGGGCTCAAACATTAAGCTGCACAGGAAAGGCAACCATAACCAACATGGGAGCAGAGCTTGGAGCAACAGGCTCTCTTTTTCCGTATGACAGGAAAATGTCGGATTTCCTGAACGCAACCGGACGATCCGAGGTGACTCATCTGGCCGAGGCAGGCAGAGCATCCCTTAAGGCTGATCCTGAAGTCATGAGTTCACCTGAAAAGTATTTTGACAAGGTTATAACAATTGATCTTTCTGCGCTGGAACCGCTTGTAACAGGCCCTCATACTCCTGATCTTGTTCGGCCTGTCTCAAAGATGAGAGAAGATGCTTCTGCAAACGACTTTCCGAAAGAATTAAGCGCAGGCCTCATAGGAAGCTGCACAAATGCTTCGTATGAAGACCTTGGCAGAGCAGCTGATATTGCGGATCAGGCAATAAAGGCAGGGCTCAAGGCAAAGGCCCAATTTTATATTACCCCAGGGTCTGAACTGGTTTTTTCAACTGCCAGGCGTGATGGATATATCAGTAAACTTGAAGCCATCGGCGGCATTGTATTGTCTAATTCATGCGGACAATGTATTGGCCAGTGGAACCGAAAAGACCCTAAAAAAGAAAGTAAGAATGCGATTATTACAACCTTTAACCGTAATTTTGCTGCAAGAAATGATGGCAGTCCGCATACGCTTGCCTTTATCTCAAGCCCGGAAATCGTAACAGCTCAGGCCATTGCCGGAGAACTGGTTTTTAATCCTGCTGCAGATCATATTGAAAGTGAGAATGGAAAAATCATGCTGAATGCGCCCAAGGCAGATGAATTACCAAAAAATGGTTTTATTGAAGATATAAGTGGTTTCATTCCACCTGTTGCAAGCCCTGATGCCATCAATATTATTATTAATTCTAAAAGTGACAGACTCCAGGTTCTTAATCCATTCCCTTCCTGGGATGGAAAGGATATTGAAAACCTTCTTGTGCTTTTTAAAGTCAAAGGCAAATGTACAACGGATCACATTTCCCCAGCAGGCAAATGGCTTAAATACAGGGGCCATCTTGATAATATCAGCAACAATGCTTTTCTTGGCGCCCTTAATGCCTTTACAGGTGAAACAGGAAAAGGTATTAATCTTTTAAACATGGCCAAGTCACAATTTTTACCGGAGATTGCCAGATATTATAAAGAAAAGGGCAGGGGATGGGTGGTAATCGGTGATGAAAATTATGGTGAAGGTTCGAGTCGTGAGCATGCTGCAATGTCACCTCGATTCCTAGGGTGCAGGGCGATAATTGCAAAGAGTTTCGCCCGAATCCACGAGACAAATTTAAAGAAACAGGGGCTTTTACCTCTTTCATTTGAATCACCTTTGGATTATGATAAAATCAAGTTTGATGATTTGCTGTCAATAACGGGGCTTAAAACAATCGCCCCTGACAAGCCACTTATGCTCATTGCCAAACATTCTGATGGGGGGGAGGATAAAATCCAACTTAAGCATACCTTTTCTTTGCAGCAGATAGAATGGTTTAAACATGGGTCAGCATTGAACATGATCGCAGCTGCTAATAAAAAATGAAAATAGGTCTTGTTTCCAAATATATCCGCCCTACAATGGGTTTTCATAGGGTTGTTGAAATGTTGCCCCAAATCATAAGCGCTGATAAGTATGCCAAACTTGTGATAGCAGGGGCGTTTTATAAAAATAAATTTCCGGATTATGCCAAAGATTTTCTGGAACTGCTTCAAAAATCAAAATGCAAAAAGTCCATTAATTTTATTAACAGGTCATTACCTGCAAAAGAATATCACGAATTGATTTCATCGCTTGATCTTGTTGTTTTCCCTTCAGAGGCAGGAGATTATTCAAGTTCAATTATTGAAGTTCTGATGCTTGGAAAACCTGTGATTGCATCTGATTTGGTCTTATATAAAAAGATAATCCAACGGACAGGTGCAGGTATTATAGTCAAAAGTACAGAAGAACTAATTATAAACCTTAAATTGTTTTTAGCAAACTGTTCAGGTGTCTTGCCGGTCCCCGAGTGCCAGCCGGATGCCTCGATACATCCGCCTGCGGCGGACACTCGGCAACCGGCTGGTGTATCGAGGGGCCGGAAGATGCCTGAAAAGTTACAGCAAACAATAGATTCCGTAACAGGTTAATGCAAAAGGCATCAAATAGCGCGCTTAACTTTCATCCTGAGTCGGTATAACTCCGCGTACTAAGTCTGAGGCATCCTTTTTATCCCATTTAAGAGACAAACGAACAATTGAGGCTGCTGTTATATTTGCCAAAGCATTACTGCAAGGGCCAATAAGATTTCCAGGGATTCCGACTGCAAGACTGAAAAATGATGTTATTGTCATGGTGCCGAGAAAAATCGCATGTCCGGTAAGGATGCTTGTTGGTTTTTTAAGGCATGCGGCCATTCCTTCAGTATGGGATCTGAATGCCACGCAAACTGGTTGGAAAATTAAAAACAAGGCTGTTATACGTATTAGATGCAGATTTTCAGGATTAAGATTTTGCAAGTTAACATAATACCAGTCTGCAATACCTGGAAGAATGAAAAAGAGTGGTAAAACACCTACAATAAGTCCAACAGTTATACCAAACCTGAGTGTACGGTTGTCCTTGGAATCACAGTCTGGGAATGTTAAGACCACTGCCTGCATTCGTACCATTGCAAAGGTAACCGGATTAACAAGGCCCAATGCAAGATAATATACTGGCAGCATAATCTCTGGCTGTGGCGCACGGGCAATGAATGAGCCAAGAGCCATTGAAGACAAGGAGATGAGAAACCCTCCTATTGAAAGTGGGAAGTTGAATAGGAATATTTGCCATTTCCGCGGGGTATCGATTTTTTCTGATTTAAGATTTGGAATATACGGTATGGCAAGCATCCTGCAAAGAAAAGCCTCGATTCCTACCGGAATCGTCAGGCAAACAACAGCCCAATAGGGACCCACAAGATCAAATCTGCAGAATATGGGTGAAAGTATTGCTGTTGATGCAATTCTGAATATTGTTGAAAGGCTTGCTTTAATTGTCTGCTTTTGGTTGTAAAGTATTACCTGTGCGGGATTTCGCAGGAAAAAAAGAAATTGAAGCGGAATTGCAGCAATAAATGTGGTTCGAGCAGGTGTTTCAATTGATACTGGTAAACCAATAATGGTACCGAAAATAAAGTGTGAAATAGGCGGTATTGATATAAGGGTTTGCAGACCAAGCACTATTAAAGATAAGTAATTATTTACTTTTTTAAAGTTTTCATACCCTTCACGAGTTTTACCAAATACCATGCCTGTTGTGATTAGTCCACCGCCAATTGTCCCTAATAAGAACATAATTGTATTGGATTGCGCTAAACCTGCCAGATTTACTGTGCCGCCTGGACCTCTTGAAGCAACCATTGCAACCAATGGATATGTTAAACTCTGAGACGCTGATTGTATTGCCAGTGGAATAAAAAACCTGGCAAGTGATTTATTATAAGATGAGGTTTCTTTGGACAATTTTTACCTAATACATTTAAAGCTTAATGGTTAGAGCTATAACTTGAGTCCTCGGAAAATTACCGGTCCCTGAGTGTCCGCCGTAGGCGGATGTATCGAAGGGCCGGTAATTTAAGTTATAAGAAAATAAATTAATGATATAAAAATAAACTATATGTATTACTTTTATTTCAAAGATTTGGATGGGGAAGAGGGAGTTTTGAGTTATGGTCTGAAAGAATTCCAAGTAATTAGCAACCTTAACCTATGACTCAGGCAGCATGATAATAAACAAAATACACTGGTTTACATAATATATATTATGCGACATTTGGTAGTGTTTCAGATTACCATCTTAATTGCATTATATCAGCTTATTTTCGCTTTTTGCTTTAAATTAATCGGCCATTGCAACAGTCCATTTTTATTGGAACATTGTAATGGCCGTATAAATTTATTTTACCAAATAAATCCTGTTCACTTTTTCAGATTTTTCTGTCTTAAGTTTAAGGAAATAAATTCCTGAAGCAGATTTAATTCCTTTTTCATTGCAACTATTCCAGGTTGTTGTAAATATCCCAGGGTTATGAATGCCTTCAGCAAGTGTTATGATTTCACGACCGGAAATATCAAATACCTTTAATGATACCTTCTGGACGCGATCCACCAGGTAAGAAACCGTTATCATTGGGTTGAATGGGTTTGGATATATATTGGATATTTCAGTTGAGGTTATAACAGGTGTTCTTGCCACCTTATTTTCAACCTTTATTGTGCCATTTGGGATCTCGTTAAACCTTGCAAACGTAACTTCTGAGCTTAAAACCGAATAACCGCTTGCCTTTGGCGTCAATAACACGCTAAAAAGCTCACCTTCAGTTGACATAGGCTGTGTTCCTGCAAAAGCAACCAGAATTTTATTGCCTACAACATGGCTTGCGCAGGTAAAACCATTCATATTTGATGTTGTAGTAATTGCCTGCGGAGGATCAAAATTCATGGTGTCATAGGCAATTTCAAATTCCCCGGAATATACTCCCGGCACATTTCTATAAGATATGGAAATACGATTAACCTCAGAAACGCTGCCGCTATGTATTGAAATGGTATCTATTGTAGATTCCAAAGTAATGCAGGAGGCTGCGCTGAAGCTGGCTTTAGGCAATTCATCCGCACCTTTCCAATTACCGCTTACATCCCCTATCATGTATGCAGTAAAATCAACACCTGATTTTGGTTCAAGCAGCGTTGGAATCACTGTTGATTCAGGCATCATAACCCAATTGCCGATCATGGTTGCATCATTATATTTGACAAGGTACCGTAAAATAAGAGCAGCATCATACGCTGTAATCATATCATTGCCATTAACGTCAGCGCATTTTGATTGATGAGCGAATGAATTAAAGGTCACAAGCCCTACAACATTACGGAGTATTAGAGAGGCATCATACGCAGATACTCCATTACGCAAATCTCCTGAATCCTTTACGCAGTTTAATGTGTAGGAATTTTTGCTTCTGGGCACCTGAGCTAGAATATAGTTTCCATCTGAATCCGAAATAACTGTTTTGTTCAAGGTTTTAATAGTGATCCCTGCGAATCCAATCCCTTTTTGATTGGCTTCATAAAGTATTCTGCCGTTGATTGGATAACTGAAGTCGCCGCCTGTTCCGCACTTCATATAGATTTTTCCGCACTTGGCTGTTGCCACGGGTTTTCCATCATTAAAGAACGCCTTGCTGATATTTAGGGTTATGTTTTCACCACAGTGCTCCTTGTTCACCAGAAGTTTGATGCGAAACAGAATACCTGCTCCATTATACGCCTCTGATCCTGCGAATGCCACTTTTACCTGATCAGATGTAATGTTTCTCGCATAAGTTGTCCCGCTTATTACGGATCCAACCGTATCAATTTCGAGAATAGTCACCAGGTTGGCGTCAAAATTTACCTCTATATTGCCCGCAAAGATGCCCCAGCCTTCCATGTTGGTCACATTGACGTTGTAATAGAGCGTGTCTCCCAAATCAATAGACGTGTCTGGCGTTGAAACAACCAGGTCGCCAACTTTAATTGTATATGTCTGGCGGGCAGCTGCATTGAATTTGTCCCTTGCTTCAACCGTTACAATATGCTGACCTAAATCCAGAAACTTGGGATACCAGATAATTCGGCCTGTCAATGAATCAATCCGCATATTAAGAGGAAATGTTATGAGTTTATATTTAATACTGTCTCCATCTTCATCAGTTGGGG
>CAWHPS010000037.1:0-93843 GCA_963831235.1 uncultured Fibrobacterota bacterium
ATCGCAAAGCCGCCAAAAAAAAGCCTTGCACAATCCAATCCATTTGTATATATTTATGAAGTCTTTTTGAAATAAATGTTTCAGGTTCCACACGCGTGGATGAAAAGGGAATGCCGTTAAAACCGGCAGCGATCCCGTCACTGTAACGGATGCAGACGCCATGCCAATTTGTCACTGTCATAAGGGTAATGCCTAAGACGGGAAGACGGTAAGGCCGAGTTCGGAGCCAGGAGACCTGCCTGAAGAAAGTCGAAGTCCTTCGCGGAAAGGTGATATTATGTTTAATATATTACCGGCCATCCTGCGTGATGGCCGTTTTGGTTTTACTGGCAGTGTCTTTTTCTTTGTTTCAATTATTCAAACCATAATTTATGCCGGATCAGGTGCTAATTCAACACAGTTTTACGATTCAGTCATAACAACCGGCGACAAATCACTTTCCATTGCTCGTAAGCAGGAAATGGCATTTCCGGCATCGCTTGAGGTCATAACCCTTACGGAATCCGATAAGGAGCATAATATTTCATGCGCGGATATTCTTTCAAATAAAATATCCGGTTTGACAATAAAATCCCAGGGAGGAATAGGAAGTTTTGCGGATGTTTCAATAAGAGGCGCGAGTGCGGGTAGGGTAGGGGTCTATCTTGACGATATCCCATTAAACAGTGGCAATGGGACAGTTTTTAATATAAATAGCCTTTCTTCCGCACTGGTAAACCGGATTGAAGTGTACAAAGGTAATGTTCCGGCTGGATTTGGGGTTAATGGCACTGGCGGTATAATAAAGCTTGTCACAGACAACGGGGTATATGGGAATGATGTTATTGCCGGGTTGGGAGGAGGTTTTTATGGTTATGGATTAGCCACATGTCAATACAATGGATCGTTTCCCAAGACACGGGTATATGCGTCGGGTGAGTTTATGACTTCCGAAAATGATTTCAAATATCACAACAGCAATGGTACTGCCTACAATACAAATGATGATTTTACAGGGACTCAGAATAACGATTATTCAAGACATCTGAATTTACTGACAGGAGCAAGCCATGTTCTTCCTAATTTTGGCGTGCTTAGCGGAATGCTTTTTTATAACGAAGGCAGGAAGGGTCTTCCAGGATTACCTTCAGTTCCAAATCATACAGCATTTTATTACAACAAGGATCTTTCAGGTCAGCTTTTTTACAAATCCGCTCCTATGAGCGCTATCACGGCCCGTTCCGGACTTGTGTTTAAGAACAACAGTTATACGACGTATTACCCGGTGAATGAATTGAATTTAAAATCACGTTACGATGTGTATAGGAAAGATCAGGAAAGGCTCGTTAAGGTTCAATCCGAAGGAAGCGTGAACACGCTGCCAAATCAAAATCTTTCATTGTTCGGTGATGCTTCATATGAAGACTTTCTGCCTCATGATTTAACAAACAATGAAATGCTTGACGCCTTTGACGCATCACGTTATGCTTTGACCGGCGGTTTGCGATATTCTCTGGCAGGAAACATATCCGAAACGGTCTTTTCAGGCAGCACGCAATATGCGGCATCCAAGCATTCAGGAGGCATAAACAGGAATACAGAGGAAACCATTCCCCCATTGAACAACGATAATTTTTATTATTCAGGAGGATTCTCTTCCTTATATAAATTAAGTCAGGATATTAAATTTTATACATCTGTTAATTATCTGATTCAGCAGCCGTCATTGTATCAGCTTTTTGGCGACAAGGGAACCTCATTGCCAAATGTTCATCTTAAACCTGAAAAATCAATTAACAGCGAACTTGGAGTACGATATAATTTAACGCCAAGGACAGTTTCCTTGTCAGGAAACACGGTTGTATTTGCAAATAGTCTTAAAGACGCCATGGTTATACAGAAGAGTTTTGCGCAGGTTATGTGGATAAATAACAGCAGGGCTTTAGTTTATGGAATTGAATCGGATGCCAATCTTAAATGGCGGGACATCGATCTTAGTGCGTCCGTAACTTTGCAGGAACCAATGAATAAAACTCGCACTACCAACAGCGTCGATTTTTATAACAAAATGCTTCCTGGTCAGAATAAAGTCAAGTTTTTCAGCGAGGCAATTTGGTCGCCATCAAGATTTGTTAATTTGTTGTATTGCTTTAAATTCGAGTCAAATTATTTCAATGATTTTATTAACAGTGACCCGGTTTTTATGGTTCCATCAAAAACAATACATGATGTCGGATTGTCGTTGTTTCCTTTACGCAAATGGAGAATAGATGTAACATTCGATAATATCACAGATGCGAATGAATATGATGTGTACGGATTTCCTACGCCAGGCAGGATGTTTTACATAAAGACAATGTATAAAATATCATTAAAATCACAAAAGGAGAGCAGGTGAAAACATGTTTTATTTCCGCATTGATCGCTTACGTTTTGTTTTTGACCGCGTGCATATCAGATAAGCCAATGAAGCCGGTTATAGTTAAACCTTCAAACTTTCCAGATCAAATGATTGTCGTTGATGGTAAAGGGTACTTGCTGGTACAGCGAGGTATTGGATCCGAACGTGGGGATTCAGTGGGATTAATAAGGATTTTAAATACGACAAATGATTCCCTGCTTAAAACAATCAGGCTTCACTATTCAAACCCTTCGAGTATTGTAAAGGCAGGCGGTTTTCTTTATATTGCCTGTACTGGAAAATACATTGCTGGTGATGGTGCAATAGAAATGCTTGATCCGGCGATGGATTCGACAACTGTTTTATTAAGGGAGTCCGAGCTAGACCCTTATTGTAAAGCGATTATGCAATTGGAAACAAAAAATGATTCTGTTTTATATGTCGCCGCCTATATTGAATATGGAAACACTCCAGTATGGGCCATTAATATTACGCATCCTGGTGTTATCAAAAGACTTTCGTCGGTTACAGATGCTTTTGGAGGCATTACTTATTCACGGGCCGATCAAAAGCTGTTTGTTGGAGAAAGGGGCTTTGGAATTGAATGTGTAAAGATTTTTGATGATACTGAAGTGCTTGTTACATCACTATTTTTAGCATTACCGCCATATTCCATGGGTGTTTACGATGTGACCTCAATGTCCCGTAAGCTCGTTGTGACTGGTGTTGACGCGAATTTTACATCAGGAAGGGTCATGGCAGTCAATTGTACTGATAACTCTGTTGATAATGCTTTTAATCTTTCTGTTAATCAGGATTCTTATGTAAGGATTACGGGAAATCGTATTTTTATTATGGAACGTTCCAGTGCCTCAAATCTAATTGAGTTAAATGGTTCAGGCAGCTTGCTCTCACAAAAGCACCTTGGCAATGATGTCAATCCCGTTGATGTTGATTCTGCCGGCCCGGGAAAATATTATGTGGTGCTTCAGAACATTGACTCAGTGCTGAATATTCAATAGCTAACAGCATGAAACACAACTTCCCGTTCCGCCTTGGCTGCACTTCTTATGTTTACCCTGAAGAACTGCTTCCAAATGTTGAAAAAACCGCGCCCATGTTTGATGATGTTGAAATAATATTGTTTGAATCGCTCGACCATTCAAACATGCCTTCAAGGGCTGTACTTGGCAAGCTGGCCAAGCTCGGGAAAGAGCATGAAACCACATTCACAATTCATTTTCCAATTGATAAAAAGGCCTGCAGCGTTGATGTCAAGGAACGAAAAGATTATGCCGACCAGGCTGAAAGCATAATGAAAATTACGGAGATTCTTGATCCCTTCGCATACCTTCTTCATCTTGAATTCGACGGTAATGGTATTTCAAGGGATGAATGGAACATACGGATTAAGGATGTATGCGGTGCTCTTCAGAAATGTTCGGGCAGCAAGGCAAAACGTGTCTGTGTTGAAAACCTCGGCTATCCCAATTCGTGGAACCTGCCTGTAATAAACAGGTATGGTTTTTCCTCTTGTCTTGATGTGGGGCATGTTCTCAGGTATGGCGAGAAATTGGATTTTGTGTCACGAAATTTAATGCCCTATACGCGTGTCATACATCTACATGGCTGGGACAATAAAAATGATCATCTGTCATTGGCACGCATGGATCAAAAAATACTCGAAAGGTTTGTGGAGCTTACCCTTAAGCATTACCAGGGTGTTCTGACACTTGAAGTATTCAATCAGAATGATACAATGGAGTCTGTGGAGGTTCTGAAATCAATATGGGAAAAATAATCCTTATTACAGGTGCCTCAAGGAGCGGGAAAAGCGGGTTTGCGCTTGAGCTCGCAAGGAAATGCAAAGGAAAAAAGGCTTTCATTGCAACGGCTGTAGGGCTTGACAGGGAAATGAAGGATAGGATAAGGAATCATAAGGCAGAGCGGGGTCCTGATTTCGACACTTATGAGGAGCCACTCGATCCGGATTGTGCATTGGTGCGATTTAAGCCTGGTACCAAAGTCGCGGTCCTTGATTGCCTTACGGTGTGGCTTGGAAATTTGTATCATGAATATAAAGAAGACGAAAAGAAGATATTAATAAAAATTGATTCTCTCGTTTCCTGTCTTGCAGGACAACCAATTGATGTTATTGTCGTGACAAATGAAGTAGGGTGGTCGATTGTGCCGGATAACAGGCTTGCGAGAAAATTTCGTGACATGTCCGGATTGATGAACAAGATGTTTGCCGCAAAGAGTAAATCAGTTTATCTCTGCGTATGCGGAATACCTGTAAAAATAAAATAATGGAGAAGGGTTTCATGGGAAAAATACCTCCAGCTATCCTGCCGGTTAAAAATACCGCACTGTCTGATCAGATTCAGGCCCATCTTGATTTCCTGACAAAACCAAAAGGGAGCCTGGGGCGTCTTGAAGAACTTGCACACCAGTATTGCTTGTGCAGGCGTTCCGCGTGCGCGTCAATAAAGAACGCTGCTGTTTATACCTTTGCCGGCGACCACGGGATAACCGAAGAGGGAGTTGCTCCATATCCCAAAGAGGTGACACCCCAGATGGTGCTTAATATGATAGGCGGAGGCGCTGCTGTAAGTGTTATGGCCCGGAATGCTGGAATAAACGACTATGTTGTTGATGCCGGAGTTGATTTTGATTTTGAAGATCATCCCAAACTTATCAAACGAAAGTGCGGCAGGGGTACGAGAAATTTTATAAAAGGCCCTGCAATGACAGGTGAGGAATGCACTCGGGCCCTGTCAATGGGATTCGATCTTGGCTTTGAATCAAAGTGTAGTATCCTTGGAGTTGGTGAAATGGGAATTGGCAACACCACTTCCGCATCAGCATTATATGCACTTCTTTTTAATCTTGAACCGGAAATTACAGTCGGGATTGGTACCGGTGCATCAGGAGATGTGCTGAAACGCAAGACACAAGTGATCCGCAAAGCAGCCCAAATGCACAGGGCAGAGTGGGACAAGACCCCGTTTGATGCGCTCTGCCGTGTAGGAGGATTCGAGATCGCAGGCATGGCCGGATTTATGATGGGGGCTGGGGCAGCATCAATACCTGTTGTTGTTGACGGCTTTATCGCATCAGCAGCCGCGGCTGTTGCAATGGGCATGACACCTACTCTTAAAGAGTACCTTGTTTTCTCACATCAGTCATCTGAAAGGTTTCATTCCGGGTATTTTGAACTTATAGGCGTCAAACCAGTACTTGATCTCGGTATGCGCTTAGGAGAGGGAACAGGCGCAGTACTAGCGATACAGATAATCATGCAGGCCATGAACTGTTATAATCAGATGGCCACATTTGCCTCAGCCGGAGTATCGGAAGAGGCGCAGGATAAGGTCAAAGTCTGATATGGCACTTTTAGTCCGCGATTATATCATTAACCCGTTTGTAACAGCAATTCGAACATTGTCAATTATCCCCGTGCCTGGCAGAGATACTGAAGAATTCTCCAGAGCGCTTGTATGGTTTCCGGTTGTTGGAGGGCTGCTGTCCCTTGTCCTTTACGGATTATATTATGTTGGCAATTTTATTTTTCCTGAGCAGGAATATTTTACAGCACTTTTCATGTTTGGAGGGATATCCTTTGCAACAGGCGGGCTGCACCTTGATGGCCTTGCAGATACTGCGGACGGCTTTGGCGGCGGGCATACCAGGGAAGGGGTCCTTGAAATAATGAAAGACCCAAGGCAGGGCACATTTGGAGTTCTGGCCCTGATAATTGATTCTTTGCTCAAGATAGCTTTGTATTATTTTCTAATAAGTGTCGGGGCGATTCTGATTATCATTCTAAGTCTTATTGTCTCACGCACAATGCAGGCAATGGTGCTTGTCTTTCTGCCTTATGCGAGAAAAGAGGGCGGCACTGCAAATGCTTTTTGCAACAGAGGTTTGCGGGTTCCGGTATTTATTGCTTTCATTGCTGTCAGTGCAGTAATTCTTTTTGCATTGCCTGTTTTGTTTGCAGGAGTCTTATTTTTATCCGCTGTTTGTGCAACAGGGATTTTTGCATGGTATTGCCTGTATAAAATTGACGGTATTACCGGAGACTGTATTGGTGCTGTAAATGAACTTTCCGAGGCTGCATTTCTTATCTCTGCTGTTGTGATGATAAATCATGGGGCTCGAATATGAGGTTATCAGCACTTTGCTTTTTATTCCTGTTTCTTTTTATTAGCTGCAATACAAAAGAAAAGCCAATAAAACATATTGACAACAGCATAATATCACTATTACCGAGCCTGACTGAAACTGTCTGTGCCTTGGGTCTTTCTCAACATTTAATCGGTGTTTCCTTGTTTTGCGTTTATCCGAAACAGGTTGTTGATTCTTTGCCCAAGGTTGGTGACTGCATAAATCCGAATGTTGAACAAATACTTACAATGAAACCTTCGCTTGTCTTATTGGGAGACATGCAAACAGAAGCAGAAGATAAGCTTCGCGGCCTTAAAATACCTGTGATTAAATTCAATCAAAGCCGCATTTCTGATGTTTATGATGCGTTTCATGTTCTCGGTAAAATGTATAATGTTGAAAGAAGAGCTGATTCCATTGTTGCGGGGCTCAAAACATCGCTTGATTCCATACATTCTGTTAATAGTGGAAGGCCATTAAAGCGGGTGCTTTTCGTTGTTGGTCGCACGCCGGGTTCTTTATCAAATATTTACAGTATCAATTGCCGAAGCTTTCTTGCCGAACTATTGCATGCTGCTGGTGGGGCTTCGGTGTTTGACAGTATGCCACTTGTCTGGTGCAAGGTTTCATTGGAAGAGATAATAATTCGAAATCCGGAATATATAATAGAGACCGCACTCATGGGTAATTCTAGTGAAGCCTCGGAAATCTGGAAGGGCTTGCCCGGTATTGAGGCTGTGAAAAAAGGACATGTTTATACCCTTCAGGAGGAGTATGTTTTCACTCCAGGTCCGCGAATGGTTAAAACAGCAGCGAAACTGTCCCAATTGCTGGGACAATAATTTTTATGATACAGATTGAAAATGTTGATTTCTCTTATAATGATTCGCCATTTATCAAAGGCTTAAGTCTTCGGATAAAAGAAGGTGAGCTCCACGGGATTATCGGGGCTAATGGCGCTGGAAAATCCACATTGCTCCGGCTTATGGGTGGATTATACAGGGCGAGAAGTGGCAGGATTCTTGTAAACAACACGGATATCCGGAACCTTTCGGCAATTGAATGCGCAAGGATGGTTGCTTATGTGTTTCAGGAGAATTACACAGGTTTTCCGTTTACTGTCATGCAGATTGTGCTTCTTGGCCGCCATCCTCACAGGCAAAACATGTTCAAGGATAATGACAAGGACATTAAAATAGCTGAAGAGATGCTTTCGCTTCTTGGGATGTACGAAATGCGGGATCGTCTGTTTCGTTCCCTTTCCGGAGGTGAAAAACAACGAGTGGCAATCGCAGCCGCACTTGCCCAGGATACCCCTGTCATCCTGTTCGACGAGCCAACAGCCTTTACAGACATACGCTACCAGTCGGAAATATACCGCCTTATCCACGCAATATCAAAAAGGCAGAATCTCACATCAGTTGTAATCACCCATGATATCAACCTTGCTGCTTTATACTGTGACACAGTGACTGCTTTGTCAAAAGGTAGTGTCGTAGGAACAGGCACGCCTGCTGAAATAATAACCGAATCTTTGCTTGAAAAAGTCTATTCAACCAGGGTAAAAATAATCCGTCATCCAGAAGAGGATGTGCCGCTTGTGGTACCGGTAATAAAATGAAAAACCCTATTCGCACTTTGCTGATTATATTTATAGTGCTTTCCGCAGTAATCATCATCTGCCCCATGCTGGGTGGGATATTTACTGGTTGGAACCTTCTTTTCAAGGCCAATGGTAATGATATTGCAAGAGAAGTTTTTATACGAACTCGTCTTCCAAGGCTTTTGCTGGCACTTGTTGCAGGCGCTGCGCTTGAATGTTCGGGTGCGGTTTATCAGTCTGTTTTTCGCAACTCGCTTGCAACACCCTTTACCCTCGGCACTGCATCCGGCGGTGCCTTCGGGGCTGTCCTTGCCATCAAACTTGGTTTTGATTTCAGCGTCCTCGGGTTTTCATCAGTCACGGTCTCGGCATTCCTTGGTAGTCTGTTGTCTCTGTCAATTGTCTATCTGCTTGGCAGACACAGGGGAGGCGTCACGACCTCGACAATGCTTTTGTCAGGGGTAACAGTAGGTTTTTTCTTTTCAGCAATCACCATGTTTTTGCATTATATAATGGACCCGTCACAGTCGTACCGTGTGGTGCAGTGGACAATGGGTAGTCTTGACATAACAGAGTATGGCCCCATATTACGGATAGCCCCTGTTGTTATAATCTGTCTTTTCGTGCTTTTTACAATGGGAGGACAATACAACCAGCTTTGTCTGGGTGATGAGATTGCGCGTTCGCGGGGTGTGCAGGTTGAAAGTGTCAAGAATTTAAGTTTTTTTGTAACTTCGATTCTGGTCGGTGCATCAGTATCTGTTGCCGGCCCCATTGTTTTTGTAGGCCTCATAATACCTCATACACTGCGCCTTATAATAGGCTCTGATTACAGAATCTTGCTTCCTGCAACGGCCCTTGGTGGAGGGGCGTTCCTTGTGTTATGCGATACAATCGCGCGCCTTGCAATAAGCCCGGCTGAAATTCCTGTCGGCGTGATAACGGCCATGCTCGGCGGGCCTTTTTTCCTTTTTATCCTGCTTAGGAAGACCCCTGAGGAATTTTAGCAGAATATTTTTAGAAATGCCAGATTGGTCAGATGGTTACGCGGATAAAGCTAAAAGAATATTAAAAAAGCTATATTACCATGAGGTGAAAAGTCTATGACTTTATCAATTCTTGTAATCGCAATCTGTGTAACATTACTAGTTTCATTTCTATGTTCTCTCTCTGAAGCTGTATTGTATTCTCTCCCAATTACCTTTATTGAAAGCATGATACAAAAGGGCAAACGGGCCGGATTTGTAGGGGTTGTAACGCTTGAGGATGTTCTGGAAGAAATAATAGGCCGGGAAATTGTAGGCGAATTTGATCCCGCCGTTGATATGAGGGAACTGGCACGCCGCAAACGGTGGGAAGGTCCGGTTAAACCGTTTGAAGTTAATAATGTGGCGGAACCGCCGGTTAATTCGTTATAATAATTCCCTATGTATAAGCTTTCATTCAGGCAAGTACTTGTAAAAACAACAGAAGGCCGTGTTTTTTTATCGTTTGTTGTGCTTGCGGTCTTGACATTAGGCATATTTCTCTATTTCCTTAAGACGGCTCCCTTGTTTGCGCGCACCCTCATACTCGCGCTAGTGGCAAATTCATCAGGTGGACGTGCGGCAGGTGTTATTATATGTCTAAAGAATTTCGGCATCACAGGCACTATATTATTTAATTCCCTCATGGAAGCCTTAAACGTGTGTCTTATGTATTCGCTTTTTGTCTTATCATTC
The DNA here is from genome assembly GCA_963831235.1 of uncultured Fibrobacterota bacterium. GTDB lineage: Bacteria > Fibrobacterota > OXYB2-FULL-49-7 > OXYB2-FULL-49-7 > JAEUSG01 > CAWHPS01. Next base: position 9,875 of record CAWHPS010000037.1, read on the forward strand.
AACCACTATCTTAATGTCAAATGGTTCAAACGAATGTCCGGTAATCTTGAGATCGCGGCGCACAAATATGAAAAAAAGATTTCAACCTACGGATGGATTGGTCTTTTTTTCTTTGTCATGATTCCTCTACCGGTTACCGGCCCTGTGGTAGGTTCGATTATCGGTTATTTCCTGAGGATGCGTTTGTGGAAGAACTTTTCGGCTGTTTTATCCGGCAGTATAGTTTCCATTGTTATGTGGACGAAGTTTTTTGATGTCATCGAGAAATATCTTCATGTGATGCAGTATCTTATTGCCGCCATTATGCTGTTAGTGGCGGTTTCGTGTTACAAGCTGATAAAAAACTTTTATTCCGAATTTGTGAAGGAAAAAGACAAGGACCCGTTTTCGCAGGGCTGATTTTGCTATAAATAAATTTGCTTAAGAAATCAAAATGCCGCAGACAGGATTTGAACCTGTATTGGTACTTTCATATCGCTCTTAATCACATAGCTTTAGCAAACTCGACCGCCTTCTGGGTGTCCACCAGGTGTCCATCTTTGGACAAAACAAGCTTCTGAAGGTCATTATTTCGGAAGGATAGATACCGCTGAAAACATGAAAGGGTTTTATGGCCGGAAGCCTGCATAATCAGGAAATGGCTATGGCCTTCATTATGCCAGTTCGTAAGCGCCGTATGGCGCAAGTCATGGAAATGAAGGGTATCAAGCCGCGCCTGTTTGCACGCTGACGTAAATCCCCAGCTGCCGTCCGTCAATCGCGCCCCGTCCGGTCTGTTGAAAAGATACTCTGATTGCGGGTGTAGCTTTAACAGGTCAATCAGGGTCTCTTTTAACTCCGGGTGAAGAGGTACAAACCGCGCTTCCCCGTTCTTGCTGTCCCGGACATGGGCAACATTCTGGAAAAGGTCAATATCCTTTTTCTTCAAAGCCAGGACTTCCCCTTTCCTGCACCCCGTGAAGTATGCAAAAGACACCACGGGCCGCAAGTAATCAGGAAGCGCTTGAATAAGGCTTTCATATTGGCCCCGGTCAATGGTTATGTCCCGGACATTGTTCTCGGGCAGTTTACGGACAAGCGCACATGGGTTTTTAACACCCCGGATCGCGTCCGTCCGTATTCCGTGATTAATGGCCGATGAAAGGAATTGAAATATTCTGTTTACCGTGGCGGGTTTTATGGTGGATTCACCGCGCTTCTTTTTCTTTCCCACCGTAGCACGCATAAACCTTTCAATCTCTTCTTTCCGTAAGTCCACAAGGGTATAATGCCCAAAAGCGTTTTTCGCAGAAGCATAAAAATACTTATACCCTGGGCCGCTTTTTGTGTACTGTAAATGCTCTGTCCAATAGCGGTCTAATATTTCAGATACTTTCAGTTCCGCGCCTTTGGGTCTGTCCGGGAAATACTTGTCTTGAGCAAGGTCACTCTTCACCTTTGCCAGCGCCTGGGCTGCCAGGGTCTTTGATTCCCCCACCACCTCCCGGACTCTCTGGCCATTGCGGTAATAGTCCACCGCCCATTTTCCCTTCAACCGGATTAAGCCCATAGGTGCTCCCCGGTCAAGATTGCTTTTCGCTCTGTGATTTCAAAGAACATTCTTTTTCCATCCATTGCATTAACCCCTTTCCGGGTCTTTAAGCAATGGACACCTGCCAATAAATTTAATTCAATCTTGCCCATCTTGCAACACCTTTTATTTATCGGCTTTTATACACTTCGGCCAGTCCTTGTCTATTGCCTTCAAGCCAGATGTTAAGCTCGGCCATTCTAAACCGGACTGATGCGCCAAGCTTGAAGAATGGAACCCGCTTCTTGAATACCAAATCGTATATACGTGACTTAGGTACGGCCAGATAGGCCGCGGCTTGCCCAACATCCATCAAACCTTGTGTTTCCATGTTTTCTATCCTTTCACTGGTATCTTTCCCTATTCGTAGGGTTTCCTGTTTTCTTCCGGGGTTTTCCGTTTGTTCCTTCATCATGCCTTTTTGGACAAAGTTGTCCAATCTTTCCGTAAGCACTTTCTTCACGGCCTTTAATCCATCTTCCCACGTGGAGTATTTTTTATTCTCTTTCCTTTTTTCCATATTCTGCCTTCGTTGCGTTTTGGATTTCCTTGTTTTGTTACCGTTTTAATTTTGCCAATGCAGGGTTAATCTTACGCGCCGGGCGTGTCGGCGCCTGCGGCATTGGATAGGCGCGGTAAATGGATTGCCGGAATGCGTTCCCTTCCGGTGTTGCCAGGGCAGCCACCGGCGATTCCGCCAACAACTCCCGCGGCGGTTTGTTTTCCGTAAATTCGTCCATCCCAGGCGCGAGCTCCTGTCTGCTTCTTGCAGTGTTAAAATTGTTCAGACTCGGGGCGCCTCCCAGCCCAAACTCGTATCCGCTGTTTTGGTATCGGATATCTTTCTGCAGGTCTTCTATGTTCTTCAAGTTTGCCAGATTTCCAAGACTATCAATCGCGGGTGTTCCTGTTTTTTCCACAGATTTTTGGTTTAGATTTTCGAGAAGTGCCATTTTCCTTGCGGCAAGGTCATTTTCGATGTCGCGCTGTTTTTTTTCAGCATTTAATTTGCCGATTTGCGCAAGTCCCTCTCCTAACGCCTTTAATCCTCTGTCCCAGTTTAAACCCATGCATTCTCCTTTTCTGTTAATTTGTTTTTTCTTTAAACGTATTCATGTTTTCCGCAACATGGAAAATCACTTCCCCGTAATGGCCGTTTTCTCGGTTCTTGATAATCTTCAATTTCGCTTCCTGGGCCGGTTTAAGTTCATCAAACTGCACACGTTGACAGATTGGTATATTGTCAGATTCTTGTTGAATGGCGGAACTACCCTTGAAAGAATTTAGGCCCAGCGCCGCAAGTTTGCCCTCTTTGTCTGTGGTTTTCGCCGGGTGTGCGATCAGTAAAACGTGAACTTGTAAACGCTTTGTTAATTCCTTCAGTTGCCGCATAACGGAATTGATAACATAGACCGCCGTATCCGATGATTTAAGGGAAATGAAATATTCCAAGTGGTCGACAAGAACAAACCGGATATCATGAAATTTGACCGCGTAATCAATCGCTTCGATTATTTTGTCAAGGGTATAGTACCCGCCCTTGTTGCTTTCCGGGTCAAGAAAATAAAGTGGCATTATATCGAGCTTGTCAATCTGATTTGAAATCCAAGATTCTGTTTTGACAAGTTTTATTCCCCGGTCAAACTCATCGTATTGAAAAATACTTTCGCCGCTATCAATGGCAATCATCTTTTGGACGGTTTGTCGCATTGCATTTTCAAGAGACACAACCAACACCGGCCAGCCCGCCCGGACAACCCAAAGCGCAACATTCAATCCAAAGGTACTTTTCCCGCTTCCCGTATGTCCGGTCAAGGATGTTAATTCACCTTGCCGGATACCGCCTAAAATGCGATTTATTCCACGGACTACAATCTGTAATCCCCGCGACCGCTCCGGGTTTCGGAAATGTTCAAGCAATTGCTCTTTAAAAGCGCCGGTCTTAACAACCCCGTCAAGGGTGAAGCGTTCCGCGCCGCCGATCGCCGCGGCAAGATCCTTACCCGTAAGCCCTTTCAACAGACATTCCCGCGCATCCTTATAAGGCAGGCGCACATTATGGCACTTGTGCAAACCCGCCTTTTCAGCAAAGCGCCGCGCCCCGGTCTGGCCGGGTTCGTCGTTATCGAAGAGCAAAACGATTGTTTCAAACTTCTTGTTTACCACATCCATTGCAGGGGTGTATGTTCCCGCGCCTGAAGGCACGGATACCACGTTTAAGAGCCCCAATTGGGCCAGGGCATGGCAATCATTCTCTCCCTCGACAACATGAAGCAAACCGCCCTCTTTGACGTGCTGCAGGCCATAATAGGTAGACTCCGCGCCGGGTTCCTGCCATTGTGTTTTTTTGTCCGCAAGGTTTCGATATTTCCGGTTTACTATTTCGCCCTTGCTGAAAAACTGATAGACTGCAAAGGTCTTGCTGTCCTTCTCCATTCGACCGACCGTGTACTTTTTCAGGACATCAGGGGAAATACCCCGCCGGGTCTGGTAGTCTGTATAGAAAGCCGCCATGTCCCCGGCGGTCAGTTCCGGCCGGGCCGGTGGCTTAACGGGTTTCTTTTGGCAGCTTGCCCGGTATACCGCTGGCCGGCATTCCGGAACAAGCCCCAGGTGTTTCTTTAATTCGCTCCAATGTCCTGAAGTATTGCACTTAACGCAACGAAATACTTCTTTTTCAAGATTGAGACTGAAATAGTTAAAACCCGTATCTTCCGGAGTCTCACAGTACGGACAGTATTTAAACCGCGCTTCCGAGCCGCGCCCTTTGATTTCTATCCCGCAAGCGGAAAGGTCATTCAATAGCATTCCGTTTTCCTGGTTTCTAATTTCTTCAGCTTTTTGATTTCATCTTTTGCCGTTAATGTTGTTAAAGGCAGTTCTATATGGCACGGCGTGCCCAGGGTCAGGGGTTTTATGTGCCCAGGGTCACTTAATGGCGTACCCTGGGTATCTTGTACCTTGGGTACCCCTTGCCCTGGGTATGGCGCGCCCATGGAAATGATATAGTTTGATGATTTGCCGGGCCGTGCCTCCCGCTTAATTAACCCGCCTTTATCCAGCTCCCGTATCAGGCACCGAACGTGGTGGACATCGTAACCAGTAATTTCCGATATCGTGCGCACGCCCGGAAAACAAGCCTTTGATTCCCCATTGGCATGGCCTGCAATGGCCGCAAAGACAAACCGCAATGCTGGGCGGGCCGTCCTGTATTCCACGGTTTCCAGATAAGACCGTTCAATCTTCAGGAAGCCAGCCATTAGACGCCCCCCATAAATCTTGAAACGACGAAAAGGATCACCGCGTCCAAAACCGGATTAATGAAAGCAAACCGCAAAAGAGTGGATTTTAAAACCCGTGTCATTCATGCCCCCCATTAATCTGCTGGATATTGTCCGGCAGGTTTTGTCCTTGCGGTTTTGTTCCCAGATTGAGCGAATCTAAAAGGACGTTCTCAATTTGAGCCTTGTTTTCAAATTGGCTACCGGTAATCATTGCGTGTCCATACTGCGACTGGATGGTTATAACTCCAATCCGCAAAAGTTCTCTTAACCCTTTCAAACATGTCGGCTTGGCCATGCCCGTATCCTTACAAAGCCGCGATATGGAAGGGAAATATGTATTTGGTGGAGTCATTCGCATCAAAAAGACAAGTATAAGGCGTTTTGCCGGTCGCGTTAAATTCCGGTATCCCTGCGAATCTAGTATTCCGGGGGGAAGATTCACCGTGTACCCCGCATCAGTTGCCGCGTCAGTGTTGCGTGAAGGCGGAACAACGCCGCGACTATCACCGGGTTTCCCTGGTTCAGCCTTGCGACCTCGAAAACATTGCGCCTCAGACGGCAAAGATTTTCTTTCATGCGACCATCCCGGCGCGCTGCACCTGCACATCCTTACAATATTTCTGTATCTTGAATATCGCGTCACCGTCAGGTGGACGGTATCCATTCATCATGCGGCCAATCCGATCGTAATCCAAACCGAGTTTGTCGCAGCACTCACGCATACTCACACCAGCCGTCACCATTTCCGCTTTAAGATTGTTTAGCCTTTCGTAACACATCTTTACTCTTTAAAAATAAAAAAGGCGGTCAGCCTTTTGGGCCTCCGCCTTTCATCTTTGTTATCGGCGAAGGCTTTTCCTTCACCAATAATCTAAACAATCCGGTTTTATTTATCGCCTAACTTTCCATAACAACCTTCACCTTTGTTTTTTTGCTTTCTTCGCCATGTTTCCCTAACATTTCAGCCTTTCGCATGTTAGCAAGTTGCTTTTGCTCGGGGTTTCCCTTTATCTTTGCCTGTTCTATACTGACAAAATACTCACCTTTGCATTTTTTATAAATCTTAAATCCTTGTCCTCTTGCTCTCTGTAAATAAGTGGTATATTGTTCAATCCCTCCTAACCTAAGTTTGCTAAACACAGCTATCCCGATTTCCTTTATGGTTTTAAATTCACGTGATTTTGTTTCTTCTTTAGGGAATTCCTTTATGTCGAATGTTATCTTCCTATAGTCTTTTTCTGGATCTGCTTTTGATGGTAGCTTTTTCTTTTTGAAAAATTCTTCCATACGTTCTCTTTCCCTTGCATCACTTTCTCTCCTCTCTGCGTCTTCTTCTTCATTAAATCCCCTCCAATCAAAATTATTACATTCCAACACATGTAGGATCGTATCTAGTTTTCTCTCTATGCGTCCTAAACGTTCATTTTCCTTTTTCATGTCAGATCCGCCTATCTGTTCCGCAGTTTAAAGAAAGGGCACGGCAACCGGTGCGGTTCCGGCGTTCGGGAGCTACCCTAAGCCGCGCCCTTTTGTTACATATTTTCTTCAACTCCAAAACGCCATGGAAAGCGGGAAAAACAGGCTTTAAAAGCGGCTTTTTGTGTTCACGAAATTACCTGTTTTTGATACCCCTCCACCCATTAGGGAACAAAGCCAATATTCCTTTTTGGTTCCTTCACCGGCGGCTCCAATAATTGCCGGATTGCTTCAAAGGCTGCCTGTATTTGCCGGTCATTCTTATCTACCCGCCGTTCAAGGTTTTCAACCGCGTGCCGGATCTCAATGTGCGTTGCCAGCATTTCCCGCAGGCGGGTAAAGGCCCGCATTATCTGAATATTAACCAGCATGGCTCGCTCGCTCTTTAAAACACTCGAAAGCATTGCCACGCCCTGCTCCGTGAACACCAACGGCAAGCCGCCGCCAAGGCTCTTCCTGGAAGGTATCACATTTTGTGATACCAAGACCGCTGCCTCTTTGGGTGTCATGCGGAACATGAAATCATCCGGGAAGCGCCCCGCATTTCTTTTAACCTGTTGTCTCAGGGCAATTGGCTTCACCTGGTAGAGCGTTGCGAGATCACGATCCAGCATTACCTTTTTCCCACGTACCACCAGGATTTTACGTTCAATTGTTTCAACCGGTAATAGATTTGCCATTTTTTCCTTTCCTTGTTTTAATGAATATTCCTTTTCACCGTCTTTCCCGTCAAGCCCAATAGTTTGAATTCTGGTTCTAGCCACATACCTTTCCAAGCAACTGTGGATGGCGATCGCTGAGGCTTACCCGCTCAATTGGATTTCCTGAACCCCCGCCCACACGGTACTAAACCCGGCTACAAGGCCCGCACAACCCTTGCCGCAGTTTGCCCCCTGCACCCCCATCCTTGGCAATCCCCGTCTTTGGTAAGGGTGCCGCAGTAAATTGCAGGGGGCAACCAGCTCTAAAAGGGGTGCTAAGTTTCGGGTTCACCCCAAGCCTTTGTCTCGGTCGCTGCTTTCAGCGCTTCCTCAAGTCGGCTTTCCCCTCTCCCTCATCTTGCCTTTCCGCCGTGCAGGGGCAGCCCACGGGGCCCATATTCCCGTGGCTATCGGTTTCGCATAGCCTCAACTCTGGCCCTGGTACCGTGTAACCCACCCACGCGCTTGTAGCGCTTCCGCCCCTATGGGCTCCCTGGATCCGGCGCGCCTATGCTTCGCTGCGTCCCGTGTGACCGCGCCGGAATATTACTTCATACGCCTGTGCCTTACTTGTTTCCCGCACACCAATAATGAGTTTTTAATAATCATTGACAATTGACAACATATAATCTAACTTTCATTCAAAAGGAGGCTTTCTTGAAAATCATTATTCTTGCACTCGCGGCAATTCTTTTTGCTCAATCTGGCAATGTCGATGTTGTCGGTTCTGATGGAAAATATTTAGGTAAGGCCAACACAAATAAATATGACCCTAATTCAATCTCTAATCCTTATGGCCAATATGGCAGCAAGTACAGCCCTAACAGCGTAAATAACGAGTATGGTTCCTATGGGAGCAAGTACTCCACTGAAAGTGCAAAGAACCCATACGCTACTGAACCCCCCAAACTTTTTGAAGATAACACTTATAAGGGCAACTTAAGTACAAATAAATATGACCCCAATTCAGTATCCAACCCATATAGCACCTACCACAGTGACACTTATAAAAGCCTATTGGAAGAAAAGAAGCCAGCAAATGACATCAACAAACCAATTAAGAGCAAGAAATATTTTATTGAATGACAATATCGTCAAGATTTAGTATTGCTTTCAGTTTACCAATTTCCCGTCCTTCCAGGTATACTCAGATTTCTTTTTCCCGTTTTCATACCATGTAATTGACAATCCATCGGCCTTTCCATTCTTATAAGCCGCTTCAGATCTCTTCTGTCCGTTTTCATGCCACGTGGTTAGTAATCCTTCTGCCTTACCATCCTTGATGACAACTTCAGTTTCCTTTTGCCCATTCGAATACCATCTTGTTTCTAATCCATCTTCTTGCCCGTCCTTATAGGTGGTTTTAGATTCCTTTTGCCCGTTATCAAACCACCAGGTTGCTAATCCATTTAACTTATCATCCTTATAATTGACTTCATATTTCTTTTGCCCGTTCTCATGCCATGAACTTGATAAGCCATTTTTATTGCCGTCCGTGTAGTGGCATTCACCACTTATCTTCCCGCTTTCATACCATGAAGTCGCTAATCCATCTTCTTTCCCATCCTTATAGGTAACAACAGATTTATTTTGGCCGTTCTCATGCCAGAAAGTTGCCAGCCCATCTCGTTTCCCATCCCGCCAAGTTTGTTCAAGGTTTTTTACCCCATTTGCATACCACCCAATCGCAAATCCATCTTGTTTGCCATCCTTCCAATTGCTTTCTTCTGCTTTCTGACCGTTCCCATACCATGTGGTCATCAATCCATCCGTTAAATAATTCCTTTGCGAACCCTGCTTGATATAATACATTTCCTTTATTTGACCATTCTCATATTTGGTCTGTCTTATTTCTCGTTCTGCACATTCCGTAACCACAACAAGAAACGTCAATGCAGCAGAAAGACAGATTAAATAAATTTTAATCGTTGTTTTGATTCGCATAACTTACTTTCCGAGGGTTGGGGACATGATAATTTTCGAATTAAAAGTGGCTGCAAAAAATGCGATGCTATCCCATTTTGAAGAACTCTGACTGTTTGATTTTCAAGCAATCTAACACAATCAACTGTCTCTTTGTAAGCGGGTCTGGAATGACCGATAATGTCTGACTGCCTTTGCAAATATACTGAAGCCGCACATCGTTGAACAATTCGAACAACCTATCTGCTGTCGGTGCTTTGCATTGGCGATCTTCCGGATATATCGGAATACTGTCTTTGCCCCTGTTTTTCATTTCTTTGCGAACATCCCGTTCTATAAGCGCAGCAATGAGCATCCCAAGAAAATATAGTAGCATCAAGGCTTCAATACGTTCCGGATTTTGTAGAAATACTGGGGCGACATTATAGACACTTTTGAGTTGTTCATGTCTCTTTTCAAGGTTGGGTTGATATTTATATATCCGTAATATCTCATTTGCTACATTCTTGAGGTTAGAGGTCAATGGAAAAATGCCGTCATATCGTGCATCATATTGAATGTTTTGTGTGTTTTGGCAATAGCTCATTTTATAACTGGTTTTTTTAATCTTGCGGTATGCCGTGTTAGCGTGTGGTCGTCCACGCTGTTGCTGTTTGATTATTTCTTCCACCTCTGTTGCAATCTGGTAGTCAAAATAGGTTTGCGTACGATTGCCTTTCAACGTGGCTTTGGCGGCCTCCTCAAGTTTTTCCCGGTTACGATGTGTCTTCTTGTTTAATTCACCAAGCACGTCCTCGGTCTTCTCAATTCGTCTCAAGCGGCGTTGCGCATCCTCCAACTGCTTTTGCAGGGATTTAATCCATGCGATACGATAGCCTTCCACCGTAAGAAATGGAGACTCCAATGTCCAGAAGGTGCGCATCGAGCCATATTTGCTACGGGGATCCGGTTCCTCGATTGCCTTTTGCCAATCCGGGTTATTGGTTTGTATCCATTGCTGAAATCGCTCGATTTCACTTCGGGTTTCCGGCAATACGGTGACAAAACTGCCGCCCTCGGTATCAATAAACTGCATGGAATCACGTACACATAGCTTGCTGTCGGCAACATATACAAAATTCGCATTTCCCACCAGAGAGCGAAGTGTCATCCAGTTGCTTAAATGAGTCGAATCATCCGTCGTATTGCCATCCCAAACTTTGAAATAAAGTGGTACGGAAAAGTCCGCCGCAACAGAGAGAGAAAAGACCAACTGTTTTAAATCGGGTCTATGGTCCTTATTGTGGCCGTGCTTTGGTTTTGCGGCTTTTGCTTAGATCAATATCAAAAAGCTTTATGGCCTTGAGTACCACGGTACTGATGAAAGCGGCACGATCTGAGGAAAAGAACAGATCCAGTGCCCGGCCCATGCGATCGTCATTGAGCAGTTCCGACTGCCCCTGACCAATTAACCCTCGCTGTTCCGCCCAATCGCCCATTTTATATAACGGATAACGCTCCAGCATAACATTACGAAGTGCGATACCCAGGGTAGTCGAGACGGGGATCAGGTCACGCGGATCGCTACGTACGGTCTTTGCAAACAAATCGCAGAGTCCTAAGGCGTCAATGTACTTTTCAATAAGGGGCATAGCACCCAGGCGAACAGAGCGAATGGAAAGGTTGGGGTCGGTCATAGAATAAATATAATACTTGCAATATATTATTGCAAGTATTATATTTTACCCATGCCTATAGAAGCTTCATTGCACTCCAGACAGGAGAAGCTTAAAAAACGCCTGCTTGCCGTTGGTAACGCTATCCCCGGAACCATCCATGCGTTGTACGCACTATGTGGCAGTAAGCATTGTGAATGTCTGAAAGATAAAACAAAACGTCATGGCCCCTATTACCGTTGGCACCACCATGTTGGTGGGCGACAGGTTACGATAGGTTTAGATGAAGAAGAAGTCGCCTTGTTGGATGGCTGGATAAAAAACAGAATGGAATTGGATAAAATCTTGAAGCATATTCTGGATATCGGTGCGTCTTATGCTAAAAATCACCTGCTTACAAAAAAGCAGCCGAAGGGGAAATTAAATAAAACTCTCTTTCCAACCCGCGGAAAGTAAGTTATAATGCAACAAAGTATTCAAATTCGTTGGAATACTTAGTATCCCTTTTCCAGTTAAAACCCTTTTCTCAACATCATACGCCCCGCGCTAATAATTACCCCCCTATAGGAAAACTATATTTACACTGGAAAGAAGTCTCTTGCCCACCTATGAGATTGAAAAAATGACTGACATCATTAATAGGATGCGTCAGAACTGCCGGTTGACACAGGTAGCTGTTTAGATGTATAATTTTAGAGTATGTTAACGTACCATAGAAGATGGCAATCCCAAATCATAAGGAATCAGACATACCTGTGCTAATCGGATAGGCATGGTTGATTTATTGTCTATTAATTCGTATTTTCATTAAGTAAAGAAGTTTGATGACCACTTTTAGTTAATTTGCGTATTTCACGGATCCATAGCTTTCCGCCCACAAAAACACCTCGTTCCGCAATCTGCATCATAACGCTCTGGCCATCAGGAAAGCAAACCGTATGTTCCGAAAATTCTTCCGCTGCCCAATTATCTTTCACCGACTTGTTATAGGTATAGCATGCTATCCGAGCTTCCCACATGTCTTTGAAAAATTGTGGGCTATATCCCTCTCTGTCAAAAACCAAGGCAAAACGGGACATATAAGGGTCTGACTGTAATTGCTCCTCGGTTGGTTCATTAGGAACATCCGCTCTCAAGCGGGGGACAATCTGCTCCCGTAACATAGAGAGCAAGCCATCGGTAAACACAGTAGAATTAGAATAAAGCATCCAGACCAGTAATTCCCCGTTCATTGACAGGAAATCGAGAAAAAACTCCAATGATCCAATCCAGGTTTTCGCGCGAATGCCGACACTCAGCAAATTCCATGGGCAGGGGTTAAAGACCACGTTTGCCGCCCGGAACGTGGGGATGTCCGGCGGTTCAACTTTATTTGCAAAATCAGTAAGTAATTGCGTATAAACCCGCGCATATTTCTCATCACCCGTACACCAGTAAGCTATTCCCAGATCAAAAAGGAAAAAATAGCGGTTAAGAAATTCATTATCAAGCTGGCTTTCCGCAGCGAATTACAGCAAACCAAGTGGCTTATTCTGGTTTGAGCTCAAACCGGACTCGCATGGTGTCGTCTTTTTGAATATTGATGGTTTCCTGGTAGTCCCGAAATCCGGTTTGTTTTAGCTTTAGGGTATGTGTACCAACAGACAAGGCCAGGAGAATCTTGGTCGGTGTGGTGCATATCCTTTGATCGTCCACATACAAATTGGCCCATGGTTTGGAAAAGACATGGAGCATACCTGTTCCGGAAAGTTGTTGGCTTATTGGAGCGGGCCTGACTTCGTGGGTTTTTATCAATGTCTCTTTTTGAGCAGAAGCAACAGGTTTCCGCTGAATCTTAGACGTGCTTTGGACCGCTGGCTTTACTTGCGAAGCGGTTGTGTGCGGTGCGACGGCCTTTTCCTGCTTTGCCGGGGGTGTGCTAATTGCTGGCGTATCAGAGGGTAATGCCGCTCTTTCGGAAACAACCGCCGCGGCCTCAGTTCGCAATGGCTGATTTTCTTTGTTAAGAGGCTTGCGCACCGGCTCTGTTTTGCCAAACATAAAAAACGTTGATATTCCCAAGACCAGAAAGATAGCGGTCGCGATAACCATATTTCTAAGGGTAAAAAACCGCTTTTTCTCTGGCATGGGAGTAGTCAATTTAATTTTGATAGGCGTTATTGGCTTGACGCCCCCGGCTTGAGTTACATCAAAACCCCTGGATTGCTTTAGAATGGTTGCCACTTCCTTGTTGCCTGGATCGTAGGCAAGCGCAGCCTCAAGGTGCGCGCGGGATTTGCGAATTTCTCCGGATGCTGATAATTCTTTCCCTTTTTTTATATGATAATTGATGACCTTTCTCAGCAGATTCTTAATCGTGGTTTCCCGGAGATTGAGATTGGCGGATATTTCATCGGCCGGATCGCGAACCCCCAATTCCACCATATAATTATGCATGGTATCAAGAAGCAGGGTAAGGTTTGGCAATCGTTTATCCAATTCCTTTGCGAGACACAGAGAAATGTTGCCGGTCAATTCATCAGGCAGCCAGGAAGCCAGTTCATGAACCGGCGGTTCTTGCGAGTGAATTATCTGGTAAAGCACCGAAGGGATGTTGTCTCCGGTAAATGGATAGCGCCCTGTGACTATCAGGTAGAGCAGTACGCCGGCGCTGAAAATATCGATGCGGGCATCCTTGACTTTTTCGCCGCGCGCCATTTCAGGAGACATGAAAAGCGGGGTGCCAATGGCGCCATCCGATGCGGTCAGATTTTGAGAGAAGCCCGCATAAGATAGTCCGAAATCCAGAAGCTTCACCTTTCCTTCTTTTGAAATCAGGATATTGCCGGGTTTAATGTCGCGGTGCAACACGCCTTTCCGATGAGCGTATTCCAAACCTTTTAAAGCTTGATAAACAATCAGCAGCCCAATTTCCTTGATAATCCGCTTTTCTTTAAGAAGGCTTTCAAGGTCGTGGCCGTCAACGTATTCCATGACGATATAAAAGGAGCCCAGCTCAACCCCAAACTCATAGATATGAATGATGTTTTCGTGGTCAAGGGCTGCAGCAGCTTTGGCCTCATTTTCGAAACGCTTAATGGAAATATCATTGTGCAAAAGGCTGTGGGACATCTTTTTAATTGCCACTTTTCGATTAAGCGAGGTTTGGACTGCAGAAAAGACCTGAGCCATTCCGCCTTGCCCCAGCGGCTTTATATCGGTATATTCAGATAAGGAAAAAGCCATGTATAGAACTCGATTTCTACAAGTTTTAAGGGAGTCGTTAAATTCTTACCATACGAGCAATTGCAAAACTCCAGAAAACAGATGAAAAGAGTTAAAACCATGTAAATTTCGACACATCAACCTCCAAAATCAATAGTTTTGCAGTTACCGTATATAAAAATAGTATATTTACCAAACAAAAATAAATTTAATATTCTATTTGCGCGATTGCATACGGGATTTCTTGACAAAGATGCTTTGCCTATGGGCCTATGGCATGAAGCTTACATTATTCATTTGCATTATTTTATTTTACCATAATTATCAAAAGGCCCATTTCGTTCTTGGATGTCTGCAAGATGCGGCGTTTTGACCGTGAGGAGCTTATTTTTGAGAATCAATAAATGATCGGATTAAATTGTAATGGTCCAAACCGAAGAATGGTTTTGGCCTTGTTTATTTTTTTTGGATTTTCAATTATGCCTGCATCGCTTCAGGCATCACCCGGAATTCCCTGGAATTATGCATCTACCTTTACGAGAACGGGTCATATGCCGAAGCCATCGATAGTCTGAAATCATTTATGCTCACAACCTCAGACCGCAAGGCGAAGGCTGAATGCTACAAGTATCTGGCTTTTTCCGCCATAATGCTCGATATGATTAATTCCGCAAAAGAAAATTTCAAGGAAATGCTGACGCAATATCCGGATATGGCCATAGATACCATCCAAGTCCCTCCCTCCATTACGATTGTTTTCAAGCAAGTAGTCACGGAAAAAGAGTTAGAAGCGAAAAAGGCGGACGAAGGAAAAGCCGGCCGCCGAAGCCGTATTGTCAGCGCTGAAGTTGCGGGCGGCGCCGGATTCGTGGCTGCGGGGCTTGGTATTTTATTTTATACCAGGGAAAGCAATGCCTGGGATCATTACAATCAGTCAACCAATCCCGCAGAAATTACAAACTATCGCAACGAAACAAGCGGCAATTTTCTGGTAAGTCGGATTTCACTTGCTGTCTCAGCAACGGCCTTTTTATACGCAGGATACCAACTTTGGCTGCTTCCCCCTAAGGAATCCAATAAACCATGATGCATAAACGCCGATTGCGCGTACTGGCGGGATTAATCCTTATCTCGTTTATCATCCTCAGTTGTATGCGGGATTTCAACAATCCTCTTGATCCGGAGAACCCCAACCGTTTGAAACCGCCCGCGGCCCCAACGGGACTGCGGGCCATCGATTCATCCCTGAAGACCATCAGCCTGCAATGGACGGATGCCTCTGATAATGACGATGGGTTCATTGTTGAGCGGCTCTTAGCCACCACGGTATATACAACCGTTGGTACTGTCTCATCGGGGGCCACCGGCTTCAAGGACACGGGCCTTCTTGCCAATACGGATTATCATTATCGGGTAAGCTCCTTCAACAAGGCCGGAAAGTCCGAAGGGGCTTTTACCGATGCCAAGACCCGGAAGAGCATACAGGTTTCGTTTTTAGACCTAAACAATCCGGACACCGTGTATGAGACCGACTTCAATGTTAAGGTAAAAGTATTAACAACGATGAGCAGCGTTGACTATGTGAGCATCAACGGCAAGCAGGCCATGCAGAGTAACAATCCGGAAATATTTTATTACCAGATTAAGCTGGATTCAACCGATGGAAGCTTGAATCCGATCAGGGTTAAAGCTTATGCTTCAGACGAAAATGTCGACTCCATCACGGTGTTGCTCTATTACGTTTGGCCCCAGACGCCGCCTGTTCCTACCGGACTTACAGCTGCCGCGCAATCGGTCTCAATGATTCGACTTGGCTGGAACAAGGCGAAATATGCGGTCACGTATCAGATATATCGTAAGAAAGACACGGTTGAATCATATATCCGTGATACCACTTCCACTGGATTTGAAGACAAGGGCCTTGAAAAAGCAACGACCTATTATTATCGCATTAAGGCACATAACCGTGCCGGCACATCGGGATATTCGGATTGGGTATCGGCTAAAACGCAATCTCCTTCTCTGACAGTACCTGCAAGGCCAGCCGGTCTTGAGGCTCAAGCTATTTCTCACTCGAAAATACAAATTCAGTGGTCGGCGACGGCCACTGCCGAAGATTACCAGATCTACCGTTCCACCAGCGCCGATACGGGTTATCTTGGCGTAGCGGTTCGGGTATCTCCCGATACCAGTTACCTGGATACCGGTTTGGCCGCTTCCACCACCTATTATTACCGGGTGGCTGCTAGAAACGGCGCAGGCTCATCTCCCCAATCGGATTCCGTCTGCGTTCCAACCAGGACCGCTTCACAAAACACACCTTTTAAACCAACAGGCGTTACCGCGTCGGCGCTCTCTTCGTCGGTCATAAACCTTACCTGGCCTGCGGTTGAATATGCCGATGTCTACAAAATTTACCGCAGCGCATCGGCACAAGGCGTCTATGTATTTATCAGGCAAGTGGCCACTATAGGTTTCGGCGACAGTGGTCTCGCGCCTTCGACGACTTATTATTACAAAATCATTGCCAAGAACCGCGCGGCCATCAACGGCGATTCCCCCTATTCCGATTCCGCTTTTGCGACCACGATGCCGCCCGCGCTCTTGACGCCGTCAAAACCCGAAAGTATTGGCGCCCAACCCCTTTCTTTTGATGTTATTCATATTTCATGGACCGCCGTGGCCGAAGCGGACAGCTATCGCGTTTATCGCGCCCTCACCGGCACGGGTTTGTACAATTGGATCACCACGCTGGCCTCAACGAATTATAACGACAGCGGCCGCCATGAATCCACAACCTATTATTACAAAGTCAAGGCCGTTAATCGCGCGGATTCTTCAGCGTATTCCGATTCCGCGCTTGCCACAACGCCAGACTCTGCGGTTCCAATCGCGCCTTGGGCAGTGGGCATGCCGGATACCACGGTGGCCATTAACGACAGTTTCTTTATTCATGCGCAAGGCTATGCCCCAAGCAATGGGGGTGTTTCAAAATATATCTGGGAATTGGGCCTTGCCAGCCACAGCGATACGACCTCGGATAGTCTGAAGAGGGTGGCGTTTGGTTCCGCGGGCCGTAAAAATGTCATGGTAAAAATAAAAGCGCAAGACGGCCAATTATCCGCTGCAGATACGATTGTCGTGGATGTTCACGCGTATCCGCCATCCGTAGCGGCCATGGAAGATACTTTTGTGGCCTCCAACGCGCTTGTAACCGTGCATGCCGCCGGTTCCGATACCAACAGAGAAATCGCGCTGTATTATTGGGACAAGGGGCTAAATGGCTGGGACGACAGTGTGACTTCAAGTTCCTGGCAAGCGGGTAATGGAACAGGCCCGGTAAGAATCCGCGTGGGCGTGCGTGACTCCGACGGCTTTTTTGCCTATGATACGTTTACGGTATATTATAATCGGGCGCCAAGCTCCATTGCCATTTTAGCTCCAGCCAGCGGGACGGCGCCCAATGGCGTGTACGAAAATGCAGACCAAAAATGGCGTGTTTTCATCCGATGGCAGTGCGTAGATGCGGATCGTCCCAGGGACACACTTGCCTATTCGGCCTATTGCTATCCGGCAACCGGCAGCCGCGGAGCGGCATTTTATATGGGTCGTGACACCTTTGCCACTTTTCGGGCGGACACGGTAACGGCCTATAAGATGGAAATCCGGGCCCAAGATAAGTTTGGTGATACTGTCTGGAGCGCCATCGATAGTTTCTTTTCACCTCCTCCGCCATTCCCGGGCATGGTTTTTCTGCGCGGGCGCGCATTTCAGATGGGACAAGCCGGCGTTCCCGGCGCGGAAACGGTTCATCAGGTAACGTTGTCGGATTACTATATGGACACCACCGAGGTCACCCAGGCGGATTATTTCTCAGTTACAGGGCAAAAGCCGTCCTTGTTTAGTTATAATCCGCAGACGCCGGTGGATTCTGTTTCCTGGTATGATGCGGTTTTGTACTGCAATGCGCGGAGCAAACGTGGTTCAGTGGACACGGTTTATTCTTATACGGCCATACAGGGAAGCGCCTATGCAGGCTGCACCGGCCTCACAAATCTATCCATTGATAAGGCAAAAAAGGGTTACCGGTTACCTACGGAAGCGGAGTGGGAGTATGCATGCCGGGCGGGCACGGCCCAAGAATATTATTGGAGCGGCATTTCCGGCGCAATTGCGGGCGGCTATGCATGGTACAGTTCCAATTCAGGCCTGCAGACGCATCCCGTTGCAGGGAAAGCAAGGAACGCCTTTGGTTTGTTCGATATGAGCGGCAATGTTTCCGAATTGTGCAACGACTATTATGGCGACTACAGTGTATCGGACGCGTTAAATCCCCGGGGGCCGGAGAATGGCCAGTTTCGCGTAAGCCGCGGCGGAAGCTGGAAAGATTCACCGCCGCTTCTTCGTTCCGCAGACCGGGCCGCGAACTATCCCAATGCCCGGTATAGTTCCATTGGTTTCAGGGTTGTGCTCCCGCGTTAGCGCGGGATGACATACCGCCTTTTTGTGCGCGGCAGTCCGCCTGATAGCGCCTCACTCCTTTGCAATCCCTTGATAAGCTGACGAAGCAAGTTCCCTTACCTCGCCAATATCAGCTTTTCCCGCAGTTCCCGTTTCTGATTGGAAAGCCGTAGCAAGTAAACACCGCTGGAAAGAGGTTGGCCATGGGTATCGAGCGCGTCCCAAGGAATAGTAATGCGACCGTGATTGTGGAAGGTCCATTGTGAACAGAGACGTCCCAGCATATCGTAAATTTCCAGGGAGGCCGGCGTTATCTGATTATGCGGGATGCCGATTTCAATCCGGACAACCGGATTAAAAGGATTTGGGGCGCATCCAAACAGGGCCAGTTCGGTGATTTGCTCCGCAATCGAATCCCCTTCGACGGAAGAAACGGATAGCGAGAATGTAAAGGCGTAGCTTCCCCAGCTTTCCCGTGTGCTTCCACGGTGTGCAAAAAAATACCGGCCCGAGGAGCTCAATTGTTGTCTTATTATGCAGTCTGTCCACGGAGTTGGAATTTGTTCGCAAAGCGGTGACGCCGTCAAGGTTGAAGAGGGTCAGGGAGCCGGCCATCTTGTGCGAACCGGCGGGTGCATAGGTTTGGATGTTGACGGTATAATTCGCCAGGCCGTTAAAGCAGAAATAATCCACGTCCTGTGAATCTCCCGCAAAAACGAGCGGAATATCGGCGCCCGTGAGCAGGACGTCGGTGTCGGTGATGAGAAAAGCGGTGGCCGTGCTATTGTTAGGTTCGTAAGGGTCGCTTGAAGCGCCGGTGATTGAGAACGAGGGGGAGATATTCTGGCTAAGAACGCCGCTGCCTCCTGAGGATTGGATTTTTATCTTGTAGAGGGCGCCCGTGTCTTTTACCAGAGGGATGGTCCAGGAATAGGATTTTGTATTGGGAAGGGAATCCACAATTAGGGAATATTGGCTGCCATTTAGTAGGAGTATTTTAATCAAGGGGATTTGCCCGAAGTTAATCCAGGTAATGGTTTGAATGGAACCGGCGGAAAAGGCGTCGCCTGTTTTTGGAGATATGACGGCAAGGCTGCAATCCGCGGTCCTGCCCGATGAGTTATAAAATTGAAGGGTGTAGCGGCCGCAAGAGGCAAACGAACTGCCCGCGATGCGAAGGAGGTATTTTCCGGATTTTGGAGCGACCAGCGGCGTCATGGAACCCAAGCCGGAGCTGATATAGTAAGTTAAAGGGCTTGAAGTGGCAGGCGGGTAAAGATAGACATAGAAGCCTGAAGCATGGGGCAGAAGCTCGACGGGAAACTTAACCGTATCGCCGGCCAGGGCGTTGAATGCGAACCAGTCGCTGTCGAGTGCAGTAAGGCCGGATGGATAATGAA
Organism: uncultured Fibrobacterota bacterium; assembly: GCA_963831235.1. Lineage (GTDB taxonomy): Bacteria > Fibrobacterota > OXYB2-FULL-49-7 > OXYB2-FULL-49-7 > JAEUSG01 > CAWHPS01. Next base: position 29,549 of record CAWHPS010000037.1, read on the forward strand.
TGCAGCCCTCTGATAAGGAATCGCCGCTATGCAGCAACCATGGGGACAGCGAATCGTTGTTGGGCTCATAAATGTCGGGACGATCCACTTTCAGGGTAAAGGGGGCGGAGGTGTCGGTGGCCACCAGCCCGGTACCGCTGCAATCGTATATACGTAGCCTGACATTAGGGTTGGTTGCTTTGATAGGGTGGAAGAACGGAGAAGATATTCCGGTATTCTGCTGCCCGGCGCCAGTAAGCGGATACCAATAATTTCCATCCAGACACATTTCTATTCCAACGGTGGCCCCGACATTTTGGCTGGTCCAGCGGATGTTATTAAAGGTATCGCAGGGCCAGACGTCGCCTGACAAGGGCGCGGAAAAGATATATTCCCCGGCCTCAACCGAATTAAAAACAAGATTGTAGCGCGAGGATGCCCAAGGCAGGGAATAGATTTTCAGTATGTATTTCCCGCTGACGGGTGTGCCCAGGCGTTTTGAGCCAGGGCCGGAATATAACATTTCAGCGCCCAAGGGAGTGCCGTTTGGAGAAATCACCTGAAAATAGGCAAAAGGGGTTGTTCCGGAGCCTGCCACCGCGCTAATTCGGAGTTCATAAGTATTGCCAGCTGTTCCGCTAAAACGATAATAGTCCGTATCGCTCTTGGTGGAAAAGGTGGTGCCAAGTATTGCATTAGCGAGCGAATCGCCAGGAATGATTTCAAAAGCGTTTGCCGTGTCGTCGTTGGGTTCGTAAGGGTCGGGCTTTAATGTGGTCAGGGAAAAGGTTGCACTGGTGTCGGAAAGGGCGGCGCTGCCTCCGTTGGGTTCGAAGAGAACGAATGTGATTGGCGTGGTTGAGTTTGTCAAAGGCATTTTGCAGGATAGTGTGTTGGTGGTGCTGAAAGAACCTAAATACAAAGAGACCGGACTTCCGGGGTCTGATTTAGCAAAAAGTTGCGGCGCAGAAAAGAAATTAGACCCGGTGAAGGAGAAAACATAAGTAGATTCGGCTGAATAGGTGGTTATGCCTGTTGGCGGCACCAAGGTAATGTTTCCGGAATGGGGTTTTAGTGCCACGGAATAATGGCCGGTAAAGCTGGAGGCGTCTAGTGCCAAGTAGTAGGAGCCGGATTGATACGCAATAAGGCTGTATTTATGCCGGATGGAGTTTGCATCAGTGGCTGTCCAGGTTCCGGAAGTAATGGTTTTGCCATCGGGTCCAATTGCCACATAGTAAAGACGGTACAATGCGGCTTGTTTGCGCACGATGAAGTCAATATGGTCACCGGCCGATAAATTAGTTTTAAAATAATCGTAATCGTACCACGGCCCCATAAGGGCGCTTCCCAGGGAGTCATTCATGGAAATTCGATAGGCATGGGCCGTATCCTGGTTGGGTTCGTATGGGTCTGGCCTTTCCTGGATAACCGAAAAATAGCCACTGGTACCGAAGTTTTGAGGAGATGACTTATCAAACACTAAAATCTGGCATGAATCCATGCTTTGGTTAAAAGGCATTATGGTAAAACTAAGGCTATCAGCCCCGGGGGCACCGGTTGTAAAGGTTTTTTGGGCCAGAAATAACGAGGATGATGCTTTTTTGGGCTGAATATTAACCTGGAAAATGTTGCCGCCGGCTTTTGCCGTATAGGTCCACCGTGCCATATAAGTACTGTCGCACTTTAAGACTTCCCCTCCGGCAGGGGACAATATTGTAATCTCTTGGGCAACCAGCAGGACAGGAAACAGCAGTAGAAGAGGAAAACGTAACATTCAATCTCCTTGAAAGGATGTCTATGAAAGCGTTTGGAATCTAATAAATTAAATATATTTATTTAAACCACAGATGCAAATAGAAATTTTTAATTATTTACCTGAATTCCACCATGTTTTTATACACCACACAGGATAATTAACAGACTTTACCTATGAAAACGAGGAATAAAAACACCTTTTTTGTTTCTGAAATGTAGTGTATATATTAAACACTATGCTATCGTACGAAGTCAATGCAATGTTTTCATTTTTCATAGGGAAAAAGCTCATATGTTATTGTAGTGTATAAAAGTTAGGTGGAGGTCAGGTATTTATGTATAATTTTTAGCTATTTGGTGTAATCTATAATTAAATTTGTGTAAGAAATAAGTGAAAGGCTCACTCCTTTGCAATACCGTGATAAACGGACGAAGCAAGTTCCTTACCTCGCCAATATCAGCTTTTCCCGCAGTTCCCGTTTCTGATTGGAAAGCCGTAGCAAGTAAACACCGCTGGAAAGAGGTTGGCCATGGGTATCGAGCGCATCCCAAGGAATAGTAATGCGACCGTGATTGTGGAAGGTCAATTGTGAACAGAGACGTCCCAGCATATCGTAAATTTCCAGGGAGGCCGGCGTTATCTGATTATGAGGGATGCCGATTTCAATCCGGATAACCGGATTAAAAGGATTGGGGGCGCATCCAAACAGTGCCAGTTCGGTGATTTGCTCCGCAATCGAATCCTCTTCGACGGAAGAAACGGATAGCGAGAATGTAAAGGCGTAGTTTCCCCAGCTTTCCCGTGTGCTTCCACGGTGTGCAAAAAAATACCGGCCCGAGGAGCTCAATTGTTGTCTTATTATGCAGCTGTCCACGGAGTTGGAATTTGTTCGCAAAGCGGTGACGCCGTCAAGGTCGAAGAGGGTCAGGGAGCCGGCCATCTTGTGCGAACCGGCGGGTGCATAGGTTTGGATGTTGACGGTATAATTCGCCAGGCCGTTAAAGCAGAAATAATCCACGTCCTGTGAATCTCCCGCAAAAACGAGCGGAATATAGGCGCCCGTGAGCAAAACGTCGGTGTCGGTGATGAGAAAAGCGGTGGCTGTGCTATTGTTAGGTTCGTAAGGGTCGCTTGAAGCGCCGGTGATTGAGAACGAGGGGGAGATATTCTGGCTAAAAACGCCGCTGCCTGAAGATTGGATTTTTATCTTGTAGAGGGCGCCCGTGTCTTTTACCAGAGGGATGGTCCAGGAATAGGATTTTGTATTGGGAAGGGAATCCGCAATCATGGAATATTGGCTGCCATTGAGCAGGAGTATTTTAACCAAGGGGATTTGCCCGAAGTTAATCCAGGTAATGGTTTGAATGGAACCGGCGGAAAAGGCGTCGCCTGTTTTTGGAGATATGACGGCAAGGCTGCAATCCGCGGTCCTGCCCGATGAGTTATAAAATTGAAGGGTGTAGCGGCCGCAAGAGGCAAACGAACTGCCCGCGATGCGAAGGAGGTATTTTCCGGATTTAGGAGCGACCAGCGGCGTCATGGAACCTAAGCCGGAGCTGATATAGTAAGTTAAAGGGCTTGAAGTGGCAGGCGGGTAAAGATAGACAAAGAAGCCTGAAGCATGGGGCAGAAGCTTGACTGGAAACTTAACAGTATCGCCGGCCAGGGCGTTGAATGCGAACCAGTCGCTGTCGAGTGCAGTAAGGCCGGATGGATAATGAATGTAGCCCTCTGATAAGGAATCGCCGCTATGCAGCAACCATGGAGACAGCGAATCGTTGTTGGGCTCATAAATGTCGGGACGATCCACTTTCAGGGTAAAGGGGGCGGAGGTGTCGGTGGCCACCAGCCCGGTACCGCTATAATCGTATAGACGTAGCCTGACATTAGGGTTGGTTGCTTTGATAGGGAAGAAGAACGGAGAAGATGTTCCGGTATTCTGCTGCCCGGACACGGAAGTAAGCGGATACCAAAAATTTCCATCCAGACACATTTCTATGCCAACGGTGGCCCCGACATTTTGGCTGGTCCAGCGGATGATATTAAAGGTATCGCAGGGCCAGATATCGCCCGCCAAGGGCGCGGAAAAGATATATTCCCCGGCCTCAACCGAATTAAAAACAAGATTGTAGCGCCAGGATGCTGAAGGTGTATAATAATAGATTTTCAGCATGTAGTTCCCGCTGATGGGTGCGCCCAGGCATTTTGAGCCAGGGCCGGAATAGTACATTGCAGCGTCCAAGGGAGTGCCGTTTGGAGAAATCACCTGAAGATAGGCAGAAGGGGTTCCGGAGCCTGCCACCGCGCTAATTCGGAGTTCATAAGTATTGCCAGCTGTTCCGCTAAAACGATAATAGTCCGTATCGCACTTGGCGGAAAAGGTGGTGCCAAGTATTGCATTAGCGAGCGAATCGCCCGGAATGATTTCAAAAGCGTTTGCCGGGTCGTCGTTGGGTTCGTAAGGGTCGGGCTTTAATGTGGTCAGGGAAAAGGTTGCACTGGTGTCGGAAAGGGCGGCGCTGCCTCCGTCAGGTTCGAAGATAAAGAATAGGATTGGCGTGGTTGAGTTTATCAAAGGCATTTTGCAGGATATGGTGTTGGTGGTGCGGAAAGAACCTAAATACAAAGAGACCGGACTTCCGGGGTCTGATTTAGCAAAAAGTTGCGGCGCAGAAAAGAAATTAGACCCGGTGAAGGAGAAAACATAAGTAGATTCGGCTGAATAGGTGGTTATGCCTGTTGGCGGCACTAAGGTAATGTTTCCGGAATGGGGTTTTAGTGCCACGGAATAATGGCCGGTATAGCTGGAGGCAGCATATAGTGCCAAGTAGTAGGAGCCGGATTGATACGCAATAAGGCTGCATTTATGCCGGATGGAGTCTGCATCAGTGCCTGTCCAGCTTCCGGAAGTAATGGTTTTGCCATCGGGTCCAATTGCCAAATAGTAAAGATAGTACAATGCGGCCTGTTTGCGCACGATGAAGTCAATATGGTCACCGGCCAATAAATTAGTTTTGAAATAATCGTAATCGTAGTCCGAAATATACGGCCCTATAAGGGCGCTTCCCAGGGAGTCATTCATGGAAATTCGATAGGCATGGGCTGTATCCTGGTTGGGTTCGTATGGGTCTGGCCTTTCCTGGATAACCGAAAAATAGCCACTGGAATCGATGTTTCGAGTGGATAAAACATCCATCACTAGGATACGGCATGAATCCATGCTTTGGTTAAAAGGCAACATTGTAAAACTAAGGCTATCAGCCCTGGTGGCACCGGTTGTAAAGGTTTTTTGGGCCAGAAATACTATGGATAATGCATTTTTGGGCAGAATAAAAACCTGGAACCTGTCACCGCCGGCTTTTGCCGTATAGGTCCACCGTGCCATATAAGTACTGTCGCACTTTAGGACTTCCCCTCCGGTAGGGGATAATATTGTAATCTCTTTGGCAACCAGCAAGACAGGAAACAGCAGTAGAAGAAGAAAACGTAACATTCAATCTCCTTGAAAGGATGTCTATGAAAGCGTTTGGAATCTAATAAATTAAGTATATTTTTTCTTAAAATGCGTTTCAACTTCTTCAAGAGAAAAGGCTTTTTCATTTTTCAATGACATTTCGCCTTCATTTATGAGCTTGGACAGGTTAAGTTTTCTGACTTGTTGTTCCCAAGTATCAATGTCCATGAAAATACCTGTTGAGCGACCATTTTGGGTGATCACCATTGGTCGATGGGTGTTTTTGACTTTATGGAGAACTCGATTGAAGTTTGCCTTGAAAAATGAGAGCGAGTTTACATCTTCTTTAAGTGATAGCTGCATCGTATTGCTCCTTGATTAGGTTTATATTAAAATAAGATGTAAACAAGTGCATTTCAACTGAAATCGGATTGAATTTGAATCGTATTTGGTTTTGTATTTTTTATCTGACTTTATGGTAACATTGCAAACAGAAATATCTTTATTGTCATTGGAAATGATTGCATATTTCGGTTATGTTGCTTAATAAAATTGCGTCTGGAACTATGTTTTGATCCAAAAACTGGTGGCCATTGGAAATCAAAATACATTTGCAGCCGATATTTTTAGAGACCTCATAATCATGATAGGTGTCCCCAATAATAAAGACCTCATTCTTGTGAAATCCGCTGTTTTGAATATATGCTATTGCGTTTTGAACCTTACTTTCTGCAAATATATTCTGGAGTCCTATTATATCATGGAAATAATGAAGGATCTTGTTATCTTCGATTTGTCTTTCCAGATCAGACTGTGACATTGCGGATAATATGGACTGTCTATATCCTTTTGATTTTAAATATTCCAGTACCATTTCTGCTTTAGGGAATAAGCTTGCCTGTTTTACGAATATATTGTATTGCATTATATATTCTTTTGCTAACACATCAAAAGGTTCGCTATTAAAATCAAACTCCAGTCTTTTATAAAATTCTATTACAGGGAAAGTAAATATACGCTTATAGGTTTGTTTGTCAATGGGAGGCATGTCGCGTTTATTGAGCAGTACATTCACCGCATCAACACAAAAATCAACATCGTTAATCAGTGTGCCATTCCAGTCCCATAAAACCAGTTTCGCATGTTCTTGCATTTTATCCTTTTCAGTGGTATCCACTTATCTATAGGTCAGACTTGTTGAGAATATAATTGTTATGATCATCCTTTATATGTTCCACCAGTATTTTCCGGTGTAAGTGTCCCCTCATTTTCAATAAGCAGGCATGTAACCTCTGTTGTGCAAATTGGCCGGTGCTCTGTTCCTTTGGGTACAACACACATTTCACCGGTATTCAATTCCAGGGTTTTCTCCCTGAATTCCAATTTCATTTTTCCTTCTACGATATAAAAAACTTCATCTGAATCAGGATGAGTATGGAAATCCAAAGTTCTGTCTTTGACCCTGACTAAAGTAAAGTTGTGATTATTCATCTTTGCAATAACTTTGTACTGATACAGGGCTGGTATGTCAGCACCTTTTTGTCTTAAATTAATGACTTCCATGTAGATTTCCTTATCTCGTCTTGACTCCCACCCATTTCTCAACTTTTGGCGCTATATAAGACTCAATCTGATTAAGCATATCCTTCGGCTCTTGTGAGACAAGTAACATCTCCCGGTGCTCCTTTTTCATGAAGCCTTTCGAGACAGCATTGTCAAAAAACATCAGCAGTAAGTCAAAATATCCGGCAATGTTTATAAGACCGCAAGGTTTTGCATGAAATCCAAGCTGTGCCCATGTAAGGATTTCAGCCATTTCTTCCAGTGTTCCAAATCCGCCCGGCAGGGCGATGAAGGCATCCGAAAGGTCGAACATCATGGTCTTCCTCTCATGCATGGACCCTACAACATGCAGTTCCGTAAGACCTTGATGCGATACCTTGTGGGCGAATGATTTGGGAATGACTCCAATAACAGAACCACCTTCTTTAAGGACCGTATCAGCCACTGCGCCCATTAATCCAACGTCAGCTCCGCCATAAACAAGCTGGTAATCACGTTCGACCAACACCTGCCCCAAAAGTATTGCCATCTCAACGTAAGATGGGTCAAAGCCAGGACTCGATCCGCAGTTTACACAAATCCGTTTCATTGTTTGTTCTGCACTCCTTTCATTATAGCTTTATTCCTTTTCTGAAAGATGATGATCATTCCGACAATATAGAAGTCCATGATTGTTGTGCTTAATAGCCCTATGATTGATTGTAATGAAAAATATTTATCAGTATAAATATAAAGGCCGATATTTGCCAGCCCAAACAGAAACCATGTTGCAATGCTTGTATCCTGAGCACTTTTTTGCCTGGCAATTTTGAACAATTGCAGAAATGTCGCGGTAGGAAGGATAACAGCCGGAATCCATCCTGAAATTTCCGTTAAAACATGTTTCATCCGCCCCCCCCCCTTTATTAGTTCAATATTTATAAAAATATCGAATCAAACGAGCTGCTTGTTTATCTTACTTTCCGCACATTTCAAAACCGCCAATTTCTTAATTTAGTTTATATTGATTGACAATAGGCAATATAGATTTTATTACTATGAGTTATCCATAAAATATCTGTTTTCATCTGATGTTTTACGTTCAAAATAAATTAATAACTTTTCAAGCTTTTGCATCTCATTTCTTAAATCCTTGCGTAATTCTTTGAATTCCCGATATTGTCCTATGGCTTCCAAAATGGTCTGAATTTCATCGCCCTTAACTGATCGTGTTTTTGGGCCTTTGTCATCAGTCCACATCAATTTTGTGTATAAATGTCCCTTTACTTCAGGATTAGCACACCAACAGGTGGTCTTACCGCATTGATGATATGTGATTCCGAATGAACCTTTAATCATACCGGACAAAGCAAGCATGCTTTCCACAATGGAGTTGAAGCTGTTAAGTTGTTTTTTTATGTTAAAAAAGGTTGTTTTCATCTTCACTATATAATATATTATATAGAGTGAAGATAATGCAACAAAAATCTAAATCCCTTGTTCGCCGATATATAGGTGAACTTCCAATACTGCAAGCATGTGCAGCACGTCTGGGTTTTCGAGAGATTATTGCCCGCTATATAGCTTCTCACGGCAATGAACGGATTGCTGCTGTTGATTCCCTGATGATAATGGTATATAACATTGCCTGTGGCAGACAGCCAGTGTATGAGCTTGAACATTGGGCGTCTCGGATGGGTAAAAGGATACTTCCCGGTAATGGCTGTGGAACACACATGTTCAATGATGATAGATTTGGCCGCGCCCTTGATAAGCTATATACCGTGGACAGGGCTTCGCTGACAACAGAAATAGCTGTTGAAACAACTCAAATTGAAAAACTTGAGCATACGCGTGTTCATAATGATTCAACAACAGTAAAAGCCTACGGCAAAATAGGTGGCACCACGCATACCGGCTTATTCCTTGCGCGTGGCAATAGCAAAGATCATCGTCCTGATCTCAAACAATTGGTATATAGCCTGACTATTTCAGCAGATGGCGCAGTTCCAATTCATTACAAGGCATATCCCGGCAATAGGACTGATGATACAACCCACATCGAAACATGGAAAACACTTCGGAAGATTGTCGAAAGAGCAGATTTCCTTTATGTTGCAGACTGCAAGGTTTGTACGGATGAGCAGCTATCTTATATTGTCAGGAATGGAGGTCGGGTTGTTACGATTATGCCGGATACATGGAAAGAAAGCGGTGAGTTTAAGAATCAACTTCGCCAATGCAAGAAATCCAAGCAAGTAATACTTCGCCGCGAGATTGAAAACCATGAAGGTGAGTTTGAGACATTCTCCTGTTTTGTCGGTAAACAGAATACGCACAAGCGGAAATACCGTCTTTTTTGGATTCATTCGACAGAAAAACGGACTCGTGATAGGCAAGCAAGGGAAGCTGCTTTGCGTAAGACAGAACAGCTTCTTGCTGAACTCAATGGACGATTGAATAAACGGAATCTGAAGAAACATGTACAGATAAAAAAGCGAATTCACGAAATATTATCATCCAATGACACTACCAGATTCTTTTCGGTAAATTTAGCTGAGACATCATCTATTCATAAGGTTCAAAAAGGCCGTGGCAGGCCGGGACCTGGAACAAAGTTCACCGAATATACAAAGCGATTACTGACTTTGCACTGGAATCGAAATGATTCCATACTGCATCAGGAACTCAATGTTGATGGGGTCTTCCCAATCTTAAGTACCGATACTTCACTCTCCGCAAAAGACGCATTGCTGGCCTATAAATATCAGCCGCGATTGGAAAAAAGGTTTTCCCAGTTTAAAAGTTATCTCAATGCCGCCCCACTGCTGTTTAAAAAGATCGAACGCGTTGAAGCCACTATGTTTCTTTACTTTCTGGCGTTAATACTTCAAGCGGTTATAGAGCGACAGGTAAGGAAAATGATGAAACAGGAAGAAATTGATGCCCTACCGATTTATCCTGAAGATCGGCCTGCTGCTCATCCAACAGCAACAAAGATATTCGCTCTCTTTGAGGGACTTTCTACATATACCGTTAAGCGAGGAACTCATAGCGCAGAACACTACCGTGATGAACTAACTCCTGTACAAATTAAGGTGCTTTCGTTATTGGGATTAAATGAAAATGATTATTGGCCTATGAATTAATAAATTATTATTTTACAAAGTGCAACTAAATAGACAAAAATAGAATTTCATATGTGCGGAAAGTCAGGTTTATATCAACTGAATATGCTTATTATGTATCCTTTTTTTCAAACCGCTCGTAGTATCCAAGTAGCTTGCCGTCAATATCTCGAACCCCGACAATCGTTACTTTCTCCTGGTCCTTGTTTACTTTAAGAAAAATCTCATCCTCGCCACTTAAAAGACGCTGGTGAAGCTGTTTAATTTGATTCACTGAGGATGAATTATGGCAATCAAATATTGACTTGCCAATCATCTCCGCGTACCCACGTTTTTCGTAGTAGCGGACCCTAGCTGCTTTATTCAGGTAACGGATAATATGGTCGTTATCAACGAATACGATAGGGTGTCTGATACTGTCAAGGATTGCTGTGCAGAATTCCATGTCATAGCCTCCTAATATTATGGTAATATAAATTTATATTACTCCCCGATTCTATCTGTAACCCCATTCTATTTCTCTTAGGAGTGACATCTTTTATCCATAGATATTCCCATGTTTCTCTATTTCTACTATATGTGAACTGGATAGGAGGGCTCTTTTTTCAATTGAATTGAAATTGTTCAATAATGTTTGTGAGATTTCCGGCCCATATCTTGCTATAAATAAACGGGACTATTTAACATTAAGAAAGGATTTCACAAATGGTAAAAAACAAAAAATCAAACAACCAACCTGCAATTGGAAAAGATGAAAAAACATATCCCGATTATCCGGTCTATCCGCCTGAAGAAGATATCTATAATAAGGGGGAAAAGGTTGATATAGACCCGGAAGACACATCAAAAATCAAGGAACCCAAGGAGAAAACAGGAAAAAGAAACGAAAAAGACTTTAGTGAAACAAAAACCGGTAGTGATCTTGATGTTCCGGGTGATGAATTGGATAACCTGCAAGAGGATGTCGGCAACGAAGATGAAGAGAATAATTATTATAGCCTGGGTGGGGATAGGCATGATGATCTTGATGAAGATAAGGCCGGGGTTTGATAATTAAACAGGTTTAACACCAGAGACTAATCATAAAATCGCCTTGAATAATTGAACCAGAAATGATTGACTCCCATAAATTATAACTAACTTTAGAGTGCCTGCAAGAACCATACCAAATTAAACCCCATCATAATCTGCATTCATCGAAAGAATAAAACGAGTTATTTTAGTTTTAGCAAGTTGAAAAAGTTACAGTTTCAATAATTATGATTAGCAAATCCGAGAATTTTTTAGTTGATTATTGTAACTATACCTAATTGTAGTGGAAGGTGAAAGAATTTGGCGGGAGAATCTTGTTATCTTTGATTTGTCTTTCCAGTTCAGGCTGTGACATTGCGGATAATATGGACTGCCTATATCTTTTTGAGCTTAAATATTCTAGTACCATTCTTGCTTTTGGGAACAGATTCGCCTGTTTTACAAATGTCGGGGCTTGACCCGCAATATACGCAAATTTGTTTCTTGTTTGTCATAACTTATTATTAGGAATTCAATAAGTTTCCGCTACTATTTGAGAATTACGATAATCCACAGTGATTCGATTCTTTCGAAATAAATCCAAGCCGATTAACGCATCAATACCCCAGGCTTTCTCAAAACGAGAAACAATAAATTCCGTATTTTGAAATTGATATCCGCAAATGGTGACAGATGATAAAACGATTTTATGATGTTTCTTTGTTTCTTGATTGGATGGCACGACTATTTCAGCAGGGCCTAAATCAAATAGTCCGATATGACTGAGGAATAAATCTGAAAACTCTGTCCGGGGTGCGCCTGTATCCAAAATACCAAGTCCGTATCGAACGACCCCTTTGATATCTATTATTTCGAACTCAACATGAATATGGTTCTGCTTACTATCAAACTGGATAAATCGCTTGTGCATGAGATCGCAATCCTGAAAATGTTGACACACCGGTAAATCGGAATGCCGTGGGTTTGTCCAAAGATGGTAGCTGATAAACTTCTTCCTTTTCCATGGAATGCCGTTCAACAATTCCGGATTTTAATGTCCCATCCTTATCTCTATCAATCTCACTTATTAAAAGCCATTCATTTGGATATTCAAATTTCATTTCTTCCCATGTTTTTCTTTTATACATTAATTGCCTCCGCAACAAGTAAATGAATGTCGCTATTAATATAAAATATTCAGAATCCTATACAAAAGGTCAGCCTGCTTAATTTCTGACAATTCTTTTTGATGGCGATAATATAGAATATGGGGGTTTCCCATTCCATTCGTACATATTATTGCCGGCAGGCCTGAATATTTAAATCCTATTACATAAAAATTTATACTCTTTGCAGTGATAAGACGGTGAATTATTATATTTTAACAGTATCAACCCATAACCAAAGGAGTTTTTATGATTCGAATTGCCATGTTGTTAAGCGCTGTCCTGGTGTCAAGCCTGATGGCCGGCCCTCCCAAAGGTAAACCTGTTGAACCAACCTCTGATGAGGCCAAAAGCCTTGCCGCAATAAAAGGTAAAATAAAGGGTAAGATCGCCTGGTCTACATCACGTGACGGCAATCATCATATCTATATAATGGACGCTGACGGCGGAAATCAAACCCAGCTTACTAAAGGACCCAAGACAGACTGGTTCTCAAGAATTTCGCCTGACGGAAAACAAGTCATATTTACGCGCAGCAAGATGGACTGGACAACAGAACCTCAGGCTGAAAACCCGAATCTCTGGGACACATGGATTATTAATATTGACGGCACAGGAGAAAAGCTTTTGATCCCGAATTCCGACTGGGCTACATGGCGTCCTGATGGAAACATGATTGTCTTTTCTCGCGCGGATGAGGTTTATACATTTGATATGGCCGCAAACAAGGAAACAAAAATACTTGACAGCAAGACCGATGGTTTTGAGAAGGCTGCTACCCTTCAGAACCCTCACCTGTCATTGGACGGAAACTACATGGCAATAACATTGCGCGGCAAGATGCGCGAAACAGGAATCTGGAACATGCTGAAAAAGAGCTGGTTCAGGTCAGGCGAAGGCTGTCAGATTAACTGGTTCCCATCAGGCGACCGCGTTGTGAGGGTGAACCCGACCGGTAACGGCGGCAGCATGATTTACAGCTTCAAGGTAAAAGAGGGAAGGCCTGAAAAAGAAAACATGAGCGCTGACGATCAATCTTTCATGGATTTTCCGGGAAGGCGCTCCCATGAATATTTCCCTCAAATATCGCCTGACGGCAAATGGATGGTTTGGGGCATTACACAAACCGGCCACGACCATGATATTGCTGATTATGAAATGTATATCTGGGAAATCGGAACAAAACCCGAAACGAGCGGCACGGCTTACATATCATTCAGGCAATGACCGCTGGCCCGACATCTGGATAGAAAAGTAATCCGCATGCGCGTTCTTATACTGGGATGTGGCGGGTTTATCGGGTCCCATCTTGTTGAACGCCTCCTCAAGGAGGAGGCGTTCCTTGTTTCAGGGGTTGACATAAGGTCAGATAAGATAGGTCACCTTATTGGAAAGCCCGGATTTACTCATGTTTCAGGGGATGTATATAATCTGCCGGGACTTGAAGACCTTATTAAAAGCGCTGATGTTGTTATTTCTCTTACTGCAATTTGCAATCCTTACTTTTATAATAAGATCCCGCTTGAAGTAATAAAAGCCAATTATGATTTTCCAGCGCAAATAGTTGAACAGTGCGCAAAAAATGGAAAATGGCTTATTCAGTTTTCAACATGCGAGGTTTACGGGAAAACACCGGCCACGTTGTCTTCAAAGCTTGAAGATACTCCCTTTGTTTTGAATGCTGAAACCTCGCCTATGATTCTAGGATCAGTTCAGATGCAGCGCTGGTCTTATGCATGCGCAAAGCAGCTTCTTGAGCGGCTCGTTTATTCTTACGGCATGGAAAAGAAGCTGCCTTTCACGATTATCAGGCCGTTTAATTTTATAGGCCCGCGAATGGATTATATACCTGGTGTTGACGGGGAAGGGGTCCCGCGAGTAATAGCCTGTTTTATGGAAGCACTTATGTTTAACAAACCGCTCAAGCTCGTTGACAAAGGAAAAAGCATGCGCGCATTCACGGACATTCGTGATGCAGTGGATGCGATAGTCCTTATGCTTAAAAAACCCGATAAGTCGCAAGGCTGCATATTCAATATAGGCAACCCTCAGAATGAAATATCCATAAGCGGTCTGGCGGATTTAATGATCAATCTTTATCCGGGACTGTCAAATTCACCTCTGCCGGGTAATTGCAGATCAGTGTCTGTAAGTTCGGAAGAATTTTACGGGCAGGGTTATGAAGATTCTGACAGGCGAATTCCCGATATAGGGCCTGCAATTGCTCTCTTAGGCTGGACCCCGCGGATATCATTGAAAGATGCACTTAAGAATACCATGACCGGTTTTATTGATCAATATGTATCTCCAAAACGGATTTAAACATGATAATTCATCTTAATGGAAAAATGACCGAAATTTCACCCTGGGCCACGCTTAATTCTATAATTGAAGAAAGTGGCCTAAAACCAGGACAAGTTGTTATTGAACTGAATCAGGAAATCGTTGATAAAAAGAAATATGCTGAGGTAAAGCTCCGTGAAAATGATGTAATTGAAATCCTTGAATTTGTCGGGGGTGGTTGACAAATGGACGAACTTATAATAGCAGGGCAAACAATACGATCACGCTTAATAACAGGTTCGGGTAAATACCGTGATGATTCGCTGATCCCCAAAGTCCTTGAAGCAGCTGAGTGCGATATAATAACCGTTGCCCTGCGGCGGATAGATTTCGAGAAGAAAGATACGAGCATACTGCGACACATACCTGAAGGCAAGATACTGCTTCCCAATACGTCAGGTGCAAGAAACGCCGAAGAGGCTGTTCGCATTGCCAGGCTTTCACGTGCCATGGGATGCGGGAGCTGGATTAAAATAGAGGTCATAGCTGATCAGAAATATCTGATGCCAGACAATATGGAAACGGTTCGAGCATCTGAAGTGCTCGCAAAAGAGGGGTTTCTTGTCATGCCTTACTGTTATCCTGATCTTTCCACGGCCCGCAGGCTTAAGGATGCCGGGGCCGTATCCATAATGCCGCTTGGCGCGCCGATTGGATCAGCCAAAGGACTGTTAACACTTGACTTGATAAAAATACTTGTCTCAGAGATTGATCTCCCTATTATAGTTGATGCTGGTCTTGGGAGTCCTTCGCATGCAGCGCTCGCAATGGAGATAGGCGCTGCAGCGGTACTGCTGAATACTGCCATAGCGTCAAGCGAAGATCCTGTTAAGATGGCAGAGGCCTTCAAATTTGCAGTCCGTGCAGGACGACTCGCCCGTTTATCAGGCATGCTTGCCCCATCCGACACTGCCAGGGCGACATCGCCGCTCACGGGTTTCCTAAACCAATGAAGAACTCTTTTTACGATTATAGAAAACGTTTTCTTTTGACAGACATAAAATCATACCTTTCCTCTGTTACTCGTGAGAAGATTGAAAATGTGTTATTGAAGCCCGAACTTGATGTAATGGACTTTCTTGCACTTTTATCGGATGCAGCAGATGATTGCCTGGAGACCATTGCACAAAAAGCAAGCATGCTGACGCGGATGCATTTCGGCAATTCCGTTTTCATTTTTACGCCTCTTTATATTTCGGATTATTGTGTTAATGCATGTCCATATTGCTCATTTTCAGTGCATCAGAAAATTGATCGCACACATCTTACCATCGAAGAAATTGAAGAAGCAGCGAAACGGATAAGCAATAAAGGCATTCGCCATATACTCATGTTGACAGGCGAGGCGCCTAAAAAAGCAGGGCTTGATTATCTACCAGAAAGCATCGCTGTTTTAAGGAAATATTTTTCCTCAATAAGCATAGAAATATACCCTCAGAAAGAAAATGAATATTCCGAACTTCTGAAAAGAGGGGCCGAGAGCTTGACGATTTATCAGGAGGTTTACGATGAAGCAGCTTATGCTGGATATCATAAAAACGGGCCCAAAGCTGATTACAGGTTCAGGCTTGAAGCGCCGGATCGCGGGCTTTTGAGTGGAATGAGGGCTATCACTATCGGTGCTTTGTTCGGGCTTAATGATATTGTAAGTGAGGCTTTTTCAATGGCGCTCCATCTTCATTATCTTGAAGAAAATTATCCCTCTGTTGAACTTAGCGTTTCTCTTCCAAGAATAAGGCCGGTTGTATCAGGTTTTGTGCCGCCATTTATGGTTTCAGACAGATTGTTTGTAAGGATTATGCTTGCGTTTCGGATTTTCAAACCACGTGTGGGCATCACCATCTCAACCCGTGAATCAAAGGAATTCAGGAACGCTATTCTTCCAATGGGTGTAACAAAAATGTCAGCAGGGGTCTCAACCTCAGTCGGTGGCAAAGCTGAGGTGGGGCAATTCGAAATCGCGGATGTCAGAAGTGTCGATGATGTATGCAGTGACCTGCTTAAACAAGGCTACCAGCCGGTTATGCATGACTGGAGCCATAAGTTTGCATTCACGGCAGGCCAAAGCGTTTGCTCATAATTTTGCTTTGTCAGTATATCTTGAATAACTATATTCTTGACTGTAAAGAAATCAGCGTTATTGAACCATACCTCAACACTATGCAAATGAAGCGTTTTGATAAAATTATACATATTGTAATACTTAACGCTTTTCTGGGTATAGGTCTTCCTTCCGTTTTTTCAGAACAACTTTATGTTTATTATCCTTCTCTGTCCCGTCCGCACGTGATTCAAAAAGAACTGACTAATGAAATTCCCGGTGTTCAGGTCACAGTGTTTGGTTTACGCGATGATTTTGATGCCCTGGTGAAATCCGCCCCGCCGGATGCGATTTTAGCCAAAGGACCGCTTGCCGGGATGTATTCGGATTATACTATGGTGCTATCCGGGGTGATTAATGGTAAAACAGACGGAACCTCATCTTCTTCTTTATATAAAAGCTCCGTTGACACCGGACAATCTGTTTCAAAAGACAATTGGTGTTGTGGATATTCTGCCAAAGAAGGAACTGGAGACATTTGTGGAAACTCTTCTTTCAACAAAAGTAAAACTCAAAAGGGTGAAGAAAATCGAAGACCTGCTACCACTACTTACTTTCGGCATGGCAGATGCAGTCCTTGTTCCCGAGTCCCAGGTAGCTTATTTCAAAAACGTTTCCAATCTTGATTTCAAGGAAATGCGTTTTGAAACAGCAACAGCGCCAATCGCTTCCATTTGTGTTAGGCAGAATGTTGAGGCCCCAATAATATTGAAATACATCAGGAAATTATCCGGAAACATAAATACAATGCTAGGAGTCGATACATGGCGGTAAAATTAATGCCAATCCATAACGACCGCTTTAGGCAATGGCAGGTGATGGTATTTATTTCACTTTTCATCTTCCTGATTCCCCTTTCCGTTCTGGCCAAAGACACCCTGCTTGTGGTGCGCCCTCAGGGACGACAATTTGAGCAGGTGACTCAGGGGTTAAGGGAGGAAACCAGTACGGAATTTGATTTGCAGGAAATACAGATGACCTCACTGTTTTCCGCGGAATCTCTCTCCGCGCGAATTATTGCTGTTAGACCAAAGGCCCTGATACTGATGGATAACCAGGTGATCTCGCTATATAAATCAGCACTGATCAACGATACACGGCTTTCGCTCCCTTCGATATCCTGCATGGGCGTCAACCTTCCCGATGCTCTTTCAGGGCTTCGAAACGCAGTGGGAATATCTTATGAGGTGCCTATTGTAACTTCCATTGTCGGACTGCGGGCCATTTTAAGAAAACCTATAAGGAAAGTGGGCATACTGCACCGCGAACTCATGTCAGGGTCTATACTGGAAGCCTCTGATTTCTGCGCGCAAGAGAATATCAAGTTGGTTTCGAAATCCTTGCCCAATACCCTGAATGATCCAGAACAACTTATAAAGGATGCGCTATGGGATCTTTTCCGCAAGGATTCAGTTGATGCACTATGGATACCCAATGATAATGTTCTTGTCAATCCCAAGACCATTGCCTCCTCTTGGTCGCCCATTATTCAGAAAACGCACAAACCCGCTGTGGTCGGGGTGGAGGTGCTGGTGAATCCGGCGCTTGACATGGGCTTTTTCGCAGAGCTTCCGGATCTTTTTGCGCTCGGTAACCAGGTCGCTGACCTTGTTTCCCGTGCACAGGAAAATGAATGGCAATTTGACAGCCTGTTTGTAGAGCCCCCGGTGTCGGTTAGAAAATTCGTCAATATTTATCAGGCGGAAAATTATTTCGGCTTGTCACGGGCAGGCCTTCAGGGTGTGGATACGCTCCTGGAACGCCCCAAAGCGGAAAGTAATATTGTAATCGCCCAGGCCAAGTCTGAAACAATGGGGGATTTGTCGCTTAAAAGTCTGCTTGACATGCAGGTCACCTCGGTGTCCAAGAAAGCGGAACGGATGATGGATGTTCCCACCTCAATTTATGTGCTCACACGCGAGGACATACAAAGGAGTGGCGCAACGCGGCTGGTTGATATACTTAACCTGGTCCCTGGATTCTGGTCAACGGATCTGACCTATAACTGGCCAAATGCGACCATCCGGAATTTTGATGAATTCACTTCCAAAGTCAATCTGCTTATTGACGGTGTTCCGCTTATTTCGCCTATTATAGAAGACGTAATGTATCAGGGCTTGTATCTGCCGCTCAACATTATTGAAAGGGTGGAAGTCATCAAAGGATCAAATGGTGTAATTTACGGCGCCAATGCTACAACAGGAGTCATCAACATCATAACCCAGAATCCGAAGCAAATGCAAGGGCTTCTGGCCCAGGCAGAAACCGGCAGCAATGGTTATCTTTCACCCATGGTGCGTTACGGCGGGAAAATAGGAAACCATACGGACTATTCCGCCTATTTTTCCTATCGCCGTACAGGTGGATATTACCGCAATTCCGATTTTATGGGTGATTCCGTATATGCCGAGGATACCAGTGGCTCTTTCAAAAGAATCAAGAATCATTATAATGATGATGAAGAGGGAAGCAGTTATTCGTGGATGGCCGGCATGCGGTCAACCACTGAATTTTCCAACCAATGCCGGCTTTCCTTAAATGGCTGGTACCAACAGAATCGTATGAAACAATTTGGTTCCCTGGACATCCCATACTCAGACACCTTTTCCATGGATTATAATATTGCAAATCCCCCCGACAGCCTATGGTTGGAGAATCTTAAATATGACAATGCCATTGTAAGCGCGCGATTGGATATTCCCTTCAATACGGACCATCAACTGTTTTTTAACAGTTATATTTATGATTATCTGAATCTTTCTTACCCTGCAACAGGAGCCGGTGTTGTTGAACCTCTTTTCAGTATCATGGATTTTGAGGCACAGGACACAAAACTCTTTGGAAAAGATAAATCCGTTCCATTACAACTCATATCAGGTGCTAATTGGCGCACAGTCTTTTTCAACATCAGGGAAAAAAGCGGCGCGATTCGCATATTTGATGAACCTAAAAACTCAGAATACATGATGGCCGCTTTTGTACAAGGGAAAATGACCTTTGCAGAAAATTTGGACCTTGTTCTTGGAAGCAAGGCTGAGGCTTGGACACTGATTTCCGAGACCCCAGACAAGGCTTGGAAGGCGCGTAGGAGCATATGGGATTTTGTTAAAAACTATCCCTATTATTCTCCCAATGCCCGTCTCGCTTACCGGATTGGCCAGAATGCAACTGCCTGGGCTGCCTGGTCACAAAGCGTTACCGTTCCTGCATATATTCATACAAACCTGGAACAGCGTCGTCTTCAAATCCCGCCGGCATGGGTATTTAACCAGCCTGAAAACATAACTCATGTTAGGGAACAGCTCGGTCTGGATCCAAACAGCGCTGCTCCGCCTGCCGCGGGTAAATGGGTTGCGGTTGTAAGCTCCAATGATTTACGCCCAACGGTTTACAATTCAACAGAAGCCGGTTTCCGTGTTTCCTTATTGTCTAATCTTGCGCTGGATATCTGCGGCTATTATTCACTTATTGACGGCACACTTCAGGATAAAATGTATGATGTCACGTGGCAAACCATTATTCCATCGCGTTTATATCCCGGTGACAGCGTAGTGCCGATTTATCTAGGCAATATGGGTAAAGAACGTACCATGGGCGCGGAAGTGGTTGTCAAGTGGAACCCGAGATCAGATCTACGTACAGTATTCTCCTATGATTACAACCAGTCTAAGAAGCTCACACCGGAAAATATAAGCGACGCAAACAGATCTCTTACAGGACTTCCAATCATGCCGCATCATGTTTTTCGCAACAGGCTCTATTTTGATTTCCCTTATCAATTCTTCCTTACAATAAACAGCACTCTTTATTCGAGCGCGGACAATGCCTTTCCATTTTCCTATGTGGATAACAAATATAATCAGGAGGGGGTAGGTCTGAGCAAGGAAATCAACTACCCTTCTTTACGCCTCGACTGCATCGTACAAAAACAATTTATGGATGGAAAACTCAGCGCTTATGTATGGGGCCGCAATCTGCTGCGCAGCGAGGCCATCGAGGCGTATTACTGGTTCATTGAGGAATATCCCCATACCATCAACAGGACCTTTGGAGCCGGAGTGAAGTATCAGTTTTAATGGAGAATAATGTATATCTTTAAACCAATAGGAGGTCTCATGAAGAAGTTCTCTGCCTTGATTCTTGCCATTACAGTTGTGGTGGCATGCTTTTTTGCCTGCGATAAGAAAGATGAAAAAAGTCCAGTATCAGCTGAACCCAAAATTCCTACACTTGTCGGGAATACTTATGACAATCCTCTTGCAAAGATAAAGGTTACTGCTGTTGCCCCATGCAGTCTGATTATGAAGGACAGTATAATCCCGAACACGCCCGCAAGACTTATTCTTTCTGGAATCTGGACAGACAACCAGGCTCTCAATTTTAATCTTACTATGACTCCCCCGCAACAAGGCATGTCAGCCACGGCCACAGCCATGGATATCCTGGATATTGCCGTTTATAATCTTTTACAACAAGACACCTCGGCTCATAAGGATACAACAACAAGACAAATTGTTACGATCAATAACAAAACATGCGCTGAAATTCAATATGACAACACGTTTATGAGCATGCCGCTAAGGAACAAAATGGTAATGATGTTGAATAACGGATACGCATTAACTGCTGTATTCACGACCTTGAAAAGCTTATATCCTTTGCAGGAGAACCGGTTTAATGCTGTCCGTGATAGTATAAAACTTTATTAAGTAATAGGGCATACCCCAGGGCAATCGCATTAAAATTCGCCACTTTATTTCTTATTGTCAACGGTAATACGTGACACACGATCCGTTCTTGTTCTTGCAGTTACTTTGTTAGACTTGCCAGTTCTAATCATTTTCATGCACTTTACTGTTTCAACCTCCCATTCCACAATTTCGCGTTTCTTGAAATTCATCGCTTTTGCCAAAGCATTGGGAAAATTAACATACCACTGATTTCCTTTCTTCCGTGAGATGAGTTGAATCGTTGTTGGATAGCCCATGCCCAATTCCTTTCTATTTAAGTAGCTCTACGGATATCCGTAGAGCTATATTATAGTATAAAGAAGAGGCAATGTCCACATTTTATTTTACCTATAAGGGGGATTTATGATTTCAACGCCATGCACTTTTATCGAATACTTCCAAGACATACCGGACCCACGCATAGAACGTAAAAAACTCCACAAACTTATCGACATAATTGTTGTCTTGGTATGTGCTACCCTTTGCGGCGCCAAGTCATTCGAGGAAGTCGAATTATTTGGCAACGAGCGAATAGAGTGGCTTAAACAGTTTCTTGAACTCAAAAACGGCATTCCATCGCATGACACTTTTGGGCGGGCCAGTGCCTTGCTAAATCCGAAAGACTTTCAAGAATGCTTTATAAAATGGGTTGAGGCGTTACGATTGCCGAAACAAAATGAAGTAATTGCAGTCGATGGAAAAACCGCACGGCGTTCATTTGATACCAAGGCCGACCGAAATGCTATCCATGTCGTTAGTGCCTGGGCAGCAGAAAATAACTTGGTACTGGGGCAAATAAAGGTGAATGATAAATCCAACGAAATCACCGCTATCCCTGAATTGCTGAATATGCTCATGGTGAAAGGATGTATCGTCACTATCGATGCAATGGGTTGTCAAAAAGCTATTGCCGACAATATTGTAACCAATGGCGCGGATTATGTTCTCGCCGTTAAAGAAAATCAACCGAGCCTGTATGAACAAATCCGCAACCGCGTAGATACTGTCGTGGTGGATGGGTTGAAAGATGTGGCCCATGACACGTATTCAACAGAGGATAAGGGACATGGTCGCGAAGAGCATCGTGAGTATCATGTTATCGATGATATTACCTGGCTAAAAAATAAGGAACAGTGGCGATCATTGTCTGCTATCGGTGCTGTTCACTCCATAAGGAAAACAAAAAAAGCAGAGCAGACAGAAATACGGTATTATATTCTCAGTCGTAAAATGTCGGCAAAACAGTTTGGTCAGGCAGTACGCAGTCATTGGGGAATTGAAAACAAATTGCATTGGAATCTGGATGTGTCTTTTAGAGAGGATGACTGTCGCATTAGAAAATCAAATGCACCAACAAATATGAATGTAGTCCGGCATGTCGCTATAAATCTATTGAGACAGGAAACATCAATAAAAGCCAGTATCGTACGCAAACAATTAAAAGCAGCTTTGAGCACACAATATTTGGAGCGCATCCTTGGAATCGTTAAATTTTAATGCGATTGCCCTGGGGCATACCCCATGGCCTTTACCAGCATCCATAAAAAGCTCATTGCCCTGTTTCGCAGGAACCTGCTATTAAGCGTGGTACTGTTTTCTTTTGTGGCGTATGTACTTGTTATTTTCATGACGCAAAAATACTCCAATGATCTTTCGCATAACATCGAGACCGGCTTAATCAGCAAAGGCAAAATCCTGGTATACAACAACAGCATGGCTATGCGGGGCATGGCAATGGATAACGCATTCACCTCGATGCGTGAACTGGTTATTGCAACGGTCAAGGGGGATCCGGATGCGAGGTATGGGATTTACATGGACAAGGACAGAAAACCGTGGGTTATGACCGGCCAGTTGCCCGAGGCCATACTCTTGGGTGACACCGCTGTACTTGGCGATTCCATCAGTCTGTGGGCTGCCAAAACCTCTGAACCGTCCTACCGGCAAATACGGGTTGGAGACGAAATGATCTTTGCCTTTGCGGGTCCGGTAATGGATGGCGGAGAACGGCTGGGCACCATTCGTTACGGACTTTCAGCCTCATCCATAAGGAAGGCAATTGATTTGGCCAGATCGCGCGCACGCATGCTGCTTATTCTCACGCCACTCGGGCTTATTCTGTTCAGCGTACTTTTTTTGCGGTTCGCCTTGCGGGCCGTGCAAAAACAGGCCAGGAGCATAACCGAACCCCTCAATGCCCTGACCCATGCAGCCAATGCGATTACAAAAGGTGACTATACTGCATCCATACAAGCGGAAACGGATGACGAAGTGGGGCTTCTGGCGCACGATTTTGACAGCATGCGCCGGACTGTCAGGAAATATACTGACAACCTCGAAAAGATGGTGGCCGAACGCACGGCACAACTCGAACTGGCCCAGAAAGAACTTGTGGAAAAGGCCCATCAGGCCGGAATGGCCGCAATTGCCACGGATGTCCTTCACAATGTGGGTAATCTTCTTAACAGCGTGCTGACCTCGGGTTTTCTGATTCGGGAGCAGGTCGCAACCTCCAAGCTGCATGAATATTTCAAGGCAAATGCCCTGCTTTTAGCCCACCAGGCTGACATAGAGTCTTTTATCCTGGTCGATCCGAAAGGCAAGGCTTTGCTCAATTATTACCTGGCCCTTGAAGAACCCCTTCGCAGTGAAAATCAGTTTTTGATCGAACATGCAGAACGGCTGGCCGAGAAAATTGATACCATTCGCGATGTAATTATCGCGCAGCAGAGTTATGCTTCCGGCGCCACCTTTCATGAGCGGATGAATATTACCGAGGTCATTGATTTTGCACTGAACATCCTGAGCGGCTCTATTAAACGACATGGCGTCATCATTGAAAAGAAATACGATGCTTCGCCGATTATAAACATCCAGAAGGCCAAGCTCCTGCAAGTCGTGACAAACATCCTGAAGAACGCAAAGGAGGCGCTGGAAGAAACTGCCTTGGAAGCAAAACGAATCATTATCATTACACGGATTATTGATAATCGTCTTTTCATCCGTTTTGAGGACAATGGCTGCGGCATCAGGTCCGAGAACCTTGAAAAGATATTCTCTCATGGGTTTACCACAAAGAAAAAAGGTCACGGCTTTGGCCTTCACAGCTGCGCCAATTATATGAAGGAAATGAACGGTGTGATCACGGCCGAAAGCCCGGGTGAAGGAAAGGGTTCGACATTTATTCTTGAGTTACCCCTAATTTGAATAACGGAAATTTCATGGAACAAAAAAAACGTATCCTGATTGTGGACGACAATCCTTCCGTTCATGAGGACATCAAACAGGTGCTGCTCGGGAACAGAACTTTGGATCAATCGAAGCTTATGGACCTGGAAAAAGAGCTTTTCGGTGATACCCCTGCCGTCTCCGGAGTTCCTGTACCTCAGTACAGTATCGACAGCGCAATGCAGGGGGAAATAGCCTTTGCCAAAGTCGATACTGCGGCAAATGAAAATAATCCTTATGCCATGATTTTCATGGATGTGCGCATGCCGCCTGGTATCGATGGTATTGAAACCATAAAGCGTATCTGGGCAAAGCATCCTGAGATCGAAATGGTTATATGCACCGCCTACTCTGACCACTCCTGGGATGAAATCATTCTCCAATTGGGCGTGTCAGACAAGCTTCTCTTTTTGAGAAAGCCTTTTGATGCGGTAGGCATAAAGCAGGTGGCGCTGGCCCTGACCACAAAATGGGAACTGCATCGCAGGGTTGCCGCCCAGGTCCAGGACCTGGAACAGAAGGTTTCGGAACGAACGGAAGAACTCAACAAGCTCCTGGTTGAAAAGGAAACCACCTTAAAAATGCTCCAGGAAGATCTTCAACTGGCCTCGTCTGTTCAGAAATTTCTGCTGCCGGCCAGTATCCCGCAATTTCAAATGATGGAAGTTGCTGCGGAATATATTCCCGCCACCCAGGTTGGTGGGGATCTTTACGATATCCTGCAGCTCGATCACAAGCATATCGGAATCCTGATTTTAGATGTGTCAGGGCATGGTCTTGCAGCGGCCATGGTCACTGCCATGTGCAAATATCTGTTCTCAGCCAATATTCATATGAATTCTCCGGCTGAAATGTTCTCCAGGTTAAACACGGACCTCAAAATTGGAACACCGGAGATTTTTTTCGTATCCGCTTTCCTCATCATCATTGATACCGAAACACTGAAAGCCGTTTACTGCAATGCAGGGCATCCGGCCCCAATCCTCCTGCGAGCTAAAACCGGTGAGCTTGAGGAATTGGGAAGCACGGGTTTGATCCTTGGCATATCTGATGCTGTTGAATATCAGGAAGTGGAAATACAACTGGAACTGGATGACAAACTCATTCTGTACACCGATGGTATCACAGAGGCCATCAATACCAAGAAAGTATTGTTTGGGAGAAAGAGACTCAAGGAAATCATCCAGACCGAAGGTCGCATGGGGCTCGATGAGCTCCTGCATCGGATAATCCGGAAATACAAAGAATACATCTATCCCGGCATTGATCGTGATGATATTTGCCTGGTAGGTTGCAAAATCATAAATAGTCCTTTTGCAGATATTATCCGGAATATCCTTAAGGCAGATCTTCGGCTCAACGAATCAAGCGTTGGTTTTAATTTCATCCGTATTCATAAGGAAATGGAGATCGACCGGATTACAGGTCTTATATTAAAGGAACTGGATCGCAACGGTTATGGTGATAAAACCATCAAGGGGATAAGGATTGCCATAACAGAGGTGCTATTGAACGCTGTTCGTCACGGTAACTGCAATGATGAGTCCAAGACGATATCACTGGCTTTCCAAATAAGTTCGGATAAAATTATTATCGGGATTATGGATGAGGGCCAAGGCTTTGATTATCAGAAATTGACATTGCCCGCAGGCCCGGAGGAGTTGCATGGACGGGGTATACTTATCACCAAACATTACGTGGATTCAATCACATTTCACGGCCCGGGAAATTGCGTAATACTCATCTGTTACCGGAAAACCAACTAAAAGGAGGAATTATGAAAATAGAAATCAAGAGCCATAAGAATGGCGTTATTGTTGTCCTGAATGGAGTTGTTTTTGAAACGGGGAACGCGGAAGTTTTTTCCAAAACAGCCAATGCCCTGATCTCCAAAGACAATAAATTTTTTGCCCTCGATTTCAGTGCATCATCTTTGCCGGACAGCCGTTTTTTAAGCAGGATGGTTGAGATTTACAACGAGAACAAAAAAATCGGCGTGCCTCTGTATCTTATCTGTGGTGGAAACGATGATGTTCTTGAACTTTTCAAAATAAGTTATTTTGATCAGATAATCAGCATTTTCAAGACAGAGGATGAAATCTCAAGTTGACGATATGGCGATTCAGTTACGTTACGCTTTTTTATCCTCTTCCTCTTCAGCGTGCAGGCGGGCCTTACGCGCGCGTTCCCGTTTGTTAGCGTCAAGCTCCATTTTACGGAGCCTAAGAAACTGTGGTGTGATTTCAAGCAATTCATCGTCTGCAACGAATTCTATGCACTGTTCAAGAGAGAGTATTTTTGGGGGGCGCAAAGTAACAGTCTGCTCAGAATTTGATGCGCGCATATTGGTAAGCTTTTTTTCCTTGGTGATGTTGACGTCGAGATCATCGCTCTTGTTGCGTTCGCCGACGATCATTCCGCAGTAAACTTCCGTACCTACGGGGACCATGAGCTGACCGCGGTCCTCCATTGCAAGGCTTGCGTATGAGTTTACGCGTCCGGCACGGTCTGCGACGAGTGTGCCGCGTGTACGATGATGTATGTATCCGGCCCAGGGTTCGTATCCTTTGAGCAGGGAATTCATGACCCCGGCCCCTTTTGTGTCTGTTAAGAATTGGCTGCGAAAGCCTATCAGACCTCGGGTGGGAATATCGAATTCCATGCCAACGCGGCCGCTGCCTTTGTTGCTCATGTTTACCATGCGGCCTTTGCGCTGGGCAAGCTTTTCCGTAAGTACCCCGACGAATTCATCTGGGACATCCAGGAAAAGATGTTCAACAGGCTCATGCACCTTTCCATCGATTATTTTTGTTATTACCTTTGGTTTTGAAACCGCAAGTTCGAACCCTTCGCGGCGCATGGTCTCGATTAATACCGCAAGCTGAAGCTCTCCGCGTCCGCAGACCTCGAACGCGTCCGCACGGTCGGTTTCACTGATTCTAATGGACACATTGCCCATGCTCTCGCGTACCAGACGCTCCCGTATGTGGCGAGATGTCAAGAAGCGACCTTCTCTGCCCGCAAAAGGGCTGCTGTTGACGTAGAAAAACATGGATACCGTTGGTTCGTCTATCTGGATGCGTGGCAGGGGCTTCGGGTTTTCTGAGCCTGATATGGTGTCGCCTATGTTCATGTTTTCGATACCCGCAACCGCGACGATATCTCCAGCCTCAGCGCTCTGGACCGGCTTGCGACGCAGGTTATCGAATGTATAAAGCGCTGAAAACCTGACGTTGTTTCTTATCCCGTCCTTTTCGCAGAGCGCATAATCCTTTCCCATGGCAAGTGAACCGTTGACGAGCCTTCCGATTGCAACCTGACCCACATAAAAGTCGTAATCCAGGTTCGTTATCAGAAACTGTGTGATATCGTTGTCGTTGGCTTCGGGACCGGGTACGCTATTCACGATTTCCTCGAAGAGAGGTATCAGTGTTTTCGAATCATCGCCGAGGGCTTTATGGGCTACTCCTTCCCTGGCGTTGGTATACAGAATAGGAAATTCTATCTGCTCTTCAGTGGCGTCAAGATCAATGAATAATGTGTAAACTTCGTTTATGACTTCCTGTATTCGAGCGTCCGGACGGTCGATTTTGTTTATGACAAGTATTACATGGAGTTTTTTCTCGAGTGCTTTTTTAAGCACAAAGCGTGTCTGGGGCAAAGGGCCTTCGCTTGCGTCAACAAGAAGCATGACACCATCAACAAGGTTAAGCCCGCGCTCAACCTCGCCGCCGAAGTCCGCATGGCCTGGTGTATCTATGATGTTTATCTTTACGCCTTTAAAGACAATGGCCGTGTTTTTGGCCATGATGGTGATGCCCTTTTCGCGTTCGAGATCCATTGAATCAAGGACGCGATCCTGCACTGCCTGGTTTTCGCGGAACACGCCGCTTTGTTTGAGCATACCGTCAACAAGGGTGGTTTTGCCATGGTCAACGTGGGCGATAATCGCAATGTTGCGGATATTGTTTTTACGCATTCTGCCTTTCGGTTGATTTTATTTGGAGCATTAGAATATAAAAAAGAGCAGGGATGATGATCAAAACAAACCGGATAAGTTCGAAGATGTCTTTAAAAAGGCATTAATCAAAACCCCGGCATTCCTGATATTGTAAAAAACCCTTTACACTTTTTGACGCAATAGGATATCTTTAAGGCGGGTAAAATATCCATGTAGAAAATAGAAACACATAATTTGTCATAACCGGGGCAGGCCTTATGGTAAGAGGCTTTCAACTTATTGACGGCAGGATAATCGACAGCGAACCGGCTGCATCAAATATACTTGTCTATATCAACCCGGATGATCAGGAAAAGAAATACCTCTCAACCGAACTTTTCATAGATGAACACACGCTCCTTTCATCTTTGGACCCTGATGAAGTGTCTCGCCTTGAGTTTGAACCGGAACACATTGCGCTCATTGTTAAAAGGCCCAAGAAATACTCCGCCGAAGACACCTTCCTTTTCAGGGTAATGTCGCTCGGTCTTTTCTTGTTCAGCGACAAACTTGTTTTAATCGCATCAGAGGAATTTCCCATATTCGATGACAGACGTTTTACGAAAATCGCATCCCTGCGCGAAGCCCTGCTTAAACTTATGTTCAGGTCTGTTTTTCATTTCAATGAGCACCTGAGGGTGATCAACAAAGTATCGGATGAACTGGAAGATCAAATAAATAAATCAATGGAGAATAAATACCTGCACTATATGTTTGCCCTTGAAAAGAGCCTGGTTTATTATCTTAATGCCATAAACGCGAATTCCAACTTGCTGCAGAAGCTCAAGAATTATGATTCAAAAATAGGCTTTTCGCATGAAGAAAAGGAATTCCTCGACGACCTTATAATTGAAAATGCCCAGTGCTACCGTCAGGCTGAAATCTATTCCAACATTCTCTCAGGATTGATGGATGCACGCGCATCCATTGTGGCCAATAACCTCAACCTTCTCATGAAACGTCTTGCAGTACTTACGGTTGTGGTTGGCGCAATGAACATACCGGCCAGCATGGGGGGGATGAGCGAATTCAGTCGTTATGTGATAGACAATATGCAAATTAACTGGTGGGTTGCTAATCTCGTGTTCCTGATAGTCCTTGTTATATTGGGGATTGCTACATACAAGGCGCTGGCCTTTTTCAGGGTCTTTTCAACGGATGAGCCTGACAGGAAAAAGCGCTGGTACCGCAGGTTGATTCCAAAACATCATCAGGACCTCTGATACCGAAGATTTGAACAATGGACATAAGAGTTACAGCTATAATTTACAGTATGATAGCGGCATTGGCCACTTTTGCCGGCGTGCAGATTCTTGTTTTAAAGGAAACCTTTGCAAAAAAATACTCACTGTACCTTATTTCATTTGCCGCGGGTGTCATGCTCACCGTGGTTTTTACCCACCTTCTTCCTGAGGCCATTACTCTTAACCCGCTGGCCCTGCGGTATATGCTTACCGGTTTTATAGTTTTCTTTTTGATTGAAAGCATATTGATTATCCACACATGCCCAATGAACCAGTGCGAAGGACATGGCGGCAAACCCAAGGAAATTACAGGGCAGGTGGCATTCATGGGCCTTATGTTCCATTCGCTGGTTGACGGGCTTATAATAGGGGTGGGGTTTGAAATCAATTCCACAATAGGAATGCTCGCTGCTTTAGGAATAATCATGCACAAACTGCCTGAAGGTGTGTCAACCTATTCAATACTTATAGCCTCAATGCCGCGTCGGAATGCAATGATACGCGCTTATGTTGAGGCTGCTGCAACGCCTATTGGCACACTAATAAGCGTCATATTTATACGTGATATATCAGAAGCAACAATGGGAATGCTTCTTGCCTTTGCATCCGGTTCATTCACTTATGTTGCGGCATCCGATCTTATTCCGCAGACGCATGAGGTATCAGGATTCAGGCCGCCTATATGTTTTCTTGGAGGGATTCTGCTTATTCTGATAGTGTCAATGTTGCATAATTTATAAAAGAAAGGAAATCTGAAACAATCATGGAAAAGCCATTCAAACACGTACCAGGAGCAGATAAGCCCGCAAACTATGGTCATTTTTCTTCAGATGGTTTAAGTTACATAGTCACAACTCCTGAAACTCCGCGTCCCTGGAACAATATACTCGGTAATCATGCCATGGCAGGTCTTTTTTCACAGTGCGGGCAGGGCTTTATTTATTACCTTGCACATAGCTATGAACATGTAACCAACTGGAGGGAGGTCCAGTATTGTCCTGGAAGGATGTCGAGGGGCCGTTTGGTTTTTCTTAAGGAAAGAAACACTGGAAAATACTGGGCAGCCAATCCTCAACCGGGAGAAAGTGGTTTCAGCAAATTCAGCTGCACACATGAGCCTGGTGTGAGCACAATCCGTGCAATTCGAAACAAGATTGATTTTTCAATGCGCGCATTTATTCCATGGGATGAGGATGTTGAAATATGGACTGTCACATTGCGCAATCTTGATAGCAAGACCAGACACTTTTCAGCATTTCCATTAGTTGAATTTCCGACAAACTGGCTTAATTTCTTTTATTAGGCTAATTATTTGCCAGAACTTCAAGCCATCCATTTCAAGGATTCCATACCTGCAAAACCAACAGGTGCATTTTTTGCATGCGATGTTCCTGTCTGTGGTTTTGAGACCTCGGCAGCTGCTTTTTTCGGTAACGCTCATGACCGTCTTAATCCAGTTGGTTTAAAACAAGGGTTGTCCGGATCAAGATCGGGCAATGAGTGGTCAGTGGGAGTTCTTGAGATTAAGGTTGATTTGAAACCTGGAGGTGAATTTTCCTTCAATGTGTTTACAGGACGCGGTTATGAAGAAAAGACCGTAAGGCAGGTTCTTTCCCGTTTCAGGAATAAAAAGAATGTGGAAAAAGCCCTTTCAGACGTAAAAGAATATTGGATTAATCAGCGCAAAGCCCTTCAGGTTAAACTACCTGATGAGAACATGGAGCGCAGCCTCAATTGCTGGGGACAATACGGCCTAGATATTACAATGAGGTTCCGTCAGCAGCCTGTATACGGATATCGTGACATTTTCCAGTATTGCCGCGGTTTTATGACATTAAATCATGCTGAATGCAGGAAACATATTCTTAAAGCACTGCAATATCAGTATTCAGCCGGTAATTCCCTGCGTGGCTATCATCCGATAAACAATGAGCACAATATGAGGGATGCAAGGGATGGTGTTTCATGGATCGCTGATACAATTTGCCAATATATCAAAGAAAGCGGGGACACAGATATATTAAAAAAAGTTGTTCCTTATTTCGACAAGGGTAGTGGTACGGTATTAGACCATGCGCTTAGGGCTGTTGACTTTCTCTTTAAAAACAGGGGCCGTCATAAGATGTGTCTTGTGGGCGGAGGTGATTGGAACGACGCCCTGCATTTGGGCGGAGGCAAAGGGAGGGGAGAAAGTGTTTGGCTCACCATAGCAACATGCAGGGCCCTAAGGTTTACTATTGAAATTGCAGATTATATCGGCCAATCCAATGTTGCGGAAAAACTTAAAAAGCAGCGTGAACAGCTTGTAAAAGATATCAATGCCAATGCCTGGGACGGAGATTGGTACATATATGGATTTACTGATAAAGGGGACCCTGTTGGCTCAAAGACAAATAAAGAGGGGAAAATCTACTCCAATGTGCAGTCATGGGCTTTAATGGAAGACATTGTCCCTGAGAATCGAAAAGCCAAAATATGGAAAAATGTTGAGGACTATCTTTGTACTGATATCGGGGTATCTGTTCTTCACCCTGCATATACAAAATACAATGAAGATATCGGACGCATAAGCGCAATGATGGCGGGTTCTTATGAAAATGCTTCGGTTTATTCTCACGGTACCACTTTTTATATAGCTGCTTTATCCGAACATAAAAATGGAAAACGGGCGGTTGAAATGTGGAACATGTTAAGTCCGACCAATAAGTTGAATCCTCATTCCGGGGAAGAACCCTATGCATCTCCTATCTGGTATGCCGGGCCGGGCCACCCCCATTTCGGTTATTGTGACTGTAGCTGGGTCTCAGGAAGCGTTTCATGGAGGTTTTTCATCTCCCTTGAGAAAATACTCGGTATAAAACCGGAATTTAATGGGCTTTTGATTGATCCTGCAATTCCATCAACATGGAAGAGCTATGAGGTTAAAAGGATATTCAGAGGAGCCGAATATCATATAGCTATTAAAAACCCTGATAATCATGAAAGCGGAGTAAAAGAGATTAAGGTTGACAATAAGGCCATATTGGGGAATGTCGTTCCGATTGCAAGACCCGGAAAGATTGTAAAGGTGGATGTTGTAATGTAATTCCTGGAGGTGCACTAATTCTGGATGATAACCCTTGTTTGGTCCTTGCTGTACAATAAATATATCAGGGGATCTGTTTCAGACTTAATAATGATCTGCTTAGTATCAACCAATGATTTGTCCAGATATTTATTCATTTCAACAGCATCAGCTGGTGTCTTGAATAATATTGTGAATTCATCGTTTGGCCCTGATGCCCTTATGTTTTGAATTTTTCTTGCAAGCATTTCATAAGTATTGGGCCATTTTGTTGTACTGTCATAACCAGAATATATAAGTATTGTTGAATAGATCATTATTGCCAATTGAACCACTATTGCCAGACGTGTTATGATATAAAATATTTTATTTAATTCCAGATACAAAACCGCATATATTGAAAGCCCCATGATTATTATAAAATAGGGTGTTGAAAACACAGAAAACCTGAAATTAATCAATGAAACCGTGTGTCCGGATTTGATTGCAGCCAAACCATTAAATATTAATGCACCGATTACAAAAACCGACAATACCTTAAAGTTGTGTAGATAATCCCTACCCCTATTTTTTATACAAAGTAAAATAAGAAAAAAAGGGATTATAAAAAGTAGCGTCGCTTCTCTTATTTTCATACCCATAAAGAACAATGTGTTTCCTGAAAATGCGCATATGTTTTTCAGCCATCCGGAAAGCAAAGTATATGGCCCTGTTTTATAATAGTATTTTGCAGGATCATGCAGGGAGACTTGAACCCAATAATCATAATTTTTAGAAATCAGTTCAAGCCCTTGATATGCATAGTGCCATACCCATATCAAGGTAAGGGTTGCGGTAATTGACATGGATATCAGAAAAGAGATTCGATGTTTAAACGATGGCTTTAAGTAATAAAAAAAATTATTGTATGACAAAATAGAATATATGCTGTCCAATAATGTGTTAGAAGAGTTCCGGTTGATAGTAGTGTATAAGCTGAAAGTTGTGTAATACTAACCACGGGACGTTTGGCAATTTTTAATAATTAAGAGTGTGGCTGATAATAACAATAAAATCGAAAAGAGATAGGCCCTTGCCTCCTGCGAATAGGTTATAAGAAGAGGATGTATGGCCATTAACCCCATAACAATTAAGGCCGTAACTCTGGTCTTTCAAGCCCCAGTTCCCTGAAAAAGATGTCGGACATTGCATCGTCATAATGCTGGCCTGTGTGCACCATGATTTCCTTAATACTGGGAAACCTTTTAAGCGCCCTTGATATCATGGCAGCCTTGATAAATTGCGGCCTGGTCCCGACAACGGACAGGATTTTCCTCATGGTTTTAGACCTTTTATATGGGCGAAATTGTTTTTGTTTAATATAGTTTCATGGGCCTTCATTTGCAAGAAGGGAAGTTTGTTAAAACGATTTGCCTTGGAACTAAGGGTATAACTATTGCCTTGTTTTTAGGAACATGAACGGTTATTTTCATAAGTATAAAAGATTCCCAAAGCCTGATACGATAATTAGAATATATGACAAATAGCCATAAGCTGTGGTTTTCAAAAGCCCTGTTCCTTGTATTGTTCGTCTTGGCTTATTTCGCAGCCAGACTGCCAGTTATACGCGAACCCCTCGGTTTTGAAGAGGGAATATTTGCCGCCATAATGGTAAATCGTAACGCAGGGCCTGATTATGGCCTTGCAGGACGGGTAGATGGCCAATCTTTTTACGAAAGCCAATCCCATCCAGCTGGATTATATGAATTGCTAAGGTTGGGTGGATGGCTTGCGTACCCCCTTATTCAAGGCCCAGTGCATCTTGATGACAAAGTAATTACGCCAAGATTAAGGAGTATTACTTCCTTGTATCAGTTCTTTGTCTGGATGGCACTGGCGCTTGTAATATGCTTTTTTGCTGAAAATATCTGGCCCTATGTTTTGCTTGCTGCTGCGGCATTGTCGCCTCTTGCCATAAGGACATCAGCCCTGCTACAGACAGATACGACCTCTGGTGTTGTTTTTTGCGGCTCGGCCGCTATTCTATTGTATATAGCAGGGCGAAGTTCGATTATGCGAGCGCGGCAAATATTACTATACGGATTCGCCGGGGTTATTGCAGGGCTTGGAAAACAGGAATGGTCTTTCGCGCTTTTGGCAGCTTTGGTGGGAGCTGT
Source organism: uncultured Fibrobacterota bacterium (assembly GCA_963831235.1). Classification (GTDB taxonomy): domain Bacteria; phylum Fibrobacterota; class OXYB2-FULL-49-7; order OXYB2-FULL-49-7; family JAEUSG01; genus CAWHPS01. Next base: position 64,454 of record CAWHPS010000037.1, read on the forward strand.
GTTTCTGGGGTTTATAGCAAAGCGAAATAGCAGCCAGATGCCTGAATATTCTGCTGTATTGAGTGTGATCATAGGTTTACTTATAGGCAACACAGCGAGCTGCCTTTTTGATCCGAGTAATTATTTTGCTTCATTTCCACTTATGATCCGGTTCTCCTCCGCGTCAAGTTATATAAGCACGGCCGGCCGTCTTGATCTTTTAAAAACCAGACTGCCGTATCTCTTAACCTGTTTTGGTTTGCTCGCAGTATCTTTCATGTTTCTACGAACTGGAAAACATTCCTCATTTTCCAAAATATCACTTTTTCTTTTCGGCAGCATCCTGCTTCTTGTTTACTTTGCATTTACAAACAGTTTCCAGATGCGCTATTTTGCCCCCTCCCTTGTGGTACTTGCAATTGCCGCCATTGCTGCAATACCGGAATCTCTTGCCTCCGCGCAATCAAACTTGGTCAAGGTTGTTGTGGTTGCCATACTATCATCAACAATAATTTTTATTCCGTTTTTTTCTCCTAATCGCAATATTGCACTTGAAGCAGTTCAGCAAGAGACACTCAAATCAGAACCAGGTACCATGTTATATCTTGATTGCAGCGCCGGATGGAACAAGCCAGGTATTGATTTTATTTATAATACAATGGATTATGAGTTGGCAAAAACAAAAGCATTGGCACTTGGCAAGGAACTTATGCGTCCATAAGTTAAGGCTGATTTATGAGAACATCTGACAATGATTATAATTTGAAGTGGCGCAAACGCAATGCGTATTATTACAGGTTCCTTGATGCGATCCATGCGTGTAATATCAGGCCGGGCAGCCGTGTGCTCCATGTGGGATGTGAATGTGGAGACATGCTTGATGCTGTCCACCCATCTTTTGGTATGGGGATAGATCCTGATGAAAGTGCAATTGAAACTGCCACAAAACGTTTCCCTGAACTTCACTTCAATGTTCAGGATCTCCATGCCATGCAGGTTGAAGGAAAGTTCGATTATATTCTTATTTGCAATTCGATCGGCTCATGGTCTGATATTCAACGTGTATTCGAAAACATCGCTGAAAATACTCATCAAGACACCAGAATAATAATAACCTACTACAATTATCTTTGGGCCGGACTTTTACAGTTTGGTTCATTTATCGGCATGAGAAGACCCAACCATTATCAGAACTGGCTTCCACAGGAGGAAATCGCAAGTTTGCTAAGCCTTGCTGATTTTGAAACCATTCGCAATGAAAGTTTTCTGTTGGTGCCTAAGTGGATTCCACTGTTATCTGCTTTTTGCAACAGGTTCTTGTCATTACTGCCTCTAATCCGAAACCTTAATCTGGTTCACATGACCATTGCCAGAAAACAGCCTGTACCTAAGGAAGAATCAGAACTCTCTGTTTCGGTTATTGTTCCATGCCGCAATGAAAAGGGGAATATAAAGGAGGCCGTGAAACGGATTCCCGATATGGGCAAAATGACCGAGATTATATTTGTTGACGGTAACAGTACTGACGGAACAATTGAGGAGATTGAAGAGCAGATAAAACTTAATCCTGGGAAGCGTATTAAATTAATCCATCAGAAAAATGGAACCGGAAAAGGAGATGCGGTTAGAAAAGGATTTGCCGCGGCGTCGGGTGATATTCTTGTTATCCAGGACGCGGACCTTACCGCACCTCCAGAAGATCTGCCCAAATTCTATGAAGCCATACGAAAGGGCAAGGGAGAGCTAATCAATGGTTCGCGTATGGTCTATCCAATGGAAAAGCAGGCAATGCGTTTTCTGAATCTTATAGGGAACAAAATTTTCGGCCTTTTGTTTACATGGATATTGGGCCAGCGTATCCGCGACACATTATGCGGAACAAAAATGATAAGCCGAAAACATTACGACATACTTGCCGCTAACAGAGCCTTTTTCGGGGAATTCGATCCTTTTGGCGACTTTGATTTAATCTTCGGTGCGGCAAAACAGAACTTTAAATCAATTGAAGTGCCGGTTGCTTACCGTGCCCGAACTTATGGTGCAACTAATATAAGCCGTTTCAGGCATGGATGGTTGCTTATTAAAATGGTCTTGCTTGCGTTCAGGAAATTCAAATGGCTGAAGCAATGAAAATTCTTAGAAGCCTTGGAATTAAAAATCCTGATTGCAATGGTTATCATAATGATAGGGAGCAGACGCTACAACATAAACAGATACTTCTCGAAAAACCATTCTTAAGACGCTTATACATTTCTTTCTATCAACAATTACGAGACAATGTTCCATATCGGGAAACAACAAAGCCGGTTATTGTTGAAATAGGAAGCGGCAGCGGTTTTCTAAAAGACATCATTCCTCATGCCATTGCCTCAGATGTTTTGGAATTGCCCGGAGTTGATTTGACCTTTTCTGCTTGTCAAATGCCATTTAAGGATCGCTCTATTGACGCGATCATCATGTTTAATGTTTTGCATCACATTCCATTGGTCAGATCTTTCTTTAAGGAAGCAACACGCTGTCTTAAACAGGGTGGAAGAATTATCATGATAGAACCGGCTAATACCCTATGGGGTAATTTTATTTATCGCAATTTTCATCATGAAGGGTTTGACATTAAAGCAGGATGGGAATTCAAATCGAGCGGTCCATTATTAACCGCCAACGGGGCATTGCCCTGGATAATCTTTCATCGCGATAAAAAATTATTTGAAAAAGAATTTCCAGCACTTTCCATATTAAAAACATATTTTCATACACCGATTAAATATCTTTTAAGTGGCGGTTTTACACTTAGATGCATGGTGCCATCGTGGAGTTATCCGTTTTTTTCAGGGATTGAAGCCTTTTTGAACCCTCTTAGGAATTTCTCCGGTATGTTCGAAACAATTGTCATTCAAAAGATATTGGACCCTATCCGCAATGGACATGTCTGATCAAATATTAAAAATCTTTACATTACCTGCATTGGAAACTATTTTTCAATTCCATCAATTAAAACAATATAGGAGGAATTATGATGAAACTGTTTTCATTAGCCGCGCTTTTTTCAGCCTCGATATGTCTATTTGCCCAGGATTCAACCTCTTCAAACAAAGCACCGGAACCGCTACCTGTACCACCTGTTGATGTTGCCTCCTTTACTCTGACAAACGCAACAGGCACTGTTGAGGTCAAAAAAAACGGAAGCGATGCATGGGTTGCTTTAGCGCAGGGTTCGGCCTTTTCTGAAAAAGACGCAATCAAAACAGGGGCGGCTTCTGATGCCGAAATCACCCTGCCCGACAGCAGCGTTCTTAAGCTCAAGGAAAACTCCTCCTTTGAAATTGATGTTGTCAATGATACAATCATCTATGTACAAAAGCAGGGCGCTATATTCTATAAAATCACTCCTGTCGCATCAGCCCATCCGCCCATTAAAGTCGGTACACCAACAGCAACCGCCCTAGTTTATGGGACGGCGTTTGCAACAACAGTAAAGGATGCCAATAACGCCTCTTTTGCGGTTGTGCAGGGAAAGATTGGTGTTAAAGGTTCATCAGGTGAAGAGGTCTTTATCAAGGCTGGTGAGTTCAGCAGGGCTACATCAGGCGCTGTTGACAAGCCAAAGAAGCTTCCAGCTGAGGGCTTAAAACGCCTTGAAGAATGGAGCAAGGTGGATTTTAAACCTTATCCTGAATCAGCTTCAGAAAACAAACCGCAGAATGACAATGCCTCCATAAAGGGTTCGGTTTCAGAAAATAAGGCATCTGCCAAAAAGAACGAAAATGCTGAAAAACCCGTTGAAAAAAAAGCTGATGCCCCTGCCGGAGGTAAAAAAGGAGAAGGTGTTCAGTGGAGCGTTGGCATGGGTTCTGTTACTGTTGATGGAAAGCAGTGGAACAGATTGAGTCTTAGACCGGATATTCCCATTGGAAAGTTTGGCATTTGCCTCGACATAGAACTCTTTGTTGATGATCAGGGTAATATTTCCAATAAGGGTTGGAATTTTGACAATGCAGCAAATACATTCGAATCCATTCAACGCAAGATATATTATATCCGTTATGGTCATCAGGGAGAAACTTTTTATGCCAAGGTCGGCGCGCTTGATAACGTGACGCTCGGTTATGGCTTTATCTTAAGCGGCTATTCCAACTCACTTCAGTATCCGGACATACGCAAAACAGGGCTTCATACGGAATTGAATGACATCAGTTTCCTTGGAATAGGTTTTCAGGGGGTGATTAACAATTTCTCTGACTTTAATCGCGATGGGGCACTCATCGGCACCAGGCTTTCCGTAAAGCCGCTTAAAACAATGAGCATTCCAATATTAAGCAATCTTGATGTGGGCGCCACTTATGTTACCGACATGAACCAGCGGGCCGTACTACGCGACCGTGACAACGATAAGGTGCCGGATCTTCTTGACAGGTTGCCTGATGATAAAAAATGGGCCATTGAAAAGACGGACTACTCTGTATACGATACCAGTAAACCAAATGTAAAAACCGCTGTGAATACACTTGTTGCTGAAGACTTGCTTATTAACCAGGCTTACGTTGATAAATACAAGGGCTATATTGAGGGCAAAGACCCTTTCTCAATAGTTGGTGCTGATATTGGTTTGCCGATTCTCAGCAATAGAATATTGTCGCTGCTTCTATATGGACAGTGGGCAACAGATGCGGATGATAAAAATAATAGCGATTTTCTTCATTCACCTCAGATGAAAGGGTGGGGTATTGCCGCTCCGGGTGTGGGTGTTGGGATTGGCCCGCTTAAAATCAATGTTGAATACCGCTTCTTTAAGGATGAATTCCAGGGTGAGTATTTTGATGAGACTTATGAATTGGATCGCATGAAACAGCTTGATCCAACAACACTTTCCGCAAAAGAAACATTCCTTTCACAATTCGACAGCACAACCATGAGCGGTATTTTCAGCAAAGCCGGCTTGAATATTTTCAATATTATCAATGCAGGGGCCGGTTACCAGTGGATGAAGATAAAATATTCAAAGATAGTGCCTGAAGGAACGCCGACCGCAGATCAGTCTTTTAATGCAACCGCAAGCACAGGTGAAACAATTAAGAATATTCTTCGCAAAGTCAAGATTGATGATGTTAGCGCATATTATTCCAAAAAGCGAATCGGGACTTGGGCCGTAGATGCAAAAACCAATGGTGACCTGGTTTATGATAAATTCCTTGCGCCAACCCCATTTGTTCTGATGGGCTACAAGGTAGGGTTCCAGCTTGCACAGTCCATGGTACTTTATTGGGATACACAGTACACTTATGCTGTTGATCCTACTGAAACCAACCCTTTTCATCTGAAACTGAATAAACGACTGAACATCGAGACCGTGCTCAAGTTTTAAGAATTTCAAGAAGCGATAACTGACTTATGCTTACAAGCCATCTACTGCAGCATCAAATGATTCTATATGGCTTGTCGGGTGTTGTACTATTCTTTGTCGGCCTATATGCTTTTGCATACATTGCATTCAAAAGAAATTACAAGACACCCATACCCGCGCTGGCTTTTCATCATATAGAGGTCAAAAGGGGTTTCCCAGCTACAAGGATTACCCTAAACCAATTTGAAGAGGAAATGCTGTTTTTAAAAAAGCTGGACTATGTAACTGTTTCACCTGATGAGTTTCTATCTGTTGACGAGAGTAGTGCAAATAAAAAAGTGCTGATAACCTTTGATGACAGCTATGAAACATCATTCAAGCACGCGATTCCGCTTATGCGTTCCCTTGAGTTTACAGCCACATTTTTTATAATAGCCGGGTTTATTGGAAAAAGAAGCACCTGGGATGTCAATCTTACCCCATCCATGCACATGACAGAAGATGAAATTAAAAAAGCAAGGGATCTCGGGTTTACGCTCGGTTCGCATACCTTGACGCACCCTGACCTTACACGTTTATCAAATGCCAGGCTCATGGAAGAACTTTCAGTTTCAAAGAAACTACTTGAAGATAAATTCGGGCAGGAGATAAAATACCTGGCATATCCCTTTGGGCGTTATAATAAAAGGGTGAAGGAAGCGGCTCTTGCAAGTGGTTATAGCGCAGCCTTCACAATCAACCGCCCGATGATGCAAAAGAGGTTTGATCCATTTTGTGTTCCGGTAACCGGAATTTATGGTCTGGACCGGATGCAGAATTTTAATTCCAAGCTTGTCAGGAACGGATGTTTCTGGATAGAAGCAATGCGCGACAAAATAATCAACCGTTTTGCAAGCGGTACCACACTTGTTAAAAGCAGCTATGCTTAATTTATATAAACTTTATTTTCTTAAATTTTATTAACCCACAACCCAACAAAGAAGCATCATGATTACAATCAACAGTCAGATCGAAAAAGAATTTAAGCTTGATAATGCACAATCATCAAACCTTGTGGAATTTTTCACATCCGGTGCGACAATACCTTTCATTGCGCGTTACCGCAAGGAAATGACCGGCGGGCTTGATGAAATAGAGCTTCGCGCAATAAAAGAGCGATACGATTATATAAACGAGATAAACGAACGCAAGGAGACTATCCTCAAGACGATTGAGTCGCAAGGCAAGCTCACAGAGGAGCTTAAAAAATCAATTGAAGATTGTCTGGAGAAAGCCAAACTCGAAGACATCTACCTACCTTTCAAACCCAAACGAAAGACCCGAGCCACTGCTGCCCGTGAAAAGGGACTGGAACCGCTAACCATTTTTATAACCTCGCTTACAGACCCCAATGCGGATCTGTTATCTGAGGCAGCAAAATATATTGACAAGGAAAAAGGTGTTGCAACCGCGGAAGAGGCGTTGGCCGGCGCCTCTGATATTTTTGCAGAAGAGATTGCTGAGAAAGCGGAGCTGCGGGATTTTGTCAGGACAAAGTATTTTGAAAAGGGGATTTTTGTTTCCAAGGTCCGCAAGGAATTTGAAGGCAAGAAGACTAAATTTGAGATGTATTACGATTACAATGTGCCTGTAAAAAGCATACCTTCGCATAACCTTCTTGCAATTAGGCGCGCTGAAAAAGAAGATGTCATAACTTATGAAATTCAGTCTGATGATGATGCCATACTAAGTCATCTTAACAATAACGCGATCAAAATCCAAAAAGGAGCGGTCCATGATTTCCTTTCTTCGGCTGTGAAGGATGGGTATGAAAGACTCATGAAGCTCTCTTTGTCAGCTGATGTGAGGGTTGAAAAAAAGCTTGAGGCTGATGTTGATGCAATCAAGGCATTTGAAATTAATCTGCGTGAACTCTTATTGTCTCCCCCTGCAGGGCAGGTTAAGATTCTTGCTGTTGATCCCGGGTTTCGAACAGGGTGCAAGGTTGCCGTGCTTAGCGAAACCGGAAATTTTCTAGGGTATGATGTAATCTTCCCGCATGAGCCGCAAAAAGACGAAGCAGGGGCTTTTGTCAAGCTGGCGAAACTCATCAAATCACATGATCCTGCGTATATTGTAATAGGTAATGGAACGGCGTCCCGTGAAACAGAGCGCTTTGTCCGAAGCACGGTTGCAAAAATACCTTCATCCACTAAACCAGGTGTGGTTATTGTAAGCGAAGCGGGCGCATCCGTATATTCCGCAAGCGATTGTGCAATCCGTGAATTTTCTGATTTGGACCTTACTCTTCGATCAGGAATTTCAATTGGCCGCCGCTTTCAGGATCCCTTATCGGAACTTATAAAGATTGATCCTAATGCCATTGGGGTAGGCCAATATCAACATGATGTTGACCAGACCTTGCTAAAGAAAAAACTCGAAGAGGTGACTGAATCGTGCGTTAACTTTGTTGGTGTTGATTTAAACAGCGCATCAATGGAGCTTTTATCTTATGTTGCAGGTCTTAACAAAAACATAGCTGATAATATTGTCAAGTATCGCAATACAAAGGGCCTGTTCAAACAAAGGAAAGATCTACTTAATGTGCCACGCCTCGGCGAAAAGGCCTTTGAACAATGCGCAGGTTTCTTACGGATAAAAAACGGCCCCGATCCCTTCGATGACTCCGCTGTCCATCCAGAAAGTTACTATGCTGTAAACAAGATTGCGGAGAGTCTTAATGTTCCTGTTAAAAGTCTGATTGCAAATAACGAGCTTCTTTCTAAAATCGACCCTGAAAAATTCGCAGATGAAAAGACCGGCTCAATAACCATCCGCGATATTATCGAGGAGCTTAAAAAACCAGGCCGCGACCCAAGGGCCCAGTTCAAATACGCTGAATTCAGGGACGACATAACGGAAATAAGTCATCTTAAAGAGGGAATGGTCCTTGAAGGTTCAGTCACGAATGTCGCCAATTTCGGCGCTTTTGTGGACATAGGCGTGCATCAGGATGGGCTCGTACACGTATCCAAGCTCGCAGACCGGTATGTAAAGGACCCTTTTTCAGTTGTCAAGGTGGGCCAGATTGTAAAGGTAAAAGTCGTGAGCGTTGATGAGGCCTTGAAAAGGATTTCGCTTTCAATGAGAAGCGATGACTTGATTCCTGGTATAACAAAACCTGAGGGACAATCAAAGGATCATGATAAAAAGAAGCAGGACAATATCAAGGGCAAACCAGCTCAAAAACCACAACCTCCTAAAAAAAGCGCGTCAATCCAGGATTTGATTCACAAGTTCCAGGGCTGATTTATTTCAAGGTTTTCTCAAATATCTTAGCTGCTTCCCGTATCTCGCTTTCCGTTACATTAAGCGGCGGTAAAAAGCGAATGCATTCCTTTCCAGCCCTTACCGTAAGTAGCCCGTTATTACGCAGCATGTCAATTGTTTCCGTTGCCTTTTCCTTAAGCTCGACACAGACCCATAGCCCCGAACCCCTGACACACGCCACCTTATCTGATTTTATCGAAGACAAAAGGCCCATGAGAAGTTCGCCTTTTTTGCGGACAGAAGCCAAAAACTTTTTATCAGTCACCTTTGACAGAATAACACGTGTTACGGCGAGGGCCAAAGGATTTCCGCCAAATGTCGTGCCATGATCTCCGGGTTTTATCTCCCTTGCAATGCGCTCGGTCATAAGCAGTGCCCCGAGCGGAATACCAAGGCCGATTGGTTTGGCAAGTGCTATCATATCAGGTTTCACATCATAAGCCTGGTGCAGCATGAAATGCCCGGCGCGTCCAAGACCGCATTGGATTTCATCGGCAATTAAAAGTACCTTATGCTTTTTGCAAAGGACGGATATCTTTTTCACAAACTCCGCGGTTACTGTGGTGCCGCCGCCTTCACCCTGAAGAAACTCAAGCATAATTGCGGCAGTACGAGAGTTTATTGCTTTCTCAAGTTCCTTTACATTATTATACTCGACATATTTGAAACCCGGGAGCATTGGCCCAAAACCTTCCTGGTATTTCTTCTGTGGTGTGGCAGACAATGCACCGTAAGTCCGGCCATGGAAAGCATTTTTAAAAGTGATTATTTCGTATTTGCTTTTTTCAAAGTTACGGATGCAGTATCTGCGCGCAAATTTAATTGCCGCCTCAATGGCCTCTGTTCCGCTATTGCAGAAGAAAGCGCGATCAGCACAAGTGTTTTTTACAAGTATTTCAGCGGCTTCCGCATCAAGGCCGTTATGGTAAAGGTTGGACACATGGAAAAACTTTTTGGCTTGACCAAATAGGGCCTTTAATACCTCGGGATTATTGTGTCCAAGGGCATTGACCGCAATACCTGAAACAAAATCAAGATATTTCTTTCCATTAATGTCAATAAGCCTGGACCCAATACCTTTTATTGGAATAAAATCATCAGGCCTTGAATAGTTGCCTAGAAGATATTTTCTTTCTTTTTTCAGTAAATTTAAGTTTGTCATTTTACAAGCTCCGTTCCAATTCCTTTATCAGTATATATTTCAAGTAAAAGTGAATGGGGTATATTCCCGTTGATTATATGTGTCTTGTTTACACCTTTTCGCAGGGCCTTAATCATTGACTTTGTTTTGGGGATCATGCCCCCGGTAATCACTTTTTTTCTTATCAGATTTTCAACATCCGGGATGTTCAATGATGATATTAGTTCGCTGCCATCAAGAATTCCATTAACATCAGTCACAAAAATAAGTTTTTCAGCTTTCAGTTTGCCGGCTATCTCGCAAGCTGCGGTATCGGCGTTTATATTGTAAACAAATCCATCGTTCCCTAAGCCAATGGGTGCAATGACGGGAATGCGTTCAACATTAAGGAGCCTGTAAATCGGTTGAGTGTAAATTTCAGTGATGCGTCCTATGTACCCTATGTCAATCTTACTTTTCTTTCCGTTTTCTTCCTTGATAATGAAGTCCTTCCTTGCATGAAGTACGCCATTATCAGCCGCGGAAAAGCCTACTGCATGACCTCCCATCTTATTGATGATTTTTACAAGTCCACTATTTATCTCTTTTACCAGTACTCGTTCGACAATTCTTATGGTCTCTTTGTCCGTTACACGCAATCCTTCGACGAACTCACTTTTCAAGCCCGCCTTTTTCATGGCCGAGGTAATTGCTTTGCCACCCCCATGAACAATAACAATACGGATACCGGCGTTTTCAAGAAAGACCGCATCCCTTAAAATGTCGGAAACGATTGTGGGGTCCTCCATTGTGCTGCCGCCGAGTTTTATTACAAATGTTTTGCGTCTGAATTTCTGCAGATAGGGAAGTGCTTCAAGAAGTATTGACGCTTTTTTTATGATCTCTTTCATACCAGGCCCTCTGTTTCTTTGAAATCGCACATAAGGTTTAGGTTCTGGATTGCCGCGCCTGACGCTCCCTTACCAAGATTGTCGAACCTTGCTGCTATCATGATTTGGCTTTCATTACCGAAAACAAAAAGTTCGAGCTGGTTTGTTCCATTAAGGGCAACAGGAGACATGTAGTTTTTGTCATCAAGATAAGAGGATGCGTCAAAAGGAACTACTTTAATAAATGGCTGGTCTTTATACCATTCGTCAAGGAGTTTGTGGACTTCGGTCACGGAAACATTCCGTATGAGGCCCTCTTTTGGAAGGAGCGTGGATACTATCATGCCATTATAAAATCCGCAAATAACCGGCATGAAAAGCGGCGCCTTTTCAAGACCGGAATGGGCCTTCATTTCAGGCAGATGCTTGTGGTTAAGCGAAAGTGCGTATGGCCTTGCTGTAAATGCGGGGTTTGCCTTGTTTTCCGGGGTTTCATATACGGCAATCATCTTTTTCCCTGCCCCGCTATAACCTGTCAGGGAATTGCATACCACAGTCATTTCTTTTGGGATTATCCTCTCATTTACAAGAGGATACACGGAAATCAGAAATCCGGTTGCATGACAGCCGGGGTTTGCCACAAACCGAGCGTTTTTTATTGCCTCCCTGTGCGATACTGAAAGTTCGGGTAAACCATAAGCAAAGTGCGGTGCTGTTCTGTGGGCCGTGCTTGCGTCTATGACACGGCTCTTTGGATTGTCGATAAGGCTTATGGATTCCCGGGCAGCATCATCAGGCAGGCAGAGTATACTGATATCAGCCTCATTAAGATATTTTTTCCGGAAAGACGGGTCTTTCCGGTTTTCAGCAGGGATTTCCAATAGCTCAAGGTCTTTCCGGGCCAAAAGCTGTTTTTGGATTTTAAGACCGGTCGTCCCTTCCTGGCCGTCAATGAATATCTTTTTCATGTTTTATCTTTCAAGAGTGTGAAGTAAAATAGAATTTATTATACCGTAACATCAACGACATGATTAATAATTTTGCTCAGTTTTCGTTATTGGATATGCTATTTTATAAAGGTGAGGTATAGGAAAACAGATCTGCAAAAAACAAGTTCCATTAAAGGGGTTTGAATCATGAATAAATGTTTTATTGTCATCGCTTTTCTTACTCTGTTTCTCTTAATATCGAATTCAGTTGCCGGTTCTTATCCTGACTATTCCGCGTCCTGGCAGGCCATAGACACCTTGATTGCACATGAACTCACCCAATCAGCTTTGGACAGCACGGATCATATTTATGCAAAAGCCAAGTCAAAAGGGAATGCCGCTCAAATGATCAAGGCCTTGATGTATCATATGCGCCTGATGTCATTCAAGGAAGAGGAGGTTGTCAATAAGGTATTGGAGCGGATGAATCAGGAACTTGTAAAAGCGCGTTTTCCGGTTGCGCCGCTTCTGCACTCCATGCTTGGTGAGTGCTATTCCCGCTATTATATGAATAATGGTTCGCAGCAGATTAACCGCGCACAACCACTCAATTTTAACATGAAGGATATCCGTACCTGGGACAATAAAACCTTACTTGACAAGGCTACATCCGAGTATAAACTGTCATTAACCGACAAGGCATCCTTGAAGAAAACGCCTATCAGAGTGTTCAATGAGGTGATTACCGACAGTATGTGCATAAGTAATATAAGGCCCACGCTTTATGACTTTCTCACCCGCCGTGCCGTAGAATTTTACGCTTTCGCGGAATCATATCATTACAAGCCTGTAACAAGGTTTTCAATGGACAATCCGGATTATTTCAAACCTTATGACCTGTTCATAAAAACACCCATCATAACACCCGACAGTACATCATTTAAGTTCCGTGCTCTCACCTGCCTGCAGGAGGTCATGGCTTTTCATGCCAATGATAGTGATCCCGAGGCACTTATTGACGCTGACCTGGAACGGCTTGGCTTTGTTTTAAGAAATACCGGTATTGTTGGCAAGGAGTCGTTGTATCTGAAAGCACTCGAAAACCTGATGGAGCGCTCTGCAAAGAGTCCGGCCTCGGCTGAGGTTGCATATAGAATAGCTCAACACTATATAGATCACAGTGCTGACCATACCTACAAACAGGATAGCTCTGCCCGCTGGATGAACAAAAAGGCAATGGCCATCTGTGAGAAGGCTATTAAAGCCTTCCCTGGATCTTATGGAGGCCGCAGATGCGCATCCCTGGCCGCACAGATCAGTATAAAGAAATTAATCATTGAGACGGAAGGGGTGAACCTGCCTGACAGACCTTTTAAAATCCTGACGAATTACAAGAATGTGTCCGGACTTTTCTGGCGGATTATCAGAATGGATGGAAAACAATATCAGGATATGGCAGTGTCCCAAAGCTATAATGACAGTAGTATTATGGTCAAGCTGACAGCTCTCAAACCTTTAACTAAAGGGGTTATGCAACTCCCGAATCCCGGCGACTTTCAGGAACATTCCGTGGAGATTGCCATGCCTGCCCTTCCCATTGGACGTTACATTATTTTGGCTGCAATTGACTCAGGTTTCATTGTGAATAGAAATACCCTTGCATATGCGATGTTTCAAATATCACGTATTGGGCTAATTATGCGCATGCATTCGGATGGCGGTACGGAATTCCGCTTTTTAGACAGAGAAACTGGAGACCCTTTAAAGAATGGAAATCTGACAAGCAGTGGTTGGCCTAATCAAACGGAAAACTTAAAAGCAAACCAAACAACATTATTGACTGATAGGGAAGGATGCGTTGTTGTCCCATATTCTTTATGTGAGAACGACCGAACCGAGAAAATGGAATTTATCCTTAACAGTGATAGTTTATTTTTATCAGGATCATATTGTAATCATTCGGGAAGTCCAGACACAACGATGAAATCGCGCACTTTCTTTTTTACAGACCGCACCCTCTATAGGCCCGGACAAACCATTTTTTTCAAGGGTATCAGGCTTTTGTCCAATGGTAATCGTTCCGAAATTGCGGGCAATGCGTCGTGTGTGGTGAAATTCATGAATACAAATTACGAGGAAGTCAGTTCTTTGTCTCTGACCACCAACAAGTATGGCTCCTTTCATGGATCTTTTATTGCGCCTACCAATGGCTTGAACGGCTGGATGAGTATTCGTGATGAATTTGGAGGGTGTTCTTTTTCAGTTGAAGAATATAAGCGGCCCGGGTTTGAGGTTAAGCTTGAGCCATTACCTGGTACAATTCGTTTGGGTGATGAAGTACGGTTGCAGGGGAAAGTCGTGGCTTTTACGGGTTCGGTTGTGGATGCGGCAAAGATCAAATACCAGGTGATAAGGAAAACTTATTTTGAAAATTATTATTCAAGGCGCAAAGGATATTGGCGCAATTCTCCTATTACCGAGATAGCAAGTGGAACGACCAGTACAAATGATACAGGAGGGTTTGTTATAACATTCAAGGCTCTGCCTGATCCGGAAATACTAAAGGAGGAGCAGCCGAAATTTGATTTCATCGTATTAGTTGATGTAACGGATGTGACCGGTGAAACACGATCAGCTCAAAAAACATTTGGTGTTGGATATGCATCACTCGGACTCAATATAGCGTTGCCCCAGCTAATGAATAAAGAATCAAGGCTGATATATCAAATCAATACAACCAACCTGGACAGCACTTTTACACCTGCAAAGGGCAATGTTATTATCCATGCGCTTTGCGCTCCTCGAAAGGTGTACCGTAAAAGGCTCTGGGACATGCCGGACACAACTATTTTGACCAAATCCCTGCATGACAGCCTTTTTCCACTTGATATGTTTTATCATGAAATGGACACGGCTCAATGGCTGAAAAATAAAAAGGTTTTTTCCAGCAACTTTGACACGGAGAAAGGCAAGTTGCTTAATCTTGACATAATGAAGCGATTACCTGCTGGTGAATATTTGCTTGAAGCCGAGATCAATGATCCCTTTGGTGAGAAAGTAAAATATTCCCGATTTTTCACACTTTTTTCCGAAAAGGACGATACTCTGCCTTTTCCTCAACCCGATTGGTTTGTTCCGATTAAAACAACATCAGAACCAGGTGATTCAGCTGTCTTTTTGGTCGGTTCAGGATATGAAAATGTACGGATATTGTATGAAGTCGAACATAAGTCGCGGATAATTTCGCAGCAATGGATAAATGTTAATAAGGGGCAAAAACGGGTGGTCTTACCCATACTGGAAAAATACAGGGGCGGCGTTGGTGCGCTTTTTACCTTTATACGAAACAACCGCACCTATTCCCATGAAGAGAAAATCATTGTGCCCTGGACAAATAAGGAGCTCAAAATCTCCCTTGAAACTTTCCGCAGCAAGCTTTTGCCAGGTGAAAAAGAAGAGTGGAGGCTCAAGATTACGGGAAAAAATAAGGACAAACTTGCGGCTGAAATGGTAATCACGCTTTACGATGCATCACTTGATGCCTTAAGCAGGCCGAACCATTGGGATTTTGATGTCAATTACCACCAATACAGACTTGAGCAATCCTGGGAGGTTTGGAGAGACATGGGTTTGTCCTGGAAAAGAATATTGCAAACAGCGGATTGGAATGTGATAAATGATAGACCATTGAGTTGCGTCCCTGCTCTTAACTGGTTCGGAGCGCAACCAGATAGGATAATGAGTCGTTTTATGAATATGTCGGGTTATGGATCTGGATATGGTGGTTCTGGTTTACAAGCAGTTATATCGGGAAAAAGTCGAAGTTCGACATCATTGAAAAAGAGTTCCGGATCAGACGTTGAATCTTTCTCTATTTTAGGATCAGCAGATCAATCAAACTCCTTAACAGAAAATCCAAGCTCACCTGATGTCAATCTGTCTCAAGTCTATGCACGCAGGAATCTGAATGAATGTGCTTTCTTCTATCCTGATCTTGCAACCGATGAAAAGGGAGAGATTATAGTCCGCTTTCAGGCCCCTGAAGCGCTTACCAGGTGGCGAATGCTCGGATTGGCGCATACAAAAGACCTTCAAACAGGGCAAATCACAGACTCGCTTGTTACACAAAAAGATATTATGGTCATGCCCAATCCTCCCCGATTCTTAAGAGAGAATGATCTTATCTCCTTTACGGCAAAAGTATCGAACCTGTCAGATAAAGAACTTTCGGGCAGCGCGCAACTCATGCTCTATGACGCAGCAACCATGACATCCGTTGACAGCGCCTTTAAAAACAATTCGCCCCAAATGTCCTTTGCAGCAAAAAAAGGGCAAAGCGCGGCTCTTTGCTGGAAATTATCCATTCCAACCGGATATGGAGCGGTTCTCTTCAAGGTGGTTGCAGTATCAGGCGATAAAAGCGATGGGGAAGAGAGGCTTCTGCCAGTTCTTTCAAATCGCATCATGGTAACGGAAACTATGCCGATTTCAATGAATGGCAAGGGTTTAAGGAAGTTTACTTTTGACAAACTAATCTCCAAGAACAAGGGTTCCACCACTCTTTCCAATCACCGGTTGACACTGGAGTGGACATCCAATCCTGTATGGACCATAATTCAGGCGCTTCCCTTTATGATGGAAGCCCCGTATGAATGTGCTGAACAACTGTTTTCCAGGTTTTACGCTAATAGCATGGCTTCTTTTATTGTCAACGCCAACCTGCAAATCAAAAGGGTTTTCGAAATCTGGCAAAACCAGCAACCCGAAGCCCTGATTTCAAGCCTCGAGAAAAATTCTGAGCTTAAAACCATAGCACTTGATGAAACACCGTGGCTCATGGATGGCAAAGATGAATCAGAGCGAAAAAGACGGATTGCGCTCCTTTTTGACCTTAATAGAATGGCAAGCGAGAAGGAATCGGCACTTGGAAAACTGCTGAAACTGCAATCCCGAAACGGAGGATGGCCCTGGTTTGAGGGCATGCCCGAAGACCGCTTCATCACCCAATATATTGCCATTGGCATGGGCCGATTGGATCATTTGAAGATTCTGGATATACGAACCCAAAAGAAATTGTGGAACTGTATCAAGGGTTGCCTGCAACTTATGGATGAACGGGTTCACCGTGATTATGAGGAGCTTCAACGAGACAAGCATCCTGACTTGGATCATTTGGGAGAGATCCATGCTCAATATCTCTATGCCAGAAGTTATTTCAAAGATATGCCTGTTGATTCATCAAAGCAAAAGGCTTTTGATTATTTCATGGACCAGGCAAAAAGGTTCTGGCCGGGCAAAGGCCGTGCAATTCAGGGTATGATTGCAATTGCTCTCCACCGTTATGGAGAAAAAGATGTTCCGGAACAAATTATCAGAGCACTTAGGGAAAACTCGCTCCATAGCGAAGAAATGGGTATATACTGGAAGGAATGGTATGAAAATAATGGTTTCTGGCATAGGGCGCCTATTGAATCTCAGTCCCTTTTAATTGAAGCATTCGATGAAGTCGCCCATGATTCTGTATTTGTGGAAGGGCTCAAGACGTGGCTTCTTAAGAGCAAGCAGACACAGAACTGGCCTTCCACTAAAGCCACGGCTGAAGCGTGTTATGCCCTGCTTTTAAAGGGGCAGGACGGACTTTTGCGCACTTCTGATGCGGTCATCTCCATTGGGGGATCAACCATCTCAACAACAGGAACAAATAAAGTGTTGGCTGAAGCCGGCACTGGATATTTCAAAACATCTTGGTCAGGGCCAGAGATCAAGCCTGATATGGGAAACATTACTGTTACCCAAAATACGCCGGGCATATCCTGGGGTGGAGTTGTGTGGCAGTATTTTGAACAAATGGACAAGGTTTCAAAAAGCAAAACCCCTCTTTCGATGGTCAAGAATCTTTTTTTACAGGTAAATAGCCCTGAGGGACCTAAATTGAAATTGATCACGGATAAAGTACTATTGAAGCCAGGCGATAAGATTACAGTCAGGATAGAGCTTCGAACTGATAGGGAACTTGAGTATGTCCATATGAAGGACATGCGTGCCTCAGGGCTCGAACCGCTTAACGTGTTATCCGGATACCGTTGGCAGGATGGCCTTGATTATTATGAATCCACCCGTGATGCTGCCACGCACTTTTTCTTTTCCCGTGTAAAAAAAGGGACATCTGTGTTTGAATATCAGCTTATTGTTTCCCATGCAGGATATTTTTCGAATGGCATCACAGAGATTCAGTGCCTGTATGCGCCTGAATTCACGAGTCATTCAGAGGGTGTACGGATAAAAGTTGAGTAGAGCAAAGTTTTTGTAGATGGCGGGTTTTCGACATGTCCATAAGCTGCTTTTAAGAGCAAAAAAAATACTTTATACACCCATAAGTGTAATATTGTATATTATTCTCAAAGATAACGACGGTCTTACGAAAGTATTCACGACAGTCGGGATATCTTTAAATGTTTTACAAGGAGTGCCTCGATGGGTCAGAAGCTTTATGTAGGAAATTTTCCCTACAGCATCGGAGATGAAGATCTCCACAAATTGTTCGAATCTTTCGGAACAGTTGTTTCCGCAAAGGTAATCATGGATCGCGAAAGCGGCCGCTCAAAAGGCTTCGGCTTTGTTGAGATGGGCAGCGATCAGGAAGCTCAATCAGCTATTACTGGTATGAACGGCAAAGATATAGAAGGCCGCGCACTTACAGTAAACGAAGCCAGGCCGAAGGTTGAAGGCGGCGGCGGTGGCGGCGGCAGAGGAAGAGGCGGGTTCGGTGGTGGCGGCGGTGGAAGAAACCGTTACTAGCACTTAATCGTCAGCTGATTTATCAGTCTGCAATTAATACTCAAGGGCAACCAAAATTGGTTGCCCTTGGTTTTTATATAGCTTACCATGAAATTATCCTCAAAAATTCAAATGTTAGGTAGAATCGGATTATTATTTATTGGTCTGGTTTTTTTCCGTGTTCATGCTATGCGAGAAGTAACTGTTGAATACTTCAGAAGCAATGACACAATTCTTAGCGCCCAATTATGGCTTCCTGATACCGGACACAGGATTCCTGCTATACTACTCTTTCACGAAGGTGGTTTTGTACGTGGCGACAAATACTGCTTCTCGGAATATGCGGATTATTTCACCTCAAAGGGTTTCGCGGCAATGGGTGTTGAATACAGGCTGATGCAGAACAATGGGGGATATCCTAATACCGTAAAGGATGCCATACGCTCTTTTGAATGGCTATCTTGCCATGCGCGTGAATATAATGTTGATTCAACAAGAATAATTTTACTCGGCTCCTCTGCAGGTGCATATCTTGCTGCAATGGTTTGTGCAAGCCGTGACCTGGTAAAAAGAAACCCTGAAGACTTTCAAGGTGTCAAAATAACATCCGCTTTGCCGTGTGGTATAATTCTTTCTTATGGTATATACAACTGGGAAACCAGTTTTTGGAAAGGCGATGGCTTTGTTGAGAAAAGAGACTGGAAAAAAGCCTCCCCTGTAAACTATTTATTTTCCGGAAAAGGAAAATATCTTATTTTTGCCGGAAAACATGACCAGCTTTTTGGGACCATTCAAGCCGAAGAATTGAACACAATCCTTAAACGCGCGGGTTGCGAAACGGAAATTCTTATACGTAATACCGGTGGACATAGCGGAATCTGCTACCGGGAAGGTGAACTTGCCAAATGGGAAGCAGGACCAATAGATTCTTTCTTGAATACCTATAAAAAAGGAAAGTAAAACATGCACCGCGTTCTTATTACAGGCGGCACAGGCTCCATGGGCCGCAGGCTTGTTGCAAAACTTCTGTCAAAAGGATTTATTGTTTCAGTAATCGCCTTGCCGGGTGATCGCGGAATTGAGGATGCAAAAAAGGCGGGGGCTAGTGTAATTGAAGCTGATGTAGCATCACCTGAGACGCTGGCAGGTGTGTGCAAGGATGTTCAAACCGTGTACCATCTCGCAGCTGTTATTCTTGCACCCGGGCGGGAAGAGGTTTTTACCCGAGTAAATCTTAATGGGACAAGGAACATGTTAAGTGAAGCCAGGTTATCAGGGGTTCGCCATTTTATTCACGTCTCATCAGCATCTGTTGTTTACCCGAATCCCAACGCATATTCCCTTTCAAAACGTGCATCAGAAGAGCTTGTTAAAAAAAGTTGTTTACCATATACGATTATCCGTCCCACATTGGCATATGAAGACGGAGGTGCTGCTGAATTCATACATTATGTTAATTTTCTGAAACGTTATCCCGTGGTTCCTTTGATAGGTGGCGGGTATGCTCTTAAAAGGCCTGTCCATGTTGATGATATTGTGGACGGGTTCGCAGGTCTTGCGGGAAACACAAAGGCCATTAATAAGACTTACAATTTCAGCGGGAAAGACACCTTGTCTTTACGAGAAATGTCTTTTTTGCTGCTGTCACATATAGGGTGTAAAAAGCCCGTCTTGACAATACCGGTATCATTTTGCCGCCTTGCAGCATGGCTTTTGAGTCTTTTATCGCCATGGCTTGTTAAAGAACCTCTTTTTACATGGCAGACCATTTCAGGTGTCACTCAGAATGCTGATCTTGACAATAGTGATGCTGTCCGTGATCTGGGGTTTTGTCCAAGGACCTTTAAAGAAGGACTTGAGACACTTAAGTCGCTCAAGGGCACTACTGATATCAATTGCTAGAAAATGTTAATTTCTATAAGAAACCCACCCCAACCCCTCCCTTTTTCTTTGGGGAAAAAGGGAGGGGCTGAATAAAGCATGAATGCCATGTATAAAAGTTTATTATGTTCGATATTTCTTTATCCTTTTCTGGTTCCCCTTCCCTTTTTTCCTTAAAAAAAAGGGAAGGGGTTAGGGGATGGGTTTCAGAGAGAACATCTGAAAATAGAGATAGGTGAGTTCAGGAAGTGCTGAAAACAGATTTATTTGGTTCATATCAAATCCAATAGCTATTTTCTTTTGTGTCTCTGGAGGGAGAAAACAGAGGGCAATCCTGAAAAACCGAAGGTGGTTTTATGCATGAACTACTGACAGTGTCGCTTTTGGGGCTTTCTGTGGATGGGCTGCTTATCTGCCCTTTTTTTGCGTTTGGGCTTGGATTATCGGATCGCCGCGCTGCATTCAGATTTCTATCAGGGCGAATAATAGGGCTTGTACTTTTCGGTGTTCTTGTCAACTTGCTTGGCCATCAGATTCCTATTAATGACATAATTGTCAATATCCTGTTTGGTGCGGCACTTCTTGTCCTTGGCGGATACCGACTTGTGAAATCAAGACCGCAGCTCGAGTTTGTCACGACCAAGGATTCAAAGGGTCCCTTTGGCCTCGGCTGCGGCAAAAACCGGAATCTTGATCGAGTGGGTTTTGGGCTGGGCCTTTTTCGGGGCTTGCTAAATCCTGGAAGGAAATACGTTTATCTCGTTCCTTTGCTATTGACTGTTGGTCTTTTTAAAGGCATAGCACTCTCTTTTGCCTTTGCTGTAACATCATCGGTTTATCTGATCATTGGCTTCATGTCCGCCGGCTTAATTGAAAAGTTAAAGCCGCATAAGTATTTTATCAGTTTTATGGGCGGGCTGGTGCTGATGATGCTCGGAATCTATTATTTGGTCAATGGCATTCAAAGATTTTCATGAAAGGCGGGGGGATGGAATTAAGCGGAGTCAGGGTAGCAATTGCCACAAGTGATGGGAAGAAATGTGACCAGCATTTTGCGCGTGCGCCATTATTTGATATATACGATTTTCATGATGATAAGTATGTGTTTGTGGAAAGGCGGGAAAACAGACGAGCCGGATGCGGGTGTAATTCAGAACAGGAAAGTAATGTTTTCCTGTCTATTTGTAATATCATAAAGGACTGCAGGTTTGTCGTGGCTTTAAAGGTAGGCAATGGTGCAATATCGTATTTGATTGACATGGGCATTCTCGGCGTGCAGTTTGATGGTTCCATTGAAAATGCGTTGAAGCAGCTCATGCAATCAGGGAGAATGAAAGCGTTATTGAAAAGAGAAAAAGCAAGTTCAAATGCGAGGAAGGAAGCATAAATAAACACTGCTTTCACAAATGTGCCTAAAAACAAATTCAGTAACTATTTTCTTTAACAATAATCATGAATCATGCATTGGTATATTAGGTTTTTTATTATCATAGGTTGTTTTATCTGTTGTGAGGCAATGGAAAATTCCGTTGTTCTTTTGAAAGACTCCATAACTTCATATTTACCTTTCGATATCATCAACAACGGAGATAGAATCAGATTCACCAAGGATGCGGCTATCCATGGTGATTCCGGATTGGAAATGAATGTGCAAAAGAAATATGATAGGGAGCGTATGATATGTCATTTGCCGTTCATGAAAAAGCAATGGTATTCTTTTTATTTCCGAATAGACCAAAACCGGTTGGAATGTAATGACACCTGTTATGTCGAGTTTACGGGGATTCTACCTGATAAGATTGAGAATGAAACATGGAAACCTAATCTCTTAAATTTTGTAATTATCAAGGCCTCGGCTTCAAATCAGCTTTTTATATGTTTTAAGGTAAGCGGCTCCAGCGATAAGGAAAATAAAGAGCTGAACCGTATTGTAAATGCCCCTATATTTCAGGATAAAATTTATTCTTCGGAAACATGTTTTGATTTTTATTCTCCTGAAAGCGTATCCTATGAATGGTTTCTTAATGGGAAAAGTATTGTCCATGACTCAATTTATTATCCCTATAAAAAAGAATATTATAATTTATCAATTTATTATAATTCATATAAGCTTGCAAATTTCAATCCATTCCGGATATGTTTGGATGACTTCCTTGTTTCAGACAAGCGGAGATACGCCATTCCTCCTGCGCCTTACAATTTGAAGCTTGTGCTTGACACGGTACGTGCCAGTTTTTCTGATCCGGTTGGCGGATTTTGTACGTGCAATATCCTTTCCATGATTACTTGCGATACGGCTCTTGATGAAAAATACGATAACGAATCCCTGTACGGGGTAAGGTGGCGTTTATTTACAGAGAGGTTTCCCGATTTGCCGCTTTATTGTTTTCAGTCAGTTGATGTAGCCTATGTCAATAAACTACTTGTGCCGTTTCCACTTGATTCCGGGAATTATCTTGTTCAGGCTGCATGGAAAAACAACTTCAATAATTGGGGGGATTTCTGCAAGCCATACAGGTTAGAAGTAAAAAGAAAACGGTTTCAGCCCTTTGTGATTAACAAGATGAGCTTTTTTAAGTCTGGCAGCAGAGCATCTGCGAATACCCTTGTTCCGGATGTCTGGTATGATTTAAACCTTGAAATATCAAATAAGGTTCCATGGGAACAATGTGCCTGTACGGCAGCTGCCACAGCCACAAGGATGACCAGCATAATTAATATTCTTTTCATAATTCGTTGTTTTTAATGTTTTTTTGCCTACTCTGTCAGCCCTTTTCGGCTACCGGGCATATTTCCACTTTCGCAGTCAAACAATTCCACCCCAACAAATTCCCGTCAAGCTGTCTGAAAGGAAGAACCGGCGCCGCTATTCCTGTTTGATGATCAGTCGTTAGTCGTTAGTCATTAGTCATTAGTCATTAGTCACAGAACCGATAAAATAACAGGAAATGCAGTCTTGATTTAAAGAAGGTAAGCCGGATTAATTTTGAATTAATAAATCAATTCAAATTTGTCCGTCAATCAGGTAAGATGAAAAATATCCGGGTGGCTGGCCCATGTTGATACCGGACAAACATGAATCCTTTTTACTGTTTATCCGGAAAAATGAAAAAAATACCCGGTCGTTTGAAAAAATATTTTTTTACGGGTTGAAAACCTTGCTGGAGTAAGCAACTCCGTAGGCTGCAAAAAACCCTACTGCACCGTTGCTTATGTTGCTTTTAACATTTGCAGGCGGACCACTGAACAATGGTGTCTGAAAACCGGTTTCAGCCTGTAGGGTCATGATGAAATTATAATAATCTTCAGTAATATTGCATCCCTGGAAAGTAACGGTGTCACCAACCCTGAGAATTTCTCTTTCTTTTGACTGATCAAGGTAGCCGACACCGATCCCGTTGGTATAATTTCCATTATAGAAATCATCATCGTGACAAATCCGGTCTTTGATCGTATCGGTCAGCATTTCCCCGTTCTTAAAAATATTGAACATGTAGAAGTCCGTCGTGGAGCCTGTCCTGGTAGTAACAGGTGACTTCATAGAAGCCTTTTTCTCCCCAGTCAGGCTGGAAAACCAGTCCGATGGAATCAATGGGATATATGGGATTCACGGTTGAAGACGCCATATAAGTTTTATGCCCGTTGATCTCTTCGGCCAGCTCGATCCTCAGGGTATAGGTCCTGCCGGGAATTGCTGCGAAAAGGGGTGAAGTTGCATATTTCCCGGGCTCAATTTCGTAAGCAGTGACTGAATTTCCCAGATCATCGGAAATTTCCACGCTTGCTCCTGATAACTGGCGGCGGAGCTTCATTGTAATAATAGCTCGATGTGGTCGATAATTCAACATAATGCGTGGTGGTATCGGTAGTTATAGTGCCATAAACGACCAGACGGGTGTAGGTTTCATCCAGTTCAATGTCGATTCGCTCTGTGCAGGATGCCAGGAAAATAATAATAGCCGGTATGATAAGAATATGATTTTCTCATGATTAAAATCTGAAATTGAAGGTGATGGCCGGGATGATACCAAACAGGTAAGTCTGTTCAGCATAAGTGACATAAGGATTTTGCGCATCCTGGACAAAATTGATTGCCCAGGTATTGTGCCGGTTGTATGCATTGTAAACGGAAAAAACAAGGTCCCAGTTGAACCGTTTGTCCGACGGTTTCTGGTGCAGGGTCAGCGACAGGTCCAGCCGGTGATAATCCATCATCCTGTATGCATTCCGGTCGGAATAGATCGGAACGATGGCCCCGTCGATGACAGCCCTTCCGGTGGGGAAAGTGACGGGCTTGCCGGTTGAATAGATCCAGTTGGCTGAAAGGCTGATCCGTTTTGTGGCCTCAAAATTCAAGACAATGGAGACATCATGCGGCGAATCATAAGGTGCCGGATATTTTTTTCCATCGTTGATATCTTTGAACTGGCGCCAGGTTCTGTGAGTAAGTATAGCTGACCCACCCGTTCAGCCGTCCTTCCGGCTTGGCAACCATAAATTCGATCCCGTAAGCCCATGCTTTGCCGAAACGCAATTCGCCTTCCAGCTGCTTGTTCAGCAGTAGTTCGGCATGGTCTTTGAAATCAATGGCGTTGCGCATGTTTTTATAATAAACTTCAACGGATGTTTCGATCGTGTTCTTTCTGAAATTCCTGAAATATCCGGCAGCCACCTGGTCGGCAACCTGCGGTTTAACATTAGGGCTGGCAGAAAACCAGATATCGAGCGGGGTGCCGGCCGTCGAGTTTTGCGCCAGCTGCAGATACTGGTAAGTGTGTGAGTAACTGGCTTTTAAAGATGAAAACTCATCCAGCACATAGGTCAATCCCAGCCTTGGCTCCAAACCGGAATAGGTTTTATAAAAATCACCCGAAGCTATATTTGCTGGAATCTGCCAGTTCGAAATTTTGATCATAACTATAAACTGTAGCCGGCCCGACATTCTGAAACAAGGAAAAGCGCAGGCCGTATTTTAGGGTCAAACGGCTTCCGATGAGCTGGTCGTTGCTGACATAAATCCCGCTTTCCAGGCCATAAGTGTGATCAAGCTTATATTCGGTAAAAAGGCTTTCTTCACCGGTCCCCTCTGGCTTCACCGGGATTAAACAGATGGTAAGTGCTGCTGAAACCAAACCGGAGCGTATGATTTGTGCTGGGATAATAGGTAAAATCGCCTTTTACCTGGTAATCCTGGAGATTGGATGTCCACAGGAATGAATCTGGGATTATCGTCGTCAGCTGTTCCCAGCCCATAACTGTACTGCGAATAAATAGCCGTGAAATTGCTGAACAGCTTTTGTGAGAACAAATGGTTCCACCTTGCCGTGGCTGTGGCATTTCCCAGTTTCATATAGGCAAAAGGATTCTTGAATACATCCTTGCCAAAATAACCGGAAATATATAGCCGGTTATTTTCATTGAAGGTATGGTTGATCTTGGCATTGAAATCATAGAAAAACATCCGGCTGTCCTGGGCACCTTCATCGTTTGACAGGGTAAGGAAAAGGTCGGCATAAGTTCTTCTTCCGGATACAATAAAAGAGGTCTTGTCTTTAATGATCGGCCCTTCGAGGGTCAGCCTGCTGGATATCAGGCCGATGCCACCCGTCCCTGAAAATTTCTTCTGGTTCCCGTCTTTCATCCTGACATCAAGCACCGAGGCCAGCCTTCCGCCGTATTGTGCAGGCAGATCACCTTTATATAGTTTGACATCTTTTATGGCATCATTGTTAAAAACCGAAAAGAAACCCAGGAAATGCGAAGCATTGTAAACTGTTGCTTCATCCAAGCAGGATCAGGTTCTGATCCGGGCTGCCACCCCTGACGCTGAACCCGGATGATCCTTCGCTTACGGACTGCACGCCGGGCAATAACTGTATCGCTTTAATTATATCCACTTCACCCATCAGCGCGGGGATTTTGTTGATGGTCTTCACATCCATTTTAACCACGCTCATTTCAGGCGCCTTAACATTTGCATCACTCCGCTCGGCTTTGATTTCAATTTCATCCAGGGTGGCCGATAGCGGTTTTAAGATAATATCCAGGATTATATCTTTTTCAACAGTGACTTTATGTACCTGCGATTCATATCCTGTATACGAAAAGCGTAGTGAATACTGCCCTTTTGGCAGGCTGACAGAGTAAAAACCATATTCATTGGTAACTGTCCCGGTACCCAATTCAACGACAAGAACAGATGCGCCAAACAGGTCTTCACCGGTTTCAGCATCTTTCACATGACCACTCACCGCGTAACGTTTTACGGAAGGGTCTGATTCCCCATCGGCAAAAACGGCAAAGAATGGGATTATGATCAGCAGGGTAATTAATATAAGCCTCATAGCATGGTTTGATAGGAGCATTAACGATTGAATGCCGGTTTTGTTTTATTATTTTATTGTATGATGAAAAAGACAAATGAAACTATCAAGAGTTGCAACCACGAAAAATATTTTTTATCACAACCGGGTATTTTATGGTAAAATCCGGATTAATAAATGGGTTCCGGGTTTTTAATTTTTAATTTTTAATTATTGGTACTATGCATAAAAGCTTATTTGTGATGTTGCTATGCTTAAGCCTGGGTGTAATTCACGCTCAGCAGGCCCGGATTGTGTTTTATAATGTGGAAAACCTGTTTGACACCAGGGATGATTCACTGACGAATGATGAGGAATTTTTGCCTGAAGGCGAAAAGCACTGGACGAATGAGCGATTCCGCCGTAAAATAGTGCGGATTTACCAGACGCTTGTGGCATTGGGAGAGGGCGAAATGCCGGCAGTCATCGGCTTATGTGAGATCGAGAACAGGGACGTGCTGAACAGGCTGATTTACGATACGCCGTTAAATCAGGCTGAATTACAGGATTATTCACAGGGAATCGCCTGATGCAAGGGGAATGGATGTGGCTCTGCTTTACCGTCCTGATATTTTCGAACCTGATTCAGCTGCATGGCTTACAGTGCCATTGCCGGCAGGATGAAACCACGAGGGAAATCCTCATGGTAAAAGGCAGGTTGTGGGAAAGCGGACACCGTTTATATTTATGTAAATCACTGGCCTTCACGTTATGGCGGTGCCGGCGGATCAAACGCAAAAAGGCTGGCTGCCGCCAGTACGCTGGCTGTTTCGGTAAAACAGGTTTGCTCTTCCGATGCTGAATGCCAATATTGTCATCATGGGTGATTTTAATGATGAACCCGGGGATGAAAGCCTGCAGGCAATCGGGAAAATACTGGCAAATGAAGCCGGCAACAGGATTGTAATGGTGAACCTTTCGGTAAAAACATCAATCACCGACCTGGAAGGGACTATAAAACACCAGGGAGCCTGGAGCATGTTTGACCAGGTTCTTGTTTCACAAGCTCTTATGAAAGGGTCAAATGGTTGCAGGCTGATCAGTGAAAAAGCGGAGGTATTCAAGGTTGATTTTCTGTTGGAACCGGACCAAACCTATACCGGGGTTAAACCATTCAGGACTTATACAGGGCCTGGCTATCATGATGGATTCAGCGACCATCTGCCGGTCAGTATCCTGGTTGGAAAAGTGGGTGAAGAAATATAGAATTAAACGCCTTTGAAAGCTTCCTGGATTATCTCAAGGTAAAGATCACCAAATGTCAGCAGGCACCATGTCCTGAGGACATAAGCTTCATCTTTTTGCAGCCATTTTAGCGATTTTTTCAGCTCTTTTCCAAAAAGAGCCGGGCTGAAACTGACTTTCTGCAGAATGGTCTTTGTGTATTCCAGCATGGCAGTTATTTTTTAAAGAAACGGCTTTGGATGCATTTTTGTTATGTGCTTCCGTCATATTTTAACTTTATTTAAGGAAAGTTAATCATAACGTTGTAATTTAGACATTTCCATCAACCAAATGAAAGAAGAAGAAAAAAGAATTATTCACAGCCTGGTTATCCCATTCCTGCTGGTTCTGCTCATGTGGGCCGTCAGGATTGTTCAGACAGTTGGCGGGTATGATCTCTCTTTCCTGGGCATTTACCCGTTAAAATGGCAGGGGCTGCTAGGGATCATCACGACTCCTTTTGTCCATAGCGGCTTTTCGCATCTTATCTCCAATTCGGTCCCCATGATCGTACTCGGTTCCGCGCTGTTTTATTTTTACCGTGATATCGCTTTCCGGATCCTGGCCCTGATCTGGCTTTTTACCGGTTTCTGGGTCTGGATAGGGGGAAGGGAAGCTTATCATATTGGCGCCAGCGGCATTGTATATGGTCTTGCCGCATTTATCCTGGTCAGCGGAATACTCCGCAGGCATACCGGCCTGATGGCCATGGCCCTGGTCGTGGTTTTTCTTTATGGCAGCCTGATCTGGGGCATTTTCCCGGAGTTTTTCCCGGAGAAGAATATTTCCTGGGAAGCACACCTGTTCGGGCTGGTAGCAGGGATTTCACTGGCGTTTTATTACAGGAAGGAAGGCCCGCAGCGAAGGAAGTATGAATGGGAAGATGAGGAAGAGGAGGAGGAGACTGGGGGACAAGGAGAAGAGGGGAATGGGGGACAAGAAGAAGAGGATGAGTACTGGAAAGTTACGCTGACTGATGAAGAGATCAAAGAAATCCGACATGTATACAGGAAAAGGGATTAAGATGCCATTTTGTCTTATGTTGCTATGAGAAATTAGAAGCAAAGATTCTAAATTCCAAATCCCAAGCACCAAATTCCAAACAAATCTCAAATCCCAAGCACTAAATTCCAAACAAATTATAAGAAAAAAAATCGATGCGCTAAATATGATAAATTGCTTAAATACAGCTTGACAACCTTAGTGAATTCTAGTGTTTTAGTGACTTTATGGCAATAAATAAAGCTGTGATTGATAAGGATTTAAATTATGACAATAAAAATATTGTTAAAAATACTTGACAATTATATTATTGTTAATTATCTTTGCCAATAAATTTGTTGTTATATGGAAAAAGAAAAATGGGTACACCCAAAAACTATTGTTGGACCACCTGCAGAAGGTGATAGATATATCAGGCGACCATATCTTAATGAAGAATTCTGGCAAGAGATTATCAAAGGATGTCATATACACTTTACCGCTCCCCGGCGTGTGGGCAAGACATCCGTTATGAAAGATCTTGCAACAGATACAACAAGGGGATTTATTTGTATTTATGAAAATGTCGAATCGGAT
>CAWHPS010000038.1:0-113716 GCA_963831235.1 uncultured Fibrobacterota bacterium
GATAAAAGAATATTCACTATATTTAGTTATCATCGTACATTAGAGCAATATAAAAAATCGCAGAAGATCAATTATTGATAAAATATCTTGCGGATGCACAAAGGGTGGTAGAACTATGAATACAGATTGTACAAAACAATTTTGGTTTTAACCTTGTTGAACCAGAGATTCATTACGTGCAATTCCCTTCTAGTGACAATTCTCTCTTGCGAAAAAATTCCCTTCAAATGGCCAAAAAGAAGGAAAAATCACCTTGAGATTCATTTTAAAATTCAAAATGAGCAATTGAAAAAGTGTTTACCAGCAGTTGCATATGGTTACATTTTCGCGCAAAAGCGAGCCCTGATAAAAGAAGAACTTTTCATAAAAAGCCATCAATAATTTACTAAAAAAATGAGTATTATGAACTTTGCCTCCAACTTGCGGAAGACGTAATTTCCGAATCCGAATTTGATGAAGAAATCAATAGTAATCCATCAAAGTACTTTATTGAGGTTAACGATGACATTACAGAAGAAAAGTTTATGCAAATCATGGAAATTACAAAGATGCTTCCACAAACATTAACTTTTGATCGTATTTCTGATATTTTTTCGGTATCGCCAAAATTGCTTTCTAATAAACTTGAATCCCTTCGCTAATTACAAATGACTGGAATTTGCGCCAAATGTTTCCATAGAGATTGCTGTTGGAGGAGGTAATAACAGAAATTGCTAGTCGTACTCCTACAGAAATTCCTGGAGTTGGACGATGTATTAAGTATAATTGTAATCGTGATTCAAGTGCAGAAATAAAAAAAGAATTGGAGCCAAAACTTGCTCGACACAGACCAGCATCCAGTCTGAATTTTGGAGATTTAGTAAAGGGACGGGATATAATGTTCTTTTTCTCGGGGATTCGCCCTCTTAAACCCACTGTTATAGGTGGACATAGTGGTCGGCATAAAGCTCAAGCACTGAAACCACTGAAAACTTTCTACATATGCAGAGCTTACGCGTTCATTCGAGCATATTGGTCTGGCTCTCGGATCAAAAAAGATTGCACAGTCGAACAATAAGATTCGAAGAAGTTTTGCCAGCCTGATATTAATATGGTGTTTTTCTAATCCAGGAAAGCAAACCAACTCACTAACAAACATTTTGTTTCATTCACCTCTATGCAATACGAATACATACTCGGTATCTTATTTCATCCATGTTATATCCAGACGGTAATCCCCTGGTTTTGGAAATGTAAAAGGTATTCTACCCCGCAATTTCCAAAGTTTCTTTCCTTTCGGAAAGACCCCTTCTACAACAAGATTATTCGGACTGCCTACAGGTCCGCCATCCATATCTACAAGGCTAAGCCGAAATGTTATCGGTTCATCTGTGTCCTTATTCTGCCTTCTTAAAAACCATTAGGAATGGTTGTGGCAAATCCTCTATCTAATATTTTACTTCCCCCAAATGGGTGAGTCCATCCAATGTTCCGGAAGGCCCATACTGGCTTGAGGAATCGCCTTATATTCATTTAAAAGGATAAGCCAGACGTAGATCCCATCTGCTTTGCGGAGCAACACAACGAAGACAATGACGACAAATGGTAAGCAGTGCAAAGACCGGTCATTACCAATTTAAACCGG
Source organism: uncultured Fibrobacterota bacterium (assembly GCA_963831235.1). Lineage (GTDB taxonomy): Bacteria > Fibrobacterota > OXYB2-FULL-49-7 > OXYB2-FULL-49-7 > JAEUSG01 > CAWHPS01. The sequence goes on from CAWHPS010000038.1 coordinate 1,625, forward strand.
CTGATGCCATTCAGGATATTCTTCCTGGAACGGTATCAAGGGTTTAATGCCGGATGCACGATTCCACAAGCGGCCATGATGAGCGCAGAATATACGGACAGTATTAAGCGCAAGGAGCCAGAGATCAAAAACTCTTCCGGAACTTTATAGACGTTTGCAACCGCTTGTTTTACTTTATGTGAAGACCCTCTGTAGAAGGTAAGTATGGTGCCAAAAGACATGACTTCAGCAGCCATCCAAACCGGCAGCATTTCATGATAATCACCGTATTTCTGCCTGAAGTGATCAACAAATGTTTCTTTACTGCGCAAGGTTTCTTCTGGACATGCCTGATGCAATCATTATAACGGCAATCATCGAATTTGGGCAACGCAGCCTTTTGAGTTGCATATCCGAATGAACCATAGGTATGCGAATGATTGTAAGCAAGCTGTGAACGGACGGATATCTCTATTCTTTCGATGGCATCCATGACAAGTAAACGCAAGTGACGATCAAACACATAAAGCTCCCAAACATTATCAAAGGTCGTACCAGGTTTGAAGGAGTCGTCAGGATTGCGAAAAGGATACCAGTAGCCGCTCAAGCGATAATAATTAACCGCAGCGAGGCGGGACATAATGAGTTCCAGGTTGCCGGAAAGACCTCGTTTGATAAGCAGTTTGGCTTGCTCTTCAACTGTAAGTGGTGGTTTATTGTATTCCAAGACGATGTCCCTAAAATAAAAAAACCCACCGAGAGATAGCGTACCTTACGGCAGAGGCCCGGCGGGTGTACTGATAAAAATATACTCTCCTTAAGGGAAAATTGCAATGGGAAATTATTTTACGGGCAAAAACGGATAATTGGAATTTGATAGGATGGGAGATAGTGTAATAAATGTAGTTTACATAAGACAGGGCAAAATGGATCAATCATCCATTCTGCTTCTCCTGCACCTCAATGCAATATGAATACATGCTCGGTATCTTATTTTCATCCGTGTAATATCCAGCCGGTAATCCCCTGGTTTTGGGAAAGGAATTATCCCCCGTAATTCTGATTGTCGTTGATCATTAAAAATCATTTAGTATTCCAACAATCTCATCATTCCTGATTAAATTAACGCCTTTTGTTGTCTTGCTGATAGATGTACAATTTTCAGGACAAGGCCATTCTTTTATGCCGCTGAATCCAAAGCCATTCCATTTATAAGCCATTAGGATTCGCTGAGAACATTTCTTGTCTCTTTTAAGATACGAATCACCGGAATGAAGTGCCAATAAGAAACGCTTACGGTCTTTTCCAATTATATAAACAGCGTCGATTAACGGCCGAGACAATGCAGTACCACGCCATAAGGCATGAAATTTATTGTTAAAACTATAAACAAAAACTCTTTTTGCCTGTTCTTTATCGAATGATGAATAAATTTCTTGAATTAAAACAAGCTCAAGAATTCCATCATTATTAATGTCTATGGGTTGTAGTTTCTTAATTGGCATTGGAGGTGATTGATCTGCCTGCATATTGGTAGATAGGTCATATAGCTTAATAGACCACAACGAATCGCCTCTTTGCCGTTTTAAAATGATTTTCTGTTCACTCTTACCTTTTGCAAATAAACCAGTCCATGTCCGTTCAACATCAAAGCTAAGATTGGAAGGTAGGATAGTTTTTGGGAGAACCTCCTCAGCGTTTACAAATCGAGGTAAATATGAGTTTGGTTCCGTTCTATACCAGGTTAGCGAAAAAGCTAATCGGCTTTTACTGTCAATATTACAGCTTACAACGGCTCCAGTCTTTGTTTCCTTATATTTTTGGTCAAACAAAAAGTTTCCGATAGAAAAGAAGACCGGTTTGTCTTTTATTATTTCAACTGGCCCAAATACATGGGGGTGGGTTCCTATGATAACATCCGCACCTGCATCGATATAATCATTGGCTAGTTTTCTCATGGTAGGTGTTGCAATTGGGAGAAGTTCGCGTCCCCAATGAATATAAACAACAACAAATGTGCATTTATTTTTTAACTCATGTAGCGTTTTAAGTGCTGCCCTGGAATTTGCTTGCGAAACCATTGATGTATCGTTCTTGGAATTAACAATATCAGTCAACGCGATTATCCCTATATTGCCATTCTCCGTTTCAAGAATAACATGGTTTTGTCCAAATGAAAGCGGTGTTATTCTTCTAGAATATAATGCTTCAATCGTTTTGCGATATCCAGCTATGCATTAGATCGAGCGAGTGGTTATTCTCTAATGAAATTATGCGAAAACCATTAAGCAGATCAATCATAGGGCTTTTAATGGGAAAACAAATTACCTTTTCGTGATTGCAACCACACGAGTCTCCGACAGCACCTTCAAGATTTCCTATATGAATAGCATCTTTTTTCAGGAATGGAACAAGAGATTGAGCAATAGATGCATTCCCTTGGCTCAAGGACATTTTGTCGATGCCACGGGATAATAGAATGTCACCATAAAAACAAAGCCCTTCGGAACAAGAAGGGCTTTTTAATAGAAAAAGAAATGCCAGAATAAAAAACACACGCAACACTTATTTTAAGTCTTGAAGCTCACCCAACGAGGTTGTTGATTGGCCTTCGTAATATGGACTAATCCAAATGGGATGAGGCTTTTTCATTTGTACCCATTGTTTTGTATTCAGATTCTTGTTTGAAGCGAATTCATAATAAGAATAAACTGGGCCTTTAACAATCTGTCGTTTCCCGAAAAAGGGCGTTGCCACATTTATCTCATCAGCAAATCCTAACGCCTCATATAAGCGTAGTTTATTGGATTCATCATATTGAACATCGGCGATCTTATTTATTGCAATCAGGGTAATTAAGTGCATTTTTACCATCCCCAACATTAAGGCTTCTCATTAAAAGAATAAAGTGCTCAACCACACCACCAATATTAAAAATTGAAGAATATTCTTCATCTGTGAGTAATTCTCCCTTCAATTCTTTGCGAGCCATAATTTCGAGGCTTTCTATCTGCTTCCTATACTCTTCAACATATCGAACAACGCCATTTCTCAAATCTTTATCTGTAAATATATTTTCCAATGAATTCTGTATTTTCTTGAAACCATCACCGAGTATTCTATAAAATTCGGGATTGGGTTCAACGTAACCTCGTGGTAGACCGACATTCAGTACTTCATATCCAGCCTCACCGCATTCTGCTCCTGCTTGTTCTACAATCGCAATTGTTTCATATCTTAGATTCACCCAGCTACCAAGAGCTGTATTCAATTCTTTCCGCTTCCACCCCTTTGATTTGCAAAAGGCAAGATCTTCAGGCGATGGCTCTTTTATTAGAGTTTTAAGGGCATTTAACCAATTTTGATAAAGATTTGCACTCCATGCTTCATCAGGAAGATTATTTATGTCTGTTGCAAGTCGATTTAATGCTATTTCGTACCCAGGAAAACGGTTTTCTTTAAATTCATCAATGAGGATTCTTTTCGCGTCTTCTGAACCAAAGCTTGCAAAGATGTCTAAACCTTTAGGCAGGAATCGCCCTTGAAGTTCGTCTCCGCCATGATAGATCATATTGTCGAAAATATATGCATCCAGAGTAAAAACCGGTGGCATAACCCTGAAAGAATCTTTTGGCTTAATCCATTGTAAGTTAGTCTTAAAGTCTCGCAATAGCTGTTTTGAGGATGATTGTTTTAGATTAAACACAGTGAAATATCGTGATTCTCCGACGGTTTCACGATAGCATTGATAAATGCTGTCTAATGCTGACTTTGTTTTGGGGTCATTGAGTATGTTCAGCAAATCTCCAATATATGTGACATCTTGTGCCGAATCAAAGAATCAAAAGAGAATGCCTGGAACCATTGAATTGCCCTGAAATATCCTTGCATTAAAGTGTCTCGCTCATACTTTCCACGGATAAAGAAACTGGAATAATTAATTTTCTTCGAGAAAAGTGAGACTCCTTCCTGATTTGCAGAAATAATCTTCTTTATTTCGTTCTTTGTTTCTGATGAAGCATTGTGAACACTGTCTGGTTCCAGCAAATAAAGACCGGTTTCGAATAATGTCTGTATATCTTTGGGGGCTTTCTTTTCTTGTGCAGCCTGGAAAGCGTTAGAGCAAAAAACGCCCATGGCTTTTGTTAGCGTTACGTGTTCCATGTAGTCGTATAATGCCGAGTATGCTGCATAATAGGTTTCTAAAATAGCATCGCTGGTTACAAGATATGGTCTTGCATGAAAACCGACTCGAACCTCGTCTCCGCAAGAATAGTTTTCCGAATCGTAGAGGTGATATATCTGCGTGAACCGTGAATCAAGAAATAAAAGCTGATTGGTCGCCAGCTTCTCTTTCTGAGTTTTTCCGTATGGATACATCCAAAGGTTAACGACATCACCTAAAGAATCATTAAATAGTTCAATCGTTACGGCATCTTGATTATTTGTTTTAGAGATATATGCAAGTGCTTGACCCGTTGGATGAAAAGACACACAAGCTGACTGATTTTTGAATAAAACTACGATTTCTCGGCCCAAATTATCCCGCTCAATGATTGAAGTCTTGTCGTTATTATAATTGAAGCAAAGGAATTTTGTCTGATTTGGAGACCAAGAAAGAACTCCATCTGCTTTCGGTAAAGGTAAAGTGGATGTTTGCCACCAATCGGAAAACGTATAATTTAAGATTTTATTTCCTTCCGCTCGTTTTATAAAGCAATAAATTACCACTAGGAGCCCATTCAGGGAAATCGCCTCCAGCTGTAATGAATTTTGGGGTCATCCCATCACAAACAGTCGTCCAGTATGGATTTTTAGAATATTCCGAGATCTTTTCGCGTGGCAGGGTAATAGGTTGGTCATATTCACCGGATTCTCTTACCCACCAAATGTCTTTACGCTTATTTTTTTCAGATACGTAAGCGATTCTGTAATTGTCATCAAACTTATGAGGGGAAAATCTTGGCCACGATTTGACTCGGGTTTTATCATCAGTGATTAATTCGAGTTTCTTTGTTATTAAGTTGAATATATATAACTCGCCAATATCGCCCTTCATGCCCACAAACACTATCTTGGTACCATTATAATTCCAAGAAGGATTGGAACTGGAATCCAAAGGGAGATCAAGAAAAAGCTGACAATTCGTTTGAAGGTTGTAGATTGAAATTGTTTTGGCAGTTCCTACTATCTTGTTAAGTACAATTCTATTGCCATCAGGCGATACTTTCAAAGAGAGCAATCTTTCGCCTGGAAATAAAATATCAACGTTTTTGCTCGGACGATAAACCACAGGAACTATTTCCATGAATTCGACCTTGTGATTTTCATTCACCGTCGGCTTTGCGGTCTGACAATTATAAATAGAGTCAATCTTCAAGTTTTCGGTCTTCGTAATACCAGTTTGGATGTGTACGACATTTGAGCTTCTTAAAGAATCTATCGATTGTTGATTTAAGTGATTAGATTTGGCTATTTCATTTTTGTTCTTTTTATTACAGCTTAATAATGTAAAAAGCATTCCTGTTAAGCAAAGAATAAATATTGTATTTATATTATAATTTTTCATGGATGTGCCTCTTTATTTCAAATGCTAATAAGCTTTACATAAATAATAAAATAGCCCATTACATAAGGAGAATGCAAAGGTAGCATTGTTATCTATAAACAGGAAAATAATTTTGTGGTTTAGCTATTTTAGACTGAAACTTTCATTTTCTCAGGAGGAAATTGTTTCAACATCTTATAAGCGGTTTCAGGGGTGGTATCCTTCGATAAATACTCAATTCCTTCATCTATGGTTAAAATTGCAGGCTGTCTTCCATGCCAAATAGAAGCCATTACTGGATGATTCATCCCGTCGATGGTTATCAATGTCGCCGAAATTAATTCTTCACCAGTTTGAGTCTTCCATGTATCATAGATTCCCGCAAAGCAGGATTCCTCGGAAAGCACAATCTCATATTCTTTCTTTACAAAGTCCTTTGGTATGTCTTTCCTGTTAGGGCGTTCGCGGAATTTAATAACTCCTGGAAATATACACCTATTTCCTTCTCTCCAAGGGTCTCTGAAGGACGGCTTGGTTTTAATTTCCTCGGCCCTTGCATTGAAAGAGGTGAAACCTTCTGCCTTACTATTCTTGGCTTTTATTACCTCGGGAATTGAAAGATTTTCTTTTGATTTATACCATCGGGGAATCAAATCCCAATGCATTGCTTTAAGGTGGTTGCCATCATCGGAATTGACTACGATTGGAACAGTAGATTTGGCATAATAAGACTTTTGGTCTTCTTCAATAATAATACCTTCTCTTACTAGTTGGAAATATTCCTTTCTCGGGACTTTATAAAAATTGTCAGACTGCTTGGAAAATACTGTAATATAAGAGTAGCACATGTTTACAAAAATAGCAATCCCCGAATATTATCTACAAGAGTGACACGGTTAGTCCTTTGAAAGAACAACGTTATTCTTTTTCTGATACTTGGGCTTGAACTGTTTTAACAACAGGTCAATTTCTTCCTTGCTTTTTTTGCCGTTTGATCTCCGCCATAGGGCCATCACCTGACGGGTAAATGCAGGATATCAGCCCAACGTCATTATGGTGGCAAGTGTGGCAAAATCTTTATTTGTGCGACTCAGCCCCAAAACAATAGCCTCCTAAACCGTTATGGCTTAAGAGGCTATAAAGTGGGCCCACAGGGACTTGAACCCCGGACCAGCGGATTATGAGTCCGCTGCTCTAACCAACTGAGCTATAGGCCCATTAATTTTTTCAGTAAAAAGATAATTTCACAACTCTTCATAAATCAATCATTAACACAATCGAGTCTTAGAAATATTTACCTTTACCCTGCTTGACTTAAAGCATCCATTTTATGGCAATCGTATACAAATCGTATACATTTATCGTCCTGGAATCTTACCGCACTTGTAATCTCCGCTTCGGAGATATGCCGATACCTTCTGAAAATCTCCGGCGTCTTCCAGTTTCCAATCCGCATAATAACGCTTTCTGGAGTGCCGTTCTTGGCAAGATTCCAGCAAGCAATATGGCGGAGGTCGTGAAAACGGAAATCTTCTATCTCGGCTTTCTTAAGAACTTTCTTCCAAGACTTCCCAAAGCATCCAAGAGGAACATATCTTGGATTGGGACTTTGTCTGACCGTACGGGTTCCGAGAACTACCCTGTAAAAAGCGTATTCGCATTCTTCAGGTATGGAACGGAAATAATCTACCATGCCGGGTGGTATGGGAATTATGGCACCTCTGCCGTTCTTCGTTTCTCCATCATGCAGTACGATAACACCACGACTGAGATCAATGTCCTTCTTACGAATCCGAATTAGTTCACCAAGACGTATTGGAACCTGATAAGCAAAACGGACAGCAGGTAGAAGATGGGGAGCTTCTTCTTCAAGACAAGAAAAGAATTTCTTCTGTTCATCTTCGGAAAGCACTCTATCCCTGGCATTATCAACCTTTATTTTGCTGAATCTTGACAAAGGATTTCGCTCAAGCTTTTCGTTCTTTACCGCAAAATTACAGACAGCCTTTGCATAAGAAATATAGTGGTTAACGGTTTCATCCATGATAATCTTGCCGGTTCTGGTCCGTTCAAGTTTTAACATGGTGATGAATCGGTCAAAGCGGTCGCCAAGTTCTCCCATCCTAACAGAACCAAGGTCTTTCTTCAACCGTTGGAATATATATCCGGCACGGGAATGTGTGTTCCTATCCTGGAAGTATTGGATGACCTCATCAAAAGTTTTCAAAGAACCTGAACGAGGAACAGGATTCTGCTCTCTCATCTCCTGCTTGAATTGCAGGAACAATTCTTCTGCGTCTGATTTGCGTCCGGTTACTGTCCGTTCTTTCTTTATGATCTTGCCTTCGACACGGACAATCGCCTGAACAAACCAAACACCTTTTCCTTTGGCTGTTATACCCATAACATTTTCTCCACGTTATGGGTGTGCCAAGTACCACTATAAAGATACATTTTTTTTGTAGTCATTGTAATTAGTCCAATAATATTTTTCCAGACAGTATAGCTTTTTCAACGGACAATGGGTCGAATCGCCAATATCGTCCAACCTTGACCATTCCTGGCAATCGTCGGTCGGAAATGTGCTTTTTAATAAATTTCAGGCTCATGTTTAGTCTTTCTGATAATTGCTTCGGAGTGAGAAGAAGGTTTTCCATTTTGTTCCTATTCGGTTTAAATAAAAAGCGACTCAAAAAGAGTCGTTTTGATTGATACTAAATAATTTCTTTCAGAATGAATTTAAGAAAGAGTCCTATTTATTCAAAAAAGGAAGGTGTTAAATCTTCATACATATAAGGCTTATATACAACATAATCCAACAGAATAAACAACCTATCCGACACCATATCTATTTTAATAATAATCGGTTATGGTCCTATTGTTTATAGCACAAGACAGGCATAATTATAGCACTTAGTTAGCACAAATATAGCACATAATGAGCATGCTTAAGCTAAGAATGATGTGATTTACTGCTATTAACACAGACCCTAATCGTTCTGGTTAACCTGCTCGTTGATTAATGTAATGATATTGCATTTCCCGTAGATAGGATTTTTTGCCTGTTCTAATATACATTCATCTAATGCGACAGGATCGAGGAAATAGGCGGTATATGAATTATCTCTTGGCCTAAGATTTACTTTATCGCGGTGAAGTTTTGGGTCAAAGCGTATGCCTTTATTTCGCTTATTAACTATCTTGGGGTAACCGATACCACGAAGAATACTTCTTATGCGGTTTCGATTCGGAAATTCTTTATCAAAATATTTATGATATTGCGTTACAATATAGTCATGGAAAAAATGTCCTTTTCCATAATCATTGATTAGTTTTTTTAGTATAATCATGGTTTGAACAATTTCATCTGTTTCAAGGATCGCTTTGGAATTCTGAATGCTGTTTATATAATATGTTAATAGGCAATCTTCCGTACCCACGACCTTGGCAACAGCAAAAAGAGGTTTCCATATTCTATTAATTCCCTTTGAGCTAAAATATTCTAGGTTTCGATAATTTTCGACAATGCTTTGCCAATTTGTCATAATAAAACTGCATATCATGTCGATTATAATTTGCTTTTCTTCACTTTCAATTGTCCTTAGATAGCGATTTGGCATGTGGTTTAGATTAAAAGAAATGCCATAAGGTCCTGTATCAATATTATGCGTTAAAAATTGCTTTGCGTGAATTATTTTCGGGCAATAAAAAGTTTCTGTTGCATCTTTTGCAGTTTCTGTCCAATCCTTAGTATTCCCACGATTTAAATTAAATGAAAGAGTTCCCTTACTGTAGAATATGTTTTCAGGGTCGAGATCTAAGATACTCAGTGTTGCTTGGTATTCTGTTGCATATTTCAATATGCTATCTTCTGATGGGTTTGTTAACCGTTTTCCATTAAAGCAAAGATTTGTTATGGCTGCGATAATGTCGCGAATATTTTGGTCGGAATCGCCCTGAAAGATAATAATTGGATGTTCCTCGAATAATTCAAAACAATATGTAGATATTATCCAAGTGAAGAGAATTTCGAAGATTTCCTTTTCATCTGGTGCAATAATAGTTGTTTCATTAAACAACTTTTTGAGTTTATCTCTAACGTCATTGCATTTTACTTTAGAGCCTGTCCTGTAGGAAATAATTGAATAATTACTATTTTTAGGTGAGAAAGTCCATGTTTGAAAGACTTGTGTTCCGTTTGACGGGCTTTTTCGCTCGATAATTTTCTTATAACTAAAATATTTCTTTTGGTCATCAATACTTTTGGAATTATCAATTATTTTAAACTGATTGCCAATATTAAACCCATATCCAAAAACATTATTTTTTGCAATTTGAAATATGCCGCTTAGTTTGGGTGTCTTTACAATACTCTTTTGAGCAAGATAATCATTTTCTTTTTTCCGTAAGAAGGTCTCATCAATTTCCCAGAATTCGTTTTCTTGAACATTTTTTGAAAAGGCTTTTAAATAATCCGCTGTATTAATATCCAATACCAAACCATTCAGATAACAAACATCATCAGGATTGTCCCCATAAATCAACCCTGCTTGCCCTAGTTCGTCGCTATGGATACTACTAATATCATTAACTGCTTTGTTGATAGTGTAGTTGATAATTGTTATTAAGTTTGAACGAGTATCCACATCAATATTTTCAGCAACAGAAAGTTTGTTGTGAGCATCAAATAACACTCGCAACAAACGCGAATAAGATTTGTAGTTTTCTACAAAGAGAAAGTTGTTAACTACAGAAATTAAATCATCTACGATACAGTCTTGGATTATAGATGGAAACAAACCTGTTCTTTTATTGATGCATTCTTGATAAATTGGTTTTATGTAAGATAATAAATCAGAAGCATATTTTTTACAACATTCAATCGATATACCTATGCAATCCAGAGTATATCCTAGATGGAACAATGTCTCTGTGGTGATTTCATTGTGATATTCAGAATATACTTGCTCTAATTGACTTTCATTTAATTGATAAACAGGAGAAGTCCCTATAATATTCTCGCTAAGATTAAAATCTATTCCGAACAAATGAACGGACTGCCAAAGCTTAGTAATGTCTTTACTTAGGTCGAGACAGTCGTCAATATTTAGCGTAATGGTTTTTTGAGGAGAAAGGCAATGGTTAAGGATGTCTGTCTGTCTGAACATGCAAAATCGTCGAATCTCCAAATTTAATTTGTCGCTTGAGTATTCCAAAAGAAAAACAAATCTTGGGAAAAACCAGGAGCCAAGTACACCATAATTGGGAAGGTTTATTAATTTGTTTGTCTTTCTCAGCGGGCCTACTATTGCACAATGTCCCAATGGAAAGCATGAAAATGTATTCAATTCACCAGGTTGACATCGAACATCTCTTTTTATAAGGGAATGAATATACAACATACATAAAAGATTATCTTTTATGGTGTCTGTAGTTGGTTTCAATTTTGGTTTAATCAGTCTTCGTGTTGGAAACTCAAGGCCAGGATTTTTCTTTATGTTGCTTGAAAGTGTATTTATCCAATCTTCGAAAAGGACCGTCTTAATTTTATTATTAAACAAGAAGCTTTCTTGAAGTAAAAAAGGTTTTCTTGGTCCAAAAGAAACAGGACTATATTTATATGCTATATCAATTTCCATAAGAAAAATCTATTAGGCTTTTGAAAGTAAGGGGATGTCCTTTTTCTGAAAACTCTTTTAGTTGCAAATTAAATATTTCTTTGGTTATCTCACAATCGTAATATGCAGTATGTCTAACATTATTGCGTATAGGAATTTCGTAATATTTACATAGCTTGTCAATATCTCTTCCTATAAATATATTTTTACCATGAAGACGTCTGCCAAATTGCATTGGGTCAAAGACGCTTTTATTGTCTATAGTAGGTAAATCCTTCGCTTCCAATTCCCTATTCAGCCTTTTAACATCAAAAGCCTTATTAAAAACAATAGGCATAGAATTAAGCAAATGTTCGTTTAGTTCCTCAATAGTCTCTTCCAAGGTATAGCCGGTATTATGTTTGTGTGGATTCAAATAATACTCATTGCGGATCCTTTGATCCGGAATTTCATCAATAAATTGTGGCCGAAAAACATAATCCCGGCTCAATTCATCGATTATTTCATCCCCCTTATACGATATCCAGGCGATATTCCAGAACTGATCTTTGTGTAATCCAGTTGTCTCTGTGTCAATGAACAAGAGCCTTATGTCTGACAATGGGGTATCTGGCGGAAATAGGTCTGTATTGAACTTGATTTTCTTGGTTTTCATCTACGCCAAAATATAATTCTTCCGTCTTATTTATAACCATTTTAATATTGCCGTTTTTGTCTGGAACGGCCAAACCAGATATACTTTGCTTTTTGTCTAGCTTATTGAAATCGATAAGCATTCGTTAAGTTTATGTTGACGAAAGCAACTCATTTCATTTACACATCTTTAATAGGCTTAACATGTCCGATTATGGTATGGCCATTTTCTCCATAAATCCAAGTAAACCCCTTTTCAATTTCAGACTTCGCTTCCTGATTATAAAACAATTTAATTTCACTGGGGTCGCAATTTTCTTTTGCGTTATGTTCTCTCCCAAGAATCCACATCAGAGAATGAACTTCACCCCAGATTTTTGGCAGGCATCCCGCTAATTCTATGGGGTTTCCATGCAATTCTTCATAGTGTTTTTCAATTCTTTCTGCCCTCGCCCTGTCACGGTCAATTTCCCATGCCTCATAATTAGTGTCCCCAACAATATCACCGTTTTCTTCTAAGTTCTTGAAATTTTTGTACCAAATTAAGTCATAACGCTCTTTGATTACCGCTTTAATTTCTGATGAACTTCTTTGCACTTCCATTTGCCCCTCCTTTAATAATTGTTTTAATAAGATTATGCATTGTGCATAAGTATTTTAAATAATCACGGGTTTGTTTTCTGAATTTGTTGACGTTATTGATAAGTCCAATATCACAATGCCTATTTTAGGTATCAAGGAAACCCCATTCTTCACCCAGAATCCATCGAAGTGCGGATAATTCCCCCTCGATATGAGAAACCGTAAGATGATCATACCAAGAGGGAATGGTTTTATAGTGCCCATTTTTAACTCTTTCCATTAAAGCATCACCGGCTTCAATATGAGCGAGTACATCCTGGTCTGGTCCTGGTGGCAGTGTTTTCTTTCTGGAAAAATAAATGTCTCTGAAAAAAGAAACTGCGTTAAAGCGGTCGTCTTCTGCTTCTTGAAGCTGCTTCTGACTTTTATCTCTTGGCACTTGACCCTCCTTTAATTATTGTTTTAATAAGATTATGCATTGGGATTAACCCTGAGGCTAAATGCATGTTTCACATTTAGAATTATCATCCTTTTCTAGCGGGAACATATCGACGGTAAGGATATCAGAATCCTTGCCCAACATTATGAGAGAATCGCCCTCTGGGAAAATCCAGGAAATGTTCACTTCTGTTTCTGTCTCAGTTTGAACTTCTTGTTCGTAAAACGATATTATCTCAAAAGCCGAAGTGTTTTCTGCTGCATCCCATTTTCTGCCAAGCATCCAGAATAGTGCATTAATTTCACCGTTCAATTTTGGCATACATGCTGCAAAATCAATTGATCTCCCATGTTTTCTTTCATAGTTTCTCTCTATTCGTTCTACTCTGGCTCTAGCTAAATCAACATTCTTATTCCTTTTGGTAATAAATCCTTGCCCATCGAGTCCTTTGAATAATCTGCACCATATCAAGTCATAGCGTTCCTTGATTTCTGCTCGGATGTCTGTTATGCTTCTGTTTTCTGACATGTTTTCTCCTCTTTAGTTATTGTTTTGCTGCAAGCTATGCACCGTGCATAAGTTATTGCGAAATGCTGTCGGTCTTTCTCCTTGAATTTACCTGCCTGCCTAACAAGTGTCCATGTCCCCTCCTTACTCAATTCGGTTCTGACAATCCAATCTATAACACAAAAAACCCTATCACTGCATTGGCCTATAGATGCCTTCCGAGTATTGTCTATCCATTTAAAAAAAAAGGATATCCCGACATTTATATTTTGTTTCTAACCTGTGAGCCCACCCGGGTTTGCTTAACAATTGCCTTGTTTGAGCCCAGCCGTCCTTCTTGTTCAAGCATCTTGAGCCGGAGGTACCAGACTAACTCTGATTTTTCATTTTCCGCGTTTTTGATTTGTTTCAGACTTCTGATTTTGAACACGCTGACTCCTTTTTAGTTTTGATCGTGCTACCCCGTGTAAATACGATTTAAAATCGATTATAATAACCAGGGGGCTATCTTACCCTTCTTTTTTAATTATCCTCGGTTTTAGACGGGGTTTCCCTAATAATCTCTTGGGCTGTTTTGGAAGCGTGCATTGCCTTCAATCTCTCTTTTCCCTTTTTATAAGCCTCTTCCTGTTTTGGACTAACTTTAGTATCTCGGTTTGCCTTTCTGTTTCGAAAAGGAAAAAGGGGACATTCAGGGGCTGTACATCCCTCGACTAACTTTACTTGATTACCCATACAGTAAACACAAAATGCTCGAATAGCCTTAATTGGGGTTTTTTGCTTTATTTCCATAATTCTTTCCTTGGGTTAATTTTATTTACATACAACGCGGACTTACTAACTTTCCGGCTTCCATTCTTTTTTCGAATATTCCGTGTAATCGGTTTCATCGGTTTTAGTCTTTAAGATTTCATCCAGCACATCCTTTTGAAACACATAGTCCAGACTAACTTCGTTTGGTTCCACCATATTCTTGACTATGTAATTCTCCAGACGGACAAGAAAGTAGGTATCGGGTTTATTTAATCCGTTATTTCTAATTGTTTCAACAATGTCATCAGTTAGTTTATTCTTGGGGTTATTTTCGTATTGGTCTGTTATTTCGAATTCGGGTAGATGACGTTCTTTCCAGTCAGTGATGAATTCCTCGATTTCTTCACCAAGGATTAGTTCCTGATGGTATCGTCCGATAAAATTAATGTTTCTATTTTTTACTTCCACGAATTCTTCTGGATAATTGGCGGCCATTCCTGTTAATCCATTATGCGTAACTGGATATTTGTTGCAGAAATGACGAATGATACGGGTATTAACTAACATTCTTTGAAATTCTGTTAAATCTTTCTCTCTGAATTCTTGCAGGCGGAGGTCTGCATCGGGTAGAGAAGGTAATTCTCTATCTATGGTATCATCAGAATCATCCCCTTCTTCTTGGTATCGTTCTTCGTCTTCTTCATCCCATTCATCATCAGAATCATCAAGACCGCTTCCAAGCGGGCTATTGGGATACCCATCTATGGTAGGGGATATTTCAGAATTGTTACTATGGGTAGGCTTATTAAAATCTGTATCTATGTTATCACCAGATACATCGTATTCTTCATCAGAATCATGAGTAACATAAATCCAGTCATCCACAGATACCTGAATATCATTATCATTAAAATCATAAGGACCTTCAGGTTCATTATTATCACTATCTATAGATAAAGAAGAATTCTCAGAATCTTTACTATATGGGTCATCTTTAATATCTGGCTCAGAGTCTTTTGATATATATATATCTTTATTATTATAAGAATTACATTCTTCTTTAATATTACATTCTTCTTTTATATGCCTGCATCCCTGGCTCACAGCATTGCCGTTCTCCAATGGTAAAAGTGGGCTCACAGGGTGGGCTCGCACTTTCATGTCTGATGGGTTAAGGTATGGCTCCGCTGAATAATCGGACTCATAGTGAAGGATGATGAATCTTTGTTTTGAGTTTCCATTAGTTATGACCTCTATGAGCCCATACTTTATTAGCCTCTCTACAGTCCGTCTGAGCCCACCTTCGGATTTGTGAATCCCAAGTTTTTTCATTATTTTAAATAATGTTCTTCGAGAAGCAATAAACTCCCCAACACCCACTGTCACATTGTTTTTCCCATCCTTAAAAGGCTGTTCTTTAAATCGTGCTTCCATACATAGATAGTCGTAAAAATTCTTATCGTGGATTTGTAGCATAGTGAATCGTGAATTCTTTTGTTTGGTCTGAACCAGCTTGAGAATATTTTCTTCTGTTACCCGTGATTTTTTGTAGAACCCTTTCATTGTTATCCTCACTATTTTGTATTTGAGTCTATCTGATTTATGCCTTTTGATTCTTGTCTTATCACAGAATGAAACTAACTTACTATTTGTGACTAACTTACCCTTAACGAGTTAGTTCTGGACTCATATAACCTTGAAGTCGGCCAACTATAAATCCTCCGGTTGTAATGCTCCATAAGTAATCAGGTCTTCATAGTAGGTACGTTCCGCCAACTGGATATCAAAGTCATCGTTGACATCCTTGGTTTGTTCTTTAAGTCTATCTGGCATTTATATTTCCTCCTATAATTTTCTTATACTGTCCTAATTCTCAAAAATATTTTATAATTTATTTCTCAAACCCAATTTCCCTTAAACCTCGGATTTCCTTTAGCATTTTCCAAATCATCCAATTTGATCTAGGTAGTGGTTTAATTACAGTAAATCCGGTTCAATATATCCACGGTACCGGATAGGTTCCAAAACTCAAATCTGGAGGTGTCTCATGCAAAAGCAACAAGCCCAAAGTGTTCCTGTTTCTAAACAATCAAACTCAAAAGGAGGAATCGCAATGGACAAAGTAATTGCCAAACTACAATTACTCGCAGAGAATCACATCAGGGAAATCAATGTACCAGAAGAAGACAGGGTAAATAGGGTTATGGTCTATAAAGCCCGCAATGGTAAAATAGTTTTAAAGAAACTTGACCCTATAGGATTCTCAAAGTGTTTGTTTAAGCACATAGCTCCATTAAGTCAACTTCTTGAGGTTAAGATTGACCAACGTTTATTTCAGGTCAATGAAGAACAATCACGTGAAGATGTATTGATGAACAGGCTTAAGCTTGAAAGTGGCTTGCAGGAAATCACCTACAATAATTGCAAGTATGTACCTTGTGGGGCTGCCTCAAGTCTAAAGGAAGGTCGCCTATGGTATTCAACAGAACAAGTAAGGGACACAGTGCATAAATATTTCCCATACTCGGAGGCTTGCTCTACATACATGGGTGTACTTTTATCTCAAGGTTTCAGTGGGGAATTCAAGTCAGATGCCGTTTGTGTCTATGAAGAATCAGATAATCGCAACGACGGAATGGGATACATAAAAATGTCATTTGCCCATACCCAAGGCATCTACAGCCAAGCACAAGTAAGGATTATAGACCCTATAAATTTCAGTGCCGCGAAAGGAACTTTGCTTTTAATGGCAGACAAGCTCTTCACTGCCATGTTTGGAGATAAAGATATCTCAATTAACAAAACACTTATTAAGTCTGAGTCGAGTATCTTTCAATCCTGTATAATTTCAGTGAGATCGGTTGCTCGATTCATGCCAATGAGGAGTTCGTTCCAAGTGCTCCAATTCGTTTCTCCTGCTGGGTACGCTAAGTTGAAACTGAGCATAGATAAACATCTTGAGGAGATATTCGCACGTTTTACAAACAAGGAGAAGGCCATTGAAGAATTAAAACTCAGGCTGATTGAAGAGGATGGAACAATGCTGGTTGATACAAAACTGGCGATGCTTTTACTTTCAGGGCTTGATATTCGGCACCCTTGGATTCAGAGCCGTATTTCATCCTTGTGGTTAAAAGAATTGTCTGAGCTGGCTTTAGGAGGGCCTATACAGTTTTGCTCTGGTATGGCTGCTTTTGACCCGTCTATGAAACCTGGGACTGTCAGATTCTTCAACGGTTCTGTATTTATGAATATGAAGGAATTGTCTGATATCGAGTTGGGTGACGCGGACGGAGATATCCTTGGATTTTGTTTGGATTGTGAGAAACGGGAATGTATTGTATTACGCTATCCGCTGATCCAATCCGTCTCTATAATGAAACTCCGTGTAGTAGGTGAAATTCCATCCTGCTTACTATCGAATCCATTAGCCGTTGAGGTGTTTAGTGAAATTCACCGTCTATCTCCAATTCAAAAACCAGATACAATTAAAAAGCACACGAGTCTATCACAACTTGTGTCAGTCCTTTTGGATGGTGCTTCTGGTGGAGGGATTGGAGGGTCAACGCTCGCTCTTAGTGCTTCTGTTGCACATGGTAAGGACGACTTGACATTTGCATTGGGATTTTATTCATATTGTGAATGTCTTAGTTTCAAACACACCGTCCTTAATCAGCCATCAGTAAGCCCCGCAAAGGTATTGAAGGAATTACAATCACCTGCATGGTTTGGATTAAATCCAGAACGGCTATCTGATTTTCAGGTAGTTGAATATCCTGGAATTGTTGCCGAGAATTATAATTATGTGGCAAACAAAATTCAGGCTTTCAAAACTACTCTGGATACTCAAAAGAAACCGTTATCTGAATTTCGCGGACTGATACCTATTCCAAAATCCTTTAACCGTAAGGCATTCATAAAAATATATGAGTGCTATAAGGCATATTGTAAAAATGTATCTATCGCAATTGAGAAAAAGGATGAAGAGTTGTTGAATAGGACTATCAGGGCTACTGAAATTATCGGCATGGGAATGTCTGAGAAGGATATTGCTCTGGCATGGCACATTTCTCATTTAGGTTCTGGACTTGCAAGTTTCGTTATTCACTTAGGGATAAATCAAATTGTAAAGCTGTTAGGTCATTCTGTTCATGTGCCAGTGTTAAAGGTTGTTTCAAACACAGAGCCACAACTGACAATGAAAGGTTTTGAGAATACATATCAGAAGAACATAGACCTTTGCCTGAAAAAGTTATTTGCGGCTTAATCTGTTTATCAAACCCTCCCGTATTCTTAAATCAAGCCATTATCCGTTCTTCCTCCCTATTTACCCTGCACTGTAATTGATTTTTGTATCACTACTGGCACCTAACGGTGCAGGTTCTTGATTCTTTATTAATCAATCCTTTAACAAATGGAGGTCTCTATGGGAAAGTTGGTGGATTACGCACGCATTATTGAGCAGGGAATAAAAGATTCTAACATGAAGGTAAAGGCTCTTGCCCTTACCTGTCTTGCCGTCAGGAAATCAATCACTGTTTTAAAATCAGTGGATGACAAACTTTCAAAAAGGGGGAAATAAATGCTACAAGTTGTACTTATCGCAATAGTATGTGGCGGTTTAAGCATTCTGTTCTTCCTCTTGGAGGTTCACCAGTCACTAAAGAATCTTGATAAATTCCTCGCTACTCATATTGGGATTTCAAGGGTCGCTATTTTGTGGAAACTGCCTCTGTGTTTCTATCCTTTACTAAGCGATACATCTGTAACGCTCTTTGCTATTTGGCTCTTTGGAATGCATGGAGGAATGGTTGGCATGATGGTAAGCATGATGGTTTCAGTCATGAGTTCATTTTACTTTCAAATCCGTTTATTACGTCACCCTATCAAGTTTGACAAGAGGATAGACAGTAAGACCCTCTGAAATTGCTTTATGTCTATTTCATCGGTTGTATCTGGTCGTAAACATTATGAAGCATTGAATGACTTAACAGTGCAAAATGTCTCAGTAACAGAAATCGCCGATTTTAGCAATAGGATATATATTGCTGTTTTCGGTGATTTTCCTGCTAATTTTAACATTTCTGTATTACTCAGGGTTGCTTCGCAACAGAGTTAGTAAGTCCGCCATTGGGGCATAACTAAACTTATCTCGTTAAAAATCAATAAAAACAGGCATGGGTAGTTTCCCGTGTAAAAATAACAAACATTAACAGAAGGAGTCTCAATGATGAAGCTCGGTAGTCTCAAAACGGCAGAGGAGGCGATAGTCCGCCGCAGGTATGAATTTCGCAGTAGAAGGTACCCCTATAATGGGATGCAACGGAATGGACATTAAATCTCACAAACTATTATTCCGTTCCGACAACAAATGGGCAATTAGGTGTAGTTGGCAGTGGATTATCGTCCCAATTCAGAATGCCCATGCTTTTGTTTCATGGATGTTCTTTGTGAACAGCATGGTGCAACATACGAATTTGCAGAAATTATTAAAGGGTGGCAAGAAGATTGTCCTGCAAGCCAGACTTGGAAATCCTTTCGATGTTCGTTCTGGTGATACATTGGAGCAGTATGTTACTCTTGTCAATAGCCATGACGGGTCAACATCATTAAGATGTTTCTTCACGCCGATACGATTATTCTGCATGAATCAGCTCCATGTAGCTCTTGCCCGTTCAACATCATCAATTAACTTACGGCATACTGCAAATATAGAATCTCGAATCCGTGATGCATTTCAGGTGTTCAATCTTGCAGGTGCATACTTCGACGATTTCAAAAAGAAAGCCGAGTATCTATCAAGGAAAATCTGTAACACTACTATGGTAAACCGTTTCCTCGATGAAGTAATGAAAGATACTGGTTCTACAAGAAATGAAAACCAACGGCAGGATGTTATCAGGCTGTTTGAAAATGGGAAAGGGAACGGCAATGGAACTGCTTGGGATTTGTGGAACGGAATGACTGAATTTATTCAATATGAACGTGGTTCCAATCCTGAAAAGCGTTTTGAGTCATCTATGTTTGGTGCAGGTAGCCATCTTAAGCAAGCCTCGTTTGAAGCTGTAATGGCTCTTTAATTCATTTTTCGGGCTGGTTATAAACCTCCAGTGTGTGCTTATCGCTAAAAAGCATATACTGGAACTGTTATTGTAGGGCAATGTCGAAGCCCTGCAATGATTTTAGCCAGTCTGTTTTTGTTTTAGGAGTTATTCTTGACGACTTTATTTGTCCTGTCCCATTTAGAGCCTTGCCAATCAGAAATCATTCCATTATCACCGCACTTTTCGCATCCCCATAAAACGGGATCTGTAAGGCCATCAAGGGCACCTATGATATCACCTCGACAAGTTTTCGTTCTGCACTGAATCCCTGTCTTAATATTTGCTTTAACAAATGGGAATGCCGCCGTTACTTTCTCGACTATTGATACCATAAATATACTCATATCATATGCTGGTATCGGAATATTCTCGGGGATATCGCCATTTTTATTCAAACAATGTCTCAGATCGGTAATGTAGCACTTGCCCATTCTATTCCTTTCATTGAAGCTATAAAATATAAAAAGTCGGAAGCCTGTATCACCCTGTTTTTCAATAAGGAGTTCAAACATGAATAACAAATCTACCGCTATCATTAGAATAAAAAATGGGAGTATTCAAAATGTCTCAATGGATTCTGGAATAATCATTATAGTCGAAGACCATGATTGTCCTGACGAAGAAAATGACAGGAAATATACCAGATTCATCTATCAAAAATAATAACCAAACTAAAAGGAGCTTTGCCTATGAACAAAACGGAAAATCAGTATCAGCCTGTTAAGACCTTTACTTGTCCTGCTAAAATCCAAGTTGAAGATGAAACCAAGTGTCCAATTTGCGGCTGTCAAACCTATCCGCAAGGAGCCTGTCATATCTGTTTTAATTGTGGCACAACAAATGGATGCAGTTAACGATTAACAAAGGAGGAATTGCCATGCAGATTACCTGTAAATGCGGTAGCAATGAACTGGAGGAAATACCCTCTGGTGAAAATTCCAAGGCATATGAATGTAAAAAGTGTGGTTCTGGAATATTCATTCTTTACAGTGATCCAATAACAGAAGACTCTAAAAAATAGGGTTATAAATAAAAACTTAAAACGAAGGAGGTGAATCATGTTGACGAATCTGGAAATTACGGAACTCAAGATTTTTCCAACAAAGAACCTGGATACCAGTGTTATTGCTGTATGTGTCGCCACTTTTAACAATGCATTGGTGGTATCAGGTCTTAAAATCAAGGAGAGTAAACAGGGTATCTATGTTGCTTTCCCCTTTCAAAGAAATTCGGATGGAATCCATTCAAGGGTTTACCCAGTGAACGAAGAAGTCAGAAAGGAAATATCGAATAGGATTCTAGCAACTTATGTAATTAACCATTGTGTGGAAGACTATGCCGTGTAACTTTAACTTAACAAAAGGAGTGTCTATGGACACAAACCAACCGTCTCTTAAACCCGTTAAAATCTCATGTGGTTATAGTGCCAAAGAAAGTGCCAATTATAACAGTAGTAGCTATTCGATCAATTTAGAAATGGAGGTCTTGGTCAATGGAAAAACGGCTGATTTCGAAAGTAAGGCGGATTTGCTCTATGATCTTTGCAGACGCATCGTTACCAAACAGCGTTCCGCGTCGATTGATTCATTGCTTGCACCTAATGAGCGGCCACCTGTTGCCCCTCAAGCTCCCGTGATTCCTCCGAGTCCACCTGCTAATAACAATGTTCCTGATGTGGCATCGCCCAAACAGGTCAAATTCATATTTGCTCTTTCAAGGGCAAAGGGTTTTGACTCGAAGAAGACAAAGGAAATTGTTTATGACCAGTTCAAGAAAACCGTGGAAAATCTTTCACGGCACGAGGCAAGCCAAGTTATATCTGATTTGAAACAAGCTGCCTGATTTCTTTCCTCTTATTCATTCCTACAAAGGGGGTGTTGTCTATAATAGGTGACATCCCCCTTTTTCTTTAAACAGGAGAACAAAATGAAAATAAATGAAATCTCTTATTCATCTTTTACCGAGTATCTGATGTGTCCAGCCAAATATTGGTATAGAAAAATATTAGAAATCCCTCCGTCTTTTACGCCTATTGAACTTGCGTATGGCTCTGGATTTCACTCAGCAGTTGAGCGATTGCAAATTGGGAAATTAGAAAACGCGGAAGTATCCCTCGATGAAATGATGGAGGAATTCACAAAAGCCATAGATGTATCTAATGTACGTTATAACGGGCAAAACCGTGAGGAACTTATTGCAGAAGCAAAAGAACTTCTGACAATAGCTAAAGGCACAGATTTTGGTAAAGTTGTGGGAGTAGAATATCCAATTGAGGTGAAGATAGGTTCAGACCTTTTTCTGAATGGGTTTTTAGATATGATAACGCTTGACTCAGAGGGAAATAAAATTGTTACTGATGTAAAAACATCTAAAAAGCGTTTATCTCAGTCGGATCTGGAGAATCATTTACAACTCACGACATATTCGCTTGCATATCCTGAAAGTGAATTAAGGTTAGCCATATTTTTAAAACAAAAGACTCCTGGTGTGGAAATTATGAGCACCAAGAGAACTATGAAGCAACGGCAACGCTTGGTAAAACAAATCATAGCCGTGCGAGATGCAATGCAAGCTGAAATATGGTATCCCCGCGAATCATTTATTTGTGGGAACTGTCAGTATTTTGAACAATGCCACAAGGACTTTTAACCAAAAGGAGACAAGATGAACAAGTTTCTTGTTGAAATCACAATTGTACAAACCGTGGAAGCGGATTCAAAAGAAAACGCGGAAATAAAGGCCATGAAAGCCATTCCGAAAGTCATATTTGATCGCTTTCCAATAGACGTGGAGGTAAATTATTCAGGGGCATAAACCCCTGCTGCGATTCAGACAGTAAAAAACGCCTTACCGGGGTAACAATACCCCCAAACACCCGTTTATCTCTGTAATCAGTCCCTGTTCAACGTAGTTTTCCATCTGACCATTAATCAAAAAGCGGATTATTTTTAAGGGATGTCATTTTGTGCGATATTTTCTTGCTTGTCTGGTATGTATAATAGTATATTAGCATACCAGATGAAACCAGATGCAAGCCGCCTCAAGCAATTAATTCGAGAATTCGAGGAATCCCGTTTGGCTTATGTGCAAGACATTTTGCAAGAGCAAGGACCTCTGCGCAGCGGCTCCTTGGTTACCATCCGGCGCAAGTGTGGCAAACCTAACTGCCGGTGCGCCACCGGTGAAGGACATTCCGCTACCTACTTGTCCACAAAGCAAAGCGGCAAAACCAGGATGGTTTATCTCTCCGCCATTTGTTTAAAGACAGTAGCCCAGCAAGCCCGCAGCTACCGCCGTTTTAGTAAAAACCGGGCTACTTTGGTTAAACTAGCCCGGCAATCGTTGCAACACATTGATCGCTTACAGGAAATGCTTCAAACCACGACATCCATTGTTAATAAGAAGAAAAGAACCGCTCGGTACAAACCGCAAAAAGCGGAAAGGAAGGGGCTGATATGGATTTGGTTGTATTCGAAGAAAACAAAACCATGGTCTTGCAAGCATTGAAAGAGGGAGAGTTTGATTATATTGAGGCGGCCAACGAGGCTTTCGAGACCGATTTTTTCAAGCACATTGGAGCCAAAAAGATTCTTGAGCAGGCCGCGCAGACTTATCCAACGCCCCGAAAGAAGGAAGAGGTTCCCCTGTGGCTCTATATTGCCAGCGAGTTGACGATGCGGTTACATGGCGTACACAGTTTTCATGGCTACCCCATGGTGGTGCGGACAGGGGGCATGCTCAATGCCTTTTTTCCAAAGAATGCCCAGCCTGTAGTCCATCCGGACACCAAAGATATCACACTGGCCTGCGAGGGGTTCAATAATAAGAATGAATATGATCGCGAGACACCCTGTGATCAGGATTTTCTTCGCAAGCTTGCCAAAGGTACCAGTGCGGAAGCATTGACACAGTGGTTTAACAACGATATTGCTCGTATTTTACGCTCACAGCGTGCCTTTGACAAGGAAGGTATTTTCATCGGAGACGCCTCCTACCTGTTTGTCCCGGACAATCCCAATTATGAAGGTTCCAAACTTTTGCTTTTTGATGAAAACAACCACCCTGTCAAACAGGAAGACTTCCATAAAATGTCTGACGAGCGCAAGGCGCGTTGTCAGTGGAAACGGTGCTATAAAATGGTCACACTGATGCATACTAATGCAAAGATGGAATATTTTCTTCTCGTGGGCGTCAGGGTGGTCTCTGGTGAAGAGCATGAATGCCCATTATTCTACGAAACTTTTAAGGGAATTTATCAAAGCCGTAGGAAAAGGCGTTGTGAAAGAATTGATTCTTGATCGTGGCTTCCTTGATGGGGAGGAAATCTCACGAAACAAGAAGGAGTATGCTATCGACACACTCATTCCGGTACGCAAAAATATGGACG
This sequence comes from uncultured Fibrobacterota bacterium, assembly GCA_963831235.1. Lineage (GTDB taxonomy): Bacteria > Fibrobacterota > OXYB2-FULL-49-7 > OXYB2-FULL-49-7 > JAEUSG01 > CAWHPS01. The sequence continues at coordinate 26,175 of CAWHPS010000038.1, forward strand.
TATATACCGACGCAATGCCGTTATTCGAACGACCCGATGTCAAGTGGGTTGTTTGCGAGGAACCAAAGGAAGAAAAAGAGACGCCACGTCCGATACGGTTGAAGCCCATGGTTATAAGAAAGAGGGAACAAAAAAGACAGGAAACCTTGGAAAAGAATAAAGCAGAACAACCGGCTCCACCGCCCGATACCGTCATTGTAAAGAAAGAGGCTGCGGCTATCGGCAACTTTACCAGTTGGTCCACCTGCACCGTGCCATTGACTGTCATCGCCAATAAGGAGCATTATGCTGATGGACACGAAAATACATGGTTACTGATCAGTACAAAGCAGATAAACAATCCTCCCGTGGCTGGGCGAAGATATCATTTGCGTACATCAATTGAAGAAAGATACCGGCAGCTAAAGTGCTTCAGCGATTTGGCAAGTTTTACTTCCCGCAATCTGTCACTTGTTGTCAATCAAATCGTCTTTACATTCCTGGCCTACAACCTGCTTCAACTGTATCTTTTCCGTATAGGACGGGAGGAGTTCAACGCAAAAACACCTTTAAGCATAAGACGGGAACTGTTGCCAGCGGCTAATCACTTCATTATCTTCAAAGAAAATTATTTTGGACTGTTTGCTCCTCTGGAGTTGATGCAACTGCTGACCATCGGGATAAAGGAAGAAGCGCGAAAGAAAATCGGCGAAAAGTGTCGTCGTCTGCGCCGTGAACTACCTGAACTGATGGGTAGTCCACGCCCGACATGATTCAGCGGCAAATGAGAAACACCGCACGTCTATTCAATAATTCGTTCCAGAGAATCCGCACTTTGTTGCAGTGGGATTTTATTCCTGGCTGGTAAGATCGTTTGTAGCTTCAGATGTATTGACATATCCTGACTGGCCAATTTGTTCATGACTCGCTTATTGTGGAACCTCAGCTAACCAATTTTTTGCCAGTTAATGCAACCTATATTATCCGCACAAGGCAAAAACCTCTCCCCACTGTCTGAATCGCAAATAAACCCCTGAGATAGAATTGACAGGGAACCAGTGATAATATATATTGATTGTAGCTAAACCCCTACCGACTATTGTGTATTCACAGTAGTTAGTTGGACATTTTTATGTCTTTCTGATCTGGTAAAGGTAGAATGCCTTGCCTTAAATGGCTCGGCGTATCTGCCCTTTACTGGGTCTGTAGGGGTTTAGCGACACTACTGCAAGGATACGCTGGGCTTTCTTTATTGTTGCACCTCGTTCATAACCCTCCTATCCTTATTAAATTGTAAAGGAGGTTATTAATGTCAGTCTCTATATTCCTCGATTAAATCTTGAAATTAACAAAACAAAAATTAACAAGGAGACAATTCATGTTTACAAAAATCATTCTTTTATTATCATTACCTCTCTGGGCAGCTCTTTATCCAGTAGATTCAAGAACCGTAGGACTATGGCGATTTAATGAAGGAACTGGAAATACAATAGCGGATGTATCGGGAAATAATCTAAATGCTACCAAAACAGGCGGTACTTGGGTTACAGGTGTTGATTCAAATTGTGTTAGTCTTAATTATAATGAATATGCAACCGTGACTAATAATTCAAAACTACATTATTTCAATAAAATAACCGCTGAGTCTTGGGTTTATCTTACAGGTGCGAATATTAATACCGTTGACCATGAGGACATTATAGGTAAAGGTGATGCCGCTCCATTTGGTGGATATCATTTATGTGTTCTCTATAGTCCAGGTGGATATAATTTCCATTTTTATGTAGAATCCGATACGGGGGGCTCTACAATGGGGGGAGTTGTCGATCCTGCGGTGTACACATTTAATCAATGGTTTTATGTGGCAGGTGTCTATGATGGAGATAGCGTTCATGTCTATGTAAATGGTACCAAGACAGCTTCCAGCTATTGTAAACTTGGCCGCATAGGTACGGTTAATGGTAATCTCTTCATTAATCATCATACATGGTCAAACGAAGGGCTTTCTTCTTCCCGATTGCAGGGCAAGTTTGATGAAATTAGAATAAGCGATACGGCAAGGACTGCATCAGATATTAAAAAGGTATGGGACAGAACATCGTATGGTCCCGTTGCCTTTTATCCTTTTACTGGTAACGCGAATGATGCGTCTGGCAATGGAAACAATGGCACGGTTACAGGAGCAACTTTATCAATAGACAAGCTTGGCAATGCAAACCAAGCCTATTCTTTTGACGGCACCGATTATATCTCTTGTGGTTCGGGAACAAGCTTCCAGAACATCACAAATCTTACTGTTGCGGCATGGGTTAAGACAACGAATAGCGGAAGTTATATGTCAATATGTTCAAGGGACGAAGACGGATTTGGTAGGCAATGGCAGTTTGTACGGAATGATTTCAATCAAGTGCATTTTAGTACGTGTTCGGCTGTGGGTGTCTGGGATTCTTCAAGTTCTGCCACCATAATAAATGATGGCTACTGGCATTTTGTCGTTGGGGCTCGTACCAATGACAGTATCAAATTATATGTTGATGGAGTTAAGAAAGGAGGGAAACGTCTAGCGAATCCCATGGCAACGGTCACGAATTGCGATGTAATGATTGGCTCTACACGTGATAACACCTCAAATAATTGGGTTGGTTCAATCGACGAAGTCAGGATTTACAATCGAGCCATATCAGTCACTGAGGTTGATTCATTATTTAATTTGATGAAAGGTCCAAATGGCCCAATTGCCTATTATCCATTCAACGGAAATGCCAATGATTTAAGTGGAAATGGAAATAATGCAACCGTTTACAGTGCTACTCTTACAACAGATAGATTCGGCAATTCAAACTCCGCCTATAATTTTGATGGTTCGCTGAGTTACATTGACGCTGGAAGGATTGATGGCATCTTCGGGAATTATTCCATTGCCGGTTGGTTTAAAACAACAGAGCAATTAAATAACAAAGGCATTGTTTCCATCGATGATGTAATTCTACTTGAACACAATTTAACAAGAACTACAGATACCAGTGGCTTCAGGTATGTCAACTTCTCGTCTGAACTTTGGACCAACCTTGAATTGAATGACGGCCAATGGCATATGTTCACCGCAACAAAGTCAGCCGATTCGGTAAAGCTTTACATTGACGATTCTCTGGTAGCAAAAAAAGCTGATGCCAGCTATCCCACATATTTCGGCTGGACATTATTCGGGAAAAGAGATCGTGTTTCGACTGCCTATATGTTCAAAGGCGATCTTGATGATATTCGGATAACAAATTACCCCATGTCGGCTCAGGAGGTAGATTCGTTATACCGTTTGGGGTCGTTCATTAATAACGCACCTCAATTCATTTCTTCAGCACCAACAACAGCAACCGAGGATTCACCCTACACTTATTCGATTACGGTGGTTGATGTTGACCTGGACGATACGGTTACCCTATCCCTGGACAGCCTACCAACAGGAATGACTATAACAGGAAATGTAATCAACTGGACACCGACAAATTCCAATGTTGGACTGAACCGTGTTGTTATCCGTGCCCGCGATAATCACGGAGCCTATACACAGCAAAAGTTTACAATCGCTGTGACAAATACCAACGATGCACCTGTTATTACCTCTACACCGCCGATTATTGCCACACAAAATCTAGTATATCAGTATCCGATTGTCGCAACAGACGTAGATGTAGGCGATGCAAAGACCTATGCATTTGCAACAAATCCAACGGGAATGGCGGTCAGTAGCACAGGATTAATAACCTGGACACCGAATTCAGGGCAAATCGGAGTTCATAACGTAAAAATCTATGTCCGCGATGCTTCTTTGGCAGCAGATAGCCAGAGTTGGTCAATCACTGTGGGTAATATAAATGATGCTCCTATTATTTCAACCCTTGTATTAGATACCGCTTCCGAGGATATTGCCTATGTTGACACAGTAAAGGCAACAGACCCTGATGGAAATCTGGTCTTTTGGTCACTGTTAAAAGGGCCAGACAGTCTTAAAATTAATCTTACCACAGGTGAAATCACATGGACACCATTGGACAAGGATGCTGGAAATGATACCGTAAGAGTTCGGGCCACTGATGGTGTTCTGAGCGACACAGCAACCTTTATCCTTCATGTAATTCGCGTGAATGATGCCCCTCAGATAACTTGTACATTTCCTGACTCATTGAAACAAGACTCCTTGTACCTCATTTCACTTAAAGCATCCGATGAGGAACACAATCCGCTATCATGGTCAATTCTGGATAAACCCTCTAATATGCAGTTAATAGACACCACGGTTATCTGGGCTCCGAATTCTTCAAATCTTGGGATAGATACTATTTCTATTATAGTGTCGGATGGAAGCCTGACAGATACTCTGGTGGCAATATTTACGGTTTATACATTGGGAACTAAAGTTGAAGATATTATTCCCATTCCTACTGAATTATCTCTGAATGCTTCTCCTAATCCTGCAAATCCTAACGTGAATCTGACTGTTGGGATTCCTGCATCCGCGAAACAGGCTATTGTACAAATAGTCGGCATTAATGGCAAAACCGTTCGGTCTTGGAAATTGCAGGGAGCAGGTTATCATAATATTACCTGGAATGCTAATAATGACCAGAACACAGCAATTTCAAGCGGTCTGTATGTGGTTCGGGTAACAGGAGCGGGGAAGATATTGCAACGGAAAGTTTTGTTGTTGAAATAAGTTTGCGTGGGAAATATAATCCCCCTGTAGAAATGCCTGACCTTGTCCCATAAGTCCGCGTCTGGACACTGAGGTCTGGCATAATTTGGATAGAAACGCCATTTTTAAAGTATTAACCAATCGGTTTTTCGGCAGATTGACAAACAGGGTGTGGTGTTTCTGGCTCATATTCGCTAATTTCCCCGTGTCCAGTAAAAGATATGGGACAAGGTCAGGTAGAAATGCAGGGGGATTTCTTTGAAATCATTTTCATTTAGGTTGTGCTAATGGACATGAAATTATAATCTTATGGGAAGAAGGATTTATGAAAACCATAGCAGGAAACCAAAGAATGTGTTTGCATTACGTAAACCTGCCCCCCCCCCCCCCCAATTTTTTTCTTATTGTCAAACTATAGCACTCCCGTCAACCTATCGTCTTTACATCTTTCCATACAAATCTCTCTTGCAAAAGGTATCCTATGAAGGACATCTTTGACAAGACGATTATGGTGATAGACGATGATGAAGACACGCTCTTACTTGCAGAAGCCATTTTAAATGGTGAGGGATTTCATTATGTTGTTACCTTTACTTCTGGCAAAACAGCTATAAAAGTCTTGAGTGAATTAAAAATTGATTTAATTCTTCTGGACATCGAAATGCCTGACATGAACGGCTATGATGTTTGTAGGGCTATAAAATCGCAGACTAATGTAGGTGAAATTCCCATCCTGTTTTTTTCTGGTAAATATGACAAACAGACATTGCTTAAATGTTTCCAGGCAGGAGGTTTTGCTTTTATGGCAAAGCCATTCACCCCAGCTGAAATGATCAAAAAAGTAAAAGCATCCTTGACCTTGAACTATGATTGCATAGTTTTACAGGGGTATAGTTTGTCTATGAGGGAGGGTTAATTATTATGGATGAAACCGATTGCCGCTTTAGTGTGAAAACCATTTGCTATCGTGCCCAGTCAGAACAGCAAATGAAGGTCTGCCCATTTACGGACAAAATAAAATGTAAGGATTTTATGCCAGATACCAAAAAGGGCAAAGCTGAAAGAACAAACCAACAACTGGAATAAAACATGAAACGCAAGAAACCGTTAAAAGTCCTGATCGTTGACGATGATGAAGATATTATCAACCTGCTTGCAGAAGAATTGAGGGAAATATCCGAGAACCTCATAATCGATACCGCCCTTGATGGATACGAGGCTTGCATAAAAGCAGGTATTCTTATCCCAGACCTTATTCTTCTGGACCTTAATATGCCAAAGCTCGATGGCTTTGATGTTTGCAGGACGGTCCGTAATCATGAAGAAACCAAAAATGTGAAAATAATTATTATTACAGGTTTCGTTACCGAAGACAATTTGGAACGATTACAGGAATTCAGGCCGATAGGTGTTTTTATGAAACCATTTTGTCTGGAAAAAATCATGGGAAAGATTAAACACCTTATTATGGGGCGAGAGAAACATTAACCAATTTGAAAAATATGGCTTAAGAGGTTTATTTTGAAGGACAGCAAAAGGATTTACAAGAAAAAAAACCTGTAAATATTTCTTCAAACAGGTATATCTTGCAGGGACATAGAGATGGCATATTTTAAAAGGGATTTGGAAAGATGGATTCTAAAACAATCATAGTAGATAACGTTCCAATTCAAGAGAATCTATTGGAAAATATGTTGAAGCAGATCGGTTATGAACATATTTTAAAATTCAGGCACACAAAAGACACAATGCTGGTAATTGAAAAAGAATCTGATTTTGGATTAATAATTTCAGAATGGGATTTACCAGATAAATCAGGCTTGGATTTCCTTTACCAGATTAAAGCGAATGAAAAGTTAAAGCATATCCCGTTTATTCTTTCATTCAAAACAAAGCCCAAAGAAGATTTAATGGGGGCAGTTAAATCAGGTGTTGCTGGTTTTATTATAAAGCCTTATAAGCTGGACGTGGTAAAGAATAAAATCCTAAGTATTGTTAAGGCAGAAACCCCAGCATTAGAATCACCCCAATCGGATGGGAAAGGATATCCGCTAATCCTGGAAAATCTTGATTTGCGGGAAATATAAATCTGTCATGTCTGTAACAAAAAAGAATATTGTAGATGAAATTTCAGTTAGAACAGGCTTGTCCCAAGTTGACTGTGGAATTGTTATAGAGGAATTATTTGCCACAATTTCACGCACACTTGTTGACGGGAACAACATTGAAATTAGGGGTTTTGGGAGTTTTAAATTGAAAAAGCGAAATGCACATCTTGCAAGGAATCCGAGAAGCGGAGAAAAAGTAGAGATAAAAGCTGGTGTAAAGCCAGTCTTCCGAGCGAGCAGGGAATTAAAAAGTCGTGTGAATAAGGGGAATTCACCCCAAAATGACAACAGTGATGAAACATAAGCATGACCGAGCGATACCACTTGTCCGCGAATATCCAGAAATCCCTTTTGTTCCTAATCCCGTAAAGGGGTATTTTTAAGTATGCTGAATGTATTCCTGACAAAAAAGCTTTCAACCGACCTGAAATTACCCGTAAGCAATGCAGTTCCTATCAAGTCCAATCCGAAATATTGCTGGCTAGGGCACATTCTCTGTCTGAATCACTGCAAATACATAATCTTCCTGAATCAGCAATCACTATTCTCTATTATTATGGATAATAAAACCTCGATAAATATCTGGGGGGATTTCAAAGCCAGAGTTCAACTATGGACTGGCAATTATCATATTCGTAAAGAAATTGCGGATGAATATCTGTCGCATTTTAGCAAAATAAATATCCTTAAATCTCAAGATAAAAAGCTTATGGGCACAATGAATGATGTGGTTTATCATATGAAACACGAAATAGGTAAGCATATTTGTTCGAAGATGGATATTGCCGAGATTAAGATAAATGGAATTCCCCGCAAAAAAGGAAAAGATTACGTTCTTCCGCATGATGAATTTCAAGCCATGTTCAGCTTATGAATTTTCACGGAATATAAATGCACATTAAACGATAGACGTAACATCTGTATTCTTTACCTTTTTCAGTTCTGCAATCCGACATCCCATCTTGGACGATGTTTCCATGAATAATTCGATGTTCAATCTTCCAGTTTCTTGCAAATGTATTAGAAAGTCTGCCGCATTTGATGGTTTCATATTGGATATTTCAGGATATTTAGCAGACACGGAATCGTGACATCGTATTAAATAATCCCGAAGTAATTCACGTCCTGCTTGCTCATGGGTTTTTCCGTTCTTCAACATTGTTTTGTTCCTATCATTTAAGTTTCCATTTTCCATTTCTTCTTCAATAAATTCCCATTGCGACTCGTTTCAACTCTGGACTCAGGCAATTAAAACAGACATATCCGCCTTGATATGACCATCCTCCATCGGATAAAACAATGATATTGTTACACTTTACGCATCTTGTTGGTTCATAGCGTGGTGGATTTTTCAATTTCTCAAAGTTGTATTCATTTGTTGCAAAATGAACATACATTTCAGCAATATTTCTCTCTGTTTTGCATTCTTCGCAATCCTGCCATTTCCCTTTATGGTCAGATTCATAATGCTGGCCGCATAACGTAAGTCTTCGATGATTACGATGGCAACTGTTTTCTTTAAGGGAGCCTAGAACGTAGTTTTCCTCGTCATCACAAATCCAATTGCCACAACATTCAGTTTTTGTAAGATTCTCGGTCTTACCGCATAATCCGCATCTTGGAATGTCAATGTTATTTCCTGATGATTGCAAAACTACAGATTTGTTTTGTGGCCGACTAGAAATTAGTTCGATAGAAATTCCTTTTGTTGTTATATTCCTATTCTGATTCAGTCTTTTTGCTTTCTTTTTTGATCGACTTGACATATAAATCCTTTCAGGCTTTACTGGTTTACCTTAGACATTCATACGATAAAGAATCCAGCTTATCGTATAAGTCACCTAATTGTTCCTCAAGTCTATCTGATTTTGCATGATTCGCTTCTGCAGCAACCCAACCTGCTAAATCGTTGAGTTGATCTAATGTCAGATTCAGACAATAATTATTATTGGCAAGAGCAGATAGTATAAGGTCAGGATCAAAGAATGTTTTATCCCTAATCAGTTCAAGTTCATGCTTTGATAAATCAACAGGAAACTTTATTTTAGACGGTTTATGCATTGCTTTACTCCTTAATCCTTTCTTCAACAATCCTTATTTCATCCTCTGTTAGCCCAGACAAAGGCTTTGAAAAATGGGTTTATAAAATCCTGCCTTGTGGAGGTCTCATTATAGTTACTACTCTTATAAGAGGGTATTGCTCTTCGAATCGTTTAACAAGTTCAGCGATATCTTTATACGCTTGCTCTTTCATTGTGTTTCCAAATGGAATGTTACCTTACAAGAACAATTTTCCGCGTTTGCTTATTTTTCCCAATTAATAATTCGGCAATATAAGTTCCGCTTCCCATATCGTTGCTGTTAAAATCTTTTCCATTCCAACTAACTGAATGTTCTCCAACAGCCAAAGGATAACTCAGAAGCCTATCAACCAGCTTACCATTCAATTCATAGATAAAAACGTTAACCATTGCCTTATTTTCAAGAGTAAAATTAATGGTTGTTGATGGATTGAATGGGTTTGGAGAGTTCGAAATGGTGGCTCTTGATCTTTTAAAAATAGCTTTCTGATTATCGGTTGTTGTTATGTCAAATAGGCTATAGACGGGAACAACCCTATAATGGTCATATTCAAGTGGGGTAAAATAGTAATCGGTTACAACGCTCGAATCGTTTTGCAATAAACCGTAACTACCTGTAGTCGGACTATCGATAGGAATTTCTTCAATTGCCGTTAATTGGTCTGAAGTGTTATAAAGAGGATCAACTGCAATTGCAGTGGGTCTCACTCTATGAAATGGATTTGAAACTCAATCAAATCAGTGATTTCCCAGATTTCCGCATTTGCGGAGTATTTTAAGACGAAAATATTGCCAATCATGAAACCCATAAGCATTTTTCTTGATTGTCTTGACAACATTGTTGAACCCTTCACTCAGGCCGTTGGTACACCGGAGCTTGAAGAAATTCAGAATGCCAAATCGTCGACGGTCGAGCATCTTGATGTAATCGAGGATTTCTTTAATACCGCTTTCCCGAGCACGGTGTTTCCACTCACTCAGTTCGGCGCGTGCTTGCCGGGGATTCATCCGGCGGAAAACAACCCGCAAATCCTCCTTGAGGATATACGCAGTGTTCAATGTTTCGTTTGCGGGCAAGCGGAGCAGGTCTTTGAGCCGGACACGTTGCGACTGCTTCAAATCTTCCCTTGGGCGCAAAAGCAAATAGCGGGAACCTTTCAAAAGGCGTCTCCCCTCTGGTGGAAGTTCGCTTTGGAGCCGTCGACGAATATTGTCGATAGCCAAGCTCAGAGGCTTGATAACATGAAAATGATCGTAGACGATTTTGACGCGCGGACAACGAGCCCGGATTTCTGCTTCATAGGGGTCGTGCATGTCAATGACCACGCATCGAAGTCGGCGGCTTCGTTTTTGGCCAAACCAGGCTGAAGAACTTTCGCAAGGTTGCTCGGTCGCGGTTTCGTCCCACCCAAATAACGCGGTGGCTTTCCAAATCGGTTACAATCGTCAGGTAGCGATGCCCTTTTTTCTCGGCCACTTCGTCGATACCCAGAATGGTAATTCCGTCCAAGTTCCGCTTTCTCAACAAACCAACGATATGGCGAATTTCAGCATCCTTGATTGTCCTCCAATCAGTTCCTGTCCAATCGGATACATCTTTCAATGTCGTACCACCTGTCAACTGAAACAGCCACCGCTCGTACCGACGAGTACATCGAGATTGGGGACGTGCTATTGGAAGAGAAACCCGACGAACTCCACATTGAGGACAGTCAATTCGATGTCGACAAACCCACAGCCAGACTTTATGCGGACCGATATTCAAATCTCGCAGACGAACCCATACATGATCGTAGTGATGTTGGAACGTCCGGCCACACCCATCGCACGTCCATTTGTGTTTCCTTGGTTCCAGCCAAATTTCAAGACTTTTCTTGTTGTGTCTTTTCCATGTAACTACACCATAACTTTGAAGTCCCAAGAACGAATTGATAATATTATCATTGGACATCCCTCTGTCTCCTGGTTAAAGATTGTCACCAACAACCTTATACCAGAACGGGGGATGTCTTTTCAACTTTTACTCACATCAATGATCCTTCGAATAGATTTTCATCTTACTATAGACGCAATACACATTTTGCTCTTGAACTGCAGTGAAAATATTCCTTGGAAAAAGCCCCCCTGCTTTTTTGGAGCAGGGGCTTTTTCCAAGGAATATCATAGAGATAAGTGAAATAATAGGCTTAAGAAGAATGCTACAACCCTTGACATCGCGCTTTTAGCATGGGTACCCACTGCAATTGCAGAAGAACCTATAAAGAAGAAGATGCACATAGACAAATTTCAATTCATGGGATGACGTGTTTTTAATCTGGCAACTGAAATAATTTCGGTTCAATATGGTGGTACCAGAGACAGAAATGACGGTGGGATCGTACTGGTACTTTGACGGGAACGAATCTGTCTGGGTTCGGAAATTTATGTAAAATGTGTCATAGGGTGCAGGTTCGTCCATCATTTCAAAATACCCTGTATCACCTGGAGCCAGACCCAAACCAAGTTGACCATAATAACAACTTGATAAATATCCCTCTTCCACGCTCGAAAGTTTCCCTATCTTAAAGAAGGCAATCTCAGGTTCTACATATTTTAGGTAAGAAGACCCTTTATTTATGACTTGTCCAATCACACTACGGTATATGGAATTATCCTTAAAAACAATAGAGGTCAAGGTCAGTGAATTTTCCCAATTTTGAGAGAAACAAAACTGCGAAAGTAATGCAACACAGACCAAAAACTTTGTAATCTGCATATGCGTAGTCCTTTCAAAAAAAACTAATATTCGACGAGGTTTTGTCGCATCATTTTATCTTCATTAAAATACATCATTCAATCCAGTGAAGGGAAGTCAAGACAGCAAAAATTTGCGATTCAGACAGTGGGGAGAGGTTTTTGCCTTGTGCGGATAATATAGGTTGCATTAACTGGCAAAAAATTGGTTAGCTGAGGTTCCACAATAAGCGAGTCATGAACAAATTGGCCAGTCAGGATATGTCAATACATCTGAAGCTACAAACGATCTTACCAGCCAGGAATAAAATCCCACTGCAACAAAGTGCGGATTCTCTGGAACGAATTATTGAATAGACGTGCGGTGTTTCTCATTTGCCGCTGAATCATGTCGGGCGTGGACTACCCATCAGTTCAGGTAGTTCACGGCGCAGACGACGACACTTTTCGCCGATTTTCTTTCGCGCTTCTTCCTTTATCCCGATGGTCAGCAGTTGCATCAACTCCAGAGGAGCAAACAGTCCAAAATAATTTTCTTTGAAGATAATGAAGTGATTAGCCGCTGGCAACAGTTCCCGTCTTATGCTTAAAGGTGTTTTTGCGTTGAACTCCTCCCGTCCTATACGGAAAAGATACAGTTGAAGCAGGTTGTAGGCCAGGAATGTAAAGACGATTTGATTGACAACAAGTGACAGATTGCGGGAAGTAAAACTTGCCAAATCGCTGAAGCACTTTAGCTGCCGGTATCTTTCTTCAATTGATGTACGCAAATGATATCTTCGCCCAGCCACGGGAGGATCGTTTATCTGCTTTGTACTGATCAGTAACCATGTATTTTCGTGTCCATCAGCATAATGCTCCTTATTGGCGATGACAGTCAATGGCACGGTGCAGGTGGACCAACTGGTAAAGTTGCCGATAGCCGCAGCCTCTTTCTTTACAATGACGGTATCGGGCGGTGGAGCCGGTTGTTCTGCTTTATTCTTTTCCAAGGTTTCCTGTCTTTTTTGTTCCCTCTTTCTTATAACCATGGGCTTCAACCGTATCGGACGTGGCGTCTCTTTTTCTTCCTTTGGTTCCTCGCAAACAACCCACTTGACATCGGGTCGTTCGAATAACGGCATTGCGTCGGTATATACGTCCATATTTTTGCGTACCGGAATGAGTGTGTCGATAGCATACTCCTTCTTGTTTCGTGAGATTTCCTCCCCATCAAGGAAGCCACGATCAAGAATCAATTCTTTCACAACGCCTTTTCCTACGGCTTTGATAAATTCCCTTAAAAGTTCGTAGAATAATGGGCATTCATGCTCTTCACCAGAGACCACCCTGACGCCCACGAGAAGAAAATATTCCATCTTTGCATTAGTATGCATCAGTGTGACCATTTTATAGCACCGTTTCCACTGACAACGCGCCTTGCGCTCGTCAGACATTTTATGGAAGTCTTCCTGTTTGACAGGGTGGTTGTTTTCATCAAAAAGCAAAAGTTTGGAACCTTCATAATTGGGATTGTCCGGGACAAACAGGTAGGAGGCGTCTCCGATGAAAATACCTTCCTTGTCAAAGGCACGCTGTGAGCGTAAAATACGAGCAATATCGTTGTTAAACCACTGTGTCAATGCTTCCGCACTGGTACCTTTGGCAAGCTTGCGAAGAAAATCCTGATCACAGGGTGTCTCGCGATCATATTCATTCTTATTATTGAACCCCTCGCAGGCCAGTGTGATATCTTTGGTGTCCGGATGGACTACAGGCTGGGCATTCTTTGGAAAAAAGGCATTGAGCATGCCCCCTGTCCGCACCACCATGGGGTAGCCATGAAAACTGTGTACGCCATGTAACCGCATCGTCAACTCGCTGGCAATATAGAGCCACAGGGGAACCTCTTCCTTCTTTCGGGGCGTTGGATAAGTCTGCGCGGCCTGCTCAAGAATCTTTTTGGCTCCAATGTGCTTGAAAAAATCGGTCTCGAAAGCCTCGTTGGCCGCCTCAATATAATCAAACTCTCCCTCTTTCAATGCTTGCAAGACCATGGTTTTGTTTTCTTCGAATACAACCAAATCCATATCAGCCCCTTCCTTTCCGCTTTTTGCGGTTTGTACCGAGCGGTTCTTTTCTTCTTATTAACAATGGATGTCGTGGTTTGAAGCATTTCCTGTAAGCGATCAATGTGTTGCAACGATTGCCGGGCTAGTTTAACCAAAGTAGCCCGGTTTTTACTAAAACGGCGGTAGCTGCGGGCTTGCTGGGCTACTGTCTTTAAACAAATGGCGGAGAGATAAACCATCCTGGTTTTGCCGCTTTGCTTTGTGGACAAGTAGGTAGCGGAATGTCCTTCACCGGTGGCGCACCGGCAGTTAGGTTTGCCACACTTGCGCCGGATGGTAACCAAGGAGCCGCTGCGCAGAGGTCCTTGCTCTTGCAAAATGTCTTGCACATAAGCCAAACGGGATTCCTCGAATTCTCGAATTAATTGCTTGAGGCGGCTTGCATCTGGTTTCATCTGGTATGCTAATATACTATTATACATACCAGACAAGCAAGAAAATATCGCACAAAATGACATCCCTTAAAAATAATCCGCTTTTTGATTAATGGTCAGATGGAAAACTACGTTGAACAGGGACTGATTACAGAGATAAACGGGTGTTTGGGGGTATTGTTACCCCGGTAAGGCGTTTTTTACTGTCTGAATCGCAGAGCAAAAATAATCCCTTAGAAAACTAGAATTTTTAATAAGAATACCGTATAATATTGTATAGATATACAGTCATATAGGCTGTAATCCAGACTGAAAGGACATTATGGAACAAATTTTATACGGGGTAGGTGAAATATCCCAAATTTTACAGATTTCGACAGCTACAATCAATCGTTATCGCAAACAAGGTTTAGTCCGATCCTCAGTAATTTTAGGAAAAAGAAACCTATACAATCTTGCAGGACTCGACATTATTAAGAAGATTTATACTGACAAACAAAATCGTTTAAGGGGGAAATAACCATGTCATTAAAAGAAAAATTAAGTCCATCGTCAGAATCATTCTCAGCCGAAGAAATATCGGAAGACTTAAATATCCCAATTGAGATGATTCATAAAATGAAAAAATTGGGGGTAATCACACCGATACCCACAAACGACAATTATTATTCCTTTAAGACTGTAAAATTCATTGAAATGTACTGGTCTGCAAATGCCGCGAGAATGTTAAATGCTAAGTGAACTCCTTCTGGTGCAATAATAGCGGCAGTTGTCTTTGGGGGAGGATTTCTCCGAATCCTTACATCACCCCTGTTAATAGCAGGGTTTCGAAGGCAACTGTCCTATTTCTTTTTATGAGTTCTTCTTTATAATCCTGTAAACCTGAGACATTGAAATATCCAGATTCTTAGCAATCTCAATTCCCGACTTACCTTTTTTATACAGGCTTATTATCTTATCATTCCGTTCTTTATTCTTAGCAGTATTTGCATTTATACCATACTTAACTCTCATTTGATGTATTGCCTGACGACTAATACCGAATTTCGCTCCAATAGCTGCGTCAGTTATTAAAGTTTTCTGCAACTTAATGAGTTGTTCTTTGCCTACTTTTGCCATGATGGGTCTCCTTTGTGATTGGTTCGGGGTTATAATACGGTTGATAAAATAACCGCTACTCTCTCTTGAAATCAAGGCTGTGACTAAGTTTTCAGAATAGCCATCGAAACAAAAAAGGGCGGCTGGGCGGGAATAAAAATACCCCTTATCACCTCTACTTTGGTACTCGACACACCCGTTTATATTAGTTTTACCATTTGGTAAACCATCGTATACAAATCGTATACAAGTAGGGGGTTTTAAGGGGTTTTTGGGGGTCTTTCAGTCAAGAGGCTTTACAAGTAACGACTCTGTAACTCATTGAAAACAAAGAATAGTATGTGAAGATTTTAAAAATGACGTAAAGTGTCAAGTCGATTATGAGTCCGCTGCTCTAACCAACTGAGCTATAGGCCCGAAAAATTCTACTATCTTATATCTTGACCGTAAATAATATAAATTTTAACACAGTTAGTTTAAAAGAGTTGTAAAAAAATTAAGGAACATCGTACTTTTTCATTGGTATATAAAATATGTTGGATAAAAAGATTTTTTATCAAATTACCAAACCCATCCCTGCCCTTCTCTTTTTCTTGAGGGAAAAAGGGAAGGGTTCTGAAAAATGCAAAAAGATTTCTGTGTTTTAATCTTGACTCCCCCTTCCATTTTTCCTTCAAGAAAAAGGGAAGGGGGTTGGGGGGATGGGTTTCCAGATTTTCTTGACTTTTCCGGATTGATAGGAGCGCACCAATCACCCGGGAAACGCTGAATTCAAAAGCCGTGCACCTATCCACCCTAAGATTGATGAACATACAAATGCGCCTGCTGCAGCAATTATCGCCATATTAAGATGGGCCGCGAAGAGCGGGGAATGCGATAGGAACATCAATGCCAGTGAAAAAAAGAAAAAGAGCCCTCCGAAAAGCATTTTTCTGATAAGAAGGGGAGTAGTAGATCGCCTGAACCTGATACGACCATCAAAAATACCTGCGGCAAATGTGAGAATAACAACAAGCGGCAAGGCAATGCAGATTACCTTAAGACAAGCCATAATATTGTCTAACCAGGGGCCGTTATAAGACTTTGCAAAAAGACACAGCACCAGGATTGAAAATGTGAATGCCTGCGGAAAGTGTGCAAGGATCGGATGGAAGTCAAGAGTAAGAAGTAATCTGCGCCTTGGCGACAAAGGATCAGTATAAGGCTCAAAGAGCTTTCTAGGCACACCGCAAGCAGGACATTTTGTTTTCAATCCGGACTTCTTTATTACATACCCGCAAGATTTGCATCTGACCATTTCAACCATTTTAAACCTCAGTTAGGACTAGTGCACATACTTTAAGATTCTCTTTCAATCTTTCCGAATACCCCTTACTAATCTGCAAAAAGAAAAACGATTATCCTACCCCTCAGTACTCCCCACTTTTAAATTGCCATAGATGGAAAAGCTTTCGCATTCTAAGTAACCCTCACCCCTTTTTCCCCTCTCCCGTGAGCGGGAGAGGGGCCAGGGGTGAGGGCCATAAAGGAATGACCAAATATATTAATACATTAACAAAGGTCAAAACTGGGGAGCTCTGAGATCTTCCACTTACTATTTATATTGATCTTACCCGGTAAGATTTGCCATATTTAGACGCACTTGAAATTCATGGGCAGTTGAGTTAACAGTATAAATTAATCAAGGAAACATATATGGCTGATGAAATCAACAAGGTAATTTATTCAATGGTGCGCGTGAGCAAATTTTATGATAAACGTGCGGTTCTTAAGGATATTTCACTTGGCTATTTTTATGGGGCTAAAATCGGGGTTTTAGGTCTTAATGGTTCAGGAAAGAGCTCACTCTTAAAGATACTGGCCGGGGTTGATAAAGATTTTAATGGTCAGGCGGTTTTGTCGCCGGGCTACACCATAGGTTATCTTGAGCAGGAGCCAAAACTTGATTCGGAAAAAACAGTCAAGTCAATAGTTGAAGAAGGTATGCAGCAGATAGTCAATATTGTTAAAGAGTACAATGAAATTAGCGAAAGATTCGGTGAATCTCTTTCAGATGATGAAATGAACAAGCTTATGGAACGACAGGGGGAGCTCCAGGAGAAAATCGATGCTTCCGACGGATGGGACGTTGACTCCAAACTTGAAATGGCAATGGACGCGCTGCGTTGTCCTCCCGGAGATACGATTGTCAAGGTATTGTCCGGAGGCGAGCGAAGGCGTGTTGCTCTGTGCCGTCTCCTGTTGCAAAAGCCCGATATCCTTCTACTTGATGAACCCACAAACCACCTTGATGCCGAATCTGTGGGGTGGCTGGAGCAGCACCTGAGACGGTATGAAGGAACGGTGATAGCAGTAACGCATGACCGCTATTTTCTTGACAATGTGGCAGGCTGGATACTTGAACTTGATCGCGGCCAGGGAATCCCGTGGAAAGGTAATTACTCCTCCTGGCTTGAGCAGAAAAAGAACCGGATAGCGAACGAGGAAAAGGCTGAAACCGACCGGGAGAAGACACTGGAGCGCGAATTGGAGTGGATACGCATGAGCCCGAAAGGCCGTCATGCAAAGTCCAAGGCGCGTATAAACGCCTATGAGTCCCTGGCGCAGCAACAGGCTGAAAAACTTGCAAGGGAGCTCGAGATCTACATTCCACCGGGCCCAAGGCTTGGAAATGTTGTAATTGAGGCTCTAAATGTCAGCAAGGCTTATGGTGATCGTCTCTTATTCGAGGACATGACATTTTCCTTGCCGCCTGGCGGCATAATCGGCATAATCGGGCCCAATGGTGCGGGTAAAACAACATTGTTCAAACTCATAACAGGAGAGGAAAAGCCCGACAAGGGCACGCTTAAAATCGGCGAAACAATTAAATTATCCTATGTTGATCAGCACCGTGGCTCATTGGACCCGGATAAGACAATATGGGAAGTAATTTCAGGTGGCAGCGAAAAGATGCTGGTTGGTGGAATAGAGATCAATTCACGCGCATATACCGCGCGATTCAATTTTAATGGAACGGACCAGCAGAAAAAGGTGGGTGTTCTTTCAGGGGGTGAGCGCAATCGTGTCCACCTTGCATGCATGCTTAAAAGCGGGGCGAATGTGCTTTTACTTGATGAGCCCACGAATGATCTTGATGTAAACACCATGCGGGCGCTTGAAACAGCGCTTGAGAACTTTCCCGGTTGTGCGCTTGTCATAAGTCATGACAGGTGGTTCCTTGATAGGATTGCGACGCATATACTTGCATTTGAGGGCGACAGTAAAGTCTATTGGTTCGAGGGTAATTATTCTGAATATGAGGAAAATAGAAAAGCGAGGCTTGGTCATGACGCAGACCAGCCCCACAGAATAAAATATCGTCAATTGACAAGATAACGTTCTTCTTTTTCCGAGGTGTTATCTTCTGGCAGACATGGTCATCATAAAATTATTTTAACAGGTCATGGAACAAAAATACATACGCAATTTCTGCATCATAGCGCACATTGACCACGGTAAATCCACACTGGCCGACCGCATGCTCGAACTTACGGGCACGCTTACAAGCTACCAGATGATGGACCAGGTGCTTGACAATATGGACCTCGAACGCGAACGGGGGATCACCATCAAGGCCCATGCAATCCGTATGCCTTACAAGGCCTCGGACGGGCAGCAGTATGTGCTTAATCTGATAGACACGCCAGGACATGTTGACTTCACTTATGAAGTATCAAGGAGCCTCGCGGCCTGCGAAGGCGCGATCCTTGTCATTGACGCATCACAGGGAATACAGGCCCAGACGCTCTCAAATCTTTACATGGCAATTGGCCACGATCTCACAGTAATCCCGGCACTTAATAAAATCGATCTTCCTGGCGCTGACATTGAAACCTGTACGCATGAAATAAAGAACCTGCTCGGCGGAGATGCTGAGCCGTTTTTAATCAGTGCAAAGGAAGGACGCGGCATCAAGGAGCTTCTGGAGGCAGTCATAACCCAGGTGCCGCATCCAAAAGGCGATCCCGCAAAACCCCTTAAGGCCCTTATTTTTGACTCTGTATTTGACGCATATAGAGGCGCGGTGGCCTTTGTAAGGGTATTTGACGGAGTCCTTAAGGCCAATGATTTATGTCATTTCTTTTATACAAAGCAGGCTTATCAGGCTGATGAAATAGGTTTTCTTAAAATGGGCAGGGTAAAAGCAGACATGCTTTCCGCTGGAGACGTGGGATATTTGATCTGCAACATCAAGAAGGTGGCGGATATAAAAATAGGCGACACTGTCACACTTGATAAAAACAGGGCTGATGGACCCCTTCCAGGATACAAGGAAGTTAAACCCATGGTTTATTGCGGGGTGTATCCTGTTAACCCGGATGACTATAACAACCTCCGTGATTCAATGGAGAAGCTAAAACTCAATGATTCCTCAATCGCATGGGAGCCTGAGACATCAACGGCCCTCGGGTTTGGTTTCCGCGCAGGGTTCCTTGGCCTTTTGCACATGGAGATCATTCAGGAGCGCCTTGACAGGGAATTCGGTGTTGATATCATCACAACCGTCCCAAACGTAAAATACGCGGTTGTCTTAAGGAGCGGAGAGACGGTCTATCTTGAAAATCCGTCACACCTTCCGAATTTAAACATTATCGAACGCATTGAAGAGCCTTTTCATAAGGTGCAAATTATTGTTCCTGCGGAATTTGTCGGCAATGTTATGAAATTGGGAGAGGAAAAACGAGGTATCTACAAGACATTGGAATATCTTGATAAAACGCGTGTCAACCTTCATTACGAGTTTCCTTTGGCCGAAATAATCTTCGATTTTTACGATCGGCTGAAATCCATAAGCAAGGGATATGCTTCTCTTGATTACGAATTTCTTGAGTACAGGGAGAGCGATCTAATAAAACTTGATATACTTATAAACGGACAATCAGTCGATGCTTTTTCCATAATCATCCATCGTGACAAGGCCTTTACATGGGGCCAGTCGCTTGCGACAAAACTAAAGGAACTCATACCCAGGCAGATGTTTGAAATCGCAATTCAGGCTGCAATCGGAAGCCGGGTCATAACAAAAACTGTTGTCAAGGCCCTCCGTAAGAATGTTACGGCAAAGTGCTATGGCGGTGATATAACCCGCAAACGGAAACTTTTGGAAAAACAAAAAGAGGGCAAAAAAAGGATGAAGCAGGTCGGTTCCGTTGAAATTCCCCAGGAGGCTTTTTTCGCAGTACTTTCAATGGACAAGAGTCCAAAGCACGGATAAAATGTCATGAGCGAATTTTATGATGTGGGCCAGGATCGGAAAGGTGTGCGAGATTACCGAATAGCGGCACTGGAGATTGCTGAATTCCTTGCTGTTGTGCTTTTAGCGGCTTTTTTATTCAGGTCATTTTTGTTCGAGCCGTATTCCATACCTGGGTATTCCATGAGTTCAACGCTTGTTCCAGGAGATAAAATCCTTGTTAATAAATTCATTTACGGCCCTGTAATTCCATTTACACACAAGCATATATTCAAGCTTCATTCACCAATTGCCGGAGAGGTGGTGCTGTTTCGTGATCCGGCAATCGAAGAGCGTTTTTCCGTTAAGCGTATTGTCGGATGTCCGGGTGCGAAAATAAGGATTACCAATAAGCAGGCTCTGGTTGACAATGTTCCATTTGTTTTTCCTTTGACCGCGGAACGCGGCAGCGCCTTTCTTGTTGACGGAAAGTTCTCCCCACGCGATAATATGCCTGAATTCTCAGTCCCTAAAAAGGGTGATTACATCAATATAGAACAGCTGGGGCTTTCTGAGTTTGATTTTTACGCTTCAATTATAAAGCAGGAAAATCCCGGAGTAAGAATAACCCAGACAGCGGATCTTATCATTAACGGCAAATCTTCCAATAACATGGATTTGTCGGATTTTAAGTCTGATCTCAGGCGTAAGGACAACAGCCTGAATTTCGATGCAATGGATTGGCTTATGCTTAAGAACGTGCAGAATTTTATTGAAGCGAGGAACGATTCCATGCAGTGTTCTTTCAGGCGGACGCTATACATGGATGGAATGAAGCTCAGGGAATATATCATGAAGTTCGATGCATATTTTCTTATGGGTGACAACTGGGACGAGAGCCTCGACGGACGATTTACCGGCTTCATCACCCGTGACCGCATTGAGTCAAGGGTTTCACTTGTTTTCTGGTCCAGAAACGAAGGCGGTATCAGATGGCGGAGACTTTTTATTATTATCTGATATAACTGTAATCTAAGGATCTTTATGAGCGTTAAACAGGGTTATTACAATGGATTCGGCGGCAGGTTTGTGCCTGAAACGCTTATGCCATCGCTCATTGAACTTGGCAAAGCTTATGTGTCCCTAAGGCGCGATAGAGGTTTTGCAAAGGAATTGGCACGCCATCTCGAAGAATATGCCGGACGGCCGACCCCGCTTTATCCGGCCCTTAATCTTACCAGGCTATACAAAGGCCCCAGAATATTTCTTAAACGCGAGGACCTGTGCCATACCGGATCGCATAAAATCAATAATGCCATTGGCCAGATGCTGCTTGCCAGAAGCATGGGCAAAACGCGGGTCATTGCCGAGACCGGGGCCGGCCAGCATGGTGTGGCAACTGCCACGGCCGCGGCTAAATTCGGCCTTGAATGCCGCATATACATGGGAGAGGAAGACATAAAAAGACAGAGGCTCAATGTTTTCAGGATGGAGCTTCTCGGCGCTGAAGTTGTACCGGTTACAAGCGGCGGCAGAACGCTCAAAGACGCCATAAGTGAATGCATGCGCGACTGGACAAAAAGTGTCAGGACAACCCATTATCTTTTGGGATCCGCCTTGGGCCCTCATCCTTATCCTGAAATGGTGCGGGACTTTCAGTCAATTATCGGAAGGGAGACCAAAGAGCAGCTAAAAAAAGCCGAAGGCCGCCTTCCGGATGTCATAATCGCATGTGTTGGGGGCGGAAGTAATGCCATAGGCATTTTTACACCCTTCATTCCCTATAAGAATGTCAAACTTATCGGCGTTGAGGCCGGGGGGCTCGGTATTTCAAGCGGAAAGCATGCTGCCCGTTTTTCGGATCCAAGGCAGGGACGCCCTGGGGTGCTGCATGGTTCCTTAACGTACCTTTTGCAGGATAAATGGGGTCAGGTTATTAATACACATTCTGTTTCCGCCGGACTTGACTATAGTGCCGTGGGGCCGGAGCATTCCGCTTTATGGAAGAGCGGCCGTGCTGAATATACTTATGCCACGGATAAAGAGGCGCTTGAGGCATTCAGTATGCTTTCCGAAACCGAGGGTATTATACCGGCACTTGAGAGCGCCCATGCTGTAGCTTATGCCAAAAAGGCTGCAAAGCGCTTTAATAAAAATCAGATTATGATTATCAATCTTTCAGGCCGCGGTGACAAGGACGTCAACACAGTTCTTGATCTTGACATCAAGAAAACACCTGGGAGGGTTTCCTGATGCGGGATCGTTACAACGAAACTTTTGCCAGGATCAGAAAGGAAAAACGTTCAGCGTTCATACCTTTTACGGTCATCGGTGATCCTGATTTTAAAACAAGCCTTGATGTTCTTGAATCCTTTGCAAAAGGCGGGGCGGATATCATTGAACTCGGGTTGCCATTTTCTGATCCTGTTGCTGATGGGCCGGTAAACCAGAAAGCAGCTGAAAGATCCCTTAAGAGCGGTATGAACACTGACCTTGCTTTCACTTATATAAGGGAAGCGAGGAAAACGATAGATCTTCCCATAGGTCTCTTATGCTATTTTAATACGGTTCTTCAGTATGGAGTAGATAAATTTTACAAAACAGCGGGCGATGCAGGGGTTGACAGTGTGCTTGTTGCGGATGTTCCATTTGAAGAGGCTGATATTCTATACAAAGCATCTCTTGGGACCAATGCAAGAACGGTTTTCATGATATCAGAATTATCAGATGTAAACCGGATCAAGCTTATTGCAGGGATCACAACCGGGTTTCTTTACATGGTTTCACGTCTTGGTGTTACTGGTGTTCATGCGGGCCTTGGAGGAGGCGTAGGTGCGCTTCTTAAAAAGACAAGGCTTGTGACAAAGCTTCCAATCTGCGTAGGATTCGGGGTAAGCGGCCCAAAACAGGCTATTGAACTTAAGAAAGCCGGTGCTGATGGCGTAATCTGCGGAAGCGCAATTGTTAAAATTGTAGAAGATAATTTGTTAAACAAAAAGCTTATGCAAAGCCGAGTTGAGAAATTTGTCCGCAATATGAGGAAGGCTGTATCATGAAAAATAAGGAAGGTATAGACTTTTGGCGTAAAAAAATTGATGACATCAATCTTGATATTCTTGCTTTAATGCATAAGCGTGTTGATGCTGCAAAACGAATCGGAGAAATCAAAAAAAGCCGTGGTTTGGCAATATCCGACGCTTCACGGGAAAAGGCCATAATAGATCATCTTGTTAAGCAAAACAAAGGCCCGTTGGACAACAAAGGCTTAAGAAGTATATTTAGGACAATCATCAGGGAAACCAAACGAATTGAACATGGAGTGTGATTGTGAACAGGACATTAAGGCAAGCCAAGACAATAAAAGGAGAGATCGAGGTACCCTCTTCATACCGTGAGGTATTAAACTTATCGCTCCCGGCAATATTCGCATCCGGTGAAACCATATTGAAGTCTGTGCCAAGGTGCAATGGAACCGAAGCCCTTTTTGCCTTTTTAAGCAGGACCTTCAATAGTGTGACCCGGGAAAACAATTGTTTCATAATAAAGGGCTGCAATGGATTTTCATCTCCATCTCTTCCACCTGAAATAAATGCTGAAGATGTTCCGGATGTTGTTGAAAGGCTTGTCCCGTTTTTTTTCAGCCGAGGTGTAAGGATTGTTTGCAGGAAGCAGGCGCTCTCCAGCCGTTTTATTAACACCCTTAAAAAACTTGATGCAGCAGGGTTTATGGTAACCCGTACTCAAGATGACGATAAAATAATCCTTGAACTTACAACATCATCTCCGGATTCGGTAACAATTGAAATGGATTGTCCGGATGAGAATGTCAAGGCAGCGTGTGTTTCCGGGCTTGTTACGGCTGCTACCGGTGTAAACAAAATTATCGAGGCCACGCCACTCCCTGGTGATTTCGAGAATGCCCTTAAAAAAATGGGTGCTGACATTCAAATAAGTCGGTCTGGCAAGGAAATGACAATCGACTCCCCTGATGACGAAGGGCCCAAAGATGAACTTGAGAAACGCATACGCCGTCTTCAGGCCAAGAAGGATCCTTCAAGCGAGCGGCCTTCCAGAATAATTACAATCAAGGAGTGCGGGCAACTCAAAGGCACGACATTTGACTTTGGCGGGGACCTGCTTCTTGCCGCCCCCTTCATACTTGCTGCGACCCTCTTAAATAATTCCAATATTAAGGTCACAAATATGGGCGGCTCCGCGCTTTCAGGGCTCCTTGTTGCGTTAAGGCGCATGGGCGCGCTTTTAAAAAGCGAGCGTTCAAAAGATACGGATACTTATACATTGGAAATTGAAAGCGCAAAACTTTCCGGACGCCGTGTGTCGGGCGAACTTTCAGCCGGCCTTGGGGAAATGTTTCCGTTTGTTGCTGTTGCCGCAGCTTATGCTCAGGGCCAATCAGTTATCCGTGATGTTCTTTTCCTGCATGATGCACCGGTTGATCTGATAGAAGGCACAATAAGTAATCTCAAAGCAATGGGTGTAAAGGTCGGTGAAATCGAGGATGGAATTGTAATCGAAGGGGCAAAGGAATATGATGGTGCTGAATTTGACTCTTTCGGCAATCCAATTCTTGCACTTGCCTTTTCAGCAGCTGCAATAAAAAACAAGGGTGAAAGCATTATCAAAAATGCCGAGGCAGTGGATTTTATCTGGCCTGACTTTTATTTTAAGCTTGAATCTTTGCTTAATACGGGAAATTAACTGTAGTTTTAAATTATGCAGAAACTAAAAGACATAGGCATTATTGCTTTTGAAAAAAAGAAGGAAATTGAGGAAACTATTCAAGGAATAGTTTCTCATCCTGATTTCAAAGGAAACAGATTTTATGTTGATCGCAACACCCTTGTTCATAAGATAATCGGCCTGGAAGGGCTTACTAATAAGGCTTTCCTTGAAAAAATTGACGTCCTTGTTTCTTTCGGAGGGGACGGTACTTTTATTTCAGCAGCAAGGCTTGTTCGCGGCACCGGGATTCCTCTTATAGGTGTCAACATGGGCAGCCTCGGTTTTCTGACCGATATTCCGGTAAGCGGTGTTGCAGAAGCTTTAAGGAAGATCCTTCACGGACATTACTCAAAAGAAATGCGGCTGATGTTTGATGTTGTTGTTAAACGCAAAGGGAAAACTATTGTAAAGGAAATTTGCCTTAACGATGCCGTAATCAAGGGAAGCCGTCTTCTCAAGCTTACGGTTTCTTTCGGTGATGAGCTTGTTTCAGCCTATAATGCGGATGGACTTATTGTTGCAACACCAACCGGAAGCACGGCCTATTCAATGGCTTCAGGAGGCCCAATACTTTATCCGACCCTGAAGTGCGCAATAATTACGCCTATTTGTTCTCATTCGCTTACACAAAAACCCATTGTAAGCTCAATAAACAGACCAATAACCCTTCGAATAAACGACAGCCGTGTCAAGGCATCGTTAATTGTTGACGGCAAAAATGATTACCCGTTGTGCGATAATGATGAAGTAACCGTAAGTTATTCCAGATGTAAAACTGTACTGTTAAAGCCCAAGGGTATCACATATTTTCAGGTTCTGCGCAAGAAGCTTAATTGGGGAAGCGATTAAAACAGCCTGCTAATCCTAAAGCCACTCTTTTATCTTATCGTAAACATACGCAGGTGTAAGATCTTTCAAACATGGGAAATCCTTCTTTATACACGCCTCTCTTTTACCGACATTTCTAATAGTCCAGCATGGTGAACATCCATCAGGTCCGCGCACAACAATGTTTCCCTGACCGAATGGTGCGGTCCTGACATCATCGGTTGGGCCGAATATTCCGCAGGACTTCACTCCTGATGAAACAGCGATGTGCATCAGCCCCGAATCATTTGAAATAAAGCGTTTGCATTGTGCAATAACAGCTGCAGTTTCAAATATTGATCCTGTTTCAACGGATATTGAATTAGGTCCAATTCTTTTTTGGAGTGCGCCTTTAAGGTCTTTTTCCTCAGGACCCCCGAAAATAAGAAAAAATGCCTTTGGATTATTAGAGATCATTCCAGCTAATTCAAAGAAATTGGATATTGGCCATCTTTTTTTTTCCATATTGTTTTCTGCGCTTGACCCCGGATGCAAGCCGATAATGTATTTATCAGTAAGTTTATTTTGACTTATAAAATCACGGGCAAACATGCTCTCATTTTCCATTAAGGGAAAATGTGGCATAAGAAATTCACCCGGCAATTGGATCCCAATTTCTTCCAAAGTCCTGAAGTTTTGCAATAAATCATGGATGCCTTCTTTAACAGGAACAAGCGAATTGTTCAGCATGGACAAAGTCTGTAATGATCTCATCTTATATTTAAAAGCGATTCTGACTGGTATCCTTGATATAAAGGGAAGAAGATTGTATTCCATTCTATTTGATGGGAAAAATGCTATTGAAAAATCGAACTTTCTATGGAGATGTTTTATCACATTTAATTTTGAATAAAATGACTGTTTTTTTCCAGCATCAATGGAAATAATTTCATCAATTATGTTAAATCTGCGCGCAAGTGATGCGATACCGGGTTTTAACGATAAAAGTGTGATTTTAATGTCAGGTCTTGATTTCTTTAAATTTTCAAGTGTGGGAACAAGCAAAAGAAAATTACCAATGCCAATGGGGCAGATTGCAAGAAGACGTGCGTTTAAATCAATGGGACGCATCAAAGATTGACTTCATCCTCAATCAGGTATTCCTCGCGTTTGCCGGTATGGGTTATCATTTCACCAATAAGCCCTATCGAGAAAAGTTGAATACCCATTAGAAAAGCCCCTATTGCAAGAAGCATAAGGGGCCTGATATGAAGCGAACGTTCTATAAGCCAGATAACACCAAAGTATCCGGTAACACAGAACCCCAAAGCCATAAAAAGAACCCCAAGAAAACCGAAAAGGTGCATGGGGTTTTTTGTGTAACGTCTAAGAAAAGTGATTGTTAACAGATCGAGAAAACCGTTCATAAACCTGCTGAGCCCGTATTTTGTTGCCCCGTATTTTCTTGGGTGATGGGTAACAACTTTTTCAGTTACACGAAAGCCGTTCCAATGTGCAAGCACAGGTAGATAGCGGTGCATTTCACCGTAAAAAACCAGGGACTTTATTGTTTTAAGCCTGTATGCCTTAAGCCCGCAATTGAAGTCGTGCAGTTTAAGGCCGCTTACAATTGATGTTATCCAGTTAAAAAACTTGGAAGGAATATTTTTGGACAATATCGGGTCATGACGCTTTTTCTTCCATCCTGAAACAAGGTCAAACCCTTTGTCCAGTTCAGCAATCAGGCCTGGTATTTCTTCAGGGTCATCCTGAAGATCTGCATCCATTGTAATTACATATTCATGGGTTGCGGCTTTAAATCCGGCTGAGAGGCCCGCGGCCTTTCCGTAATTCTTTCTAAAGAAAATTCCTTTTACATTTTTATCTTTTGCGGCAAGTTCGGTTATGACTTTTTTTGAATTGTCGGTACTTCCATCATTAACAAAAATTATCTCATAAGCTGATACAGGAACCTTTGGTAGAACCGAGACAATTCTCGTATAAAGCTCGTTTAGGCTTTCTTCTTCATTATAAAGGGGGATTACAATTGAGACAGTTTTCATTGCTGTTAATATATTAAACTTCTGTAAATTCTTACAATAAATTATCTTATTAATCTGAATTTATTCATAAAAAGTCATTAAATGCAAAAAACAGTACCATGGTGCCCATATTTCGGCCTTTGCGGCGGCTGCAGCTTTCAGGATATTTCGTATGCTGATCAGATTGAACAAAAGAAAAAAGAGTTAAAATCTATTTTTGGATTTGATATTGATGTTGTTCCATCCCCTCTTGAATATGAATACCGCAACCGTATGGATTTCGTTTGTGCATTCTCAAAAGTAGGATTCAGGCAGCGTGGCAGGTTCAATGAGGTAGTAGATCTTAAAGAATGTCATCTTATAAACAAAAGGTTTATTCCTATATTTCAGGAATTGCGTAATGCAATAAATGAACTTGGCATCAAGGATTTCAATTACCTTAATCACCAGGGTTATCTTCGGTATATTGTATTCAGGCTGGCTGCACATACCCCTGATCTTATGGTAAGCTTTGTTACCTCAACAACTGATGAAGCAATATTGCCGTTAATCGAGATTGCAAAAAAACGTGCTTCGTCGGTGAACTGGCTAATAAGTAGCGGCCTGGCTGATTTAAGCATCGGCCCTGTGCATAAGTCTTATAACAACCCTTTTATAACAGAAAAACTTGGTAAATATGTTTATAAAATCGGGCCCAATACGTTTTTTCAGAATAACGCTTATCTTGCGGCGGATCTCTTTGATTGCGTTAAAGCGGAAATAAGCGGGCCGGTCCTTGATCTTTTCTGCGGCGCAGGTGCTATTTCTATTTATATATCTGGTGTGGCTGAAAAGGTTTTTGGTATTGAAAAGGACGATGATTCAATTAAGCTTGCCAATGAGGCCTTGGCAACCAACAATATCTCGAATGTGTCATTCTTAAGCAGTGATGCATCCGTGTGGCTAAGGGAAAATAGTGCAAACAGGGATTTTCCAACAATAATTATTGATCCACCGAGGTCCGGGCTTGGAGGAAAAACAGCAAGAAAATTAATGAGGCTCGAACCCGATAAAATCGTTTACGTTTCCTGTAATCCTAAAACCTTCAGGGATGATATGGTCTTTTTGAAACCGAAATATAATCTCACATCACTTAAGGCCTTTGACATGTTTCCACAAACGCCCCATGTTGAAATGGTTGGCGTGTTTAATAAATAAAAAAGAGTTGATTATCCCCAGTCGTGTCAGAATATCATACTGAATAAGCGATTATAAATATCTAATACGTTCCCCATTTAATATATTTATATTGCATTTATATAATTTATTGTAATATATTTTAATAAAGGGTTGTGCATAATAAGGTTTACACTACCTCATGATACATGATTTTGAGACAAGCAATAAACAAATAATTTAAGGAGGCGAAAATGGACAAGAAGATGACAAAAAATAAGGGTGCATGTATTTTATTGTGTTTAATTCTTTTGGCGGTTTTTAGCGTTTCGGCTTTTTCACAGGAAAACCCTTTAGGGCAGGCAAATAAACAAGAGGTAACTATCCCGATAAATATTGCATTGGTGCCTGCTTTAAGTATTAATGGGAAAAACTCGGATTTGACTACAAACTATTTCAGCCTGAGTGTTTTAATGGCAAGATCCAATAAGCTTTATGGGGCTGGGTTTGGTGGGATACAGCAAACAAAATCAAAAATGATGGGCATTCAAATGGGCCTTGTTAGTATCGCATCTGGCACATCCGTGGGTTTGCAAAATTCCATAGTAAATTATCAAGAAGGTGAAATGACAGGGGCTCAATATGGCCTTGTAAATATTTCAAAGAATCTGAAAGGAGTGTCTTTAGGTCTTGTTAATCTTATGGAGGGTGATAATACTTGCCCCATTGGGCTTATTAATAATTTCAAGGATGGGCATGGAAATTTTGAAACATGGTATGAAGGAAGAACAAAGTTTCTTAATTTTGCCTTTAGAAATGAAGGGAAACTGTTTTATTATATATGGACGGTTGGTGGAACCGTTCCATTTGCCTTTGAAACCGATGATGACGGAAGTTTTTCCATTTTAATGGGGCCGGGCAGAACATATAATGTTTCCAAATCAGTATTTTTTACAACAGACGCATTGTTTGGGTGGCAATTATCAACTGATTATATAAATTTCACAGCGTATAAGGATTCAAATTCAATTAACAGAGATACGACTATTTACAATTGCAGAGACAACGTGAGGGGCTTAATATTAAAGTTCAGGGTTGGAATGAATTTTAAGATAGCAGAACATCTTGCACTGGAAGTTGGATTAATTTATGGTCAGCTATTTTCAGTGGCTACTCCCGAGAAAGCTGCCAGGGAAAACGGAGGATTGGACGATTTGGACCTTAAGCGTGAAGGTAAATTAATTAGTGCCAAATCCAATATCTTTCCCAATCTTGGAAACAATGGCAATGCCTCATGGTTTGATTATTTTATAGGTTTGAAGTTTTAATAACTGTTCAGGCGTCTTGCCGGTCCCCGAGGGCCAGCCGGGTGCCTCGATACGTCCGCCTACGGTGGACACTCGGCAACCGGCTGGTGTATCGAGGGGCCGGCAAGACGCCTGAACAGTTACAAATCTTAATACAATATAATAAAGCTGAAACATGAAAAATCTAAAAAGAGAACAGCAAACACACTATAAATTATTGCTGGAATACAGTAAAACCGAAGACATGGTATATTGGCTTAATGCAATTGATCAAATAGAAAAAGACAAGGCTGAAATTCGTAAGGGTAACCATATTTCACTTGATGAATTGGGAAAGGAAATCGAAACCTGGTAGGGGTGCAAGACGGATAATGCGTGAGGTTCTTAACCTTTGCTACGAGTTTCAATAAGAACCCTAGTCAGAAGAACCCGCCGCATATGTGTGGCAAACCAATAAATAGCAGTCTTGCACATCTGGTAAAGTTTTCCAAGTAAGCCCGGAGTAAATTCTTATATATTTTACCACTGCTTATATTTTGAAAGCGAATAACGCATTGCGCCGCCTGTCCATTTGACAGCTTCTTCAACCATCTTCCGTGTGTAGGCAGCTGATAAGGCATTTCCAGAACCAGAGGCTGTGGGAAAACCGGATGCTTTATAGTTTTCCCATGCAAGACGGGCATTTGTGTTATACGAATAGTTGGCTGTTTTGGCAGCATCCGACAGGGCGCTTCTTAAATTGCTGATAGTATAATATGATGAAACCGGGACCTGTTTGGCTGTTGTTGAAAAACAGTACCCTGTTGTCCAATTGTTTTTAATCCAGGTTTCATAGTCGAAATGGTGAATGGCCATATAATAATCAGGCAGACTTACATGAAGAACAAAAGAAACATCCTCGATATAGTGGCAAGCATAACCAGTGTACCAATCGCCTAAAGACTGTTTTCCAATCCGATAATAATATCCCGCCCATTTCCCGTTATAGCCTTCAGCACCCTCAATTCCATTGTCAGTGCTGTCTATATTATCATGAAAATCATCATCAGCATCACCCCATACCCATTGAGCACCCCAAAAGGTCTTGACCAGCATATAAGCATGCGACCACTGCTGGTTGTAAAAGTTGTCCAGACCTGATTGGAAAACATCTGGCATGTGGGCTGCATCGCGCATCAAAGATGCACGAGTGGCTGAAAGTCCAAGTTGGATTGCGCAAAGATATACATAGTTATCGTGAATGGACTCATCCCAATAGGCTTTTCCAAGACCTGTTGACATACATAAACCAGTGAAATTAATAAGGGAATCCTCTGGAATACTAATTCCGGCATCCTCGTTTGAAGGATTTGGAGAATCAATTGGAACAGTCGATGGGGCAGGCTTTTGGATTTGCTTTGCAGGTTCAGGGCCATAAGGGGAATGCATATTACCGCACCCCAAACAAAGAGATAAAGCCATGAAACTTTTTACAATTGAAGATACAGGGTACTTATACATCATGCCTCCTATTGAATTAGAGCAGATTTGACCCTTCAAAAAGGGAAAATTATCCCATAATAATTTCTAATAAGTGTTTTTTTCCAATTGGGATATATATTTTATATTCAGCAATGGGAGGAGAAGCATGATGAAGAGATTGGTTTTAGGTGTAATATTACTGATAGCGGGATTTTGTTTGGCCAAAAATTCCATTGTTGCGAAAGGAGGAACCTTGTTAACCATTAAAGTCACAAGCACGGCCTTCAAGGACGGTGGAGTAATCCCTTTGAAATATACCTGCGATGGCGAAGACGGTTCGCCCCCGATTTCCTGGGACACTCTTCCGGCTGTAACGCAAAGTATTGCACTTATATCGGATGATCCCGATGCGCCAATGGGTAATTGGGTTCATTGGGTGGTTTACAATTTGCCCGCAACATTTAAGGAACTGAAAGAGGGTATCCCGCCTGCTGAAGCAATCGCTGGGGGTGGAAAGCAGGGCATTAATGATTTTGGCAGGTTCGGTTATGGAGGGCCTTGTCCACCAGGTGGCACGCACAGGTATTTTTTCAAACTTTATGCTCTGGATGCTGTGATGGATATTTCAGGCAAGGTGACTAAAAATAAGCTTGAGTCAGCAATGAAGGGCCATGTTCTTGCACAGGGAGAACTTATGGGACGATATTCCAGGAGGTAATCAAAGAGAGATACAATACGGGAAAATAATTTTATCTGCGCTCTTTTTGGCCCTGCTCAGCTTTTTTGAGCTGCCACATTGTCAATCTGTTGAAGATCCCCCATCTTGGATTAACGTCAAGACCGCCGGCTTTAAGGACTTTAAGGATAAAGGAATAGCAGGAATTGAAAATGTTATATGAACGGGTGCTTCCGTAATAGACTGATCTTCCATCATTCAAATAAACAACTTTTCTGTTAATCCACGATTCGATATTCTTTCTCATGGCAAGATACTGTGCGTCTGAAACCGTAAATTCAAACCTGAATTGAGAGGTTTCCGGAAAATCGTCATTAGCCCGCCTTATTTCACCTATTGTACCTTCGGTGTTTGTAAACAAAACAGGAAAAACGCGGTACCATTGGTTTTGGCCATCAAGATACCATTTTTTCTCAGCATATTCATATTCTATGAAGCTGTCGGGACAGGCCATGCATGTGTCAGGCAGCACAATCCAGGTATGGAACCCATCGCTGTGGACATATACTTCCACGGTATTTCCAATAATACCGGCATGGCTGAAATTGAAAATCACCAAAACGGCAAGGTATTTTATAATGCCCATGATATAAATATAAATTGTTATGTTTTAAGTTGCATTGGAACAATTTAAATGCTGAAATTGTTTGCCAAATATATTGTATAGGATGTTTACTGAGTTGCATCATTATGAATGTAATATTATTTTATAATCAAGACTATTGACAAAGGGTATATAAAATGGCACGGATAACAATAAACCTTCATGAATCGGTTTTAAGAAAAACCAGGAAACTCGCTCATGACCAGCATACAACACTGGGCGAGGCAATCACTGAATTGTTGAATATCGGTCTTGCTCAAAAAACAAGTGCTTTGCAACACAATAAAAAACCTTTTTCCCTACCATCGTTTAATATGGGAGTGCCCTTGATATCCCTTGAAGACAAAGAGGCGTTGATGCTTGTCGGTCAAAGACCTGTCACCGGAAAAGCAACTGTCTACAATTTTGCCAGTTTCCTTAAAGTCCAACGACTAGCCCCGGTAGATGCATCGTCTTCACTTGAGGATATTGCTGGTCTTTTCGAAGGTCCTGCGGATTTGTCTTCAAAACATGATGAAGTCTATGACCGGTAATCGTATTTTTGCCGACACCTCCGCGATTATCGCAATTTCCATATCACCAGGGCTTTTGAGTTTGACGAACATTTCAGGATCATGAAGTTCGAACAAATTTAATTTATCCCGCCCGCCCTTATTCTGCCTTTGCCCGATGTCTATTATAATCGACGTATTTCGACTACCCACTCATCATAAAAACATAAAATATATTAGTGTTCACTACTAGTAACACAGATATTCAGAATCTACCATAATTTATTGCGAATATACGTTAATTTCAGTATATTTGTTCACAGATATGGTGTCACCAAACATTTTCAATTATACTGATTACCGGAAGTTCCTCAAGGATTACTATGAGGAGAATAAAAAGAAGTGTACCTATTTTTCTTATAGGTACTGGTCGCAAAAAGCGGGAATCAATGCTTCGGCTTTCTATAAATATATCATTGATGGCAAGCGCGGATTAACAAAGGCCAGCATTCTCAAAACCGCCCGGGCCATAGGATTTGCTGAAGATGAAGCGAACTATTTTGAGAACCTGGTTTACTTCAATCAATCGGATTCATTGAAGGATAAGGATATGTTTTTCAACCTTCTAATGGAAAAAAGAAGCAAAATAGACATTCATATTGTTCAAAAGGACAGTTATGAGTTTTACACCGAATGGTATCACAGCATCATAAGAGAAATTGCGACAATGACGGATTTTAGTGATGATTATCCGGGTCTTGCCCGGCTTCTTCTTCCCGCGATTACTCCAAGACAGGCAAAGGAGTCAATTGAACTTTTACTACGGCTTCAAATGCTTGTCAAAGAAAAGGACGGGACATATAAACAGTCAAATCCTTTAATCAGTACAGGGCCTGAAGTAAGAAACTTCGCTGTCATGCGTTTTCAGATGGAAATGCTTAAGCTGGCCTTGGACTCATTCGAAAAATTCAAGGGTGAACAACGTCTCATGGCAGCAACAACCTTCAGTATATCCGAACAAACCTTTGAACATTTCAAAGCCAAAATACGACAGTTGAGACAGGAACTTATGGAAATGGCAAGAAATGATTTATCCCCGGAAAAGGTGTATCATTTGAATATCAATCTCTTTCCTGTATCAAAGAAAATACCGCGAAAGGTTGAAATATGAAGTCCAGACTATTGCTGCGCTTTGCTTTGATGCTTTCCTTTTTCGGCTGTACCAAACATGAGCCCAGCACGGGTCCTTTGGCAGGTGGTGCGTCGGATACGGAAACCGCTTTCATACAGGGAACGCTGATTGGAGCTGATAATATTAAAAAGCCTGGGTTAATGGTGCACCTATATTCTGTGGATTATAACCCACTCCCAAATTGGGAGAGAATCGACAGCACACGAGGTTTCTGTGATTCCACTGTTACGGACAGTAATGGTTTTTTCAGGTTTGACACTATTTCAAAGGGATTATACAACCTTGTGGTATTGGACATGGCGTCAAACTATGGGATTTATATAGATAGTATAGAGAAAAAAGAAAACACTGCAATAAAATATGATTCTTTATGCATGTTGAAGAATGGTGTAATTCATGGCACTGCACCCTATCATGATTGGGTCTTCATTAAAGGGACCGGATTTTATTCTTCAGAATATTCCGACTATTCCTTTAATAATATTCCAGTCGGTACTTATTCATTATCAGTCGTTTGGGTGAAAGCTACAACTTGCACACCGCCAAATATCTGTCCTGGTGGTGTTGAATTAAAATGTATCGCCAACATATCCGTTATTCAAGACAGCACGACTGTTGTTGATACAGTGGAATATCATTAAACCTAAACGAAAGGAGTTTCCCATGTTCAAAGCAACACGCAAGTCATTTAAGCTTGTCCTTGCAATCATTCTGACCATGTTCTGTACTGGAATTGTTATTGCAGATATGCCTCCTCCTGAAGGTTTTCACAGAGTTACCACAAGTGCTTTTTTCTCCAAAGCTGAATCTGCGGGAGGACTTGTTCTTGTCGGGCAAGAGGTGTTGGGGGATGAAAGGAGTCGCGATGTCATAAATGGCACATATATTCGCCACGGTTACAAATTTAATGAGTTCAGGCTATGGGCAATTGATTCGAGTTATTTTAACACCACAACATTATCAAACCTTCCATTAGTACCTGATAGTTCAGACCATGAACGGCTTTGGCTGACGACAGACTCAAACGGATATTCTTATCCGAATTTAATAAGTGAATATTGGGTTTCTGATACAGAATCATCGCCTATACGTTCTCAAGTCGAATGTTATGTTATCAGTAAACAGTATCAAGATGTCTATTGTGAGTTAACTAGAATAATCGGATATGATTCTTTGGGTGTGACTGTATCGGATATAAATTATG
Organism: uncultured Fibrobacterota bacterium; assembly: GCA_963831235.1. Classification (GTDB taxonomy): domain Bacteria; phylum Fibrobacterota; class OXYB2-FULL-49-7; order OXYB2-FULL-49-7; family JAEUSG01; genus CAWHPS01. Next base: position 62,306 of record CAWHPS010000038.1, read on the forward strand.
AAGCGATAGATGCAACCAACCTTAAGGTTACCCCCGTTGTTGGTCTAACCTTAAATAACTACTTTGATGGCTTGTGGTTTGCCTCTGCAAAAGCGCAGGATGTAACGGTTTCAATTGTCAATGTGCGGGGTCAAACCATGATGCGCGTACAAAAGCAGTGTATGCCCATGTACCAAAACGTAATATCACTATCGCATTTGCCTGCAGGGGTCTATGTCGCGGAGGTTCGGGGCGAAACACAGCGAGTAACAGGTAAAATATGCCTTATGAGATAAATTTCCTTGAAGTTCTCAACGCCACTATTGGTGTTGAAGGGATTGTACTGGATCCTTTTCCAGTGATCTGGAAAACACCGCGAAAGGTTGAAATATGAAGTTCAGAATATTGCCGTGTCTTGCTTTACTGCTTTTGCTTTTTGGCTGTGCCAAGAACGATCCAAGCGGGGGCCCTTTGGCAGGTGGTGCTTCGGATACGGAAACTGCGTTTATACAGGGAACATTAACCGGTGCCGGCAATACGAAAAAAGCTGGGCTCATGGTTTACCTGTACACAACGAATTATATTCCTATACCGGATTGGGAAATGGTCGATAGTATTCGGGGTTTCTGTGATTCCACGATTACGGATAGCCACGGATTTTTCAGGTTTGATACTGTTGTAAATGGCCAGTATAACTTGATGGCAATGGATACAATGACAAACGAGGGGGTTTATATAGATAGCATAAGGAAAAAGGAAGACGCTGCCATAGATTTTGGCCAATTGGCCATGTTGAGGAGGGGCATGATTTCAGGAGAGGCGTCTTCATCCAGCTGGGTTTTTATTAAAGGTACAGGTTTATATATTTCAAAACCTGAAGATTCTTCTGATTTTTCATTCAATCGAATCCCACCCGGCAATTACAATCTTACGATAGTTTGGAATCCAATAGGAGGACCTACTAAGCCAGTTATAATAAATTTACCCAATATTTCAATTTTTCAGGATAGCACAACAATTATTTCAGATTCAATGTTCTTTAATCATTAACAAGAGGAGGGTTCCATGTTCATGCAAGCTTTTTTCCAGAATAGATTGGTTCTTGCTTTCATCATCTTAGTTGGAGGCATCGCGTTTTCAGATATCATCCCACCTGATTGTCACTATGTTGCAAAAAGAACGTTTTTTTCGAAGAGAGATGTTTCGGAGGCCATTGTCGTGGTTGGACAAAGAGAATTTCCACATAAGAGATGGGTCGTGACACCGGATACCCCGGTTGTTTTGGGAAAGCAACCATACTTATCACAGTATGAGACTTTCACTTTATATGCTGTGGATTCAACTCACTTTTATTCTATACCTTTAGATAGTATCAATCTTACAGAATGTTGGCCTATTAATAGATATAATTATTGGAGTGATAATGGGAATTTGTATGAGTATTGGGAACCTGATTCTGCAACACACTGGTTGAAGATCATAGATAATTATGCTGAAATATTTCCTTTAGACCAAACTAGTAGTAAAGATTATTTCCCAGCTTTTGGGTGGGCGATAACAAGAAAAATCAGTTATGATTCATTAGGTAATGTAATGTCAGACACAAATTACACCCCCCATTCACAGATAGATGTTTCCCTTCAGAAGTCTTCTCTTTCGACTGGGCTGACTTTAAGTTCTTTAAATGACGACGTTCGCTTTGTTTCTGCTAAGGCCCAAAATGTGACTATCTCAATTGTCAATGTGCGGGGTCAAACCATGATGCGCGTACAAAAGCAGTGTATGCCCATGTACCCAAACGTAATATCACTTTCGCATCTGCCTGCAGGAGTATATATCGCGGAGGTTAGGGGTGAAACACAACGAGTGACAGGTAAAATATGCCTTATGAGATAAAGTTTTTAGAAGCCCTCGGTGCCACAATCGGCGTCGAGGGGCTTGTTCTGCTAATCCTGGCCCGGACACTGTATGCCCGGGCGCTTTCCAATATCAGTATTCCGCGGCTTTTTTTAATTGCTTTTTTTACATCCTTTGCAACACTTCCTTACCTCTGGTTTCTTTTACCATATTTTATTGCAACTTATTGGAAGCTTCTGGTGTTTGGTGAAATAGGGGTGTGGCTTGTGGAAACCATTTTCTACAGGCTTGTGTTGGTAGCGGATTTAAAACAAGCAGCGCTGATTTCTCTCATCTGCAATACAGTATCTGTCTGTGTAGGCTGGATAATCTTTTAAAAGCTGCTATTGGTCCCTGGCACCAATGGTGCCAGGGACCAATGGGGATCCAACATATATATTTTGTATTATACCAGGTATAATCTGCCTTATTCCTTGGTGGAATCGGGTAAAAATTGCCTTTATTTACACTTTACAAGAATAATCCCATTACACTAATCAATTGATTTCAATTGCGTTAAATAGTCCAAAGATATGCTAAAATACTTGGCATATTAATTGTTTTTCATTTCTTTTGGCATAGGGCCTTTAAAAAGAAAAATTTATGATTACAAAAGAATTACTTTTCGGAAAAACATCGTTGCCGGCTGTTGGCAAAAGTCTTGACGCGAATATGCTTCGGTCCAAGGCAATTGCCAATAATATTGCGAATATTGATGTGCCGGGATATCAGCGTATTGAAGTTAATTTCGAGAATGACCTTAAAGATGCTCTTGATAGAACAAAGCTCAAAGGAACCAAAACAAATAAACAACACCTTGATATAGGCAGACGGGACATTGAAAAGGTGAATGCAAAATCCTACAAGCCAGTTGATCCCACACTTGCAAGCGGTGTAAACAATGTGGATATCGATATAGAAAACGCGAAAATGGCGGAAAACCAGATAATATTCAATTTCGCAGTGAAGTTTGCAAATTCACGTTTTATAGCGGTTCAGAGCAGCATCAAGGGAAGATCACAGTAAGGTTGATTTAAGGAGAAAAGGCAATGCCTCTAATAGGATTATTTTCAGGAATAAACATAAGCGCTACAGGGCTTCGGGCGCAACGTGTAAAGCAGAATATCATATCAACCAACCTGGCAAATGCCGAAACCACCCGCACCAAGGACGGCGGCCCTTATAAACGCCAGTCTGTTGCTCTTTCCACTGATCCAAGTGAATTTGACTACCGTATGGTTTTTGGCCCCGAGCATATGGAAGGAACGAATACAAAGAAGAACCACATGCGGATTCCAAAACCTGATTTTCCAATCATAACTGAAAAGATCGGCAGCGGCGTAAAGGTGGACCAGATTGTGGAAGATAATTCAGCGCCGCGACTCGTATATGACCCGACCCACCCTGATGCGAATAAAGAAGGCTATGTTGCAATGCCAAATGTTAATGTGGTCCAGGAAATGACGGACATGATAACCGCCACGCGTGCTTATGAAGCCAATGTAACCGCACTTTCAGCAACAAAAGGCATGCTCATGAAGGCCCTTGAAATTTAAAGGATAACGGATGAACGTATCAGCAGCACAAACAAGCCTTGAAAGATTTCTTGAGGTAAAACGCGCAGCAGAGGAGCGTTTCAAGCAGGCTGCTGTTGCTAAAACCAATTCAGTATCTCCAGCAAAGGAATCTTTTTTTGATATAATCAAGAATTCAGGTAAAAAGGTCGATAATAACTTATCAGATAAACCTATAATTGTTGAACAAAAGGCACCTGTTGCACGAAAGAGCTCATCAAGCACAAGTCAAGGTCTTATGTCAGTGTATGGTGTCAACAGATATCTGAATAAAAATCTTTCAGAGAGCCCGGCTCGCGAGGAATTGCTTAAAGCAAGACATTTGGGAAAATTATTCGACGCTGTAGCATAAAATAACAGGAAACGAGGAGAAAAAGAAAATGGCAGACCTTGGAAACACAATAAACCGGATAGATAAACTTAATAATCCTCTTGAGGTTGGCAAACAGAAGACAGTACTTAATGCCGAAGAAGTACCTTCATTCGGCGATACGCTAAAGGGGTTTATAAAAGATGTAAACCATATGCAAAACCATGCTGATCGTTCAATCGAGAAGATGGTTGCCGGTGAAATAACCGATGTTCACCAGGTAATGGTGGCTGTTGAGGAGGCAAACACGGCCTTTTCGCTCATGATGGAACTGCGCAACAAAGTTTTGGATGCATATCAGGAAGTAATGCGCATGCAGGTCTGATTTTAGATTGAAATATAGGGATAGGCCGTGCTTTTGGGAGAAAGCACGGTCTTGTCAGTAAGATAAAAGGGATATAACAGGGAGATTACAATGGCCGATTTCTTCAAGCAGCTTTTGCGCCAGTTGAATGACATCTGGACCCGCCTCTCAACAGGTCAGAAAATTATCAGCACATCCGTTGTAGCCCTTACATTGGGAGGGCTCATTGCGCTTATTGTCTGGGCAGGCATGTCCGGGGGCGGTTCAGCTTATGGCACCCTTTTTTCAAGCGTTGATTTATCCGAATCAGCCACTGTCATAGAGCAGCTTAAAAAAGGCAACTACGAATACAAGATTGAAAACGACGGACGCACGATTGTTGTTCCCAAAAAGAACCTATATGAACTTCGCATGGTTTTCGCCAAAATGGGACTGCCTAAAAGCGGTCAGATTGGATACGAGATTTTCGATAAAACAAACCTTGGAATGACGGATTTTGTTCAGCATCTTAATTACAAGCGCGCGCTTGAAGGCGAGATTGGCAATACGATTCAATACTTAAGCGAGATTGAAAGGGCGCGTGTTCATATCGTCATACCCAAAGAGACAATTTTCATAGAGCGCCAACAAGAACCCACAGCTTCAGTTGTCCTTAAGCTTAAACCAGGCGCAAAGCTTACGGAAGCGCAGATAGTTGGTATCGCAAACCTTGTTGCATTTTCTGTTGAGGGCTTGAAACGCAAGAACATCAGTATCCTTGACATGGACGGCAATCAACTTTCAAATGCTTATGGTGACAGTGAAATCGCTGAGCGCACCAGTAACCAGCTCCAGCTTCAGAATAAGGTGGAACAGACACTCGGGAAAAAAGCCTCGGAAATGCTTGATGGAGTGCTTGGTCCCAATAAAACAAGGGTCAAGGTTACGGTTGATCTGGATTTTGATCAGATGAACAAGACCGAAGAGATATATGATCCTGAAAGCAAGGTTGTGCGCAGTGAGGAACGCAACGAGGAACAGGCTCAGGGCGCTCCTACCGGCAACGAAAAAAAGGAAAACTCAATCACCAATTATGAAATAAATAAAACAGTAAGGAACATAATAGGCACTGTTGGAAGCATCAAAAAACTTTCAGTTTCAGTGGCGGTTGACGGGACTTATAAACAGGAAGGCAAGGGGAATAAGGAATACAAACCAAGGAGTCCCGAAGAAATCCTGAAATTTGAAGAACTGGTAAAGCGTGCGCTCGGCTATTCCGCTGCACGTGGTGATGAAATCGTGGTCTATAACCTTCAGTTTGACAATGAATTCATTGACAATGAGCGCACAGCAATGGAGCAGGAAGCCCGGCGCGACATGATAATGGAAATCCTGAAGGGCGCCATGATTGTGGCCATAATCCTTATCTTCATACTTTTCCTGCGGTCGCTTGCAAGAAGCCTTGTGGATGCACTTAACCCTCCTGTACCTGATTTTGTCGGCATAGGTGAAAAGGAAGAAGAGATAGAGGTCCATACGGAAAACAGGCGGACTAATGAAATAATTGAGAAGGTCGAACTCCTTACAAAGGACGATCCCGAATCAGTGGTCAATATCCTGAGGGGTTGGATACGGGGAGACGGGGCTGCTGCTGCAGGTGGCAATAAAAAAGCATAATAAAACGGAAAGGTAATAATGCCGCAATTTTATAAAAGTCAATATGAAGATCAGGCAAAGCAGGATGTAAGTCCCAAGGCCATCAATATACCTGGACCGCGCAAGGCAGCAATTGTGCTGGTCGCCCTTGGATCAGAAGTATCATCCAAGATATTTCAGAAAATGAATGATGATGAAGTTGAAAAAATAACTACCGAGATCGCGCGCTTGGAGGGAATCACCCCGGAAATCAGGGAAAAAGTCCTTGAAGAATTCCACCATCTTACAATGGCCCAGCAGTTCATTTCCCAAGGTGGAATTGAATATGCACGTGAGGTGCTTGAAGCCGCCTTGGGGCCTGCTAAAGCCAGGGAAATCCTTGAAAAGGTGCAGGATGCCATAAGGACGACCGGCTTCAATCTCCTTGAACATGTTGATCCACAGCAGCTTGTAAACTTCATACAAAAAGAACACCCACAGACAATAGCGCTCCTCTTAGCTCACATGGGAACCCAGGCTGCGGCCCAGATTTTATCAGCCCTGCCTGCTGAAATGCAGGTTGAGGTCGCAACAAGAATAGCCACTATGGAATCCATATCACCCGAAGTACTGGCCCAGGTTGAGCAGGTACTTTCTGACCAGGTCAAGTCACTCTTCGGCGGAGATGTTTCAGAAATCGGCGGTGTTAAAGCAATTGCCGAGATGTTGAACCTTGTTGATCGTGGTGCGGAAAAGAACATCCTCGGCAACCTCGAACGCGAGAACCCCGAACTTGCAGCGGAGATCAAGAACCTCATGTTTGTATTCGAAGACATTCTTCTGATTGACGATAGATCAATGCAGCGGGTAATGAAAGAAGTCGATACAAAAGAACTTTCGCTTGCCCTTAAAGGTAGCAGTGAGGAGGTGCAGATCAAGTTCTTCAAGAACATGTCCTCACGTGCTTCCGAGATGATTAAGGAAGAAATGGAGTTCATGGGCCCGGTCCGCCTGAAAGATGTTGAGGAGTGCCAGCAAAGGATAGTGGATGTCATACGTCGCCTGGAGGATGATGGCGAAATCATTATTTCAGGCCGCGGCGGTTCAGATGAAGTAGTTGTATAAAAGTAATAGAAGGATTTCATGGACAAAGCATTGAACAGCCTTTTAATGGATGCGGCAGCCAAAGTTCTAAATAAAAAAGCTGTAACATCAATTGAAAAGCCTGGAGTGAAGAAGGCAGACCCGCAAAAATTCTATGCTGATTATGATCTCTCACTCGGGGAATTCTACATACCCGGCCGTACCAGGCGCGAGTCAGCCACTGAAGAACAGAAGATGATCGCCGGGCTTAAGATGCTAACTGAAAAACTTCAGAGTGAAAACATTGCACTGCGCAAACAATCTGCCGAAGACAAAGTCAAGGTGCATCAGATTGGTTTTGATGAAGGTCGGAAAAAGGGCGCGGCAGAAGGATATGAAAAGGGAAAAAATGATCTTAAAGAAGCAATATCAAAGGTGCAGGGGAATCTGATTTCCGTCATAAGATCATTTGAACTTAAAAAGAACGACGTGCTTAACAACAGCGAACGCAAGGCCCTTGAAATAATATTCCTGGCAGTTGAAAAAATCATACGGCTTGAGGCCAAAACACGAAAAGAGGTTGTGCTGAACATACTGAAATCAGCAATCTCCGAGGTGTCCAAATCTGATAAACTGACCATAAAAATAAACCCCTCTGAAATCGAAGCCGTGAACACAGCAAAGGATTTCTGGCTGCCTGTCAATGCCCAAATAAAGGAAGTTTTGATAGAGGAGGATTCCCGTGTTGAATGCGGTGGATGCATTCTTGAATCACAGTCAGGCTCTGTTGATGCTCGGATAAATGTCCAGATGGAAAAAATAAGGGAGATATTCCTGAAATGCTGGGAAGACGGCATAGGATCTTTTGTATAGATAATGACAGGCATGATATTTAAAATCCGGCTTATGATATGTCGCAAACGCTTGAAAAATATTCCACGGTACTCAGTACACCCTTCAAGCCATACCGGGTCAATGGAAAAGTATCCCAGGTCATAGGCCTTGTAATAGAAGCTGACGGCCCCTCAGCCGGCATAGGCGAAATCTGTCTTTTAGAAAACCAGGGTCGCCCAGCCGGTCGTGCCGAGGTTGTGGGTTTCAGAAACGAAAAAACGCTCCTGATGCCCCTCGGCGAGATGTCCGGAATCAGGCCCGGGCTTGACGTAATAAGCACAGGACGCCCCCTAAAAGTTAGCATCGGCCCCGGTCTTCTCGGAAGAATTGTTGACGGGGTTGGAAACCCAATGGATGGCAAAGGGCCCCTTGCATCCGATGAATCACGTCCGGTATTTGCGCTCCCGCCGAACCCTCTTAAAAGACGCCGCATAGCCGAACCCATGTTAACAGGAATCCGTTCAATAGACGGTCTTCTGACACTTGGCAAGGGTCAGCGCATGGGAATCTTTGCAGGCTCCGGCGTTGGTAAAAGCGTAACCCTCGGAATGATTGCGCGTCACTGCCTTGCCCAGGTAAATGTAATCGCCCTAATCGGCGAACGTGGCCGCGAGGTGCGCGAATTCATCGAACGTGATCTTGGGGAGGAGGGGTTAAAACGGAGCGTGGTTGTTGTCGCAACATCCGATCAGCCTGCCTTAATACGCCTTAAAGGAGCACTGACAGCCACGACCATCGCCGAATACTTCCGCGAAGCTGGAAATGACGTAATGCTCCTTCTTGATTCGTCAACGCGAATAGCAATGGCGCAAAGGGAGATCGGCCTTGCAACGGGCGAACCACCGGCAACCAAGGGTTATACGCCCTCGGTCTTCGCGTTTCTACCCAGGCTTCTCGAACGTGCCGGCACATCCGAGAACGGCTCTATAACCGGTATGTACACTGTTCTTGTTGAAGGTGATGATCTCGATGAACCCATTTCCGATGCCATGCGTGCAATCCTTGACGGACATATAGTCTTGTCCCGCGCGCTTGCTAATAAAAACCACTACCCGGCAGTTGATATCCTTGCCTCCATAAGCCGTGTCATGCCCGATGTAATAACACCTGAACATAAAAAGTTTGCTAAGCGGCTCCTTACACTGATGGCGGAATACAAGGCTGCTGAGGACCTTATTACAATAGGTGCTTATGCCAAGGGCAGCAATCCCGAGGTTGACAAGGCAATAGCGGTGCTTAACGATGTGAACCAGTTTTTGCGCCAGGAAATAAACGACAAGACCCCCTTTGATGTTATTCTCGGTACTCTTAAGAAGATAGTCGGGAGGACCGAATGAAACGTTTTAGCTTCAATCTTGAGGCCCTTTTAAGGATTTATGCGCGTGCCGAAGAGGAACAGAAACGCAGGCTTGGTGAGGCGAATCGTATGCTTTTACTTTCCGAGCAGGAGCTTAAAAGGCTTGGCGAAGAATACGATGATTACCAGCGCAAAGAAAGCGTAATCCGTGAAAAAGGGGAATCTCTGAATCACATGAAGTTGTATCTGATGTATGTGTTTGATTTAAAGGTCCGGATAGAAAAGCAGAAGCATGTGGTCAAGGAAGCCTATAGGAATGTCAAGATTGCAAGGGACAGGTTAATCGAGGCCAAGCGCAGGCTTAAATCAATAGAAAGGATAAAGGAAAACAGGTTCCTTGCCTGGAAAAAGGAACGTCTGCATTTCGAGGCCAAGGTGCTGGATGATATATGCCAGCAGAAATTTATAAGGGAAAGGGCCCATGCAGCAAGTACATAAAAGACAACCCGCCTCTGCCCCAATGACGTTGACATAAGGTTGATATATGCCGCCGGACAAAAAGTGGCAATTAAGAAGATTTATGAAAATCTTAAAATTAATATTCCCAAGTTTTCCCCTTCCCTTTTTCTCCCAAGAAAAAGGGAAGGGGTTAGGGGATGGGTTTTCCTGGATTTCTTTCATAATTTCATTGTTCCTGATAACCCCATGCCAGGCTTCTGTTTTAACCCTCACTGATTTATCAAACGCCACCGGACTTGTTGATGCTAGGATTCAAGGTGCAGCTGTCACTCCAAAAGTTGACAGCGTAAGATATCGTAACTTAACGCCCCGTGATACGCTTGTGAGCGGCCACTATAAGAATTCTCTGTCATTTCCTGTTTATGCGGTCTGGCCGACCATTGCATCAACTGCTGAGGGTGAGTTTAATATTTCATACTTATTTTATAAGGACAATGTTTCCGGCCCTGGCGGAAACTATTACATGGAAAAACTGTTCAGGATAGATACATTGAATAAATGCATCAATTTCTTTACTCTTCCCTTTGCATCGCAGGCTGATGATGATTCCGCCGGCACTTTTTTAAGCAAACGTATTATGCCTACAAGTGGTGTTGGACTTTATACAGGCGGTGTTAATACTAAAACTCTTATTGGTCCCAATAAGCGCGTTTATCGTGTTTGTGCAGGATACGGGGGGGGCAGTGATTCCATTTATGTTCTTGATACTGCTGAAACAGGTCTCGGTGCATCATATCAGTATTTTATCACAAGTCTGGATACTGCTGATATAAATAACAAGACTTTCCCTGATTTCTGTATAAACTCCAGGGGAGACACTATTTTTGCTGCATATACGCCTAATGGTTCAGTATCTCCGCCATTGCTTAGAGTGACACCGATATGTATTAAAGGACGTGATACTGTTTCAAAGGGAATTTTAACCACCATACTTTCAAGCGCTGCGAGTAGCCGCCGTGATATAAGTATTGATCGTGATTCAGCCACAGGTAAGTTTCTTATTGCATGCCTTAAAAATGACAACATTCTTGAACTGACCTCAACCAATGCTGATCTTACATCGCCAGTGTCGATTGACGCTAAAACCGGGCTTCCTTCAATTTCACAGATTTCAAGGAACATAAGGGTCGCAGCCTTGGGACATCAACGCTTTGCAATAGCATTCTGGATGACCCTAAACGGCTCGGGTGGTGTCCACATGCGGATCGTTGACATATCAGCAGGGGTTAATGTTGTTGATTCTGTTGTGCTTGAGCCGAACGCCGGCCTAGTGCCGTCACTATCAGTGCAGAACAACCGCCTTGCAGCAGTATGGCTCAAGGATACCAGGCCCGGCGCCAATACCGGCAGGGTTTTTGGCAAAATTTTTACACTACAGAACGGATTAATAGCTGATACGCTTTTTTCCGGCGCCCTTTCCGGCGACAGCACCATAACAAAACTTGTCAATACAGCTCCAGGAAATTACTGCATGGCAGTGGCACTCGACACAGCCGGCAATATTGCGGCTGCCTATGCAAAACAGGATTCCAGTGTGTATCTTACTTCATGGGCGCCGCTTTTCTATTTTGCAGATACCTCATCCGCAATTGTTGAAGACTCTCTTGATAAGACATCGTGGGGCTCTTTTAATGGAGATTCCATAATTTATACTGGATTTAACGCAATAAACAGCGGCAACGGTGGTTCTGCAAATATATCTTTCAGGACAAGTACCTCATCATCATTTGTTTCAACTTTTGATCCTGTTGTTACTGCAAGTGTCAAAGGACCTGTTGCGGGATCCCATTTTCAGTTCAACATTCAGATGATAGCTGCTCTGAACGCGCTTACCAGGCCGCTTGTATCATCTTTGAGCCTTGGGTTTAATGTCAAGCCAAGAAACGCGAAAATTGACAGCTTCGCAATAAACAGCGGGGCTTATCAAAAGGCCGGAGACACGATTACTGTTTTACCCCGTTCCGACACATTAAAGCTTGTAGCATCCGGAGAGGATTACGATGACGCATCATATTTAACTCTTACCGTGAACGGCTATTTCTCCTCAGTCAATGTCATGTCACGTGATTCATCCCGCCATTACAGCAAACGGTTTACAATTCTTCCGGTAAATTACAGGGACACGGTATTTCCTCTCAAAGTAACAGTAAAAGATACTACAAACTGGAGCAGCGATACATTCACAGTTTATATAAGGCTTCGGAATGCGCTCCCAACACTAATTGCATCAGACACGGTTTTCCTGTTTGATTCAAAGAGCGGGCATTTGCTTGCCAATAACGATACAGTTCGTTTCATGAACAGGCATAAGGCCGTGTTCCGCGCGGACTTCACTGACCTTAATGATCCTCTGGGGCTTGATGGGAGAACATATATTAATGGAGTATTGCATCGTTCCTCCACACATAGCACGACACTTTTTGATACTCTAACTGATAAGGATTTTGGCAATGATACTTGCAGGTTTTCAATTGCTGTTAATGATTCGAGCCTTGGGTCGGATTCAATTTCCATCACTGTGATATCATATAACCTACGGCCATCGCTCACTGCGAGCGATACGGTTTTTCTTTTCAATAATAAAACAGGTAATGCCCTGAATAATAATGATACAGTCCGTTTTATGAACAGGCATAAGGTGGTGTTCCGTTCGGATTTTACTGATATTAATGATCCGGATAGTCTTGGAGGCAGAACTTATGTGAACGGCATATTAAGACGCTCATACTCCAATGTCAAGGTCTTGTATGATACATTAACAGACCATGATTTTAATAATGACACATGCAGGTTTTCAATTGCAGTAACTGATCCAAGCAGGGGTTCAGATTCGATTTCCGTTACAGTGATATCGTATAACCTACCACCATCACTCACGGCAAGTGACACTGTTTATCTTTTCAACAATAAGACAGGTCATGTTTTGAATAATCAGGATACGGTACGTTTCATGAAAAAACACAAGACCGTATTCAGGTCTGATTTTATTGATGTAAATGATCCCCTGACCCTTAACAGCCGAACATACCTTAATGGTGTGCTTCATAGATCATTTACGAACCGTACCACCATACTTGATACAGTTACATCAGTGGAAATGGCAAGGGATACGATTGCTTATTCCATTACTGTTTCTGATTCCAGCTTGAGCACGGATTCAAATGTTTTTACCCTGATTGCATATAACAGACCGCCATCTGATTCCCTGCGCAAACAAAGTTTTGATGTGCGCAATGTGTCATCACCGGATACTTTTCTTACAGAAGGGGAGACATTATTTGTAATTGATTCAGGATATACCGTAATTCGCGCCCTGGGAAGGGATTCCAACGAGACTGACCTTTCACATTATCTTGTTTTTAATGGGAAAAAACTTGATTCAGCGTCAGGGTCCCTTAATTTTATTGACACTATTTATGCGGATTCAATAACCGGACTGGACACTATGTCCGTTATTGTTAGGGATGCCTTTACCACTGACACAACAATATTCTTCGCTCGTGTGTCGCATGTGCCTATACTTGACAGTATAGTTTATAAGAACAGCGGCCTTACATTAAAAGGAAATACAGTAAATGTTAAAACCATAAACGGTGTCCCCGACACTTTTATTATCCACGCTACGGATCCTGATGTGGTACTGGATGACCGCCTCACGTATCGGATGACGCAGAACAATGGGACCGATACCAGCGTTGAAACGAATTCTCTTACCGGTCTTTTGATTCACCATTCAGGCCGAACTGACACATCAGCACTTTTCAGGGTATCAGATAGGTCAGGGATGGTGAAACAAATGGTAATACGATTTCTCTATCCTTCTTTTGAAAAAGGACCTCATTTTGTTTCTGATTCCATATATTTCATGGATAGTATCAGCTTGTATGTAACCCGGGTCAACAAACTAAATGATTCAATAAGCGCTGAAAGCCATGCTGTTAAAATTATCAATTTCGGGACCGATACTCTGCGTTTTCTTTCCGCAGGAACAGTATCAGGGTCTGATAACGGCTGGATCAAAATGGGTTATGCTTCAAACAGCAAGCTTACTAATGTCACATATTCAAAGAGCATTTCAGCGCCACGAATCCTCCTTCCTGGTGACTCGCTGTTCCTTGCAATTCGCGACAGTGCCGCAACCGCTTTTGGTGACTCAGCCGGGTTCCTGCTAAGTCTTGGCAATGCAGACACTGTTGTTATTGACACACTTCTTTTTGCAACAAATGATCCGGAGCGTAGTCCTCTTCGAATTCCAATCAGGATTTTCTGTCGCGAATCGCCTTATGTGATACGCGATACCGTGGTTTTTATCGGGAGTGTGCCCCCACTGCCCAAGGGGAAAAGTGTCAGTGCCTACAATCCTAAAAACGCTGTGTACCGTGAAGTTGCAATGGTATTCAGTGAACCCATGGATCATTCAACTGCCGGGTATGCCTCATTTTCTGTTTACAGTCAGGCAGATTCGTTTTATTATGCAATGGGGAAACCCGATACAGTAGCACCTTTTCCAGGGCAATACAGGTGGTCCAAGGGAAGCGAAAGCAGGTTCGACACGCTCTTTTTTCGGCCTAGCCTGGCAAGTGGCAATTATGTAAGTCGTTTTTTCAATATTACTCCTTTGGATGGATATTACATCTCATCAGATCCGGTAAGGGTCAAGGTGTCATCCTCAATTACGGACATTTCAGGTAACAGGATGGATTTATATCAGGATTATACCCCTGATTCAATAAGGGGGTTCAGGATTTTTAAGGGACAGATTGATTCCTCCAGTTTACGGGTGTTGTCCATGGACCCGCAAAATGGTTCCGAAGGCGCGCCATCTCTGCCAAGGATAACAATACGCTTCTCCAATATCCTTGATTCATTGTCAATTGATACTGCCTCTATTAACAATAGAAGTTTCAAACTGATATCATCAATAAATCCATCTGCTGAAATTGTTTTTAAGAACGGGGTCAGCCTGTCTGGAAATGTCATATCCTTTTTGTCCGGAACAAAATTCTACAGCAATGATTCAGTAAGTGTAATTGTCTCGTCAAGTCTGCGCGATATCAATCGCAACACCCTTGATGGAAACAACGATGGTCGAGGTAATTTTTTCTATAAATATGGTTTTGCCACATACAAAATGGCCGATACCATGATAACAGACGAAACCGCATCAGCAGGGGACAACTACAGGTTCAGTTTCCGGATTGCACGGGAGGATTTCTATTTCTATCCGTGCCCTTATGAACCAGGACGCAATCCTCGGCATGAGGCTTTGGGAGGGATTGTTTTTAAAAATCTCCATTCACTTTTTAAAAGCACTCTAAGTGGAACGCTCAATGTCCGAATATATAATGTTTCGGGTGATCTTGTTTATTCAACAGATAAACAGAGTGAGGCAATTCTTTTCGGAGGTAGGTATGGTTCATTATCCAAGCCGGAGTGGACCTGGAAGGTGACTAATAATAAAAAAGTGCCGGTTGGTTCAGGGCTTTATCTATTTGTGATATCCGATGGAGATGATAAAAACGTGCTTAACAGGGGGAAATTGATTGTTATTCGTTGACATAATTTTAGGACTTAACTATTTTTAGGAGGACTAAAAATGATGAAATCACTTATCTGCGCCTTATTCGCGGCTTATTTTCTGTCAGGATGCGCGTCCGCGCCTCCGGCTGTGCCTGAAGGCGATGTTCTTTTGCCGGAAATCGACATTGTTCAGGTCAAGGAAAGTTCGGACGAGGCCATAAAGATAGCCCAGGAATCAAAGCTTGATGTTGAGGTCCTTAATTCACGGCTCACTGAAATCAATCATCAGCTGGTCAATTTCTCCGAAGAAATGGCAAGTGTGAGTTCGGCCAAGATCGAAGAGATGGAAAACAAGATGACCGTTCTTACCGAAGAGGTCAAAAACATCTATAAAGAGCTTGATTCTTTGCGCAAAAAATGCAATACCCCTCCTCGGAAAACTCAGCCCGCCATCTTCGAATCCTCAACCTTTGGTCCTGGATCAGCAGACAGGTTAATGAGTCTTTCGCAGGATGAAAGGCGTTATCGTCAGGCCCAGTCGTTCTTCAACGCAGGTCAGTTTGTTAATGCGGTGGTGGCGTTTAAGGAGGCCCTGAAAGCCGCGCCTGAAGGCAAAAACGCCCCGGATTGCCAGTACTGGATAGGCGAATGCTATTTCAAACTCAGCCAGTATGCTTATGCAATAGCGAATTACAAAAAGGTCTTTTCATACTCAAAAAGCGACAAGGCCGATGATGCCCAGATGCGCATAGCAATAAGTTATTCAAAACTGGGCGACAACGAACAGGCTGTTGTTGAATTCAAGAACCTCCTTAAAATCTATCCCCAGAGCGAATATGCTGATGAAGCGAGAAAATTAATATCGCAACTGGAGTAAAGGACATAATGCAATACCGTTTCCCCATTATTTTTCTTGCTCTTTTGAGCTTATGGTTTTGTTCGTGCAGCTCAAAGTTTGTTGCTCCTGAACCATCGGTTGAAGACCTCCTCTCCGAGGCAAAGGGGCTTATGAATAAGGGGAATTATGGTCTTGCAAAAGAGAAATTTGAGGCCATACGCTTTGATTATCCCGGCAATTCCCTTATTGGCGAGGTCCAGTTCTATATCGGGCTGTGTTATTTTGATTTAAAGGAATATCTTATTGCACAGCAGGAATTCGAATCATTCCTGCGCGAATTCCCATCAAGCAATCCATTTTCAGATGATGCCATGTATTATCTAAGTCGTACTATATTCGAGCAGGCGTTGCCTGTACGGCTCGATCAGGCCATTACCCGAAAAGCGCTTGAGCAGGCTGATGCGTTTCTTGAAACATATCCCCAAAGTGATTTCACTGAAGAAGTCCGGAAACTTAAAACCAGATGCATTGATCGCCTTGCAGAGAAGGAATTCCTTGATGGACGATTATATCGGCGGATGGGGTATCCTTCATCAGCCATTCTTTATTTCAGGATGCTTGTAAAGGATTTCCCCGGCAACCATTGGATTTTACGGGGCCGCTATGAATGGTCCCGTGCTCTTTACGAACAGAAAAACTATACTGAAGCGCTATCCATGATTGATACCTGCAGAAAAGAACTTGCCCAATTATCCCAAAAGGAACAGGATAATTTTATTCTTAAAGAGGCGCATGGGTTTCCATATAAACTGGTCCATTTATTCGGCCTAATCAATTACGAATCCCGTTCGGAAATCAAAATTTATATTGATGATCTTTATTCGGATCTGTCAACACTCTCGGTCAAAATAGAAAAAAAACTTAAAAAGCTCTCCGCCCGCAAAAAATAACAAGACTTATATATTGTGGAAGAAAAACGAATTGGTATCTTTGGTGGTGTCTTTGATCCTGTCCATAACGGTCATTTTGCCATAGTTGAAGCGGCCCTGGAAAATTATTCACTTGATTCCATTTATGTTATTCCGTGCAATGTGCCATCCCACAAACCCCAGCCCATAATTCCTGCAAATGAGCGGCTTAAGCTTCTTGATGCCGTATTTGGAGACAACGAGCGTGTTGTTGTTTCAGACATTGAAATAAGGCGTGGAGGGGTATCGTACACTTATGAGACTATAACCGCAGTTCGAAAAGTCGAGGGTGTGCGTCCTTATTTTTTTATGGGAGCGGATAATCTCTCGGAAATAAAAACATGGAAAAACCCTGATAAAATACTTTCCGAATCCCAAGTGGTTGCCATTATGAGGCCGGGATATGATTTCATTGATAAATTCCCTGAATATGATGATAAAATTCTTACCATGCATATGCCCTTGCTTTATGTGTCTTCCACTGAAGTGCGCAAACGCCTTAAGATGAGGGAGGATACAGGGCATCTTGTTCCGGTGCCTGCTCTTGACATAATCTTAAAGAGGGGCTTTTATCTTTGAATCGCCTTAAAGTCAATTTGGCGGTCGGCAGGCTCCGATTCCTTCTCTATGCGTACAATTTTCCTCTTCCGCGTCAACCTGAATCGTTGCATGCGTTATGTTAAAGTCATGTTCCAGTATTTCACGAATACGGGCAATAACCGCGCCGCTTTCCTTAATTGTCATGTTTTCCAGGAATACATGAAGCGTGGCCGCATAAAGATGGCCTGTAATGACCCAGATATGGACATCATGTAAATCCTTAAGCCCTTTTACTTCCGCCAATAGTTTTTTCCTTACATTCCTTACATGTACATCTTTTGGCGTGGCTTCGAGCAGGATGTTTACGGATTCCCTGAGCAGTCTCCATGCCCATAGCAGTATCAAAACGCTTATTCCAAGACTTAATACAGGGTCAATCAGTATCCATCCCTTGAAATAAATCAGTATGCCGCCTATGATGATAAAAACAGATGAAAGCGTATCTGATAATACATGAAGAAAAGCGGAACGAATGTTTATGTCCTTCTCAGAGTCCTTTTTTAGTATGAAAAAACTTACCATGTTTGCAACAAGACCTATCAGGGCAATGCCTATCATCTCCGCAACGCGTATGGTTGACGGATGCATTATGCGTGACACAGCCTCGTATGCAATCCAAATCACGGCAAAGAAAAGGAAGAGTGAATTGACAAAGGTAGCCAGTATCTCGGCCCTGAAATAGCCGAAAGACTTTCTGTCGTTAAACCCGCGTGATGCGAGTAGTATTGCGACGAGGCTTGTTGACAAAGCAAAAATATGCGTGAACATGTGGCCGGCATCTGATAAAAGGGCCAGGCTTCCTGAAATTATACCACCTGCAAATTCGAGGAACATTACAATGCCGTTGACGATAATTGCGGTTACAAGATGTTTTTTCTCCGAGGCCTTGTATATTGATCCATGATGTGAGTGATCATGATTTGAATGATCGTGTCCGTGAAAATGTCCCATTATGATATCAAGATAGTAATTTACGGAAATTACATGAAAGGTTTAAACTTGCAAATGAATGAATGTCCGGCGGCACTGAGGCCGCCGGCTAGTCAGGTCTTCAGGATGCAGGCGGGGGTGATATTTTTGTAGAGGCGTAGCATGATGTTACGCCTCTACAAAAATATCACCCCAAAACACAAAAAAATATTGATTAGGCGGCGGCCTCAGTGCCGCCGCACAAAATCGGTAATAACCCTGTTTTACATATATTTCAAATTCCTGTCAACAGAATGCCAACTAACCTGGCAAAACATCAAAAAGTTGAAATCGTTAAAAAGAAGTAAATACTTGATTTGTCAAATGTTCCGAAGATATTGCTTGATGGCTTGAAAGTTGCATAAATATTTATTATTAATACTATATTTATCATAAAAATAAAATAACTGTTGATATTATTATGTGGATGAAAATATTTTTTAAAATTCAATGATAATATCAATTATTTCAAAATAATACTATGCCCATAATAAGCAGACGCGAAAAATATAAAGGTGCCCAGCGGACGGCCTATTTGATAGCAATCGGCATCCATGTGCTTCTTGCCGTAATTTTCTGGAACACAGGCGGCGATAAAATCATCAAAGATATTGTAATGGAAGTGGTTTCGGCAAAAAGCGGCCCGCCTCCAAAACCTCCGGCACCTAAAATCAAACCTATTGCGATGGTCAAACCCGCTGCCTCCCTTGTAAAATTTGAAGTCAAAAACGCTGCGCGCATTGATCCGGGTTTTGCTCCTGTATTCAAGGAGATCTCGGCAGTCAGTACTGATGTCGGCCAGGTTAACTTCACCAACATGGCCCAGACCTACTCGGTCAAGTCCTTCAGTCTTGACAAGTCGCAGATTTCAAATGTAACGACCGACATCTTAAAGGTGATGGGTGTAGGCGATATGATGGACAATGCAAGGGGAACCAAGGTGTCTGGTGTGGGTAAAAGGATGCGTGCAAGGCTTAATCTATGCCTTTTCAGCACGCCTGGCGCATCTGTTATAGGGCCGACCGGCCGCAAGAGTGAAACAAACAAGTCTGCCAACGAAGACACTCTTTCGACCCGGGTTACGTGGGAATATGTTTTTCGGAAATACAGTTCCATTGATCGTGCCCGCGCCTGGTTAAAAGAGAATACACAGATTCAGGTCACTGATAATACCGTAACAATCGTAGGCGATGTAAACTTTTCCGATTGGCTCAATAACATTCATAAAAAAGGTGCATTAACGGTTGACAGTGCCTCGTTTTATTATGAAAATACCGGCATAAAACGTCTTGAAAAAGCTGTTGAAGAATTGGATCGTAATAAAATGTCGGGCAGCCGTGAGTTTGTTACCAAGGCGAGGGCCGACGGTTTATACTTATATTCATAATAAATACGAGATAGAAGAACCTGATATAATGCCTCCTGATGTGCTTATAAAAAAGATTGAGGAAAGGAATATATTAAGGGAGTGGCGTAAGCGCGGCTTAATCAGTATTGTCACGGCAGCGAACAGTTTAAAACCTGAAATGTCAGAAACAAGCCTCCAGAACGGTCTTGCGCCTATTTACTCTTTCTTCAAGAAATCTCAGTTACTTGAAAATCCACTTCTTATTATCTGCAATCCTGTGGGTCTCGAGAAAATAACCGAAGAAAATCTGGAACTTCTAAGAAATTATGTTATGAATGGCGGGTTTATCTGGATAGACGACACTGGCCTTGCAACCGGCAATATCAAGGGACAGAATGAAGTGGCGCGAAGCTTTATTTACAGGCTCATGGATTTTGATTCCCGCCAGGAGCTTTCTGATAAGGAAATGGAAACATTCAAGAAGCTTTCCGCTGAAGATAAAAACGTACAGGGATATATTCTTGGAGACCCTTTTCCAAGCCCTGCTCACCCACAGGCCTTTATACCTATTACAGTGCCACAGAATGGTCCTGTGACGGTCCGTATATTCAATCGTCTTGAAATACCGGTCAAACAGTTTGTCTGGACCAAAGACAAACCCATGAAGGCTGGGAGTTATATCAGGAAAGAGATTGCCTTAACCTGGAATTGCGACAATAACGACAACGAGCCTGTTGAGAGCGGCACATATTTCATACAGCTCCAAGCCGGATTGTATCAGAAAACAAAGGTTATTCGTGTGAGTAAGCTGCGCATGCTTGATGAAAAGCATCCTATAATGAGTGTGGTACACACATTCCGCAATATTCCGGTTTGTACCATTGAAAGCTCCTCAAGATACTGGGATACACGTTCTTATGGCAACGCGGCCTTCGGTTATTATTACAATGGCCGGATGGTCATACTATATACCGAAAGCGCTGGTATTGTAGCAGGCCTTGGTGACCTTAAAAATCCTGTGGGCATGGTAATGGCCTCCAAGTTTTTAAATAATGTCATTGCATTCTGCCTCTCGGATGAAGACGGTGTTGCCATCAGGCCTTAATTGCCTTGTATTCGGTTTTCCATTGCCATAACCCTGTTCGTAGAAAAACATCGCAGTATTCCATTGATAAAGTGGAAAACATAAAATTATTTTTAAAGATTCCATGTTTATACTTATCATCATCTTATTAAATGGCACTCTTTTGTTTGCCGGGCATAATCTTATTATTTCAGAGTATTCGAATTCAACTGGCAAACAGGCACTTGATAGCGTTGCAGCCCCTATAAAGGAAATATTCGGTTCAAAGTTCGCGGCTTACGGAATAGAGGTTCTTGACGCCACCAATTCGGATACCCGCGAGTTTTTAAGCTCCAACAGCCATGAAACAATCCTTAAAATAAAAGCGGAAGGGGATGCTGCAACCAATATTGTTTTTACCATTGAGGTTGGGGATGACAGGAAAATATACACCAAACAGATCACCTATAATGATATGGAAAGCATGGATCAAAACATAACCGTTATGACGGTTAAAATCCTTCATGTCTTTGAGAGCGCTATCTTATCCAGGGTCCAGATTACATCTGATCCCACTTTCGCGCATATAATAATTGACAAAAAAGTCAAAGCCGTCACTCCCTGGGAATCATATCTTGCCCCTGGCAATCATGATATCTCACTTGAACTTGCCGGGTATGAACCATTGGAAAAAAAACTTGTGGTAACTCCTGGCAACAACCGGCTCAATTTTACGCTTATGCCAATAGGAATGAACGATACAATTATTGTTCATGAAAAGCCATTACCCAAAGAAAAGATATCCTCGAAAACCCTTTTTATTATTTCTTTTGCAGGGGCCCTTCTGGCAGGTGTTGCACAATGGCAGTATTCGACTACTGATAAGGAATATGATCAATTAATATCAAATGATAAGGGTAAATACGATGCTCTAGATAAAAAGGCTGAATATTCCATGTTTCTGCGTAACACCGGTATTGTTATATCCGTTTCCGGGCTATGCTTTTGCACATATAATAGAATAAAGAATGGTCGATGGTTCTAACAAGTTGATATTAATAAAGATAAGGTTTATCAGGCTTGTTTGTTAAAATGGATGATTTTGTTTTATCGCGGGTCGAATATATGGATGAAGAGAAGCTTCTTGAGCAATGCATAAACGGGGATAAAAAAGCCTTTTCCCAGTTAATAGAACAAAATCGCAGGCTCATAGAAACTGCGGCATTCAGGATAGTAAAAAGCAATGTTGCAGTGCAGGAGGTTGTCCAGGAGGCCCTAATCAGAATTTTCAAGGGGATTAAGCAGTTCAACAGGCAATGCAAGATTTCAACCTGGATGTACCGAATAACAGTTAATGAAGGGATCCGCTATCTTGAGAAGGAATCAGGACATGCAGCAACACCCTTGGATCAAATCGAGGAAATCCCTATTGCCGAAGCATGTGCTCTGCAAAGCATTGTCTTAAAGGAGCAGAAAAAAATGATGAAGGAGTTCGTTGACGAACTTCCAAGCGAATTTAAAGAAGTGGTGGTGCTTCATTATTTCGAGGAAATGAAACTCGAGAACATTGCAGATAAATTAAATATCCCGTCGGGCACGGTATTCTCGCGTATCGGACGGGCAAGAGACATGTTAAAGAAAAAGATAAAAGCATACGTATGACAAACCACATAACGCCTGAAACAATAAGCAATTTTCTAAACGGCCGCATCGATTCCGATGTTTCGGACATGCTTTTGCATATCAAAACCTGTCCTGAATGCAGGCGCGAATTTGATCTTACTTTAATGTCCGACGAATTGCTGTTATCAAAGGAAGAAGATAAATCCGATATCAGGCATACATTATCCGACGCGGAATGGAACGCTGCTTTTGACAATGCCTGGGAAAAATCAGATGTCAAACATAAGAAAAACGTAACTGTTCAGGTATCTTCCCGGCCCCTCGATACACCAGCCGGTTGCCGAGTGTCCGCCGCAGGCGGATGTATCGAGGCACCCGGCTGGCACACCTCGACAAGCTCGGTGCATCGCTCGGAGACCGGCAAGACACCTGAA
Source organism: uncultured Fibrobacterota bacterium (assembly GCA_963831235.1). GTDB lineage: Bacteria > Fibrobacterota > OXYB2-FULL-49-7 > OXYB2-FULL-49-7 > JAEUSG01 > CAWHPS01. The sequence goes on from CAWHPS010000038.1 coordinate 85,199, forward strand.
CAGTTGCAGAAAACCAACAAAATAATCAGGTTTCACAGGGCTTTTTATGCCTTGGCCGCCTCAATAATTGTATTAATCGGCGGCTATATTGCCTTAAAGCCTGTCCCAATAGTTGAAAACAGGGTTACGGCCATTAATATACCTGAAGTAAAACACATAAGTCAAAGCAGTCTGTCAAGGCAACTACGGATAAGTCATAATACAAGTGCTCTTGTTTCCGGGGAATCGGATATCCGTTTAACAAAAAATACGGATTCTTTGGTTTCATCTGAACTTACCATGGGTTCCGCTCTTTTCAGCGTTGAGCCGCATCATTATAAATCCTTCAAGGTCAATACCCCAGATGCTGAAATTACTGTTACAGGCACTGTTTTTGATGTCTTAATAAGTGAAAATGTCACCCGAGTTTCCGTAATCCGTGGTAGTGTATCTGTTTTTTACAAGTCTTTAAAAGAAAAGATAATGCTTTCCAAAGACGAAATAGCAATTCCGGATAAAGGCCATATTAATATCAAACATCTAACCCCTGAAGAAAAGGCTGCCATAAATGCGAATCTGGATAAAATTACATCTTCAATCCTAGAGGAAAATCAAACGCCCTTGCGCCGGATTGTTGAACAGGTGCCAAAAGTACCATTCGAGATGGTTTTGGAGCAGAAACTCAATCTTGGTTTGCAAAGTATTGGAAAAAATGATTTCAGTGCAGCACAAGGATATTTTAGCGAAGTTAAATCATCCGGTCTCAAAAACAGCACGGTACAAACAGCATATTTTGAATCCGCATTGATGCAATTGAACAAGCTTGGTAATATCGACGAGGGTATTAAAGGGCTTGAGGAGTATCTAAACCTTTTTGATAATGGCCTTTACACTGAAGAAGCCCTGGTCGAGCTTGTTTCCGTGAACAGAAAACTTGGCAAAACGGATAAGGTTATTCAATACGAGAAGAAATACGCTTCTGCCTTTATAGATAAAAATTATTCACATGATTTTGTATATGAAGCGGCAACTCTTTTAAGGGAAACAAAAAAAGATTATAAAGAAGCAGCCGGAACTTATGCGATTTTTATAGAGCGTTATCCCAAGGACTACCGAACTGAAGACGCGATTTTCTGGATGGGCAAATGTCATTGGCTTGCTGAAAACAAGACCCCGGCCAGGGTTATTTTCAATGACTATCTTAAAAAATATCCTGAAGGCCGATGGGTCAGTGAAATCAAATCCAATCTACAACAATGATTTATAAATATCTGTTACTATTTTCCATTGCATTCATGATAATCGGCTGTAATCACGACAGAAACAACCCTTTTGACCCTGGCGCAACCAATCATGTCATGCTTATTGTCCCGCAGGATTTTACAGGTCAACCAATAACCCCAACATCAATTAAATTAAACTGGAATGGCAGCAACACACGAACTGATGGTTATGTTGTACTTAGGGGATTGTCAGAAAACATGATGTCTGTTTATGCGGTATTGGGTGTTAATAGGAAATCATTTATTGACACAAATTGTCTTCCATATACTGTTTACTATTACAAAGCAGGAGCATTTGACAAGCTTAACGACACAGCATACGAAGGCAATACAATCCGAGTAAGGACCCTTTATAGAACACCACTTGATATGCCGGTTGTTCCGCTCCTGTCTCCTCCTTCAGGTTTTTTTATTGAACGTAATTCAGCTACTACTGTTAAGTTAAGTTGGCTTGAAACCGGTCTTGCAGGAATAAAAGGAGTTATTCTTGAAAAGGGTCTTAATCCTGGCAATATTGGTTATTTAATCCATAAAGAGGATACAACAAGGTCTATTATTGATTCTATTTCATCGGATTTGGCCATCTATTACAGTCTTAGAAAATTTGACACAACATATTTTGGTGTTTCGAGTGCAATAATTGATTCTGTAAAACCATTTGTAAGACCTGAACAGCTTAAATTGAATTTCTCAACTGACAATATAATCCATGTTTCATGGAAAGGAACGGAATCCAATACAGATAGTATATGTTTGGAAAAGAAATCCGGTACTAATTCATGGTCAAATCGAGTCAGGCTTCCGAGGGGAGCAACGGTTTTTTCAGACTCTGCAATATCATCATACACAACTTTCTATTACAGGGCCTATTCGTTTTCCGGAACAGAAAAAACTCCATACTCGAATCAGGATTCAGTCTTCTTACCCGGAGTTTTACCCCCTTCTGCGGATACCTCCACACTTTTATGCTGGAATTTTGATGAAATATCGGGTTCAACAGTATTGGATGATTCCAAATATCACAGGAACGGTGTTTTTCAGGATTCTATTCGAGTTGCCGGCAAGTTTGGCCGAGCCATATTTTTAAAAGATTCATCCTATGTGACATCATCCATACCAATGGATTTCTCCGGCACATCATTATCTGTTGAGTTTTGGATTAAGCCATGGGTGGTTCTTGATAGCTTAACGGATAGGACAGGTTTAATGATGACCATAAATGGGCCAATTACGATTTATTATTATCATGGCCGCATTATTGCGGATTTTGTAGCTTATGGTAATGTGGTGCATTCGGTATTTGCGGATTGTTCATTTTCGCCTAATAAATGGTCCCAGATCATGGTTGTTTTCTCGAATAATAAGATAAAGATTTATGTAAACTGTGTTCTTGTTGGCATGCAACCGGCCAATTTTACAACAATTCTTACAGCGGCTGGTTTATATTTCGGGAAAGCAAAAATTTTGAACATGAACAAGTATTATGATGGTTATGTAGATGGGTTAAGAATTAAAAATAATCCGGATGAAATATTTAAGTGAGAGTGTCTAATGGAACTATGGGTTTAAAATAGAAAAAGGGGGCTTTGTGTTTTTTAGGTTAATTGTGGTTATTGGGGTGGTTGTTTGCAATCTGGTTTTTGGCGCGGACTCGACATATTTTACGGTTGATGAGAATACGGTAGCGTTATGGCGGTTTAATGAGGGATCGGGGAATGTGTTATATGATGAGAGTGGGAATAGTCATCATGGGGTACTGAGCCCTGGAATTGAGAGAGAAGCTGGTAAATATGGTGGCTCAGTTAATATTGTAAACGATAATCAATATATATCAGTTCCAAATGTTTTAACTTTCAATAATTCGCATAGATTTAAAATTGAAGCAATTGTTAACTTTCCAGCCTATAATTCCAATGTTACCTATCCAATATTCGAGGTGAGTCAAAATGGAATAAATGACAGCTTAGCAATAGCTTTTTGCGTAGGGGTTGATTATGAAAAAGTTTTAGCGTTGGCAACATATGGTATTTATGGAAATGGGCTGAATGCGACGACTACCAGAATTAAAGCACCACTAAATGATGATTTTTTTAATAAGTGGGTTAAAGTAGGAGCCGAATATGACAATGGAATAAGGAAATTATTTATTAATGATTCATTGGTTGCGATAGATACCGTAAGTCCTATAACAAAGTTTCCTGGGCAATATGTTACATTAATTGGCAATGATATGCATAATGCATCTTCTTGGTATTTTGCTGGTTTTATTGATGAAATAAAAATATCCGGATTGAAAAATGAGACCAATTACTTCGCAGTTGATTCTAATACAAAGGCACTTTGGCGATTTAACGAGCAATCTGGCACCATAATTGTTGATGAGAGCGGGAATAATAATAATGGAATAATAAGTCAAGGTGTATTAAGGGATACAGGAAAATATGATGGTTCTGTATATATTGGCCATGACAGTGAATATATATCAGTTCCCAATGTTTTAACTTTAGACAATTCACACAGATTTAAGATAGAAGCGGTTGTAAATTTTCCATCATATAATTCCAATGCAACTTATCCGATATTTATGACAAGTCAGAATGGAATTAATGATAGTCTTGCCATAGCATTTTGTGTAGGTATTGATCATGAGAAAGTATTATCATTGGTAACATATGGTCTTTATGGCAATGATCTGAATACAACAACAAGTAGAATTAAGGCACCACTTAATAATGATTTCTTTAATAAATGGGTTGAGGTAGGCGCAGAATATGATAATGGGATAAGAAAATTATTTATTAATGATTCTTTAATCGCAATAGATACTGTAAGTCCTATAACAAAGTTCCCTGGACAATGTGTTACCCTAATTGGCAATGATATGCATAATGCTGATTCTTGGCGGTTTGAAGGGTTTATTGATGAAATTAAGGTTTCTACAATGGTGCCTACATGGAATTCTCAATTACCTGTTTTTATTTCCAGGCCCGACACCGTTATGTATGAAGGGCGCCAATTCACATATATTATAAAAACATCAAACCCGGACAAAGATTCTATAACTTTATCCTTGAATATCAATCCAATGCTAAATCTTGAGTTAAATCATGACACATTAATCTTTAAACCAGATTCTGACCAGATTGGTTTGCATGTTATATCCATAATGGCTTCAGATAAAGACAATCATTGTTCTGTCCAAACATTTATATTAGAAGTTAAAAGACGTTCATCAGGTATCGGTTTTGTCACGTTACTACCAACAAATGATACGACTATTACGGAAACAGATACGCTTTACTTTAAAGCAATTGCTGAAAGTAAGAATACAAGCTATATACCTGTTTATCAATGGCAGATTGATGGTACCATTATCAGTAATAGTTCCCTTTGTACTCTAAGAACAGATTATAGGTCCTCTGGATTACACATCGTAAAAGTGACAGCGTTTGCAAACTCTGAGTTTATTGATCATGAATGGCGGATTACTGTTAATAATCGTATTTGCAAACCTAGTATAGTTTCACCAGTAAGTGAAGGAATTGTTACAGGTGATAGTTCTTTTTCATGGAGTTTTGAGGATCCTGATTTTGATAGTCTATCAACTTATTATAAAATTCAATTCTATAAAGGAATAAATGGTGACACATTAATTGGATCAGTTGATTCAATTAATGCGACAAGAATTTTGCTAAGTGATTTGGTTAAATTTATCTCTCTCCCTTTAAAAAGGATGCTATCCTGGAAAATAATGGCGTTCAAGAAAGGTAGTGAGTCACCATTTAGTAATATTCAATGGTTTTTCATTGATCAGATAATTAGTGTTGAAAATGTGTCTGATGCTTTACCAATAGAATACTCATTACAGCAGAATTACCCTAATCCATTCAATCCTTCAACTTCTATCAAATTTGCAATCCCTGCTTCAAGTGGAAATTTAAAAGAACAAGCAAATATAGAAATATTTTCCACAAAAGGTGAGTTGGTTCGGAAATTTATTTTAAAGGATCTTGAACCTGGATATCATACAATCAATTGGAATGGTTATGATATGCTAGGAAGAATCTGCCCAAACGGATTGTACTTTTATAGAATTCAGTCGGGAACATTTTTTAAAACTATGAGGATGATCTTTTTAAAATAGCATTTGGATTAATTCTATTTAGAATTAATTTGTGTCCATACCGGAAATGAATATATGAGTTGCTTGGGTCAATAGACGAAAATATATTTTAACTTTAAAGTGAGGTGTTTTATGAGATGCCAGAAATTACTAATTAGTTGTCTTTTCTTAATGTCATTTTCTATTAGTTTTACCCGTTGTTCTTCACAAAAAGAGAAATCATTGAACCCTGTAACTTCGCAATCAAGTGGACAAATGGTTTTTAAAATGCCGATTAATAAAGCTGCTACGAATGGAGTTGAAGTCGACAGTATATTTGTCGCGATTACTGGTCCATCAAATCTTCAAGGAACCCTGGCAATAATTTCTGATTCTGCATTTGGGAATTTCGCTGGTTTGTTACCAGGTTCTTATCAAGTTATAATTAAGGCATACGGACAAAATGGTGTTGAAGTTGCTTCTGGTCTTGCGCAGGCAGAAGTAAAACCAGGGCAAACAACAAAGGTAAGTATCACAATGATAATTAAGTTGGGTGCATTACAAATATCAGCATCATGGGTTTATGAAGAAACAACCAATAATGATTTGATAGCATTTTACCCTTTTAACGGCAATGCAAATGATAGTAGCAATAATCATCATAATGGTGTTGTTTCAGGGGCTACACTTATTCAGGACCGGTTTGGTAATGAGAATGGTGCTTATTATTTCGATGGAATTGATGATGAAATTAGAATTTCAAATCCTTTCGATTCATGCATATCAAATAAAACACCAATTTCAATAGTTGTATGGGTTAAAACAAAGTCAACCAAAGATGCATCAGGTATTGTAACACAACATTCCGCTTGCTTAGGGACGAATGACCACAACTATTTTATCGTTTTATACGGAACAGATTATAATTATGGCCCATCTTTACAGGCGACTTTTTTTAGTGCGCCACGTTTGAATACAAGCAGTTTATGTATTTTGGACAATCAATGGCACCAAATTGCAGCAGTATATGATGGTACGACTTCTAAAATGTATATTGATGGTTCGCTGAAAGACTCTTTATCTGTTAGTCCAGAATCAGCTTTTGAAGCGGATAAGGATTTAGTTATAGGGGCTTTCAATAGTTCAAGTTGCTATTGGACCAATTGTAGATTTGAAGGTGCAATAGATGATGTAAAAATCTTTAAAAGAGCACTTTCAATTGATGATATTATAGGACAGCTATAAAGCTCAGATTACTAGAGGGAATACATGGGGAATGTGAATAATAAGTTTAAATTAAACTTGGGATGTGGAGATGATATTCGAACTGAATATGTAAACCTTGATATTGTTTCTATGCCAGGTGTAGACGTGGTTCACGATCTTAGAGTCACTCCACTTCCTTTCCAGGAAAACGAATTTGAAGAAATATTTACTTCACATTGCCTTGAACATCTACCAAATTTTGTAGATATAATGCAAGAGTTATGGAGAATTACAAAACCCAATGGAATTATTGACATTTATGTACCATATTTTGCAAGTGAATTGGCTTTCCGTGATCCAACACACGTTAATTTTTTTACATATAAGACATTTACTAATTGGATTATTCGAAAAGAATATACAACGCATCTTGGCAAAACAATGCGATTTAAGATATTAAAGAGGAAGATTTCTTTTTTTGGAGGTAATCCGAAGCGGTGGTGGAATTTCTTGGTTAAATTTATTAATATTCCATTAAGTTTTCCTGTTAATCTTTTTCCAGTAATCTTTGAACGGTTTTTCTGTTTTGTGTATCCATGTACCAATATTCATTATAGGCTTCAAGTTATAAAATAATTGTGCAGAAAAAAGCGGAACAGTCCCAACAAGGAACGATAATTGACTTGGTGCTTGGAATGTAGAGATAAGGACGAAATCCGGTGCAAAGATAAACTTAATTAAAAATGCACAAGGCGTAACGGCACCAGATTAAAGGCATACGTATTCGATTGCTAAAATATACCATGAAGAACGGCGCCACAAATCACTTAACTGAAAAGCATAATCCGTAATGGCCCCGAAAAGCAAAAGAGAAAGAAGATGTTTAGGAGAAAGATCACCAATTAAAAGACAATTTTAAAAGTAGGCGACCACGTTAACAGAGGTTTTATGAATAGAATAGTGATAATAGTTTTTGCTATAACAGTTATTGGTCAGTGTCGGGATTTTTTCCCATCTGAAAATGGTAATTGGTGGATATATAAGATAGTTGCCTATTCTGGATCTCCAGTTTATGATGTGTTTAATGGATATAAAATTATGAATAAATCTGCATGTAAAGGTGAAGAATGTCAAAACTATGATTCTTTGATGACGAGAAATTTATTTAGTGCTCATGATTTGACAAGGCTTGCAGAATTTATGGAAAGTAATTCCCCAACAGATACTGCTACCGCGGCAATAAAAGGCAATAAAATATGGCTTTACAAGACCGGCGAGTCCGTTTGTTATAGACCTAATTTAGGAGATTGGACAATTGACTGGAATTTATTTCCATTTTATCATATTTATGATTCCTCTTATAATTTATCAGATAGTTGTGGAACCAAGTATAGTCTGGCTAATGATCTTAGCGACACAATTGAAAGCATTCCAAGTAGTGCAGAATGGTTTAAGGCTGTTACAAATATTGGCATGGTTAACAGTGGTTTCTATTGTAAAGATGTGAATTGCATCATTGGAAGGATTGAAAGAACTTTACTTCTGACATCATTACTTGGTGATACACTTCCGACATTGATATTAGAGAAACGAATCGAATCTATGCCATCTATGTTTTCTATTCACCCGAATCCTTGTTATGGAAATGTTTTTATAACATCACCATTTGCCAGTTTTCAAGTATTTGTTTATGATGTTTCAGGCAAAATGGTGTTTAGCTCAAAGAACATAGGAAAAATCAGGGCTGTTTCATGGGACACGATAAAGATGGCTCAAGGAATATATTTAGTTAAGGTCGTTAATGAGAAAGCCACTTATTTGTCAAAGATATTTGTTATAAAATAACGTATTGTCAATTTATCGATTTGTCAAATTTGAATTCTCTGCCGGAAGGTAACGAAAGAGCGCAGTTTTGCAGAGTGGCGTGAAATGCGGTGTCGCCTTATGTGGAGGTGTTTACAATTGTAAACAATGGTTCGGTTCGCGAAAGGAAAAAGGCAGAAAAACAGCCGCCCATCCATGGGCGGCAAGAAATCATGCCCAAGGAACAATTTAAATAAGAACAAACTCGGTTCCAAATATTGTATTAAGTTGACAATAATTTTATTAAAAGAGGAGTCCTTGTGAAAACAACCCTATCAATTTTATTGCTTTGCTTATTTGCGTTTTCTCAAACCATTATACCCGACAGCAATTATACAGGAAAGAAATGGCTACTTTTCGGATGGTATAAAGCTCAATACCAACCAGTTGATGCATATTGTTCTAGCATGTATTTTGACAGCAATTGGTATGTGACAGAACCTATTTACCATATGCTATCCACTCCTGATTTGACATTTTGGCCACCAATTGATTCTTGTAATTATAATGGCTATGCAAATTGGTTTTTTTCTCTGAGCGGACTAGAAAACAAGAAAATATTCTTGGAAGGTAAGTACGACAGTGTATGCGGTTCACATAGGTTTGGGTTTCAAACCATTTCAATAGATTCTATTTATCAAGATTCGTCAACCTTATTGCGCCTTTTAGACACATTAAATACTGGAGAGTATACACAATGCTTAAGCGCACATATTTTTGTTTCCGGTAGATTAACTGGTACATATTATCAGATTCCAAGTAAAGATACTATCCATTTTGATTCGATTATTACTGGACTAGAAACCAATAAACTACTCGCCTGCTTAAACCGTAATGGATATTGGGACATGGAATCCTTTGTTGCAAATCCAGAATGGAATAGCCCTGCCTTTCCCAGACATTCAAATCTTTACTGCAAAGGAAAATCTTGCGATTTATTACTGACTGGGGATAGCAGTAGTTTTGAAGCTGAAAAGATGCTGAATCAATTAGTCACTCTTCTTACTGTAGCTATGACAAAGGTCTCTATAGAACGAATCTCATCTTTTTCGCCCTGTTTTAAGCTTACTACGGTTCCAAACCCCAGCAATGGGCATATTCGAATAAAGTTATCGCTTCCAGGAAACGATAACGCTCTTTTAAGCATTCTTGACATTCGTGGAAGGGTTATCAAGAAATTATGGCAAGGCAAAGGAAGTATTAACCTATCTTGGCAGCTGGACGATGAGCATGGTAGTATTGTCTCACCAGGCTTATATCTTTGTCAGCTTAGACTGGGAAGCATATCACATGAAACAAAAATAGTTCTTCTAAATCGTTAATTAAAATGAGGCGCCTTAGAAAAGAGCTCTTGGCCATCCATGGGCTCGTCGCAAAGAAAAGGCGGCTTCGAAGGAAAAAAGGACATTGCCGGAGAGCCGCATGTTTGCAATTAGTTTCGGTGTGGGCCCACCTTACGGGTTGGTATTAAACGCGCGCAAAGATGGCAAAAAATATATTAGATTATTGATTTTGTTGCGTTTGATTTGAAAGCTCACTGGAAGCTGCAGCCAGCACAACACAACCCGACGTTATAAATTAAATCCTGTAAATAAATTAGTTTTTTAAGACTAGTTTTGATAAATATGTTCTTGAAAGGAAATTCCGAGCGATAAATTTAATTATTTTAAAAAATACTATCTCTATTTGGAAATTAAATAATCCTAATGAAAATCTTGTTTGAGACAGCCAGGCAATTGGTAAGAAAAGCTTAAGGTACCCTTTTGAGAACAATCCTTTTTTATAAGCAGTTGTAATTCTTCCATAGAACCTTATGCCTTGAATTATCGTTGGGTTTTGTATCCAAGGCAGGTAGCTTAAATCTAGAAAACCGGAGCTAAGTTTATATTTTGTCCAATCTCTTATAGTCTTTGGTTCTATAAAACCGGCTTTCAACGCGCTTTGATATAATGTTCCCCCAGGCAGTGGGCGATATATTCCAGGAGCGTAAACCGTATTCTCTTTGTCAATTTGGTGAAGTTTGTTTATAAGTTTAATTGTTTTTAGTATAGAAGATGTTGATTCTCCTGGTATCCCCATCATAAAAGTTCCATTAGGAAGGATTCCATGGGCACAACATTTTCTAACAGCATTTTCAATTTGTTCTGTTGTTATTCCTTTATTATATATTTTGAGAACATTATCGTCACCGGATTCCATACCCATATGTAAAGCATAGCATCCGCTTTGTTTTAATTTAACTAACATTTCATCATTTATTAACTTATCAGAAAAGTTATCAACGCGAACATTAGCAGACCATTGAATATGAAGATTTAAATCGATGATTCCATTCATAATAATTTTGAAACGATGTATATTACCGAAAAAATAATCATCAATAAACCATATATAATTAAGATCATAAGACTTGACGACATGATCAATTATGTTTAAGACTCTTTCAGGTGGGATTGCCCTCCATTTTCTGGTATTAAGATGGGGAACCGTACAGAATGCGCATTTGTATGGACATCCACGACTGGTAAGGATTCCAAGTCCCCTTACGGTTTTTCCATTTAGAAGCATTATTTTAACAAGTTTTTCTACTGTAAGGAGGTCATAATTAATATCAGGCATTTCATTGACATCTATGGGGCTTGTATGATTCTCAGTGTTAATTATTCTATCATTTTCTTTGTAAAGCAACCCATCTGTAAGCTTAATTGGTTTTGAGTTTGTTTTTAAAAGATTTAAAAGATATTCAATAACTTTTTCACCTTCCCCAGCAATTACATAATCAATATTATTATCTCTAATCGTTTGGATGGGATATAATGTAGGATGTGTGCCACCCCAAATAATGGGTAATTCGGGTTGGATATCCTTAATAAAATCAGTTAATTCAAGTGCATGAGATAATTGTCCGGTCATTACGGAAAAACCAACGGCAAAATAGTTGTTGATTTTATTTAAAATTGAAGATTTTATATCTTTTTTATTAAATAGACGGCAATCTAATAAGTCAATTTCAAACCCTTTATATTTTAAATAACTTCCAATAGCAGCAATTCCTAAAGGAATGGATTTATCTCCTACTTCCAGGATGTCCCCTTCTCTAATGTCTGCTTCGGTATTATCAGGATATGAAGATGGGTGGATAAGTAAAAATGTGTTTTCCATTTATTTTAGCTTTTCTGCAATAATTATACTATTACCATGAAACATTACTTTCGCCTTCATTATCTTGAATGATTTTGGGAAAAAGTAATACAAGGTACCTGCTAAGTTTGAGATAAAAGAATTTATGACACTGCCTAATATGCCATGAATAAAACCAAATGAAATTTCATTACAAATAATATTAAAATTAAAATCCTTAAGTAATTGAGATATGTTGTTTAAAGTAAGCGGTAAATTATGTGTATAATCACCATCGTAGAAGTCATTTTTCCAATATCGAATATCCGGAAATATGAGAATTATTTTGCCATTGGATTTTAATATTTTAAAGGATTCTTGGATTAGGTCTTGAAGTTGTTTATTGTTTTCAAGGTGCTCAATTACATTTACTGCTATTATTGCATCTAATGAATTTATAGGAAGATCCAATGGAGGAATAACTTTTTCAATTACATTCACACCAGTATTACGTAAGGTCGCTGCTAAAATTGGTTGAGGCTCAATACATGAGTATTTAAATCCCGATTCCATTAGTAGTTTCGCTAAAAAACCTGTTCCAGGCCCAATTTCTAGAATGTTACTGTTTTTTGAGATAAAATTATTAATAATTAGTGATATTTTATTATTAAATCTACTAGAGACAAATGAACCTAATTTGGAAGTTTTTTTTGTTGCAAAGAATGTGTATTTTGCCATAAAAAATGATTTCTTTCGAACTTAGTATTTTTAAGTTTCCGTTAAAACTTTATTCACTTCTTCAAACACTTGCTCAACTGTTATTTTTTCCATACACTCCATCCTGCATGCATTTGGTACACATATTCCACACTCATTCTTGGAAACTATAGCCAATCCTCCCCTATTCCATGGGCACCACCTTTTAACATGATGACGAACATAATGACTTCCATATATTGCAATTACTGGGGTACCAACAGCATTAGCAAGATGCATTGTACCGGTGCTGTTCCCTATGAACAATCTTGAATGAGCAAATAACACCATAAGATCCTGTAATGAAAATTGACCTGTCATGTTTACAATAGGACTCTTAAGTGATGAAATAAAATCATTGGCTTCAACTTTTTCATTTATGCCACCTATAAGGATCATAGTATGTGTACCTAAAGATACTAATTTATCCGATAATGCCAGATAACTTTTCATAGGCCAGCGCATTTTAGGGTCTCTGGAAAAAGGGTGAAGAATTATAAGCTCTTTACCAGTCTGATGCTGTTGCTTGAGAAAAGCGGTAACAAGGTTCGACGGTTCTTTAGGAATAGGCACAAATAATGGCCGCCAAGGTGCAGAAATTCTTAATAATGATACTAAATCAAGGCAGGCCTGCGCTTCATGGAGAAGTTTTGAGGCCCTCTTATCATTATGGTGATGAGTAAGGAGAAATCCTCCACCATCTCTATTTGTACCAAGCCTATAAGGGATTCCGGCATTAAAAGCAATGCGCTTTTCAGATATATGAGGAAAGAAAATTACTGCTAAGTCATATTTATTATCTCGAAGTAAACTATTTAGTTTTGACTGTGAGTACTGATCCTTCTCAATAATTTGGTTAAACCTGGAGTTTTGTTCAACTATTGGTTTTGTGTATGATGTAACTAGAATATCAATCTTTGCCCAAGTGAAATAATCAAGCAATGTTTCTATGGCAGGGGTTGTAAGTATGAGATCTCCTAGCCTGTCAGTTCGTAGTATAAGAATATTCTTTATTTTGTCCAAATCAATAGGTTGCTCTAAAAATATCACAGATGAATGTCCAACAAGCCGCAATATCTGGATAACAGGTGAGCAAATATAAAAACGAACTTTAAAAAGCAGCTCTCTGAAATAATAAGCAATGATGTATAATAATTTCATCATAAATAATCTATATAATTTTTCAGTCAATAAGAAGTAATGGATTTTAGCTCTGGTTCTAAAGTGAACAATCTTTTAAATAAAATAGGCCTTATAAATAATATAAATCAAGAAAAAAGGCTCAATTTCGTAGAAGATATTTTCTTTTCATGTTAAATGCCCTGTAGAAAAATAAAGAATTTTCTTATTTGAAACCAAATGATCATCAAGAATCAAAACGCGAAAAACGCGTAATACGGGTAAACAGTGTAAAACGCTTTAAGGCTGAAAAATTTATTAAAAAAAGATGGATGATAATAAATATTGAAGGGTCAGATTCTTACTGTAAGAAAATAAATTTCATAGTTTATAATTATTCAATAAAAAGGAGGTTGGTGCAAAATACAGAAATGTTTTTGGAGAAAAGAATTTGCAAAATGAATCTGAAAACTTAAAACTCAAAAGGAGACAAAATGGTATTTGGTAAATTAATACAAACATTAATGATAATAGTTGTTATTTTCGTATCTACATCAACATTTTCTCAAGGATTGGTTGCTAATTACAAATTTGAGGAACTATCAGGGAATATTCTCCATGATGAAACAGAATTTAGAAATGACGGAGTTATTACTGGAATTATGGAGCATGACAAAGGAATATGCGGTTATGATAATGCTTATAAATTCAATGGTATAGGGAATCAATATGTCACTGTTCATAGTTCAACATCGCTTAAAGTGATGAATAATATAACCTTTAATGCATGGATTAAATTTAATTCATTAAAAGGTAAAGCTCAAACTTTTATTGAGAAAGGAAAACAATATATTGGGTTTGAATATAATTTTGGTCTAACCTCATCAAATAAACTTCATTTTTGCTTTTATAATCCTGTGGCTGGTTTTTGGAGAGATTTTATTGATAATAGTGACTGGGTTCCTATGGTTGGTGATTGGAATATGGTTACAATACAAGTTGATAAGCCCAATAAGAAAGTCAGTTTTTATGTTAATGGCGTTCCCAAAGGAATAATAGAAAATGCGAATTTAGATTATGTATCAACAGATTATAATATGTATATAGGGAGGCACGACCCTTTAAATAGTAATCCGGACGCTTTAAATGGTGTTTTGGATGAATTATCCATCTTCCACAATCTACTCTCAGATAATGAAGTTACGGGACTTTATAATAATTTAGCTGCTTATTATAAATTTGATGAGACCTCCGGTACTATTGTTAATGATGCCTCGGGTCGAGTTAATAACGGTACTATTGTAGGAACGATGGGTTACATTGGTGGGAAAATTAATGGAGCATATAAATTTGACGGAAGCGGGAAACAATATGTGACTGTAAATAATTCTGCATCATTAAAGTTCTCAAATAGCATGACTTTTAATACATGGGTAAAAATTGATGCTTTAAAGGGAACATATCAGGCATTTATTCAAAAAGGGAAGACTCCTTTCAATACTGACTATAATTTTGGTCTAACGAATCAGAATAAGCTTCGCTTCTGTTTTTATTCGAGTGCAAACCGATATTGGAGGGAATTCATTGATAGTAGTGCTTGGGTCCCAACAATTGGTGTTTGGAATATGGTTACAATTACAGTAAATAAATCTTCTAAATGCAATATGGTACGCTTTTTTGTTAATGGGGTATGCAAAAGCTCAGTATATGGAGCTCTTGATTATTTATCCAGTGATTATAACATGTATATTGGCATAGGTGATCAAAACAATGGCATAACTCCTAGCGCTTTGAATGGTGCTTTAGATGAAGTGCGCCTTTACAATATTGTAATTTCAGATTACAAAATACAAGACCTTTACAAGGGGCTTTCAAAAAGATTTGAGGGGGACACGCTCTTACGATCAGAAGAGACGGTTGCCACAGATTTAACTGTCTCTCCTAACCCGTGTAATCCTTCTACTCAGATCACATTACCAAATAGAATCGATCCAAAAAATGCTCAAGTTCACATTATAAATATTCAGGGTAAAGAAGTGGCATCCTATTATAACCTTACTTCAAATAAAATTGTTTGGAATGCTAACAAGTGCCCAAGCGGAATGTATGTTGTGAAAATTATTGCAGATAATACGATTTTATCAAAGAAAGTTTCATTGATAAAATAACATTCTTTGCACAATATCCTATTTAATCCCCTGCGCTATTGGCAGGGGATTTTTATTCCGGTAAAAGATCAAAATCGTTGACTATCTTAAGCTATTTTGTTATACTATTGGTATAACAAGGAGAGATTTTTATGTCAACTGTGAAAACCGCAATTTCAATTGATCGCGATTTGTTTGAAGAGATCGAAAGAATCTCAAATGAAATTCATGTTCCACGCAGTAGGTTATTTTCGCAAGCTGTTGAAAACTTTGTTAAAGAAAAAGAAAATATTCTTCTATTAAAAAAGTTAAATGTTGTTTATGACAAGCAACCGACTTCTGAGGACACTGAGTTTCTCCGCGCTGCTAAAAAGAACCGTCATAAAATATTTAAAGGCTTATGGAAATAAGACAAGGCGATGTTTTTTGGTATGACTTTGGAGAACCTCGAGTTTCCGAACCT
Source organism: uncultured Fibrobacterota bacterium (assembly GCA_963831235.1). GTDB lineage: Bacteria > Fibrobacterota > OXYB2-FULL-49-7 > OXYB2-FULL-49-7 > JAEUSG01 > CAWHPS01. Next base: position 101,237 of record CAWHPS010000038.1, read on the forward strand.
GGTTACCGCCACCCGGTTGTAGTTGTACAAAACAATATTTTCAATAAAAGCCACATCCACACAACAGTAGTATGTGCAATAACTTCAAATGTCAGTCTCGCTGCTGCTCCTGGTAATGTTTTTATCCGCAAAGGTGAGGCTAATCTTCCAAAATCCTGCGTAATAAACATCTCTCAAATTGAAACCATTAATAAAACTGAGCTTTCGGAAAAAATAGGCACATTATCAAAAGCTCGATTATTTGAAGTCATTTCCGGTCTTAAATTATTAACAGAACCTCGAGATATATAGCTGGTTACTGAACACATCAACCAATTCGCAGAAAATAACCTTTGCCATGATTCTTGGCATTTTTGTTGCCAACTTTCCTGGCAACACTGTCCTTTAAAAGACCCATTAAGCCTTTATAATCCTTTATAACATCCATTGTTTCATACTATTACAAGGCTTTTTACATAAACGGTACAACCCTTGCAGTTATCATTGTGATGAGGAAAATGTCCTTTAACCCCAATTCCAAGGAGGCCTTTATGTTTTATCTGATTCAACTGCTGATTGCTCTAAGTGCGGCAGTGCTCTTTGCTCAATCCGAAACACCCTGGCTTGATCCGGCGACATATATGCCAAAAGCAATGGACTGCATTGCAACAGATGCCATGATTGCGGATTATTCAGATTATTGCCACGGTAAAAAGACATATACTGTCCGTCAAACCAACAATGGTTCGGACCCGGTAATAGACGGTATTCTTGAGGACAGCATTTGGTATTATGCTGATACTCTTCTTATTAATTCATGGGCGGATGCTGGTACGCAAGCATGTGGAGACAATCCGAGATTCAAAGGGCCTCAGGATCTGCATGCAATCTGGCGTTTCTGTTATAATCAAAATGCATTTTACCTAAGTTGCGAAACGCACGACGATATTTGGGATGTTGACAGCCTTAAAGGCTGGAATGCGCAGGACGGAGTTGAACTTGCAATAGATCCATGGGATTGGGGCTATTCCCTGGGCTCTACCATTCCAACCGGTGGTTGGCCAAAGGAGGATTTCCGCCGTTACTGGTCCAATAACGCCACCATCATTCCCTATCCAGGTGATGCCCAAATGTGCCTTTTACATCTATTCAAGCGTGCCAACACAGAGCAATTTCTGGCCGGATTTATACGTGGCACACTTCTTAACAACTACAACCGTGGCGATGAAGGAATAAATTTTACACATGGTCATTCCAATCTTTATGGCCTCGAGTTCGCAGCTCAAAAACGCGGGACAGACGAGTGGGGCCGGACGGTTTTTCACTATGAATTCAAGTTTCCTTATACAACGGATTTATGGAAAGAGCTTAAAGGCACTGGTTTCTACAATGAAAATAAAATGCCTCAAGGCGGTCAGATGTTCAAGATGAATTTCGCCAACAATGATGATGATGCTCCGGGTCCTGATGGTGTTAATGGTAACACATCCTTTCTTATACGCTCAAGGAATTTCAAGAACCAGGATGATCCGTTTGTGAATTATGATGCTCACTGGTCAGATACCCGTTACATGATGACGTTCAAATACGGCGGACAGCCTGCTGAAAACATTCATCCCTGGCCAAGGAGTGATATAACGGTGGTTGAACATGGGCATCGCAGTATCTTTGCAACATGGGTAGATGCAGCCACGGAAACAACCCCTTATGAATTCACCGAAGCCGGAACAAGCATAATTGACAATATTACATATTTCTATGATTCATTAGCAGGGAATGCAAGCCATGGTCAAATCACGAATGTTAAAGGTGGTGCGGTGATTGGAACCTATAGGGTTGCTCGGCCCAATCTAGAATTTAATTTGAGCGATACTCTTATACTTACAATGGGTGGCACAACTTACACACTTTTACGAAGAATCAATACAGGGTGGGATCAATTGGAAAAACGCTGGGTAGAGGCACGTATGATATCAACACTTAATGCCAAATGCAGTACCTTCGACACAACATGGGTCCCGATAAGCGGTGCGAAAGAATATCGCTTTTGTCCACTATCAAAAATCGATAAAGCCAAAGTAACGGATCCGGAGTATCAGAATTGTACTGATTCGGTCAGAATCTATGACTATGAAAAAGATTCACTTTTATACTCATATTCATATACTCCTACACAAGCAATCGTAGGTCGTGAAAGAGCTGTCTTTTCAATGAATATAAAAAAGCTTGTTCATGAGTCAGACCCTTCACATCCAAGAGACCCTTACAACCTGATAATCACTTATGAGAAAGATAATCGAGTTGAAACCCTTTTTGAAATCCAGACATTTCCTACTAATAAATTTAATGCCACTGCAAAAGGGGATCTTGGACGCCTGCAACCTATTTTCGCAAAGAATGCCTCGGATTCTATCACTAAACTGCTGGTACTGGATAAGTTTGCCGGCAATATCATGTTCTTTCCTGATACGGCTGCTGCAACCCAGGCTGCTACAAGGGTGTATGGAACATTTTACAAGGACGGGATGGTGCTGTTAACTGATAATTCAAGAAGTAACTTCTGGACAAAGCTATGTAATAGCAAGATCATCCTAGATACGAATTACTTGGCAGGCTATGATCCATTAACGCCCGGTTCAGGTACCGTGGTTCCAAAGAGTCCCGATAATATGGTTACACCTGACAGCTCATGGATTCAAACAGTTACAACAATTGTCCTTAATGCAAAAGCAGGTGTGTATGATACATTCATGATAAAAGACACGTCACAAATAAGCTATTGGGATTACAAATTAAACATACCTTTGGATCTTTACAACACCATTGACACCATGACATGTCCTTGGAATAGTATTGAACAGGCTGCTGCAACAGAAGACATAAAGGTTGTCACAGTCGATAATTATCCCAATCCATTCAACCCATCAACAACCCTTCGTTTTGCAATACCACCGCAAAAAGCTGATGAGCGGTATGCACTCCATATTTATAATATCAAGGGTCAGCTTGTACGCATACTTGAAAAGGGTGTGGTTGGGAATAGAGGTCTCATCCGCAAAGTCTTATGGGATGGCACTGACAATCTCGGCATGGCTGTTGGTGCAGGTATATATTATTACAGACTGAATGTTGGAACAAAAGTAAGAAAAGGCTGTATGGTATTTGTAAAGTAGTTTTTACTGTCCTTTAGCGTCAGCTTCAAAATCCCATTTCCCCTTAAAGGGAAATGGGATTTATTTTTGGCGCGTCGCGTGTTTTAGTGGGTACGCACAACCAATTGTATTTAAGAAGCTTAACACAATGGAAACCCATCCCCCCAACCCCCTTCCCTTTTTCTTAAGGGAAAAATGGAAGGGGGAGTAAAGATTAAAAACAAATATGGATATTTTTTTACATCTTTCAGAACCCTTCCCTTTTTCCCCCAAGAAAAAGGGAAGGGCAGGGATGGGTTTGGTAATTTGATAAATGGTTTTATCCAACATATAGTAGGTATCCATGAAAAAGCACGATGCCCCTCATTTTTTAGTACCAGCCTTGAATTCACTTCATCTATAGGAGTATTTTTCCATCTGTTTTTTAAGAAGGCCTTTATGGAAAAAACTTTGATAATAATACCTGCTTATAATTGCGCTTCAGTATTGACCGGATTAATAAATAGAATAAAAGCCCAAACGGATTGTGATATCCTGATAGTTGATGATGGGTCAAAAGATAATACACAGGAAATTCTTTCATCATTGCAGGTATTGGCATGCCGACATGAAGGAAATTTGGGTAAAGGCGCTGCGCTTCAAACAGGGTTTGATTTTGCGAGAGAAAAGGCATATATCAATGTTATAACCATGGATGCGGATGGACAGCACGACCCCGATGACCTTGGGATTTTTTTCAAGTACGATGCTGATATGGTGCTTGGAAAACGCACCTTTAGGCTCGGTATAATGCCTGTTGCAAGAATCATGTCCAATATCATGACAAGTTTAATCCTGTCCATCATTACAGGCAAAAAGGTGAGCGACAGCCAATGCGGATATCGTAAAATAAGGCTTGCGAATCTTAATTCATTTCATCCTCGTTTTAGCGGGTTCCAGTATGAGACGGAAATTCTTCTTCATATTTTAAAACGCAGAAAAGGTTCGGTTGTGAATGTTCCGATTAAAACCATTTATAAGGATGAAAAAAGCAATATCCGCCATTTTCATGATACGTTTCAATTCATTGCCGTTGTATGGAGATACCTATGGATTTCCGGATAGCACGCCAGAACATGGTCAGAAGCCAGATAACAGGGCGTGGTATAAGAGACACTCGTATTATTGCAGCGCTTATTGAGGTTCCACGCCATCTTTTTGTTGATCCTGGAATGCAATCCTCGGCATATTCGGATAATGCACTGCCAATTTATCAGGGGCAGACTATTTCCCAGCCGTATATGGTTGCAATTATGACGGAACAGCTTGATGTTAAAACATCCGATAAAATACTTGAAATAGGCACGGGTTCGGGTTATCAGGCGGCAATTCTGTCCAGATTATCAAAGCAGGTGTATTCAATCGAACGTCATCCGGAACTTGCAGAGAGGGCACTGAAAAATCTTGCAGCAGCCGGCATAGAGAACGTAAAGATATTCTGCGGTGATGGAACACTCGGATGGCCTGAAGAGGCCCCGTTTGACAAAATAATAATTACAGCCGGGGCGCCTTCAATACCGCAGACTCTTATGGATCAACTCTCAGAAGGTGGCAGAATGGTCATTCCGGTGGGTAACAGGCATATTCAATCACTCCAGGTTGTTGACAAAATAAACAACAAACCGGAAGTCAGGCAAAGCATTGATTGCGTTTTTGTGCCACTAGTGGGCAAACAAGGTTGGAGTGATGTCACCTGACATGAAGAACGTTTATGTGCATTTCTTCTTCAAAACGCTGCCTGTATTTGAGCGGGCTGTATAGGTTGAAATCCACGTTCTTCAGGAATTCCCAGGGTCCGGTATTGCGGATATTATCCACAAGCGACTGAATCTGTTCTTGTGATTTGTATTTCAGGATGGCCTCAAGTTTTTTCTCGAAGAGTGCCTCTGGCGCGCGTATGCGCACATTGGGAGGAGAGGAAAAATCACAATACACAGCCACTTCATGTATGTATGGGGTTTTCAGCAGCGCAGGCCCTAATTCAGGCCAGACATTTCCTATGGAGTGAAAAACACTTATCATGAATTCATTATATGTGATTTTGTGATCAGGGTGAAGGTCATTTTGTGTGGGCAGGAAGCATTGGGTTGGTTTTATCCTGCGAAGGGCGAGCGTGAAGGCATTCTGAAGACCTGTAAATCCATGGTAGATCAGGTGGGCCGGATCGTATGAGTAAACACCACGCCTTCCAAGATAACTTGTAAGGCTGTTATCCGGAAAATTCAGGAATAGTACATATTCCTTTGGAACGCCCAATTGCTCGTAGCATTCGAGGGTCTCTGCCTTGCGTATTTGCGAAATGGTCGCCTTGTCTTCCTCTTTGCAGTAACCTTGACTTCCGTCCGTAACAATCATGACATAAACAGGGATTCCTTCGGCCCTGGCATGCTGTATGAATAATCCCGCGCCGAGGGCCACATCATCATCATGTGGACTTACGAAAAGAAAGCATTCGCGATCCTTGTCAAAATGGCGCGACACGCTTTTAAGCGAAGGACCGAACGCGTCTTTCCTCGCCGATTAGCCTTATGAATTCAAATTCGTTTACCATTGGATATTCCTTCATAATTAAATTGCATCGGATTAAAGCATCTCAGCAATCTGGATTGCATTAAGTGCTGCGCCTTTTCTAATTTGATCCCCCACACAGAAAAGATCAAGAGTTCTTTCCCGTGACTGGTCGCGGCGAAGGCGCCCTACCAAAACAGGGTCCTTTCCGGATGCATCAAGTGGCATGGGCCAGCGGTTTGCAGCGCGATCTTCCAGTACCTTGACGCCAGGGGCTTTTTTCAGGATCTCGTATGCTTCGTCAATGTCGAATTCATTCTCGAATTCGAGGTTTACAGCTTCACTGTGTGCGCGAAGTACCGGTACCCGAACGCATGTTGCGGTAAGACAAAAAAGAGGCTCATGGAAAATCTTTCGTGTTTCCTTGAGCATTTTTATCTCTTCCTCACAGTAACCGTTTTCAGTCATCTTGCTGTTGTGTGGAAATAGGTTGAAGGCATAAGGATGAGGGATTATTGTCCTGTTATATGGCTTACCATCAAGGACTGCTCTTGTCTCTTCCTTCAGTTCCTCCATTGCTCGCGCACCGGCGCCGCTTGCAGCCTGATAAGTGCAGATTACGGCCCTTTTGACCTTCCATCTTTTATGCAGAGGATATACTGGAAGGTTCATTATAATAGTGGAACAATTTGGGTTTGCAATAATGCCTTTGTGCTTCTTGATATCTTCGGGGTTTACTTCGGGCACGACAAGAGGTATTTCCGGGTCCATGCGGAAAAATGATGTATTGTCCACAACCACTGCACCGGCCTTTACCGCACTTGGCGCGAATTCACGGCTTATGCTCCCACCGGCAGAGGCAAGCACCAGGTCAATGCCTTTGAAAGAATCATGGGTCAATTCCTCGACTTTTATCTTTTCGTTCTTGAAAGTTATGTTTTTGCCGGCAGAACGCTTTGATGCCAACGCCCTTAATGAGTCAACTGGAAATTTCCGTTCTTCGAGCATGGACAAGAGTTCCGTACCAACAGCACCTGTCACGCCCATGATGGCTACCTTATATCCCATAATTCACCTCCCTTAAATTGAATACCGCGGATGCCGGAATATCAAAAGGATCCGCGCCATGTTGTTTATATTTGAGCAGACCCGCAGCCGCTATCATGGCCCCGTTGTCTGTGCAATATTCAAAAGATGGAAAATATAATTTATTTTCCTGGCCAATGGACAGGGCAAGCTTTTCACGCAACCTATTGTTACAGGCCACACCTCCGGATAAAAGAAGAGAGCGGCATTTATATTTTTTAAGGGCAAAGGCGCTTTTCCTGCTGAGGGCGTCTATGACAGCTTCCTGGTATGATGCTAGCAAATCCGCTTTATTTGATTCAATCTCCTCTTTGGTCATTTTGTAAATGGTGTTGCGAAGGGCGGTCTTAAGTCCCGAGAAGCTGAAGTTTAAATTCTTTCGCTCCGGGAGGGCCCTTGGAAAGTCGAAAGCTTCGGGATTTCCCGTCCTCGAAATCCTTTCGATTTCCCTTCCAGCAGGATAGGCTATACCCATCATCTTACCTGCTTTGTCCAAAGCTTCACCTGCGGCATCATCGATTGTCCGGCCCGCAAGTTCATACAGTCCTTTTGAATGGCGAAGAAGAAGTGTGTGTCCGCCTGATACGAGAAGGGCTACAAATGAAGGGTCAAGATTTTTGTGAGACAGATAATTCGCCTTGACATGTGCGTCCAGATGATTGACAGCCACGAAAGGAACCTTGAGCGAGTATGCGAGCCCTTTGGCAAAAGAGAGACCCACAAGCAGGGCGCCGATAAGCCCGGGAGAATTTGTTGCAGCCACAAGATTGACTTCATCCTTGGTGATTTTCGCGTCACACAGTGCGGCTTTTACAACAGACTCAATTTTAAGCGAATGCTCGCGAGAAGCTATTTCAGGGACAACACCGCCAAACTTGCCATGTTCCAGCTGAGTATGAATCTTGTTTGACAATACAGTAAAGTCGTCGGTAATTACTGACGCTGAGGTTTCATCACAGGAGGTTTCTATGCCGAGTATGTACATATTTTTTTCCGAATCAACACAAAAAAAATAGTAACTGTTCAAGCATTTTGCCGGCCCCTCGATACACCAGCCGGTTGCCGAGTGTCCGCCGCAGGCGGATGTATCGAGGCACCCGGCTGGCACTCGGGGACCGGCAAGACATCTGAACAGTTACTAAAAATAAGCGTTTGCAGACATGGAGAGATAGGGATTTATGGAAATACTGAATGAAAATTTACGCATTTTGTCAGGATTCAGAGGAGAAGATCGCTCAAAAAGTAAATTTCATGAAATATCATAAAAAAATTGTAGAAAGATTCTTGACTTGAATTACAAGATATTGTATCTTAGTTGCACCTTATACGGGATAGGTTGTGTTTTGTCGTCATAACTTACATTAAAACAGTGGGTTAAAATGCTTTTAAAACAGCTTAAAGTCTTTGGTTTCAAGTCTTTTGCGGATCAACATACAATTAACTTTAATTCAGGCCTCACGGCAATTGTAGGCCCCAATGGGTGCGGTAAGTCAAATATCATTGACGCTATCCGTTGGGTTTTGGGCGAACAAAGGCCTAAAATATTAAGATCCGAAAGAATGGAAGATGTAGTCTTCAGCGGTACCATGAAAAGAAAGCCGCTAAATTTCTGTGAGGCGACCCTTACAATAGAAAACAATGATCATACTCTCCCTGTTGAATATGATACCGTGGCAGTCACCCGGCGTATGTTCCGGACCGGTGAGAGCGAATATATGATCAATAAAAAGCTCGTGCGCCTTAAGGATATTCATTCCCTGTTTTATGATACCGGTATGGGGATAGGCTCATACTCCCTTATGGAACAGAAAATGATAGACCGTATCTTAAGCGAAAAAGACGAAGAGCGGCGCATAATGTTCGAAGAAGCTGCAGGCATAAGCAAATACAGGAACCAGCGAAAGGAAGCGCTGAAGAACCTGCTTAAAAGCAGCGAAGACCTCCAGCGCATAGCCGATATCGTGACAGAAAAAGATCGCACGGTTAAAATGCTTGCCCGCCACGTTGTAAAGGCCCAAAAATTCCGTGAATATAAGGACGAACTGACACATCTTGAAGTGGCATTCTGCGGAAGGATTTTCCGTGAACTTTCAAATCAGATTAAGGAAGCAAGCCACACGCACGCAACCCTTCGGGGAGAAAAGGAAAAACTGGACGCCGAGCATTCAACCCTTCTTACTATAATAGAAGAGAAGGAGCTTGTCGCTTCCAAAAAAGAAGAACGTCTGATTGAAAGCGGCAAGGAAGTGGAGGTTCTTACCGAGGAAATACATAAGTTTGAAAAATCAGTGTTATCTTTAAAAGAGAAAATAGAAGGCGCGTACCTTGCCATAAAACAGATTGATGTGTATCAGAACAAATTGAACGAGACCATTGGCAAATCAAAAGAAGATTATTCCACAATTGAGCGGGAGTTAAGAGAACTCGATACCAAAGTTAAGGATGCTGAGGCTTTTTATCTTAGCGCAAGGCGTGACTTTGATCAATTTGAAGTTGAAGTTGCTGAAAAACGGCTGGAGCTTAACAGCGCTCACCAGGCCAAGATAAGCCTCATGGAAGAGGAGAGCGAACACAGGTCCAAACTCGAGAAAATACGATCCATTGCTGACAATCTTCAGGAGAACCGGCAGAATATAGAACGAATCAATGCTGAAGAAAAGGCCAGGCTCGAATCCTGCAATGAACGAATTCTTGTGTGCCGCGATGTTCTTAAGAATGCTGATGAAGAGCACTCCAACCTGTCTGTTTCGCGGGATTCGCTTGTTGCAAAGATTGAAGGCGAAGAGAACCGTTTCCGCGCAATACTGGAACAGGAGAAAAACCTCGAAGCCCTTCTTATTTCAGACGAGAAGAAGCTCGAATTTTTTGAAGAGATGAATAAAAACCACGAAGGTTACAAGGACGCGGTAAGATCGGTCATTGAAAAAGGCCTTCCTGGTGTGCGGGGTATTGTTGCTGATATCCTTGATGTTCAGGCAGAATATGTTGTTCCTGTTGAATCAGCCCTCGGTTCCCGTGTGCAGTATATCCTGACCGACACCGAAGATACCGCGCGCGCAGCCATTGCCTTTCTACAGGAAGGCAAGCTCGGCAAGGCGAGCTTTGCCGTGGAATCTCTTATCCAGGGCAGAGAGAGGCCGTCAAGTCTTGATACAGTGGAAAGTCTTCCCGGTGTCGTGGGTTGGGCCGGTAAATTTGTAAACTGCCGCGAGGGGTTTGCAACCCTGGTGTCGCACCTTCTTGGCGATGTGCTTATAATAGAAGATCAGTCCGTGGTTCCTCAGATTCGCGCGTTATGCGGGGATTATACCATCCATTGCGTTACCCGTAACGGAGACACTTATACAACGAACGGTATCATCCGAGGCGGAGAGGTTGTACACGAGGAGCTGGGGCTTTTATCACGTACAAAATTCATCGAGACCCTGAGCCGTAATCTTGAAAAATACAGGATCGAGATCGATGCAAAGGAAAAGGAAAAGGCATCCACACTTTCAACCCTTGAAGAGGCAAAAAAGGCATTGTTCGAGATAGACGAGCGCCTCAATTCCGGCAGACGCACCAGACAGGAACATGAGGGAAACATCCGTCACCTTGATGAGGAAATCATGCGCATGCGGTCACGGGAAAATGAGGCCCTTGAACAGCTTAGGCTTATTGATCGCCGCATTGAGGGGCAGCTCGAAGAAGCCAAACTGTGTGAAAGGTCAATGGAACAGCTTGATGAACGCAAGGTCGAGAATGAGGGGCAGATGCTTGTCCTGACAGCCGACATCACTGCACTTGAAGAAAAGCGCGGCAGTATAACGGAAAAACTCAAGGATGCAGAGCTTCATTTCAATGCCCTCAAGCAGGAATCACAGACATTGAAAAAAGATCACATTAAGGCTGAGACCGCAATAAATGAAGCATACACGGCACTTGTTTCCGGACGCGAGGAGAAGAGTAAATACGAAGTCGAGATAGAAAACCATACTCGCGACATAACAAGCCTCGAAGCGCGTAAGGAGGAAAGCCTTATTCTCCGCCGTGAAAAGGAACAGAACCAGGCCATGCACCGGGAAACCTACTCGGAAGTACGCAAAGACAGCACGGAAATGCGTCACACGGCGCGTGAAAAAGAGAAGGTTATAACGGAATTGTCAGAAAAGCTGCATGAGAGCGAAATGCAGCTCGAACGCCTTAATGAAAAACGTCGTTCCATGGTCGAACGCCTTTGGGAAGAATATGAAAAGGACTTAAACTCCCTTTCAGATGAAGAGGTTCAGCTCGAAATGGACGATAATGCGGCGCGTGAGAAAATTGACGTGCTCAAGAAACGGCTCAAGACAATAGGCACCAATGTCAATTTAAGCGTGCTCGAAGACTATGAGCAGGAAAAGACATCGCTTGATGATTTGTCCAAGCAGAAAGCTGATCTTGAAACAGCAAAGGATTCCCTGGAAAAACTGATACGCAAGCTTGATAAAGAAGCTTCGGATAAATTTGTTGAGACATTCAAGCAGGTCAGGGAGAATTTCAGGGAGGTATTTATAACGCTCTTTGAGGGCGGCGAAGCTGACATCCGTCTTGAGGATGATCCTGATCCACTGAATGCAAGGATCGCGGTTTACGCAAGGCCCAGTGGAAAGAGCATGAAGAACATCACCCTTCTTTCCGGCGGTGAAAGGGCGCTTACAGCCACATCGCTTTTGTTCGGGCTTTATCTTGTCAAGAGATCGCCCTATTGCATCCTTGACGAGGTTGACGGCCCGCTGGATGACGCCAATATCGGACGATTCATCAACCTCATCCGCCGTTTCTCGGAAAAGACGCAGTTCCTGGTTATCACCCACAATAAGAAGACCATGGCGGCCTGCGATATTCTCTACGGCGTAACCTTGATTGAGCCCGGAGTATCTCAGACAGTTTCCGTAAGTCTTGGAACAGACGAAGGCGAAAGAAAGGTTGACGAGCTTATAGGCGCTGTTTCAGCTGTTTGAACCGGGATATCAGGCAAACGGTGATGTTTTCTGCCACTGGGCTTCTTCACGCTGCTTTTCGAAAATAAGGCTTATGATTCTTTCCCGAACGCTGTTTTCAATGTCCGTAAACTGGATATGGTGAAAAAAAGCCTGGGCGCCGCTTATGGTCTTCTGCTTTATCCGCAATACCCCACCTTTGACACCGTAAAAAGCTTCTCCCATGAAGTTGAAACTCATCATTAAAACATCGCCTGGATGATAGGCTTCGGAAGCCTGAAGGTTACAGCCGCCTCCGCTTATATCCACTATTGTCCCTGAAAAACGTGAGCCGCCCTTCATTAGTTCCTTGTCAGATGACTTGACAAATCTGAATTTCGTCTGATTGCGTACCTCAAGCCTGACATAATCGCGAAGCTGCCTGCGATCCATTGACATTGAATGTTCAAGCACAAGGGATTTTTTTTCAGGCATTTCACGAAGGATTTTCGTTTTAAACGAATACTCCGCATCACCGGGATTGTAAAGCGATACCATGAGGCCCATGGAACCCATGCCCTGCCTGAATGCCGGCGTACCTTCATTTAATTCCGGCCGTTTGACTATGAAATCAAGTTCATTAACCAATTGAACAACGCTCCTGTATTTTATCATCGGGTTTTCAGGAAGATACAGATTCAAATCCTGTCCGGCTGAAAGTTCCCTTGAAGAACAATATTGTGCTCCCGGCCCAACGTGATCGAACCCGAGTTTTT